>NZ_JBEZYL010000006.1:0-303218 GCF_040638465.1 Streptomyces sp. NPDC026206
TGGGCCGGGCCGGGCTGCACTCGTACATGGCGGTTCCGCTGATCGCCCGGGGCGCCGCCCACCCCTTGCGCGACGCCGGTCAGCCGCCGAGGCCCTGGAACAGCCCGGCCGCCTTGCGGTCGGTGTGCTGGTACTGCGCGCTGCCGCTGTCGATCTTGCGGGCGACGTCATCCAGGACCGACTGGATGTGCTTCGCCCGGGCGTCCCACTGCTGCTTGGCGGCCTGCATCATCTGGAAGGCCTCGCCCTCCCAGCCGTGGGTCACCTTGTTGACCGCGGCCCAGATCGCCTCCAGCTGCTGGTCCACGACCTTGGCGGCCGCCCTGATGTCGGATGCCGTGTGGCCCAGCCCGCTGTACTGAACCTTGAGAATTCCGTCGTTTCCGGACATGCGTCCCCCACTCGTCTCACGTACTCGGTAATGGAATGCCGCTCGGGCAGATGCCTCAGTAGGCGTCGATCCTGCTTTCGAGACCGGCACTCAGACCGGTCTGCGTGCTGCCGGCGGCCAGGTGGCCGCCCGCAGCCGAGCCGTTGACGTCGATGCTCTTGAAACTTGCCATGACATCAGCGTCGTTGGCATGGCTGGACTTACGGGTGAGGGCGACCGCGTCGTGGATGCCGTCGATCAGCCGGCGTACGGCGTCGTGGTCGTCGTTCAGCTCCCGCTGTGCGCTCACGAAGGCCCTCGCGGCCTCACCGGACCACGCCCCCTGCGCCTGAGCGACGGCGTTCACCAAGGACTTCAGGTTCGACGACAGCGCCGCGCTCGCTTCGCGGATGCTGTTCTCGAACGCGATGAATGCCGCATCGTCAATCTTCTGGATACCCGACATGTTTCACCTTCCCCCAGAGTTGATGGCGCATCGAATGGCCTGGAAATTCGCACCTGACAATCTAGTCGACCCCACTGTCACCACCCCGGGCGGCCGGTCGCGTCCGACGCCCGTCAGGGGGCTTCGATCGCGGCCGGTCCCCGTCAGGGCGCGGCGACCGCGACGACCACGTCCGTGTCCACGGAATCCAGCACACCCTCGTTGACCAACAACAGCAGCCCCTCCTTGAGATGCGCGACCGCGCCCTTGCGCGCGAGGCGCCACTCGGTCGTTCGGAGGTCGTCGGCGAGCCGGGTGGTGCGGACCGCTTCGCCCGTGCGGGCGGACACGCGGCTCAGTTCGCCGACACGCTCGGGGGTCCCGGCGACGTAGACGGCGAGCTGCCCGCCCTGCACCGCGACGGGGAACGCCGTCCGATTGGCGTCGGCCTTGTACGTCCACTTCTCACGACCGTTCGCCAGGTCGTGGGCGGTCGTGGACCCCTTGCGGGCGACGTAGACCGTGTCCCCGTCGACGAGATATTCCGGGCATTTGCTCATGCCGGACGAGCAGGCGCTGGTCTCGTGGTCGCGCCGGAGCTCGATGCGGGAGCGCTCCTTGCCGTCGCCATCGAGGGCCACCACTTGCAGGGGGCGAGCCTGTCCGACGCTGATGAGCAGCACGACGGGGCTCGTCGAGATCACACCCGCGACGTCCTCCCCCTCGCGCCCCTCCCATGTCCACCGCGGACGGTCGAACGCGTCCGGGTTCTGCGAACGCACCGTGGTGCGCTGTCCGCAGCGACGCTGCGTCAGCAGGTGGGCCCCTCCGGCCGCGCCGACGATGCGGCACTCCTTCTCGGGCGATTCCCCCACCGTCTTGCCGTCGCCGAGGCGGATGACCTTGGCTCCCGTGGCCCAGGTGATCAGGCCGTGACCTCCACTGACTGCCACTTCCATTTCCACCTGCCATTTGTCGGGCCGGAAGTTGTCCAGATCCGGATCGCCGATGGTGTGGAGGGCAATGGGCTGCGAATAAAGCCGGGAGCCCCGGCGGATGTCGATGACCGTCATCGCATCGCAGGTGCCCGACTTCTTGAGGGCGATGAGCACACGGTCCGCGTCGGCGTCCCTCGACGCGGCGCACAGGACGCCGTCGAGTACCAGGGACCACTGCTTCGTGCCGGTCTTCAGGTCGTAGGCCGTCATCATGTCGGGTTCGGCCTTGACCACCGTGCTCCGGGTGAACCAGGTTCCTGACGCGTGCTTGGCGCTCGGCGACGGCTCGGTGCGGGCGGCCTTCTTCCAAGCCTGCGCGCCGGCGGCGACGGCACTCGGAGCGTGTGCCGCGGAGGGCTCGGCGTCTCCCTCATGGCCGGCCCATACGGCATAGGCGCCACCGCCGGCGAGCAGCAGGAGGAGCAGCAGCCCGATGACCCAGGCCTTGCGGCGCCCTCCTCGCGGCCCCGGGGCGCGGCCCGGCGCGTGTGAGGGTATCGAGGGCGGGGGCTGGAGCGGCGGCAGGGGGTGGGACGGGGGCTGCGGCATCGGGTTCTGCGGTGGGTGGGGCACGGAGGACTCCGGTGAACTGTCGGCTGAGGCAAAGGGGGCAGTAAGGCGGTGGCTCAACTGAACGACAGCATCAAGTTCTCGTTCCTGAGCGCCGCATTCGAAACGATGAAGAGCCTGTCGTTGCGGAAATACACCTCGCCCAGAGCGGCGACTGCGCGTTCCGTCTCGGAGCTTTCCGCCGGCAGCCGCTTGAACACGGTCGCCGCACCGTCGCGCGGGTCGAGGGTGACCAGTTTTCCGCCCTCCCCCGATTGCGGCATCTGGTAGATGAGCGGCTTGTCCCCGATGAATCCGATGGGTCTGCCGACCCGGTTGCCGCCGGCGTTGCTCTCCCAGCGCTTCTCGCCCTTGGCCAGGCCGACGGCGATGATGCGGTTCTCCGTGGTGCTCGCCGCGGTCTCCTTGTCCCCGGTCGCCAGGTAGACCGTGTCCTTCCGAACGACGGCGTCGATCGTGCCGCCGTCGTCCGAAAGGGAGATGACGGCCCTCGTCCGGCCCTCGGGGCTGATGCTGATCAGGTCCGTGGCGGTGATCGGGGTGTCCGTTCTGCCGACCGTCACGACGACGGGATCCGCGGAGAGCACTCCCCGGACGGTGAGGCCTTCCGGCACCTTCCAGGTCCAATCCTCCTTGCCGGTACCGGGGTCGATGCGCTGGACGAACTCACGGTCGCTGGCCGTGGAGCACCGGAGCACGGAGAGCAGGGTCTTCCCGTCCGTCACGGACCGGTCCTCCATGCAGTTCTCGGCAATGCTGAGCCTGGGGTGCTCCAGGACCTCCCCGTCACCGGCCGCGAAGGTCGCCGACTCGCTGCGGCCCATGACCTTGACCCTGTCCCTGATCACCACGACCTGCGGGTCGCCGTAGTCCGAGGAACGCTCGTCATGCAGCGGAATGCGCCGATCCCACTTCTGCCGCCCGCTCTTGAGGTCCACGGCCATCAGGCCGGTACAGGCGTCTCCGTCCTTCCTGTACATCACCGCCACCGTGTCGTCGTCGGGCCTGCGCGAAGCCGAGCACAGCTCCCCCGGCAGCGCGATCTTCCACTGCTCCTTGCCCTGGCGGACGTCGAGGGCGGTGATCTGCCGGTCCCAGGTGCGGATGACGTTGCCGTGCGCGAACCATGTGGCCGGGTGCT
Organism: Streptomyces sp. NPDC026206; assembly: GCF_040638465.1. Classification (NCBI taxonomy): domain Bacteria; kingdom Bacillati; phylum Actinomycetota; class Actinomycetes; order Kitasatosporales; family Streptomycetaceae; genus Streptomyces; species Streptomyces sp. NPDC026206. The sequence goes on from NZ_JBEZYL010000006.1 coordinate 3,525, forward strand.
TGGGGTTGGGGAGTGCCTTGTCCTTGTCGGGGTTGGGGACCATCCAGTCGAGGCGGGTGTCGACGCGCGGCGGCGCGGACGGCCCGGCCCGGTGCTGCGGGGCCTTCTGTGTCCTCCCCCACAGCAGCCATCCGCCTCCGCCCAGGCCCGCGATGAGCGCGAGCGCCAGGACGACGATCAGCGCCTTGCGCCTGCCGTGCGGCGCTCCGCCCCCGCCGGGGGCCGCGCCGAATTGCGTGGGCGGCGGTCCGAAGCCCGGCGGCGGCGTGGAGCGCCGGGCGATGTCGGTGTCCCAGATCTGGGGCGTGCGGGCGGGTCCGTCCGGCGTGGACGGTGGCGGTTGCGTCATGGAATGAATGGCTTTCTGTCCTACGGAAATACAGTCGGTCGGGGGGCAGGTGACCGAACTCCCGCCGCCGTGCCCTCGCCGGTTGCTAGCGTCAGCCGCGGTGCCTCGCACCCGTACCGTCGGAAGATCGGAAGAGGAGCCCTGCCCAGTGGCCACTGAAGAAGAGAAGGAAGCTCTGTACGCCATGGACATCTCGGGCGCGGAGTGGCTCAGCGCGCCGGGTGACACCTCGGAGGAGCGCGTGGAGATCGCCTATTTGGAGGGCGGGGCGGTGGGAATGCGGTCGTCCGCCGACCCGGACACGGTGCTGCGGTACACCAAGAGCGAGTGGGACGCGTTCGTGCTGGGTGTACGGGACGGCGAGTTCGACATCGAGGTCGAGGAGGCCTGACGGCGATGTCACGACGTGGGGGCGTGCGGGTGCATGCCCCCACGGGCGTCAGCCGTCGTTCGCCGGGGCGCTGATCGCGTAGATCATTCCGGCCTGGTCATCCGCGAAACCGCCGTCGTTGATCAGGAGGAGGCGGTCGTTGACCAGGCGGGGGAAGCCCTCGATCCTGGACATCATCGCCTCGTTCTTGCGGTCCTTGTCGCGGTCCGAGTGCTCGACCGTGCGGACGGGCTTGCCGGTGGAGGCGTCGAGGTAGGTCGTCCGGCCGCGGCGGTCGGGGGTCGCGACGGTGTAGGCGGCGACCTGACCGTTCCGCACGGCCACGGGCGTGGTGTAGCGGTTGGCGTCGGCCTTGTAGGTCCAGCGCTCCTTGCCGTCGGCCAGGTTGTAGGCCGCGGTGACGCCCTTGCCCGCGACGTAAAGGGAGCCCTTGTCGACCAGGGCGCCGGTGCAGCCGGACATCGGGAGGAAGCAACTGCCCAGGAGCCAGTAGCTGTTGTAGGCGACGCGCGCCTTCTCCTGTCCGGTGTCCGGGTCCAGGACGACGAAGTCGTAGCGGGCATCGGCGCCGCCCTTACCGGGGGCCTGGCTGAGGACCAGCGGATTGGTGGAGATGATGGTGACGAAGCCGTCGTTCCGGTCGATGGTCCGGCTCCACTTGGGCTTGTCCAGCTTCCTCGGGTCGAGGGAGCGCAGCTTGATGTCGCGTGTGCCGTCGCAGTAGGTGATGGATATCAGCCGCTCGCCGCCCGCGGAGTCGACGATTTCGCAGGCGTCGTGCTTCTGCTCCTCGACGCGCTTGCCGTCACTGAGACGGCGCGTCTGCTCGCCTGTGGCCCATGTCACGTAGGCATGGCCGGCGTGGAGGGCGATCTCGGGACCGCTCTTGCCCCACTTGCGGGGATCGAGTGCGTCGCCCGCCTCCTTCTTCTCGACGAGGAGTTCCTCCCAGGTCCGGTGGCCGTCACGCAGGTCGAAGGTCATCAGGTGGGTGCAGACATTCTCGAACTCCACGGCGATGACCGCCACGTTCCCCTCGGCTTCCCGGGAGGCCGCGCAGAGCGAGCCCATGAGGAGGAACGACCACTTCTTCTCACCGGTCTTGATGTCGTAGGCCGTGACCATGTCCGGCTCGGCCTTGACGACGAGCGAGGAGGTGAACCAGGTGCCGAGCGCCTCCTTCATGCTCTTGTCGTCGGGCTTGGTGCGGGAATCCGCCATCCACACCACCGATCCGGCGGAGGTCTTCGCGCTTTCGGCCGGCTTCTTCTTCCCCGACGGCTCACCGCCCAGGAACGACCACAGCCCCCAGCCGCCCGCCGCGACCACGAGGGCGAGGACCAGGCCGATGAGGGCCGGCTTGCGCCATGCGGGACGGCCGGGGCCGGGAGGTGCCGGGGATGCCGCGGAGGGCTGGGGGAACGGCGGCGCGAGCGGCGGCATGGGCGTCGACGGGCGCTGGGGTGGATAGCCGTACTGCGGTGGCTGGGGCGGCTGGGACACTGACTGGGCTCCTGCGTTCTCGTTCTGCGGCTCTCGGCGGGGACTTCGCGGATCAGTGGTCACCGGTCAGTGGAAGGACATCATCATCGTTTCCGTCGCCGTCATGCCTTCTTCCGGGACCAGGTAGAAGCGGCCGTCCCGGAAATAGGCGGTACCGCCGCGGAGTCCGAACTCCCGCTCCACCGAGTCCTGGGGCAGCTTCATGAAGACCGTGGATTCGCCGTTGGCCGGGTCGAGGGACAGCAGCTTTCCGCTCTCGTCCCGGGTGGCCTGCTGGTAGACGAGCAGGCGCCCCTCGTGCATCGCCACGGGCCGGCTGGTGCGGTCCTCGGCCAGCGGAACGGTCCAGCGCGCCTTGCCCGTCTTCAGGTCGATCGAGGCGATGGCGTTGGGGCTGGAGCCGTTGTCGATGACCTTGTCGCTGCGCGTGGCCAGGTAGAGCGTGTCCCCGTCCGTCACCGCCCTGCGGCAGGAATCCAGCAGACGCGGCTTGCAGTCCCCGAATTCGTACGGGCCGGCGGAGACGGATATCAGGTTCTTCAGCCGGCCCTTGTCGTCGAGCACCACCAGATCCGAGGGGTCGTGATCGTTCTCCCGCGCCACCGCCAGCACGGGAGGCTGAACGGAGAGGACGTTCAGCACCGTGATGCCGTCGAGGACCTTCCAGGTCCACTTCTCCACGCCGGTCCTCGGGTCCACGTTCATGACGAACTGGCGCCCGTAGATCTGGCACTGGGCGACAGTGAGCTGCTGGGTGCCGTCCGCGACCGCGCCCTGCTGCCGGCAGCCGAAGTCCAGGGGCTTGCGCCGCTCTCCGCTGCGGGCATCGAACACGCGTGGTTCGAGCCCGCTCGACAAGGTGACGACGCCCCGCGAGAAGGAGATGTTGGCCGTGTCGTGGGAGTCCTTCCTGCCGCGGGAGTCGGTGAGCTCCTTGGACCACAGCGTGCGCCCGCGCTCCAGGTCGACGGCCATCGCCAGGTCGCATTCGAACTCGCCCTTGCCGTAGACGACCACCGCGATGCCGCCGTCCGGCTCCGGCGAGCGGTTGCAGGCGAAGCCGGGGACGGGAACGGTCCAGCTGGGCTTGCCGGTCTCCACGTTGTAGGCCGTCACCGTCTTCTGCGTGGACATCACGACGTTGTCCTTCACGAACCACGCCGGGGCCATGCGCTGGGCATGCTCCTTGTCCGGCGAGGGCATCGGGATCACCCACTCGAGCTTGGCGTCGACGGCTTGGGCCGGGCCCTTCTTCTTGTGGGCGGAATCGTTTCCGTCCCGCCCCCACAGCAGCCAGCCGCCCGTGCCCGCACCGGCGACCAGCAGCAACCCCAGCCCGATGGCCAGGGCCTTGCGGAGCTTGCCGGAACCACGCGTCGGGGAGCCGCCGCCGGAGCTCTGCGGGGGCGGGCCGAAGACGGGCGCCGGTCCGAAGCCGGGCGGACCCGTCTGCCGCTGGTCGAAGCGCGTGTCCCAGACCTGGGGCGGGCGCTGTGGTCCGGGTGGGGGTGTTGGCTGAGTCATGGGTTCCTTCATGCGGTGCCGCTCCTTCAGGGCAGGCGGCGGCGGTTACGGTCTCGTACGACCACGGCCGAACCCGCGATCGCGGCGACCAGGGCGGCCGTGCCGCCCAGGGTGTACGTGGCCAGGCGCGCCTGTCGCTCCCGCGGCGTCTCGCCCAGGGGGAGGGCCGCGGGACGGGGGGCGGCGACTGCGTGCGCCGGGCCTTGGGGGGTGGTGACGCGGTCCAGGGGGTGGTCGTCCTCGGTGAGCGCCCGGACGGGGTCGACGACACCCCAGCCGATGTGCCGGTCGCGGCCGTTGACGGCGCGCTCGGCGGTCTGCTGGATCTGGGCGACGACCTGGTGCTGCTTCCAGTCCGGGTGCTTGGCCCGGATGAGGGCGGCGACCCCGGCGACGTAGGGCGCGGCGAAGCTGGTGCCGTGGTCGACGCACTGGCCGCCGCCGGGGACGGTGGAGACCATGTCGACGCCGGGCGCGGCGACGCCGACGAAGTCGCCGGACTGGGAGAACGGCGCGCGCTCGTTGTTGCGGTCGGAGGCGCCGACGGCGAGGACGCCGTGGTAGGCGGCCGGGTAGGTCGCCCTGGACTTGCCGTCGGCCCCGTCGTTGCCCGCCGAGGCGACCACGACGACGTCCCGGGCGAGCGCGTCCTCGACGGCGCGCTCCAGGTCGGAGTCGGGGCGCAGGGGGGTCGTGGTGTCCTGGGAGATGTTGATGACGCGGGCCCCGGCGTCGACGGCCTGCTTGATGCCGACCGCGAGGGTCCGGGAGGTGCCGGCGCCCTTCTCGTTGTTCTGCCGGATCGGGATGATGACCGATTCCGGGGCGATCCCGACGAAACCGCTGGTGGCGGAGGGGCGCGCCGCGATGATGCCGGCGACCTTGGTGCCGTGGCCGACGGGGTCGGTGGTGGGGCCCTTGTCGGCGTCCTTGGCGTCGGAGAGCAGGTCGGAGCCGGCCTTGGCGTCGACGGCGTCCTTCAGCTGCGGGTTCTTGACGTCCACGCCGGTGTCGATGACGGCGACGCGGACCGGGTGGCCCTGGCCGTCGCGGCCCCTGGTGTCCTGCCAGAGCTGGTCGAGGAGCACCCGCTGCAGCGACCAGGGGGTGCCCTTGATGGGCTTGGCGGGGTAGGTGCACTCGCCGCTGCCGTCCAGGGCGGGGCGGGCGGTCAGGGGGGCGTCCGCGGCCTCGTCCGCGGCCGCGCGCTCCGGTGTGCCTCCCGCCCGGTCCCCGGCGGCGGCTGTGGCTGCGGCCGCGGCTCCGGTGAGCGTCGCGAGGAGCGCTGCTGTCAGCATGGCTGTGGTTCGCATACGGGCGTCCCTCTACGAACCCTGCGGCTGCTTGGCGCTGTTGGTGTCCAGCCGGGGTCCCGTCGGCAGGAACTGCGACCAGTTCGCGGGTACGGCGACGGGCTTGACGTTCTGGTAGCCCAGCCTGGCCCGGGCCTGGTCCGCCTCGGCGGGCGCGGGCGCGGCCGTCGCCCCCTCCGAGGCGTCCGGCGTCGCACCGGCCGCCGGCTCCCGGCCGATCCTCGACTGGGCCGTGGCGCTGTCGCTGTTGGTCTGGACGGAATACCGCAGCCCGGTGTCGGTGACGAGGAAGACCGCGCCGCTGTGCGTCTGGCGCCCGGTGACCTGGCGGTAGAGGAGGCCGGAGCCGGGGGTGACGTAGGCGCTGGTGGCACCGTCGGGGATGGTCGCGGGGTAGTCCTTGCCGGCCCACACGCCCAGGTCGGGGGTGCCGTCGGCGTCCAGCCCGCCGAAGAGGCTGCACACGGTGTCGTGGGCGTCGCCGCCGGCCAGGGGGTCGGTGGAGTTGGCCTGGCGCGGCACCTGCGCGGGCCAGTGGGAGGAGCCGTGGAACTCGTCGGCGTCGGGGTTGAAGTCGGCGGCGCTCACCCGCTCGGGCGCGCCGGCCTGGCCGAGGGAGGAGAGGGTGCGGCTGCTGAGGAGGAGCTTGGCGACGAACTCCGAGACCCGGGCGACCTTTCCGGGCAGCACGACGTAGTGCTGGGTGGTCGTTCCGGTGGGGGCCTGGAGGATCATGCCGACGCGGTTTGCCTTGGCGCTGAGCGTCGGCACGCCCGCGGGGGCGCCGGCGCTGCCCTTGATCTCGGGGAAGGTGATGGGGGCGCCCTCGTCGAAGGTGCCGAGCCACTCCTTGGTGACGCGCTGCGGCTGTGCGCCGTCGTGGAAGAGGGCCCGCAGGAGGAGGTTGCGGTCGGCGGTGTCCTGGCTCTTCCAGTCGGCGCCGCCGAGGAGGTAGCGGGTGCCCTTGGGGTCGATGAGGTAGCGGGCGTCGTCGGGGCCCTGTACGTACAGGGCCTGGCCGCCGCGCAGGCGTTGCGGGCCGCTGAGTTGCTTACCCTTCGGATCCCCCGCGGAGAAAAGGAAAACCGCCTTTTGAGTGGTTTTACCGTTGCCGCCGGGTTGTTGGCAGACCGCCCACTGCTTCTCTTTGCCCGCCTGGGCGGCGGTGGGCATTCGGTCCGGTGCGTACGGAATGCCGAGTGTGGGGCCGCGCGGAATATGGCCGTTGTCGAGCTCGGATTCCCGGACCTTGATCACTTGGCCCTTGCCGGGGGCGAGAAGGAGGCGGGCGGAGGCGAGATTGAGGACGGGGTGCAGCTGCTTCCTGCCGTCCGTCGTGAGGACCACGTACCGGGTGGTGGAGTCGCTGCCGACGATGACGTGGGCCTCGGCGTCGTCCCAGCCCTTGGGGGCGACGGGCTTGAACACGCCCCATGCGCCGAACCCAGCGACGAGCAGGGCGCCGGCGACGATGCCGGGCAGGACCGTGCGCAGCGGTCGCGGCGCACCCTCCTCCGAACCGCTGGGCGAGGGCTGCAGAAAGGCGGCAACTGTCCGTTTCTTCGCGAAAGTGTAGGCGTTGAGTTCGTCCCGCCGTGATGCCATGTCGAGCCGTTTCTCCCCCGTATTCGCTGCGGCCTCGCCTCGGCCGGCCGGGGCCCGCCCTATCGGGCCCGGTGTCGTACCGAGCCTCTACTATGCCCGTAGGTGATCGGCACTTGTCGCCGGGGGACGGTACCGGCAGAGGCGACGGCCGATTCCCGAGCGTGCATTGAGGGATATTTGAGGGGGCTTGACGGTAATGGCTGCCGCGACGCGCGTACGGGCCTCGAACGGCCCGGGGGCCGGTGACGCGGTCGTCCCCCGGTCCGCTCCGGGGCGGGGCGCGCTGGGGCCGGTGCGGCTGCAGCAGCTCGTGCTGGTCGAGGTGGCGGCGGCCGTGGTGCTCGCCGGTTGGGTCGCCGGCGGCCTGTTGCTCGCGCCGGCGGTGGTACTGGCCGTGGTGCTGCTCCTGTTGGCCCTCGTGCGCCGGGGGCGGCGGCCGGTCACCGAGTGGCTGACCGCCGCGGCGGCGCTGCGCCGGCGCCTGCGAAGGGCCGCGGCCGAACCGGTGGCCACGGGCACCGATCCGCGCCTGGCGCCCGTCGTGGAGTGCGAACCGGCGCTGCGCACCGACTCCTTCACCGACCGCGAGCGGCGTTCGGTGGGGCTCGTCGGGGACGGCACGTTCCTGACGGCCGTGCTGCGCGTCGACGCCGTGGACAGGCCGTTGCGCGCGAACAGGGTGGAAAAGGCGCTGCCGCTCGCCCTGTTGCGGGACGCCATGGAGGTCGACGGCATCGTGCTGGAGTCGGTGCAGGTCGTGCAGAGCACCCTGCCCGCGCCGGCCCCCCACCTGCCCGGCCAGGCACTGGCCGCCCGGAACTACACGCCGCTGCAGGCCCTTACCGGCTCCCCCGCCGTCCGCCAGACGTGGGTGGCGCTCAAATTCGATCCCGAGCTGTGTCCGGGGGCCGTCGAGGCGCGCGGCGGTGGCGCCGAGGGGGCGCGCCGGTGCGTGCTGCGGGCCGCCGGCCAGTTGGCGAGCCGGCTGCGGGGTGCCGGTTTCGCGGCGACGCTGCTGTCCGAGGACGGGCTGACGGCCGCGCTGGCGATGGCCGCCGACGTCAACCCGGCCGCCACGGCCCAGGCCGGCCGTACGGGCACGCCCGTACGGCGGACCGTCGAGAGCTCCCGCGCCTGGCGGTGCGACGACCGGTGGCACACCACGTACTGGGTGAGCCGCTGGCCGCGCCTGGGCGCGGGCGGCGTCGCCCTGCCGCAGCTGGCCGCGCTGCTCACGTCGCTGCCCGCGCTGTCGACGACACTGAGCCTGACGCTCGGCCGCGGTGGGGCCCCGGCGGGCCGGCATGCACCGACGATGACGGGACATGTGCGGATATGCGGACGCAGTGCGGATGAATTGGGTGCGGTCCGGCGCGAGTTGGAGCGGGCCGCGCGGGCGGTGAAGGTCGGTCTGGTGCGGCTGGACCACGAGCAGGTGCCGGGCGTCCTCGCCACGCTGCCTCTGGGAGGGACTCGTTGATGAGCACGCCCGCTTCGGTGCCCCCGCAGACGGCGACGCCGTCACCCGGCCCGGCGGCGGGGCCCACGGTCGCGGCCGGGCCCACGGTGGAGCCCGCGGTGGCGCCCGCGGTGGCGCCCGCGGCCGGGCCCAGCGGTCTTGTGCCCGCAGGTCCTGTGCCCGCGGGTCATGCGCCCGCAGACCGTGCGCCCGCAGGCCATGTGCCCGGCGGCCATGTGCCCGCAGGCCATGCGCCCCCAGGCCCTGTGCCCGACAGTGCTGTGCCCGCAAGTCATGCGCCCGCAGGCCCTGCGCCCGGCAGTCCTGTGCCCGTGGTACGGCGGCCGCGCCTGGGATTCGGGCTGATCGGGCCGCGGCGCGGGCGGCACGAGGTGTCGCCGGAGCAGTTCGAGGCGCTGGCCCTGCCCGTCGGCGACGACGGCGTCGTCATCGGCTCCGACGAGCAGGGCGCGCCGGCCGTGCTCGGGCTCGGCCGTCCCACGGCGTTCGACGTCGTCCTGGTCGGCGGCGCCTGGACGGCACAGGTCATCGCGCTGCGCGCGGTCGGTACGGGCGCGCGGGTCGCGGTGGAGACCGGGCGGCGGCAGTTGTGGACCGCGCTCGCACAGTCGGCCAACACCGGGCAGCAGTCCATCACCCTGCACGACGTCGGCCGGGTCCCGCCGCAGGGGCCGTCCCTCCACAGTCCGGTGCTCGTCGTCCGCGACTGCGGGGCGCGGCCCCCGCGCGGGCGGGCCGGTTCGGCGCCCTGGCAGTCCGTGCTGACCCTGCTCCCCTACCCGAGCCCCGCCACACCTCGGCTGATGGCCCAGGCGGACCTCGTGGGCGTCCAGCGGGTCGCCCCGGACGAGGCGCGGCAGATCGGCCGGACGATGAGCCTGTCGCCCGACGATGTCGAGGCGCTGTCCACCCTGCCGGACGGGGTCACGCTGTGGTGCACGCGCTCGGCGCGGACGTACGTGACCACGCAAGCCACCGAGCCGGAAGCGGGGCTCCTGGGCGCGGCCCGGCGCATGGAGTGACGCTCCCGTGTCGCGGGAACCGCTCGGGGAAGCCTTGTTCCGCCGGGGTGCGGTGAGCGGAACGGGGCAGGCCTGCCGCAGCGATGCGGATGACGATTAGTCTGTATGAACGTACGCACTGGAGAACCCGATGCCAGTCCTGTCCCGTGACAGATCACGCGACAGAGGGGAAACCCGGGCGATCGGGGCGTCAGGAACGGTCGGCCCCGTCAGATGAGTCCATGGGCGCCGGACCACACCAGCAGGAGGCATTGTGAGCAGCGATCGGGACGAGATCCGCGCGGCCGGGAAGACAGCCGGCGAGGACCGGTCCGACGCCGCGCACGCGCCGGAACACGAGCACGAGCCCGAACACACGGGTGAGTTCACCATCGATTACACGCCGCCCGCGTGGTACACGCAGAGCACGCCGTCGGTCGGCGGAACTGCGACCGCCGCACCTCCGCCGCCTGTCGGCGAGCCGCTCCCGGCTGCGCCGGTATCGCCCCGTTCGCCCGCTTCGGGCGAGGGCGAGGACGAGGTGAACAGTCCGGCCTCGATGCGGTTCTCAGCTGCGGCGACGCACGGTGATTCCGGCGAGGGCGGCGAACGGGACGGCTCAGGTGCGGGCCCGGCGGAGTCACCGGGTGCCACGCCGCCGGTCGCGCCGGTCGCGCCCGCGGAGGCGTGGACCCCGCCGCCGGTGCCGCAGGTCTCCCTGCCGCCGCTCCCGCCGGACTTCCCGCCCGCGACTCCGCCGGCGGCGTGGCCGTCGGCGCCGCAGGCCCAGGGCCTGCCGCACCCGGACGCCCCGGCAGCGGCCGCGCCGCAGGGCGGCTACGCGTACCCCGCTCCCGGGGCCCAGGCCAACGGGTCGGCGCCTGAGGGTGCTTACGGCTACCTGGGCCAGAGTGCCGCGGGGGCCGTCGCGGGTGACCCCGGCACGCCGGGCGCCTCCGAGCCCGCCGCCGCGCCGCAGAGCGACGACCGCGGCCCCGGGGCGCCCGAGGCGCCCCGGGCGGACGTGGACGCCGACGCCGCAACGCCCGGGCCTGAGGACGCGAATGCTCCGCACGGCGACGACGACCGGTCCGCGCGCCCCGGCGCGGAGGAGAAGCCGGGGCCCGACAGCGACCTCGCCGCGGCCACGGCCGCGCCGGAAGAGGGCGCCCCCGCAGCCGTCACGGACCCCGCATCCGCCGCACCCGCGCCCCGGGATGCCCCCGGCCACCCGGCCCCGGAGACCCCGCACGCCACCACTCCCCCGGCCCCGTCGGCCCCCAACACGCCCGCCCCGCAGGACGGTTACGGCTATCCCGCTCCCACCGCCCCCCGCGCGGGTTACGGCTACCCGCGCCCGGCCACCACGGACGCCCCCGGCACGCCGACCCCACCGACCCCGGGTACGCCCGCCCCGCAGGGCGGTTACGGCTACCCGCGCCCGGACGTGCCGAACGCTCAGGCGCCCCAGGACGGTTACGGCCACCCCCGACCGGACGCGCCGAACGCCCCCGGCACCCCCACCCCGCCGGCCCCGAACACACCCGCCCCCCAGGGCGGTTACGGCTACCCCGATCCCGCCGCGCCCCGCGACGGTTACGGCTACCCGCAGCCCGGCATTGCGGGTGCCCCCGTGCCGCCCGCTCCGCCGGGAGCGCCCTTCGGGTACCCCGGCCCGGGCGTACCCGGTGCTCCCGTGCACCCGGGCGCACCCAGCGGTTACGGGTACCCGGCCCCCGGCACCCCGGCGCCCGACGCGGGGGCACCCGCCGGTCAGCAGCCCGGCGCTCTGCCCCCGGCCGCGTTCCCCGAACAGCTTGTGCCGGGTCAGCCGATGCCCGGACAGCCCATGCCCGGGCAACCCATGCCGGGACAGCCGATGCCCGGACAGCCGATGCCCGGGCAACCCATGCCCGGACAGCTCCAGGCAGGCGCCCCCGGCCCGTACGCCCCGCAGCCGGGCATGCCTTACCCCAGCCCGGAGGGCACCCCGCATCCGGGCATGCCCTACCCCGGCCCGGAGGGCACCCCGCAGCCCGGAATGCCTCACCCCGGTGCCGAGGCGGCGCCGCAGGGGCCGCAGGCGCGGCAGGGGCATCCCGGTGCGCTTCCGCCCGCCGTGAGCCCCGGGCCGGAGGCGGCCTACCCGGGCGCCGCTCCCGGCGATCCGCACGCCTACCCCGCCCCGTACGCCGCGCAGCAGGGCGCGGGCGCCGCTCCCGCCGACCCCCGTTCGGGCGGCTGGCCGAGCGTGGCGCCCGAGCAGCGGCAGCGCTCCGTGCACGGGGCGCCGCTGGGGTTCACGGCCGCCGTGGAGCTGTCCTCGGAGCGGCTACTCAAGGGCAAGCCGAAGCCGAAGAAGCAGAGTTCCCCGAACCGCTTCAAGTTCGGCGGCAAGAAGGAGGAGGCCGAGCGGCAGCGCAAGCTGGAGCTGATCCGCACGCCGGTGCTCTCCTGCTACCGCATCGCCGTCATCAGCCTCAAGGGCGGCGTCGGCAAGACGACGACCACCACCGCCCTCGGCTCGACGCTCGCCGCCGAGCGGCAGGACAAGATCCTCGCGATCGACGCCAACCCCGACGCCGGCACGCTCGGCCGCCGCGTGCGCCGGGAGACGGGCGCGACCATCCGTGACCTGGTGCAGGCGATCCCGCACCTCAACAGCTACATGGACATCCGCCGTTACACCTCGCAGGCGCCCTCCGGACTGGAGATCATCGCCAACGACGTCGACCCGGCGGTCTCCACGACCTTCAATGACGAGGACTACCGGCGCGCCATAGACGTGCTGGGCAAGCAGTACCCGATCATCCTCACCGACTCCGGCACCGGCCTGCTCTACAGCGCCATGCGCGGGGTCCTCGACCTCGCCGACCAGCTGATCATCATCTCCACGCCGTCCGTCGACGGCGCGAGCAGCGCAAGCACCACCCTCGACTGGCTGGCCGCGCACGGCTACGGCGAGCTGGTCTCGCGCAGCATCACGGTCATCTCGGGTGTGCGCGAGACCGGAAAGATGATCAAGGTCGAGGACATCGTGTCGCACTTCGAGACCCGCTGCCGCGGCGTCGTCGTGGTGCCGTTCGACGAGCACTTGGCCGCTGGTGCGGAGGTCGACCTCGACATGATGCGGCCGAAGACCCGCGAGGCCTACTTCCACCTGTCCGCCATGGTGGCCGAGGACTTCGTCCGGGCCCAGCAGCAACAGGGGCTCTACGCGGCGCCCCATCAGGCGCCCCCGGTGCCGGGCGGCTACGCGCCCGCGCCCGAGGTCCCGTACAACCCGTACGGCGCCGCCCAGCCGCAGGCCCAGCCCGGCCCGTACCCCCAGCAGGACGGCTGGTCCATGCCGCCCCAGCAGTAGGCACATACGTGGAAGGGCCCCGGGCGCGACGAACGCGCCCGGGGCCCTTCCACGTAACGATCGTCAGCCCGCGACGACGGCTGCCTCGTGCGCCGCCACCAGCTCCCGCGCCCGCTTCACGTCGTCCGCCATGCACTCCAGCAGCGCCTCGATGGACTCGAACTTCTCCATCCCGCGCAGGTAGGCGAGGAAGTCCACGGCCGCGTGCATGCCGTACAGCTCCAGGCCGACGCGGTCGATGGCGTACGCCTCGACCGTCCGCTCGGTCGCGTCGAACTGCACGTTCGTGCCGACCGAGATCGCCGCCGGCATCGCCTCGTCCTCGACCGTCAGCCAGCCCGCGTAGACGCCGTCGGCCGGGATCGCGGTGTGCGGCAGCGTCTCCACGTTGGCGGTCGGGAAGCCGAGTTCGCGGCCGCGCTGCGCGCCGCGGACGACGACGCCCTCGACGCGGTGCGGACGGCCGAGGATCTCCATGGCGCCCGCGACGTCGCCCTCGGCGACCAGGCGCCGGGTCAGGGTGGAGGAGAACGGCAGCCCGCCGCCCGCCTCACCCGTCACATACAGGTCGATGACCTCGACGCCGTAGTCGTAGGTGGCGCCGAGCTCCTTGAGGAAGTCGACGTCACCTGCCGCGCGATGGCCGAAGCGGAAGTTGGGGCCCTCGACGACGAGCCGCGCGTGCAACTTGTCGACCAGGACCTTCACCACGAAGTCGGCGGGCGACAGCATCGAGAACTCCGCCGTGAACGGCAGGATCAGCAGCGCGTCCACGCCAAGCTCCGCCATCAGCTCCGCACGGCGGTGGTGCGGCGCCAGCAGCGGCGGGTGGCTGCCGGGCCGGACGACCTCGCTGGGATGCGGGTCGAACGTCACCACGACCGCGGGCACGCCGAGCTCGCGCGCCCGGTCCACCGCGCGGCCGATGATCAGCTGATGCCCGCGGTGCACGCCGTCGTACGAGCCGATGGTGACGACGCTGCGCCCCCAGTCCTGGGGGATGTCCTCCAAGCCACGCCAGCGCTGCACTGTGCCCGCTCCTCGCCCGAACCCGAACCTTTGTCTGTCTGATGACGCAGGTCTAAGAGTGCCATGCCGGTTGGCGACGTCCTGCATCGGCCGGTGCACCGGCTGTCAGGTCCGCCGGGTCCGCGGGGTCCGTTCCCTCTCCCTGGCCCCGCGCGCCCCCCTTCTCCCGCCCGGCGGTCAGCCTGATCCGTGCGCTCGGGCCCACCACGACGGCCCATTGGGCGGGCGCCGACTTCAGCCACCCGCGGACCTGGGCGCCGAAGAACGGGACCTCGCGGGCGAGCTGCGTCAGCCGCCGGTCGAAGCACGCGGCGCCTTCGGTGGTACGGGCCATCAGCAGGCCGGTGCGGTGGACCAGGTCGCGGGTACGGCCCTCCGAGCGCTCCGCGGCCCCGGCGGCCACCGCCCGCAACAACGCGTCGAGGACCGTGACCTCGCGCTCGTACGGCCCGTACTCCTCCCGCTCCATCAGCACCTCCAGCAACTCCTGGCGCAGTGGGCGGGACAGCGGGGTGCCCGGGTCGGCCAGTACGGGCGCCAGGGCGCGGCGGACCTGGGCGGGACAGCTGCGCAGCAGGTCCACCACGAGGGGGAAGAGGACCGCACGGGCGGCGGGGCCGTCCTCCAGGCGCCGGTCGATGAAGGCCGCGGCGTTCTCGGCGCCCTCCGGGCGGTGCTCGACGTGCTCCCGCACGAGGGTGGCGATGCGGCGGGCCAGGGTGGCGGGCGCGGACACCTCGGCGAGGGTGCGCAGAACGGCGGCGGGCCGCTCCCCGGGCTCGTACAGCCGCGCCTGGAAGGCGCCGAGCACGAGGTCGGCGTGGGTGCTCAGGGCGGGGGCGAGAACGCCGGGCGGCAGGTGCGGGTCGGCCGCGGCGAAGCGCGCGAGGGCCTGCGGGAGGTGCTTGGCACGCGTGCCCCTGTCGCGTACGAGGAGGGCGAGCGCGGTGCCGTGCAGGGCGCCTTCGGCGGGGCGGGCGAGGAGGGCGAGGGCGGAGAAGCGCAGCAGTTCGCGGTCGGCGTCGGTGGTGACGTGGGGTGCCGTCCGCAGCCCGTACGCGGCGGCCGCCACGTGACGCTCGACGCGGTCGTCGTGGGCCCAGCGGTCCACGGCCCGGCAGAGCGCGGAGGGCTCGTCCTCGGCGAGGGCCGCCAGCAGCTCGTCGGCGCGGGGGTGGCCCGCCTCCACGAGGGCCTCGGCGAGGTCGTCGATGGCACGCCGGCGGTGAGTGTGCAGCAGGGCCTGGGCGGCCGTGGCGACGGTGGGCCGCACCCGGCCGCCGATGGGGACGGTCTGCAGGGCCCGCTCGTCGGTGAACCAGCGGCACAGCAGGGGCTGGGCGGCACAGGGGTGCTCGCTCATGAGCGCGGCGACCGCGGTCAGGAAGCGGTCCGACTGGGGAGCGGCGGCCGCCTGGGCCTGCGGCTGCGCGGTCCTGTCGGCGGACGGCGAGGCGTCGGCGCTCCGCGCGCCGCCCGGGGCGGCGGTCCTCCGCGACCAGCCGGGGCGGGCCGCGCCGGGGCGGGCGGCCCGGCCCCGGCCGCGGCGCGGCGCGTGGTCGTCCGGCAGCCCGTGGCCCCCGGCCGCGCCCGACGCCTCCGGTGACACGAACCCGCCCGCCGCCCGCCCCGCACCCGCACCGTCCGGCCGCTCGGAACTCTCCGCCGCGCCCACTCCGTCCGATGACACGGAGCCGCTCGCCCGCCCGGTCCGGTCCGCGGCGGCACCGTCCGGCTGCGCGAAACTCTCTGCCGCGCCGAACTCGCCCGATGACACGGAGCTGCTCCCCCGCCCGGCGACCCCGTCCGCACCCGCACCGTCCGGCCGCCCGGAACTCCCCGCCGCGCCCACTCCGTCCCGTGACACGGAACCCGCCCGCCCGGCGGCCCCGTCCGCATCCACACCGTCCGACCGCGCGGAACTCTCCGCCGCGCCCACTCCGTCCCGTGACACGGAACCCGCCCGCCCGGCGGCCCCGTCCGCATCCATACCGGCCGACTGCGCAGAACTCTCCGCCGCCCCCCGCCCATCCGGTGACACCATCCCCGCCAGCCCGGCGGCCCGGTCCGCACCCGCACCGTCCGGCCGCGCAGAGCTCTCCCCTCGGCCGGCGTTCTCCTGCACGCCCTCGCCGGGCACCGCGGAGGGCTGCGCATCGTCCCCCGCACCGCGCGCCTGCCCGGGCACCCGTCCCGCCGGCTTTTCCGGCGCGCCCGCGCCGCCCGCTCCCGCGCGCCCCTCGGCCACGCCCCCGGCTCGCGAGGTGCCGGCGCCCCTGACCTGGCCGGGCAACCACACTTCCCCGGTGTCCTCCGCCCGGCCCGGCACCCGGGCGCCCTCGGTGACCTCCGGCGAGGCGATGCCGTGCGCCTCGATGACGTCCTCCGCACCGGCTACGGCATCGCCGGGCGCCCGGCCGTGCTCGTCCTGCTCCATGGAGGGTCCGGCCGGGCCCGGCCGGGCACTCGCCGTGCCCTGGGGTACGGCGTCGGCGGCGTCCGGCGCCGGGCCCGCCTCCAGTGCGGCTGTGGCGGCTTCCTGCGCCGCCCCCGGCGGCGGTGCGTCCGCGGGGATCAGGATCCGCAGCAGTTCCAGCCGTTCGGCGAGGCCGAGCGGCAGGCGCAGCCAGAACCACGGGCCGAACTCGGCGAGCCCGCCCAGCGTGGCGGACGCGGCGCTGTCGAAGCCCCCGATGGCGACGGAACGGGCGGTGACGCGCTCGGCGAGCAGGCGCAGTACGCCCATGTAGGGCGTGGCGTCCGGGACACGCAGCAGGGCCTCGCCGAGCAGGTGGGCGGCCCACCAGGAGGGGTCGCTGACCACGCGGCTGCCGCCCTGCTCCTTGGCCTCGGCCGCCTCGGCGCGCTGGGAGAGCGTCTCGACGGCGTGGACCAGGGCGCTGAGCCGGCGGGAGAGCTCGGTCGGCCCTGAGCGCCGCGCGAGCAGGAGCAGCGCCTGGAGGACGGGCCCGATGCGGTGGCGCGGGACCGGCAGGGGCCTGGGCGGCTCCTGCGGGGCCGCGCTGCCGCGTTTGCGGCGGCGGGCGGCGCCGGGGCGCCCGGCGCCGCCGGAGCCGGGCGGGGGCGGCACATGGCCCTCGGCCGCGGGCATCGGCCCGCCGCCCGCGCGGGACGGCAGGCGCACGGCGGCCTCGGCGGGCGGGCCCTCCGGTTCGTACCAGCGGTGGACCAGGGCGTGCAGGGCGGCGTCGAGGTCGAGGTGGGTGCCCTGCAGCCAGTCGGCGAACTCCTCGTGGGCGAAGCGGTAGCCGGAACCGGCCGGTACGAGCAGGCCCTCCGTCAGCACGGCGGAGGCCCAGCCCGTGCGCCAGGGGAACAGCTCCTCGAAGGCTTCGCGCTCCAGCTCCCCCTGGCCCGGGCCGAGGCAGCGCCGGGCGGCCTCGTGCACCTGCCCGGCCACCCGGGCGGCCAGCCGCCGCACGGCCGGGCCGCGCAGGGGCGGCCTGCGGGAGGCGGCCAGCCGTACGGCGATGCGCAGGCAGATCAGGTCGAGGTAGGCGGCGAACACGTCCCAGCGGCCGGGGGCGGCCTCACCGGTGCCGCCGACGCCCACCGTGCCGTCCGGAAGGGCGGCCCGCACCTCGGCGAGGAGCCGGAGGGCGAGCGGGTGGCCCGCGTCGGCCGGGTCGATCGCGTCCGGGGGGATGCCGTAGGACGCCCGGGCCTCGGCCGCCTGGCCCGGGGTCAGCCCGGGCAGCCGGCAGCAGGCCGGCAGGGCGCGCCGCCCGGGCGCCGGGAGCGGTGCGCAGGGGCCGCCGGGGGCGTGCAGGACCTCGGCCGGGAACAGGGCACCGGCGCTCTCCCAGTGCTCGGGGCGGCAGGCGACGATCAGGCGGGCCGAGGTCTGCCGCAGCCAGCGCGTGGTCGCCGCGGTCCACTCGGGCAGCCCGTGAGCGAGGACGGGCGGCATTTCCTCGGGCCCGTCCAGGAGGACGAGCAGGGGCCGCCCCATGCGGCGGGCCAGCTCCGCGACGTCCTCGGGGCTGGCGTCGGTGGTGTCCCCGACCGTGCCCGCGGGGCCCGCCGAGGCGGTGACGATGCGCCCGGCCGCCGCCAGGGCCCGGGCGATCGCGTCCCGTACGCTCTCGTCCCCCACCTGCAGGTCCGCGCCCCGCAGCCAGATCGTCGGGGCGGGCTCGGCGCCGCGCGCCCGCCGTCCGGCCAGCGCGCCGAGCTCGGTGGTGCGGCCCGTGCCGGGGTCGCCGACCAGCCCGAGGACGCGGGCCCCGCTCCCCGGCTCGCCCGGCTCCACATCGAGGAAGCGGGCGAACTCGCGCTCGGTCTCCGGGCGCTCCACGGGCTCGCGCCACGCGCGCGGCGTGACGACCGAGCCCAGGGCGGTGGCCGTGAGCTGCAGCGCGCCCGCGAGGTTGAGGTCGGGGCCGAAGGCGGGGACCGTGGCGGAGTTGCGGTCGAGGAGCTCGGCCAGCGGTCCGCCGGGCGCGGCCGCTGCCGCGGCCCGCAGGGGAATCGCGAAGCCGGCGGCCCGGCGTTCGGCCTGCAGCGCGGTACCGAGGACGGCGACGACCGCCCCGGTACGGGCGTCGAAGACGGGGCCGCCCGTGGCCTCGTCGCCCAGGCGCAGCCCGGCCCGCTCGGACAGCGACAGCTCCAGGGCCGCGCCCAGCAGGTGGAAGCGGTCGGTCGCCGTATACGTGACCGGGACATCGCCGACGATGCGGGCGGTGTGCCAGCGGCCGGTGCGCAGCCGGACCTCCCTGCCGCCCTCGAAGCGCACGGCCGCTGCCACTGGCAGCGGCGGGACGCCGAGCCCTTCGGTGCGGACCAGGGCCAGGTCGAACTCGGGCAGGGGCGTGACGTTCTCCGCGCCGACGACGCAGGTCAGCTCGCCCGCTGCGTGCAGGACAAGCCGCGCCAGACCGTCGACCGCCTCGTGGCTGGTGATCAGGGTGCCGTGGTCGTCGGCAAGAAATCCCGTGCCGCGTGCGCGCCCCGCGAGGTCACGGATGCGCACCAGCGACTCTTCCGCGTCGGCCCGCCGACCGTTCATCTCGTCGAACCTCCCCGCCGTGCTCGTACACACGACGGTAGGCAGCGGATGATCGGCGAAGCCAGGTCCCACCCTGAACGCGCCCCCTTCCACCCCCCTGGTTCACTCCGAGCGCCTGCCCGTTGGGGTGAATCACCCGTCCCGGATGGATAGAGACCAGTGGGAGGGGGATCGTGGGGCGGGGAACGCGTGGAACGACGCGGTCCCCGCCCCACGGTGTGGGGCGGGGACCGGTGGAACGGCCGACCGCTAGGCGAAGACCGCCAGGCTCTTGGCCTTGCCGCCCTGGTTCTCCACCAGCACCAGGAAGCGGCCGTCGGGTCCGAAGACGGCGATGGGGCCGGTGGTGTCGAACATCGGCACCTTGATCCGGACGCCGTTGCCGAGCAGCCGGGCCTGCTCCTCGTTCACGTCCCAGCGCTGGAACGCGGCGGCGGCCGCGTCCGCGACGGGCATCACGGTCAGCTCCTCCTGGAGCTGGTCGAGCGTGCGGGCGTCGCCGATCCGGTACGGGCCGACGCGGGTGCGCCGCAGGGCCGTGAGGTGGCCGCCGACGCCCGTGTCCGCGCCCAGGTCGCGGGCGAGGGCACGGACGTATGTACCGGACGAGCAGACGACGGAGACCAGCAGGTCCTGCACCGGCGTGCCGTCCGCCGCCTCGGCGGGGAGCACGGCGTGCACGGTGAAGGCGGAGACCGTCACCGGCCGGGCGGGGATCTCGAACTCCTCGCCCTCGCGCGCCCGCTTGTAGGAGCGCACGCCGTCTATCTTGATCGCGCTGACCTTGGACGGCACCTGCATGATGGCGCCCGTCAGCTCGGCCACCCCGGCGTCGATCGCCTCGCGGGTCACCGCGGAGGCGTCCGTGGACGAGGTGATCTCGCCCTCGGCGTCGTCGGTCACCGTGTTCTGGCCGAGCCGGATCGTCGCCACGTACTCCTTCTCGGTCAGCGCGAGGTGACCGAGGAGCTTGGTGGCGCGCTCGACGCCGAGGACGAGCACACCGGTCGCCATCGGATCGAGCGTCCCCGCATGGCCGACGCGCCGGGTGCGGGCGATGCCCCGCATCTTGGCGACGACGTCGTGCGAGGTGAAACCGGCAGGCTTGTCGACGATGACCAGCCCGTCCGGGGTGGTCGGTGCCTTGTGCTTCATCAGGCGCCGGCGCCCTTTGCGTCGTCGCCCTCGTCCTCGTCGCCCGGCTTGCGGTACGGGTCGGCCTCGCCGGCGTACGCCGCGCCCGAGGACGCCTCGCGCACCTGGGCGTCCGACATCCGCGCCCGGTCGAGGAGGTCCTCGATGGCCCGGGCGTTGTCCGGCAGGGCGTCCGCGACGAACGTCAGCGTCGGCGTGAACTTGGTGCCCGCGGCGCGGCCGACCTCCGAGCGCAGGATGCCCTTGGCGCTCTCCAGGCCGGCGGCGGCGCTGGCCCGGTCCTCGTCGTCGCCGTAGACCGTGTAGAAGACCGTAGCCTCCCGCAGGTCGCCGGTGACGCGGGTGTCCGTGATCGTCACATGCGAGCCGAGCCGCGGGTCCTTGATTCCGCGCTGCAGCTTCTGTGCGATCACCTCGCGGATGAGGTCCGCCAGCCTCTTCGCACGCGCGTTGTCGGCCACTGGTCCGTCTCCTTCTCGTCTTCCATCATTGTGCTCTCGGCGCCGGCGCGCCCGGTCGACGACGCTAGTCGTCATCTCCGTGGATCCGCCGCCGTACCGACAGCAGCTCCACTTCGGGACGTGCGGCGACCATGCGCTCGCAGCGGTCCAACAGGTCTGTGAGGTGCCCCGCGTCCCCGGAGACCGCCGCCACGCCGATCGTGGCCCGGCGGTAGAGGTCCTGGTCGCCGACCTCCGCCACGCTCACCGCGTACTTGCGGTGCAGCTCGGCGACGATCGGGCGGACGACGGAGCGCTTCTCCTTCAGCGACCGTACGTCGCCGAGGAGGAGGTCGAAGGACAGAGTCCCTGCATACATGCGATACGGGTGATGCCCACCCGGGAGGCGTGAGGTGTTATCCGTTTCTGTACCGGCTCTTCGAACCGTACACGCAACGGCCGGGGCCGATCGACGGAAATATGCTCCGCCGACCGGCCCCGGTCGCGCTCTGCGGGATCAGCCTCGCGGCTTCTCGCGCATCTCGTACGTCGCGATGACATCGTCGACCTTGATGTCGTTGAAGTTTCCGAGGTTGATACCGCCCTCGTAGCCTTCGCGGATCTCGGTGACGTCGTCCTTGAAGCGGCGCAGACCCTGGATCGTGAGGTCCTCCGCGACGACCTTGCCGTCGCGGATGAGGCGAGCCTTGGTGTTGCGCTTGACCTCGCCGGAGCGGATGAGAACACCCGCGATGTTGCCCAGCTTGGACGAGCGGTAGATCTCGCGGATCTCCGCCGTACCGAGCTCGACCTCTTCGTACTCCGGCTTCAGCATGCCCTTCAGGGCCGCCTCGATCTCCTCGATCGCCTGGTAGATGACCGAGTAGTACCGGACGTCGACGCCCTCGCGCTCGGCCATCTGCGTGGCACGGCCCTCGGCGCGGACGTTGAAGCCGATGACGATGGCGTCGGAGCCGGTCGCCAGGTTGATGTCCGACTCGGTGACCGCACCCACACCGCGGTGCAGCACGCGGATCTCGACCTCTTCGCCGACGTCGAGCTGGAGCAGCGAGGACTCGAGAGCCTCCACCGAACCGGACGCGTCGCCCTTGATGATGATGTTGAGATCCTGCACCAGACCGGCCTTGAGCACCTTGTCGAGGTCCTCGAGGGACACC
The DNA here is from genome assembly GCF_040638465.1 of Streptomyces sp. NPDC026206. Classification (NCBI taxonomy): domain Bacteria; kingdom Bacillati; phylum Actinomycetota; class Actinomycetes; order Kitasatosporales; family Streptomycetaceae; genus Streptomyces; species Streptomyces sp. NPDC026206. Next base: position 24,889 of record NZ_JBEZYL010000006.1, read on the forward strand.
CGGCGGGTGCGCTTGGCGAAGGCGGCGTTGCGCTCACGCGCAGCGCGCTTCTCGGCGATCTGACGGGCCGTGCGGTCCTCGTCGACGACGAGGAAGTTGTCGCCGGCGCCCGGGACGTTGGTCAGACCGAGGACGAGGACCGGGGTCGACGGACCCGCCTCTTCCACGTTCTGGCCCTTGTCGTCGAGCATCGCGCGGACACGGCCGTAGGCGTCACCGGCGACCATCGTGTCGCCGACGCGGAGGGTACCGCGCTGGACGAGCACGGTGGCGACGGCGCCGCGGCCACGGTCGAGGTGGGCCTCGATCGCAATACCCTGCGCGTCCTGCTCCGCGTTGGCGCGCAGGTCGAGCGAGGCGTCCGCGGTGAGGACCACGGCCTCCAGCAGGCTGTCGATGTTCAGACCCTGCTTGGCGGAGATGTCGACGAACATCGTGTCGCCGCCGTACTCCTCGGCCACCAGACCGAACTCGGTGAGCTGACCGCGCACCTTGGTCGGGTCGGCACCCTCGACGTCGATCTTGTTGACCGCGACCACGATCGGCACGTCGGCCGCCTTGGCGTGGTTCAGCGCCTCGATCGTCTGCGGCATGACACCGTCGTTGGCCGCCACCACGAGGATCGCGATGTCGGTCGACTTGGCACCACGGGCACGCATGGCGGTGAACGCCTCGTGACCCGGGGTGTCGATGAAGGTGATGGCGCGCTCTTCGCCGTTGACCTCGGTGGCGACCTGGTACGCACCGATGTGCTGCGTGATACCGCCGGCCTCGCCCGCGACGACGTTCGTCTTGCGGATGGCGTCCAGCAGTCGGGTCTTACCGTGGTCGACGTGACCCATGACGGTCACGACCGGCGGACGGGAGACGAGCATCTCCTCGCCGCCCTCGTTCTCACCGAACTCGATGGAGAACGACTCGAGCAGCTCGCGGTCCTCCTCCTCGGGGCTGACGATCTGAACGGTGTAGTTCATCTCGTCGCCGAGGAGCGTCAGCGTCTCGTCGGACACCGACTGGGTGGCCGTGACCATCTCGCCGAGGTTCATCATCACGGCGACGAGCGACGCGGGGTTCGCGCCGATCTTCTCCGCGAAGTCGGTGAGGGAGGCACCGCGCGACAGGCGAATGGTCTCGCCGCCGCCGCGGGGCAGCATCACGCCGCCGACGGACGGGGCCTGCATGGCCTCGTACTCCTGGCGCCTCTGCCGCTTCGACTTGCGACCACGACGCGCCGGACCGCCGGGACGGCCGAACGCACCCTGCGTGCCACCACGGGCACCGGGGCCACCGGGACGGCCACCGAAGCCGGGACGACCGCCGAAGCCGCCGCCACCACCGGGAGCGCCACCGCCACCGGGACGGCCGGCGAAGCCGCCGCCGCCACCGGGACGACCGCCGCCACCGGGACCGGCCGGACGACCGGCGAAGCCGCCGCCCGCGGGACGACCGGCGCCACCGGGACGACCAGCGCCGCCACCGGGACCGCGACCGCCGCCACCGGGGCCCGGACGCGGGCCGGCAGCCGGACGCTGCGGCATCATGCCCGGGTTCGGGCGGTTACCGGCGGGGGCACCGCCGGGACGCGGGGCGCCACCGGGGGCACCCTGCGGACGAGGCATGCCGCCCGGGGTCGGACGGGCGCCACCCTGGCCCTGCGGACGCGGGGCGCCACCGGGGCCGCCCTGCGGACGCGGGCCGCCGGGACCGGCCTGGCCGGGACGCGGGGCGCCACCGGGACGGGGGGCCTGCGGACGGGCCATACCGGTGGAGCCACCGGAGGTGAAGGGGTTGTTGCCCGGACGGGGACCGGCCGGACGGGCGCCACCGGGACGCGGGGCACGCTCGCCCTGGCCCTGCGGACGCGGGGCACGCTCGGGACGGCCACCGTCACGCTGGCCGGCCGGACCGGGACGCGCACCGGGGCGCGGACCGGCGGCACCGCCGCCGGGACGCGCCGCGGGGCGGTCCTGGGACGGGGCGGCCGGAGCCGGCGCGGAGAACTCCGCGGCGGGCACCGGGGTGACCGGGGCAGGCTTGGCCGGAGCCGCCGGAGCCGCCGGAGCAGGCTTCGGGCCGGGGCGCGGGCCGGGGGCCGGTGCGGCGCCTGCGGGCTTGGTGGTGCTGGGGGTCTCCGCGGCCGGCTTGGGAGCCGGGGCAGCGGGACGGGGGGCGCCCGGAGTGGGGGCACCCGGCTTCGGCGCTGCCTTACGCGGCGCCGCGGGCTTCGCAGCGGACTTGCCGGCGTTGCCGCCGGGCCCCTGCAATGCGTCAGTCAACTTGCGGACGACCGGCGCCTCGATAGTCGAGGACGCCGAACGGACGAATTCACCAAGTTCTTGGAGCTTGGCCATGACGACCTTGCTCTCCACTCCGAACTCCTTGGCGAGTTCATATACCCGGACCTTAGCCACTTCGCTCCTTCTAGGTCCGGGTGTCCACCGGACCGTCGCTACTTCATGGGCGTACTCATCGCGTACTCATCGAGTGCTCATCGCAATCTCGACCTACTTCCAACTCGCGAGGTACCTGACCGCACGGTCACCCGTGCCGTTCTTCTTACGGTGTTGCCTGGCAGTGCTGCCGGTGCTGGCCGATCTGTTCGATGTACCGGCGCAGTTCCGCCGTGTCGAGCGGTCCCGGGCTTTTGAAGGCCCTGGGGAACGCCCGGCGGCGTACCGCCAGATCGAGGCAGACCAGTGTGGGGTGCACAGAGGCACCCCGGCCGGGCAGCGTACCGCGCGGATCGGGGACGCAGACGCCCTCGATCATCACGGTCCGCAGCAGCTCGCCCTTGGCCGCTCGCTCCCGGCACCCCACACAGGTGCGCTCAGGGCATGCGCGGGCATGCGTCCGGCCAGACACCGTTAAGTCTACCTCCCCACGCCGACCTCACCCCTTCGGGGCACTGATCGTGCGCGTATGCGTTTCGGCCATGATCGGCCAGGATTCGGGGCCCCTGCCGGGATCCACCGGGGGGCATGAGCCCGTGACGGTCTTCAAAAAGACCGATCCGGGCCGCTCGGAGCGGGCTGTCGCACGCCCCCCGTCGCTGCTGTGCGCTGCCGCGGGGGTCAGTCGCGCTCCGGCTGCTGCTCGGTGTCCGGGCGGATGTCGATCCGCCAGCCGGTGAGCCGCGCCGCGAGCCGGGCGTTCTGGCCTTCCTTGCCGATGGCGAGGGACAGCTGGTAGTCCGGCACGGTCACCCGTGCGGAGCGGGCGCCCAGGTCCACGACCTCGACCTTGCTCACCCGGGCGGGGGACAGCGCGTGCGCCACCAGCTCCGCCGGGTCGTCCGACCAGTCGACGATGTCGATCTTCTCGCCGTGCAGCTCGGCCATGACCGCGCGGACCCGGCCGCCCATCGGGCCGATGCAGGCGCCCTTGGCGTTCAGCCCGGAACGGGTCGAACGCACCGCGATCTTGGTGCGGTGGCCGGCCTCACGGGCGATGGCGGCGATCTCCACCGAGCCGTCCGCGATCTCCGGGACCTCCATGGCGAACAGCTTCTTCACCAGGTTGGGGTGGGTGCGCGAGAGCGTCACGGACGGGCCGCGGACACCCTTGGCCACCCGCACGACGTACGTCCGCAGACGCGTGCCGTGCTTGTACTCCTCGCCGGGCACCTGCTCCTGGACCGGCAGGATGGCTTCCAGCCTGCCGATGTCGACCAGGACGTTCTTGGGGTCCTTGCCCTGCTGCACGATGCCCGCGACGACGTCGCCCTCACGGCCGGCGAACTCACCGAAAGTGATCTCGTCCTCGGCATCGCGCAGACGCTGGAGGATGACCTGCTTCGCGGTGGTCGCGGCGATGCGGCCGAAACCGGAGGGGGTGTCGTCGAACTCCTTGGGCTCCTCGCCCTCGGCGAGGTCCTGCGGGTCCTCCTTGGCCCACACCGTCACATGGCCGGTCGACCGGTCCAGCTCCACGCGGGCCCGGCGACGGCTTCCCTCGGTGCGGTGGTACGCGATGAGGAGGGCCGACTCGATCGCCTCGACCAGCAGGTCGAAGGAGATCTCCTTCTCTCGCACCAGACCCCGCAGGGCGCTCATGTCGATGTCCACGGCTACGCCTCCTCTTGATTCTCGTCTTGAACCCCGGACTGCTCTCCGGCGGATTCGACTGCGGCCGTCTCGTCGGCCTTACGGTTGAACTCGATCTCGACACGCGCCTTAGCGATCTCGCTGAAGGCCACCCGGCGGGCGGTGGGCTTGCGGCCCTTCACACCCGGCACCTCCAGGTCGAGCCCCTCGTCGTCCACGGCGACGATCCGCGCGACGAGCTCGCCGCCCGCGGTGAGCTGCGCCTTGATCAGCCGTCCGGTGGCACGCACGTAGTGACGGTGCTGCGTCAGGGGCCGGTCGGCGCCGGGAGAGGTGACCTCCAGGACGTACGGATCGCCACCCATGGCGTCCGTCTCGTCGAGCTTCGCGGAGATGTCACGGCTCAGATCAGCACACGTGTCCAGCTGCACACCCGCATCGGAATCCACCACGATGCGCAGCACACGCCGGTTCCCCGCCGGTGTCACCTCGACCTCTTCCAGGTCCAGCTCTCGCGCGCTGACGAGAGGGGCGAGGAGCTCGCGCAGCCTCTCGCTCTGGGTGGTGCTCATCCGGGTGACTCCTCGGCCGCGTGTGCTGTTGTGGGAAAGTCGCGTGTCAGGTCAAAGCCTATCTGTTCCGGCAGCCGGCTGACGATTCGGTGCCCGGTCCCCGGCCCCGCGGCCGCACGCCGGTACGCTCGCGTGCGGTGATCATGCCCGGACGAGGCGGAAAGAGGATCGTGCCGCTCACGACGACGACGCGGGGCGCCGAAGGCCCGCGCAGACGCAGGGTACTGGCCGGGGCGACGGCGGCCCTGCTGACCGGTGGCGCGGGCGCGCTGCTGGCCGGTTGTTCCTCCGGTGACGCCGGTGCCGAGAAGCGCTCCTCGGCCGCGCGGCGGCTGCGGGAGAGCGCCGGCCGGAACTCGGTGGCACTGCTGGAGCGCTACGACGCGACGATCGCCGCGCACGCCGCCCTGGCACAGCGGCTGCGGCCGCTGCGGGCCGAAGCCGCCCGGCACGCCGAGGCCTTCGGCACGGGCCCGGCAGCCCCTTCCGCGTCCGTCTCCCCGTCGGCCGCGCCCGCCGCCCCGCCCGTACCCGGCGACGAGAGAGCGGCGCTCGCAGCGCTCGCCGAGGCCGAGCGGCGCACCGCCGACTCCCGCACCTCGGCCCTCGGTTCGGCCTCCCCCGAACTCGCCCGCCTCCTCGCCTCCGTGGCGGCGGCCGGCGCGGCCCACGCGTACCTGCTCACCGGAGGTGGCTCATGACGCGGACCGCGGACTCCGGTGGCGCGACGCGCGCGGTGGTGGCGGCGGCGCAGGCCGCCCTCGCCGCCGAGCACGCGGCCGTGTACGGCTACGGGGTGGTCGGCGGGCGTGTCGAGGACGCCCGGGAGGCCGAGGCCCGTGAGGGGTACGACGCGCACCGGGCACGACGGGACGCGATGACCCGCGCCGTACGGGACCTGGGCGCCGAGCCCGAGGCCGCGGCGGCCGCGTACTCCCTGCCGTTCCCGGTGCCCGACGGGGCGGCCGCGGTGCGGCTGGCGGCGGAGCTGGAGAGCCGGCTCGCGGCCGTCTACGCCGACCTCGTACGGGCCGCCACGGGCGCCCTGCGCGGCGACGCGGCGGTGGGGCTGCGGGAGGCGGCGGTGCGGGCGGTGCGCTGGAGCGGCAGCAGCGTAGCCTTCCCTGGGCTCGCCGAGCGGGCCGCTCCCGCCGGGCCGGACCGCTCGCCGAGCGGCTCGCCCCCGCAAGCCTGACCAGGAAAGAACGAAAGGGACAGCTCAGGGATGGCCAACGCTCACGACCGCCTCGAACCGCCGGATCGGCTGGTTCGGACCCTGGGCTCGGACCCCGCCTCCGGCGCCGCCGCGCAGCAGTGGCTCGCGGCGCTGCCCGGCATCGCGCAGGAGTGCCTGGCCCGTTGGGAACTGACACCCGAACGGGTGCAGATGCCCGGCGGCCGGACCAGCATGGTCGTCCTCGTCCGTCAGTCCGACGGCACGCCGGCCGCGCTCAAGCTCACCCCGCCGGACGGCACGGCCGCCCGCGAACACGCCGCGCTCGCCCACTGGGACGGCCGCAGCGCGGTGCGAGCGCTGCGCGTGGACCCGGAGGCCGGGGCGCTGCTGCTGGAGCGGCTGCACTCCGATGTCAGCCTGCGCTCGCTGGCGGAGGCCAAGGCACAGCTGGAGGCGGCGGCGACGCTCCAGCGGCTGTGGGTGCCGCCGCCCGCGGAGCACCCGTTCACGACCGTGGCCGGGCACACGGCCGCGCCGGCCGACGCGCTGCGCTCGTACCGCGGGCAGCCGTGGGCGGCGGATGCGCGGGCCGTGCTCGACGAGGCGCTGGACCTGCGGGACGGCCTGGTGGCGGCCGGCGGCGAGGACTCTCCTGCACTGCTGCACGGCGAGTACCACCAGGGCAATGTGCTGGCCGCCGACCGGGCGCCCTGGCTGGCCATCGCGCCCCGCCCGCTGGTCGGTGAACGGGCCTACGACCTGGCCTGGCTGGTCCGCGACCGTGCCGACACGCTGCTGGCGGCGCCCGGCGCGGCGGCTGCGGCCCGCCGCCGCGTGGCGAAGCTGGCCGAGTCCCTGGACGTCGACGCCGGGCGGCTGCGCGGCTGGACGCTCTTCCGCACGGCGGAGGCGGGGGCGCGGCTGCTGTCGCTGGGGGCGCGGGGGCAGGGCGAACTCCTGCTGGAGTTCGCAAGCTTGCTGTAGCCGGGGCTCCGCCCCGGACCCCGGTCACAGCAGCCCGTCCGGCGCTTGAGGACAGACCACAGCAGCCCGTCCGGCGCTTGAGGACAAGAAACGGTGAAAGGGCGGGTAGGGGAACCTCCACGTCAGTGCACCGGTCGCACCGCCTCCGTCAGCCGCGCCACCGCCTCGCCCACCGGCAGTTCCTCCTTGGCCCCCGTGCGGCGGTCCTTCACCTCGACCACGCCGTCGGACGCCCGGCGGCCGACGACGACAATCGTCGGCACACCGATGAGCTCGGCGTCCGTGAACTTCACCCCCGGCGAGACGCCCGCCCGGTCGTCCAGCAGAACCCGCACTCCGGCCTCCGCCAGCCGCGCGGCGACCGCCTCGGCCAGTTCGCTCTGCGCGGCCTTGCCGGCGGCCACGACGTGGACGTCCGCCGGGGCGACTTCACGGGGCCAGCACAGGCCCGCCGCGTCGTGGGTCTGCTCGGCGAGGGCGGCGACCGCGCGGGAGACGCCGATGCCGTACGAGCCCATGGTGACCCGGACGGGCTTGCCGTGCGGGCCCAGTACGTCGAGGCCGAACGCGTCGGCGTACTTCCGGCCGAGCTGGAAGATATGGCCGATTTCGATCGCCCGCCCGACCTCCAGGCCCGTGCCGCAGCAGGGGCACGGGTCGCCGGGCTCGACCACGACGACGTCGACGTAGCGGTCGACGGTGAAGTCGCGGCCGCAGACGACGTTGCGGGCATGGGTGTCCGGCTTGTTGGCGCCGGTGATCCACGCCGTGCCGGGCGCCACGCGCGGGTCGGCGATGTACGGCAGGTCCGCCGGCCCCTGCGGGCCGACGTAGCCGCGTACGAGCCCGGGCCGGCCGGCGAAGTCCTCGGCCGTCACCAACTCCACCACGGCGGGGGCCAGATGCTCCCGCAGCTTGCCCAGGTCCACCTCGCGGTCGCCGGGCACGCCGACGGCCGTGATCCGTCCGTCGACCTTCACGAGCAGGTTCTTGAGCGTGGCCGAGGCGGGCACGCCCAGGTACTCGGCGAGCGTGTCGATGGTGGGGGTGCCGGGGGTGTCGAGCTCCTCGACGGGGCCGTGGCCGGAGGGGTCGGCGGGGGCCACGACCGTGGTCACCGCCTCGGTGTTGGCGGCGTAGTCGCACCGGGGACAGTCGACGAAGGTGTCCTCCCCCGCGGCCGCCGGGGCCAGGAACTCCTCCGACGCCGAGCCGCCCATCGCGCCGGAGACGGCGGAGACGATCCGGTGGTCCAGGCCGAGGCGTTCGAAGATGCGGATGTAGGCGGCGCGGTGCAGCCGGTACGACTCGGCGAGGCCCTCTTCGGTGGTGTCGAAGGAGTACGAGTCCTTCATCTGGAACTCGCGCCCGCGCAGCACGCCCGAGCGGGGCCGTGCCTCGTCCCGGTACTTGGTCTGGATCTGATAGAGGATCACCGGCAGGTCCTTGTAGGACGTGCACTGGTCCTTGACCGTCAGTGTGAAGATCTCCTCGTGCGTGGGTCCGAGGAGATAGTCCGCGCCCTTGCGGTCGCGCAGCCGGAAGAGCAGGTCGCCGTACTCCTTCCAGCGCCCGCTCGTCTCGTACGGCTCCCTGGGCAGCAGCGCGGGCAGCAGGACCTCCTGGCCGCCGATGGCGTCCATCTCCTCGCGGACCACGCGCGTGACGTTGTCGAGAACCTTCTTGCCGAGCGGCAGCCAGGTCCAGACGCCCGCCGAGGTGCGGCGCACGTACCCTGCCCGGACCAGCAGCCTGTGGCTGGCGGTCTCGGCGTCGGCCGGGTCGTCACGCAGCGTCTTGACCATCGTTGCGGACATGCGCTGGACCTGGGCCATGACTGTCTCCTGCGTACCGTGCCGAGAGCGATTGGCCAGGAGACTAGCGGGCGGCACCGACAGCGGGAAACGGTTTCTCACCCCAGCAGCGGCAGCGGCGCCCCCATGACCGCGTACGGGCTCGGCGCGCTCGGGAAGACCACGTGCCGCGCCAGGTCCCGGTATCCCAGCTTGCGGTACAGCGCCCGCGCGGGGCTCTCCCGGTCGATGGCGGACAGGATGGAGCGCGGCTCCTTCGCAGTGGCCGTGATGGCGGTGATCAGGGCGCGTCCGATGCGCCGGTTCTGGAAGGCGGGGTGGACATGCAGCTCGGTGATGACGAAGGAGTCGTCGAGCCAGCCGTCGCAGCCGTTGGCGCGCAGGTACGGTTCGACGACCGTGGACCACCAGTGCGTACGGTCGTTGGGCATCCCGTAGACGAAGCCGACGAGGCGCCCTTCGGGTGTGGTGGCGCCCAGGGCCCGCGCGCCGGGGCAGGCGAGGTGCCGCAGGACGATGTGGCGTCGTACGCCGACCTCCTCCGGTGTGAGCCCGAAGGCGACGGCCTGCACGGCCAGCGCTTCGTCCACCCGCGCGGCGAGGTCGAGCGGTCCGACCGCGATGTCATTCATGCGGGGAGGCTACCCGCAGGTTCGTCCCCCGGTCGCCTCAGAAGAGCACGCTCATGAATGCGCCGACTTCGTCGAAGCCCACCCGGCGGTACGCCGCCCGCGCCGCGGTGTTGTAGTCGTTGACGTACAGGCTCACCACCGGGGAGACCTCCTGCAGCGCGTGGCGCAGGACGGCCGCCATACCGGTCACGGACAGGCCCCGGCCCCGGTGCTCGGGGGCGACCCAGACGCCCTGGACCTGGCAGGCCCGGTCCGTGGCGGCGCCGATCTCGGCCTTGAAGAGGACGCGGCCGTTCTCGATGCGGGCGAAGGAGCGGCCCGAGCCGACGAGCTCGGCGACACGGGCCTGGTAGAGCAGCCCGCCGTCACCGGCGAGCGGCGAGACGCCGACCTCCTCGGTGAACATCGCCACGCACGCCGGCATGATCATGTCCATCTCGTCCTTGCGGACGCGCCGGACGAGCGGATCCGGTTCGATGTCCACCGGCATGGACCGGGCGACCATGAGCGGCTGATGGGCCCGGACCTCGCGGGCGGGGCCCCAGTGGGGTTCGAGGAGGGACCACAGTCCGGCGGTGGCGGGGGCCGGTCCGACGATGGAGGAGCAGCGGCGCCCGGATCGGCGGGCGCGGTCGGCGAAGGCCCGTACGGCGTCGGGGCCGGCGCAGATGGGGACGAGGTTGGCACCGGCGTAGCAGAGCGACTCCAGGCGGCCGGCCGCGTACCAGCCCCACATCTCTCCGCCGAGCCGCCATGGGTCGAGCCCGGCGACCTGGACGCGCGCTGCGACGAAGGCGTTGGCGACGGGGTCACGGCCGAGGACGGCGAGGGCCGCGTCGAGGTCGGCGGGCTCCAGGACCTTGGTGGTGGTCGTCGTCAGCACGTGGGGGATTGCCTCACCGTCGCAGGCCGGAGGCCGTGGGGAACAGGTCCTGGCACTGTACCTCCAGGCTTCCCGGGGCACCTCCCTTGCGGGCGGATACGGCGATGCCCCGCCCGGGGAGGGCGGGGCATCGGGCGGTGCCGCTGAGAGGTCAGCCGGCGACGCTGATGGTGGGCTCGCCGGAGGCGACGCCGTCCTTCTCCATCTGTTCGGCGATCTTCATGGCCTCTTCGATGAGGGTTTCCACGATCTTCGACTCGGGGACGGTCTTGATGACCTCGCCCTTGACGAAGATCTGGCCCTTGCCGTTGCCGGAGGCGACGCCCAGGTCGGCCTCGCGGGCCTCGCCGGGGCCGTTGACGACACAGCCCATGACGGCGACGCGCAGCGGCACCTCCATGCCCTCCAGGCCCGCCGTGACCTCCTCGGCCAGCTTGTAGACGTCGACCTGGGCGCGGCCGCAGGAGGGGCAGGAGACGATCTCCAGGCGGCGCTGGCGGAGGTTGAGGGACTCCAGGATCTGGATGCCGACCTTGATCTCCTCGACCGGCGGGGCCGAGAGCGAGACGCGGATGGTGTCGCCGATGCCCTCGGCCAGCAGCGCGCCGAAGGCGACGGCGGACTTGATGGTGCCCTGGAAGGCCGGTCCCGCCTCGGTGACGCCGAGGTGCAGCGGGTAGTCGCACTGGGCCGCGAGCTGGCGGTAGGCGTTCACCATGACGACCGGGTCGTTGTGCTTGACCGAGATCTTGATGTCGCGGAAGCCGTGCTCCTCGAAGAGGGATGCCTCCCACAGGGCGGACTCCACGAGCGCCTCGGGGGTGGCCTTGCCGTACTTCTGCAGCAGTCGGCGGTCCAGGGAGCCGGCGTTGACGCCGATGCGGATCGGCGTGCCGGCCTCGGAGGCCGCCTTGGCGATCTCCTTGACCTTGTCGTCGAACTGCTTGATGTTGCCCGGGTTGACCCGGACGGCCGCGCAGCCGGCGTCGATGGCGGCGAAGACGTACTTCGGCTGGAAGTGGATGTCCGCGATCACCGGGATCTGCGACTTCCTGGCGATGACCGGCAGCGCGTCGGCATCGTCCTGGGTCGGGCAGGCGACGCGGACGATCTGGCACCCGGAGGCGGTCAGCTCGGCGATCTGCTGCAGCGTGGCGCCGATGTCCGAGGTCCGGGTCGTCGTCATCGACTGGACGGAGACGGGAGCGTCGCCGCCGACGGCCACCGAGCCGACCTGGATCTTGCGGCTGACCCTGCGGTCGGCGAGCTTGGTCGGAACGGACGGCATTCCAAGCGAAATCGCTGTCATCTGGCGAGCAACCCCAAGGTCTTAAATCATGGTCCCGAGATCGGCGGGCTCCGGCTTCCGAGGTTACGGCAAACGCCGGACGGGCTGAAAATTCAGCCGTCCGGCGTTTTGGTGTCCTGGCCACGGGCCGGGGCCCCGGCCTAGGTGAGCCGTACCGGGTTGACCAGGTCCGCGATCAGTACGAGCAGGGTGAAGCAGACGAAGATCCCTGCCACCACGTAGGCGACCGGCATGAGCTTCGCCACGTCGAACGGGCCCGGGTCGGGGCGCCGGAAGACCTTGGCGAAGGCGCGCCGCACCGACTCCCACAGCGCCCCCGCGATGTGCCCGCCGTCGAGCGGCAGCAGCGGCAGCATGTTGAACAGGAACAGCGAGAGGTTGAAGCCCGCGACCAGGAAGAGCATGGTCGCGATCTGCTGCGACGGCGGAATGTCGAGGTTGAACACCTCGCCGCCGACGCGGGCCGCGCCGACGACGCCCATGGGTGAGTCGGCCTTGCGCTCACCGCCGTCGAAGGCTGCGTTCCACAGGTCCGGGATCTTGCCGGGCAGCGCGATCAGCGACTCGACACCGGACTGGACCATGTCGCCCATCCGGTCGACGGACTGGCCGAAGGACTGCTGGACGACGCCGGTGGCGGGCGTGAAGCCGAGGAAGCCCGCGGTGACGTACTGGCCCTTGAGGGGCGCGCCCTTGCTGTCGTACTTCTGGACCTGGTTGGAGATGAGATCCGCGCTGAGGGTCTTCTCCTTGCCGTCCCGCACGACGGTGAGCGTGGCCGGGCCGGTGGTCCTGCGGATCTCCTTCTGCAGGGTGGTCCAGTCGGTGGCCCTGTGGCCGTTGAAGACGACGATGCGGTCCTTGGGCTGCAGGCCGGCCGCCTTGGCCGGGGAGTCCTTGGCGCCCTGCGGGCACTTGTCGGTGGCGGCGCTGGCGGAGACCACGCAGTCGGAGACGGCCGAGACGGTGGTGGTCTGGGTGTTGACGCCGAACGACATCATCACGCCGAGGAAGATCACCACCGCGAGGACCAGGTTCATGAAGGGCCCCGCGAACATCACGATCACGCGCTTCCAGGGCGTGCGCGTGTAGAACATCCGCGTCTCGTCGCCGGGCCGCAGTTCCTCGAAGGCCGCCGAACGGGCGTCCTCGACCATGCCGCGCCACGGGGAGGTGGAGCGGGCGCTGATGCGGCCGTCCTCGCCGGGCGGGAACATGCCGATCATGCGGATGTAGCCGCCGAGCGGGACGGCCTTGATGCCGTACTCGGTCTCGTCCTTGTGCCGCGAGAAGATCGTCGGCCCGAAGCCGACCATGTACTGCGGCACCCGGATGCCGAACATCTTGGCGGTGGAGAGGTGGCCGAGTTCGTGCCAGGCGATGGAGAAGAGCAGGCCCACCACGAAGACGACTATCCCGAGGACGGTCATCAGTGTCGTCATGCGCGGGCCTCCGAGGTCGCTTTCGCCGTACGGGCGCCCGTACGGGCCGCCAGTTCGCGGGCCCGGGCGCGCGCCCAGGTCTCCGCTTGCAGGACGTCCGAGACGGTCAGGCGGGTTCCCGCGGCGGGGGTGCCGTGTTCCGCCACCACCTCGGCGACGGTGTCCACGATCCCATTGAACGGCAGTGCTCCGCTCAGGAACGCGTCGACGCATTCCTCGTTCGCGGCGTTGAAGACCGCGGGCGCCGTGCCGCCGAGGCCGCCGACGTGCCGGGCGAGGCCGACCGAGGGGAACGCCTCGTCGTCGAGCGGGAAGAACTCCCAGGTGGATGCCTGGGACCAGTCGAAGGCGGGGGCCGCGTCGGGCACCCGCTCGGGCCAGCCCAGGCCGATGGCGATGGGGCCGCGCATGTCGGGCGGGGTGGCCTGGGCGAGGGTCGAGCCGTCGGTGAACTCCACCATCGAGTGCACGTAGGACTGCGGGTGGACGACGACCTCGATGCGCTCGAACGGGATGTCGTACAGCAGGTGGGCCTCGATGACCTCCAGGCCCTTGTTCACCAGGGTCGCGGAGTTGATCGTGATCACCGGGCCCATGGACCAGGTGGGATGCGCCAGGGCGTCCTTCGGGGTGACCGAGGCCAGCTCGGCCTTCGTACGGCCGCGGAAGGGGCCGCCGGAGGCGGTGACCACCAGTTTGCGCACCTCGGCGCGGGTGCCGCCCAGCAGTGCCTGGAAGAGGGCCGCGTGCTCGGAGTCGACCGGGATGATCTGTCCCGGCTTGGCCACGGCCTTGACCAGCGGGCCGCCGACGATCAGCGACTCCTTGTTGGCCAGGGCCAGCGTGCGGCCCGCCTCCAGGGCGGCGAGGGTGGGCGCCAGGCCGATGGAGCCGGTGATGCCGTTGAGGACGGTGTGGCACTCGCTGCGCGCCAGTTCGGTGGCCGCGTCGGGGCCCGCCAGGATCTCGGGCAGCGGCTCGCCGCCGTACTGCGCGGCGAGCGCCTCGCGCAGCGCGGGCACCTTGTCGGCCTGGGCGACCGCCACCGTGCGCACCCGCAGCTGCCGCGCCTGCTCGGCGAGGAGCTCCACCCGGCCGCCCGCGGCGGACAGGGCGGTCACCGTGAAGCGGCCGGGGTTGCGGAGCACGAGGTCGATGGCCTGGGTGCCGATCGAGCCGGTCGAGCCGAGGATCACGATGTCGCGCGGTCCGCCGCCGGCCGGGGCGGCGGAGTAGCGCAGGTGCGGGTCAGCGAGGGAGTCCGTCATCCCCCCATTGTGGCCGCATCGCCGGTCCGCCCCGACAGGGCGTCCCGGTCGTACGGCCATCGGATGATGTGCTCAGCGGATCGGGCGGTGGACGTTCTCGGCCTTGGAGGGCCCGGGGGTGGCGTCCGCGATCCAGGGGCCCTCGCCGCTGGGGTCGACGATGCCGCTCTCGAGCCACTCGTACGAACCGGACATGACGCCGGAGACGACCTTCCGGTCGAGGTCGTCGGTGTTGGTCCACAGCCGGTGGAAGAGCTCCTCCACGCGGATGCGGGACTGGCGGCAGAAGGCGTCGGCGAGCTGGTAGGCCTCGCTGCCGTGCTCGCCGCGGGTGCGCAGGTGCTCGGCCCGTACGCAGGCGGCGCTCATGGCGAACAGCTCGGCGCCGATGTCGACGATGCGGCCGAGGAAGCCCTGTTTGGTCTCCATGCGGCCCTGCCAGCGGGACATGGCGTAGAAGGTGGAGCGGGCGAGCTTGCGCGAGGAGCGCTCGACGTAGCGCAGGTGCCCGGAGAGGTCGCGGTGGCCCGCCGGGTGGAATTCGGCGTAGGTGCGCGGCAGCTGTCCGGGCCCGGTGACGAGCCTGGGCAGCCAGCGGGCGTAGAAGCCGCCGGCGCGGGCGCCCGCGCGTGCCTTGTCGCCGAGGGACTTCTCCGGGTCGATGAGGTCGCCGGCGACGGAGAGGTGGGCGTCGACGGCCTCGCGGGCGATGAGCAGGTGCATGATCTCGGTGGAGCCCTCGAAGATGCGGTTGATGCGCGAGTCGCGCAGCATCTGCTCGGCGGGCACGGCCCGCTCGCCGCGGGCGGCCAGCGAGGCGGCGCTCTCGTAGCCCCGGCCGCCGCGGATCTGGACCAGCTCGTCGGTCATCAGCCAGGCCATCTCGCTGGAGTAGAGCTTGGCGAGCGCGGCCTCGATGCGGATGTCGTTGCGGTCCTCGTCCGCCATCTGGCTGGACAGGTCGAGGATGGCTTCCAGGGCGAAGGTGGTCGCGGCGATGAAGGAGATCTTCGAGCCGACGGCCTCGTGCTCGGCGATGGACTTGCCCCACTGCTCGCGCGCGGTGGACCACTCGCGGGCGATCTTCAGAGCCCACTTGCCGCCCGAGACGCACATGGCGGGGATGGACAGCCGGCCCGTGTTCAGCGTCGTCAGCGCGATCTTCAGGCCGGAGCCCTCGGGCCCGATGCGGTTGGCGGCGGGGACGCGGACCTGGTGGAAGCGGGTGACGCCGTTCTCGATGCCGCGCAGGCCCATGAAGGCGTTGCGGTTCTCCACGGTGACGCCTTCGGCCGCCGCCTCGACGACGAAGGCGGTGATGCCGCCCTTGTGCCCCTCGCTCCTGGGCACCCGGGCCATCACGACGAGCAGGTCGGCGACGACGCCGTTGGTCGTCCACAGCTTCACGCCGTCGAGGATGTAGTCGTCGCCGTCGGGGACGGCGGACGTCGCCAGCCGGGCCGGGTCGGAGCCGACGTCGGGCTCGGTGAGCAGGAAGGCGGTGATGTCCGTGCGCGCGCAGCGCGGCAGGAACTTCTCCTTCTGCTCCTGGGTGCCGAAGAGTTTGAGCGGCTGGGGTACGCCGATGGACTGATGGGCGGAGAGCAGCGCGCCGACGACGGGGCTGGCGGAGCCCACCAGGGAGAGGGCCCTGTTGTAGTAGACCTGGGTGAGGCCGAGGCCCCCGTACTTGACGTCGATCTTCATGCCGAAGGCCCCGAGCTCCTTGAGCCCGTTCACCGTCTCGTCCGGGATCTTCGCCTCGCGCTCGATGCGGGCGCCGTCGATCCGCGTCTCGCAGAAGTCGCGCAGTGTGCCGAGGAACTCCTCGCCGCGCCTGACGTCGTCCGGCGCGGGGGTGGGATGCGGGTGCAGCAGGTCGAGGCGGAACCGGCCGAGGAAGAGTTCCTTGGCGAAGCTGGGCTTCTGCCATCCCTGCTCCCGGGCCGCTTCGGCGACCTGGCGCGCCTCGCGCTCGGAGACCGGTCGTACGGATGGTGCGGTCATCTGGCACCTCGCCGCGTGAGTCGGGGCCGTCCCGGTCGGCTACCGACCGGTGCTACTCGTCCGTATCTATGTACCCAATTCCGGGCCCGGACACCACACCGCCGACGCGTCTTCGCCTCCCCGGGTACGGCGAAGCGCTCCTCAAACGGGCCGAGCCGTCTGCGGAGCGCTTCGCCGTGCTGTGCGGTGAGGCTCGGCCTCAGAGGGCCAGGCCGGTCAGGACGAGCACCCGCTCATAGGTGTAGTCGTCCATCGCGTAGCGCACGCCCTCACGGCCCACGCCGGACTGCTTGGCGCCGCCGTAGGGCATCTGGTCCGCGCGGTACGAGGGGACATCCCCGATGATCACGCCGCCGGTCTCCAGCGCGCGGTGTGCGCGGAAGGCGGTCTGCAGGTCGTGCGTGAACACGCCCGCCTGCAGGCCGTACGGCGAGTCGTTGACCGCCGCGAACGCCGCGTCCTCGCCCTCCGCACTGGTGAGGGTCAGGACCGGGCCGAAGACCTCCTCGCAGGCGATGGTCACGCCGGCCGGCACGTCCGCGAGCACGGTCGGGGCGTACGTGGCGCCCTCGCGCTTGCCGCCGGCGAGCAGCTTCGCACCCGCGGCGACGGCCTCGTCCACCCAGGACTCGACGCGCTTGGCGGCGTCCTCGCTGACCAGCGGGCCGACGTCGGTCGCGGCGTCGGAGGGGTCACCGGTGACCTGCGCCTCGACGGCGGCGACGACCTTGGGGACCAGCCGCTCGTACAGCGAGGCGTCGGCGATGACGCGCTGCACGGAGATGCAGGACTGGCCGCCCTGGTAGTTGGAGAAGGTGGCGATGCGCTGCGCCGCCCAGTCCAGGTCCTCCTCGGAGGACCAGTCGGCGAGGACGACGGCCGCGCCGTTGCCGCCGAGCTCCAGGGTGACGTGCTTGCGCGGCGCGGAGTCGAGGATCGACCAGCCGACCGGGCCGGAGCCGGTGAAGGAGATGACCGGCAGGCGCTCGTCCTGCACGAGGGCGGGCATCCGGTCGTTGGGCACGGGCAGGACGCTCCAGGAGCCCGCCGGCAGGTCCGTCTCGGCGAGGATCTCGCCGAGGACGAGCGAGGAGATCGGGGTCGCCGGTGCGGGCTTGAGGATGATCGGGGCGCCGACGGCGATGGCCGGGGCGACCTTGTGCGCGCTCAGGTTGAGCGGGAAGTTGAAGGGCGCGATGCCGAGCACGGTGCCGCGCGGGAAGCGGCGCGTCAGCGCGAGGCGGCCGGTGCCACCGGCGTCGGTGTCCAGGCGCTGGGCGTCACCGGCGTTGAAGCGGCGCGCCTCCTCGGCGGCCCAGCGGAAGACGGAGACGGCACGGCCGACCTCGCCGCGCGCCCACTTGATGGGCTTGCCGTTCTCGGCGGAGATCAGCTGGGCGATCTCCTCGGTGCGCTCGGTGAGCCGCTTGGCGACGTGGTCGAGGGCGGCGGTACGGACGTGCGCGGGCGTCGCCGCGAACTCGTCCCGCACGGCGTGCGCGGCCGCCACGGCCTCCTCGACCTGCGCCTCGGTGGGCACGCTCACGGTGCCGACGAGACGACCGTCCCAGGAGTTCGTGACGTCGAAGGTCTCCTCGCCGGTGGCCTCGCGGCCGGCCAGCCAGAACGCGTGGGGAGCAGTCACAATCGGCCCTTCCCAGGTGGGGGTGTGGATATTGGCTCCCCCACGGTAGGTGGGGGGCCGCCTTCCACTGCTTGTCCGTGATGGAGCACGGGGCGGTGCGGGTGCACCGCTATGGCGTGAAGGCAACCGGGGCTCCATCCCCGGCCCCCGGTCCTCATATCCAGCCCGTCCGGCGTTTGAGGACAAGAAACGGTGAAAGGGCGGGGCAGGGGCACATCCCGCCGCGCTCTACGCCGGCGGGCCCGACGTCGCCTTCAGGGCCAGCCACAGCTCCATCCGGGCGTCCGGGTCGTCCAGAGAACGCCCCAGGATCTCCTCGACCCGCCGCATCCGGTAGCGCAGCGTATGCCGGTGCACGCCGAGATCGGCCGCGGCCGCGTCCCACTGCCCGTGCCGCGACAGCCACGCCCGCAGCGAGGCGACCAGGTCGCCGCGTCCGGTCGCGTCATGGTCGTACAGCGCACGCAGCATCCCGTCGGCGAAGGCCCGCACGGCGTCGTCGGCCAGCAGGGGCACGACCGAGCCGGCGGCCACCTCCTCGTGCTCGACGAGGGCGCGGCCGCGGCGGCGCCCGACGGCCAGGGCCTGCTCCGCCTGGCGGAAGGCGGCCGCGGCGCCCGAGGGGCCGGTCGGGGCGGACAGCCCGAGGGCCGCCCCGCCACCGTCCGGCCCGGCGGCGGCGCCGCGGTCCCGCTGGCGGGACGCGGCGGCCCTGCGGGCCTCGAGCGCACGGGCGTACGCGACGCACGCCCCCACGGCCGCGCCGCCGTCGGGCACGAGGAGGAGGATCCGTTCACCCTCCGGAACCACCAGCACCGGCTCCGCCACCCGGCTCGCGGCGGTCTCCACCGCGTCCGCCAGGGCGCCCAGCGGGTCCGCCGCGTCCTGGGTCCGCCCCTCCTCGCCGGTGCCCTCGACGGCCTCCGCGACCACCATCCGGAACGGCGCGTCCAGCAGCGCTCCGTACAGCTCGCCCGCCACCGCCCGCGCGTGGTCCGGCTCGCCCGCCAGGAGCATGCGCAGCACTGCCGCGCCGAGCCGCTGTTCGGCGTCCTGCAGGGCTCGCGAGCGCTCGGTGGTGAGGGTGAGCAGCGCGATCGCGGAGTGCACGGCGTAGCGCTCGGCGGTGCCCAGCGGGGCGTCCGTGCCGACGGCGAGCACGCCACGGGTGCGGCGGCCGGTGCCCAGGGACTGCAGTTCCACGCGGTCGCCGCCCTCGTCGGCGGCATCCGAGCCGACGACCGCGCTGGCGGGCGCGGGCCGCTCCCGCAGCCGCTCGACATCGGCGCCCAGCCGGGCCGCCCGGCGTGCCGCCCAGTCGGGTGCGGCGGCGACGACGGCGCCCGAGGCGTCGTACAGCGCGGCCCACCCGCCCAGGTGCGCGGCCAGCCGGGCGATCAGCGCGGCCGGGCCCTCCGGGGCGAGCGCTGCCCGGGTCAGCTCGCGCTGGGCCTCGAAGCCGGCGGTCACCGCGCGGTACTGGTCGGCGGCGATGGCCGCGGAGACGGCCTTGGTGATGGCGAGGAAGGGGGTGCGGCGCGGCACCTCCAGCAGGGGCAGCCCCTCCTCCTCCGCCGCTTCGACGAGCGCCGGGGGCACCTGCTCGTAGTTGACGCCGACGGCGAAGCCGAGCCCGACGACGCCGGCGCGGACCAGCCGCCGGACGTACCGGCGCATCGTCTCCCGGTCCTCGGCGTCGATCTTCATGGCCGTGATCAGGAGGAGCTCCCCGCCGTCCATCCACGGCACGGGGTCGGCCAGCTCGCTGACGTGGGCCCAGCGGACGGGGGTCTCCAGCCGGTCCCCACCCGCGAGCACGGTGAGCTTCAGCGCCGAGTGCTGGACGAGCGAGGCAAGCGTGAGCGGCATGGGGACGCGGACTTTCGACGGGAAGGGAATTTCACCGTCCCGTATGAACGGCTCCCCTCAATTCTGCCAGGGCGGCAGGGTCCCGGGGCCCACTTCGCCCCGTCCGGTTCCCTGGCGCAGATCCACCAGCAGCGGGGGCACGTGCTCGCCGCGGACCGTTGTCAGGGACAGCACGGCGTGCCCGGCGGGCACCTGGTGCGCCAGCTCCGACGCCGACCACCGCTCGCGCTCCACCTTCCGTACGGTCACCGCGTCCCTCGTCACCGCCTGGCCGGTGACGAGCTTGCGCAGGGCGTGGACGGCCCGGGTCAGCGGCTGGTCGGCGAAGACCGCGTGCTGGGCCACCTCCCTGGTCTCCACCCATTCGGTGCCCCACGCCTCGGCGAACCGCCGGCCGTCCCAGGTGGTGACACCGGAGAAGGCCATGTGGCAGCCGACGGCGCTGAGCAGCGCGATGTGCAGGCTCTCGGACACGTCGTCGACGGTCCGCAGGCCGAGCACCACTCCGGCGTTGGCGGACCGCAGGCGCTGGATGCCGCGGACGGTCTCGGTGGTGAGGGTGCCGGTGGCGTCGTCGAGAACCAGGCATGTGAACAGGGACCGGTCGCCGCGGGCGGTGGCCATCGCCGTGAACTGGGCCAGGATCAGCCGGGCCAGCAGCCGGGACGCCTCCGCGTGGCCGCGTTCGGGCAGGTCGACGCGGACCCGCAGCGGGTGGTGCTGCACGGAGCGCAGGGAGAAGGGCCGCGTCGTGGTCCCGATGGCGAAGAAGTCGGCGAAGGCCGGCCGGTCGAGGAGGGCGACCCGGTCGGCGAGGGCCGGGCAGGGGTCGGACGCGGATCCGCCCTGGCGCAACCGGGCCTCCAGCTCACGCCGCATCGCGTGGTGACCGCCCTCGTCGAGCCGTTCGCGCAGCGCCGCCAGGACCGACGGCGTGCCGCTGAGGAGCTCGTACAGCTCGGGCACGGCCGGGAAGCGTCCGTGGGCGGCGTGGTACGGGCCGAGCAGCTGGGCCAGCGCGGTGGCGGCGCGGCGGGTGTCGACGGTGTCGAGGTCGCCGACGAGGCCCTCCGCGAGGAAGGCGGCGGCCTCGTCGGGGTCAGTGCTCCCGCCGTACAGGTCGAGGTCGTGGAGGGACGTGCTGTCGCCGGGCTTGACCACGACGTCGTACGCCTCGTCGGGGCCGAGCGGCGTTCCGGCGGCGCAGACGACGATGACGCCGCACTGCCCGGCGAGCGCCTGGAGGGCGAGGCTCTCGACGACGGGCCTGATCAGGCGGCGGGTCTTGCCGGCGCCCGGAGGGCCGACCGCCAGCAGCGAGGTGCCGAGGAGGGCGGGCTCCAGGGCGACCCCGCAGCCGCGGCGCGCGTAGGGGTTGCGGGCGTGGTCCGCGCTGCGGCCGATGCGGACCTGCCCGGCGAGCAGGTCGTGGGTCGCCGTGCGCTCCGGCAGGTCCCGGTCGCCGGAGGGGTGCGCCCAGGAGGCTCCGCCGTGGCGCAGGACGGTGTCCCTGAAGGAGGCGAGCCGGTGGGGTTCCGCTTGTGCCGAGGCCCAGGTGTGGCGGATACGGACGCAGTCGACATCGTTCATCCGTCCGGCGCTCAGGTCGGCGGCGAGCCGGTCGGCGGCCTCCGTCTGCCCTGCCGCCCGGAGCTCGGGCCAGTCCGCGGGAGAAGCGGCAGGGCCGGCCGGAGGGCCTGCGGGCGGGCGCGGTTCCTCGGCCCGGCGGGGACGGACGAGGCCGGTCCAGTCACCGAGCCTGGCGAAGGGCCACAGGAGGGCCACCGTGATCAGCGCGTACAGGACGTAGACCACCAGCGCGGCCAGGTAGGGGTCGCCGCCGCCCTGCAGCCAGTCCGCGGGCGTCAGGACCAGGACCGGTTCGACGACGGGCAGCGTGCCCTTCCAGGTGAGCAGCTGCGTCAGGCCGGCGAGGAGCGCGGCGGCGACGGCGCGGGAGGGCTGCGGGCGGTCGCTGACGAAGCGCCTGAGCACCTCGGGCCAGTTCCCCAGCCGGCCGAAGCCGTAGATCAGCAGGGCGGCCAGCACGGCGCGGTAGACGACGGTGGCCTCGACGGCGTCCATCGTCGCCGGGCCGCCCATCGCGCCCGCGTGCCACCACTCGGCCGGGGTGACCAGCTTCATCGGCACGCGCCAGTAAGGGATGTAGCCGTTCCACAGGAGCGTCCAGAGCAGCATCCCGGACAGCAGGGAGATCACCGCACCGGACAGCAGCGCGCGGTCGGGGACCCGGTCGGGGCCCAGGGGCGGCGGCGGCACATGGCCGTGCCGGAAGATGCCGGGCCCGGCCGGCCGGCGCGGCGCGTTCAGCCACTCCACGACCGCCGGGCGGGCGGCCGGGGCGTACGCGGGAGGGGGCGGAGCCGCCGGTGGCACCAGGGGCGGGCGGGCCGGCCGGGGCACCGGGTGGGCGCGGGTGCCGCGCGCGTCGTACGTGCCTTCGGTGTCCATCGACCCCTTGTACCCCCTGACCAGCCAGGCCCGTGACAGGCGTGCCGGAGCTCAATCTAGTGCCCGGCACCGACAGTTCCGGTGTTTCCGGCCTGGCCGGGGTGCCACGCCCGTCTGTCCGCCACGGACAACGACACGCCCTGACCACTACCGAACGGCGCATGCCGGACCCAACCCCCCGCACCTAGCCTGCGGGGAAAGACCCCGGATGCGTCCGAATCACCCCCAGGAGCCCTCATGAGCGCGATTCCGCAGGAGCGCCGCGTCGTCACCGCCATCCCCGGCCCGAAGTCGCAGGAGCTGCAGGCCCGCCGTACCGCCGTCGTGGCCGGCGGTGTGGGCTCCGTGCTGCCCGTCTTCACCACGCGCGCGGGTGGCGGTGTCATCGAGGACGTCGACGGCAACTCGCTGATCGACTTCGGTTCGGGCATCGCGGTGACTTCGGTCGGCGCCAGCGCCGAGGCCGTCGTGCGCCGTGCGACCGCGCAGCTCGCCGACTTCACCCACACCTGTTTCATGGTGACCCCGTACGAGGGCTACGTCGAGGTCTGCGAGCAGCTCGCCGAGCTGACCCCGGGCGACCACGCCAAGAAGTCCGCGCTGTTCAACTCGGGCGCCGAGGCCGTGGAGAACGCGGTCAAGATCGCCCGTGCGTACACCAAGCGCCAGGCGGTCGTCGTCTTCGACCACGGCTACCACGGCCGCACCAACCTGACGATGGCGCTCACCGCCAAGAACATGCCGTACAAGCACGGCTTCGGCCCGTTCGCGCCCGAGGTCTACCGCGTGCCGGTGGCGTACGGCTACCGCTGGCCGACCGGCCCGGAGAACTGCGGCCCCGAGGCCGCCGCCCAGGCCATCGACCAGATCACCAAGCAGGTCGGTGCCGAGAACGTCGCGGCGATCATCATCGAGCCGGTCCTCGGCGAGGGCGGCTTCATCGAGCCGGCCAAGGGCTTCCTGCCGCGCATCGCGGAGTTCGCCAAGGACAACGGCATCGTCTTCGTCGCGGACGAGATCCAGTCCGGCTTCTGCCGCACCGGCCAGTGGTTCGCGTGCGAGGACGAGGGCATCGTCCCGGACCTGATCACCACCGCCAAGGGCATCGCGGGCGGTATGCCGCTCGCCGCCGTCACGGGCCGCGCGGAGATCATGGACGCGCCGCACGCCGGCGGTCTGGGCGGTACCTACGGTGGCAACCCGGTGGCCTGCGCCGCCGCCCTCGGTGCGATCGAGACCATGCGCGAGCTGGACCTCAACGCGAAGGCCAAGCGCATCGAGGAGATCATGAAGGGCCGCCTCGCCGAGATGCAGGGCAAGCTCGACAACGGCGCCATCATCGGTGACATCCGCGGCCGTGGCGGGATGATCGCGATCGAGCTGGTGGAGCCCGGCACCAAGACCCCGAACGCTGCGGCCGCGGGCGCGCTCGCCAAGGCCTGCCACGCCGAGGGCCTGCTGGTGCTCACCTGCGGTACGTACGGCAACGTCCTGCGCTTCCTGCCGCCGCTGGTCATCGGCGAGGACCTGCTGAACGAGGGCCTCGACATCATCGAGGCGGCGTTCTCCCGGCTGTAGCGGTCTCCTGGCGGTCGTCACCGCGTTCGCCTGCCCGTAACCGAGTGAAGAACCTGTGCGGGGCGGGTGGTGGACGGGTGATCCGACTATCGGAGCCGTCTTGCCTGCCGTACGGTTTCTGCAGATGAATGAAACACCCCGTCCGCAGGGGACTGCGGACGACGCCGTGCCGGTACTTCCCCAGTGCCGACCCGGTCGTGCCTTCGCGCACACCCCTGGAGCCCTCGGCTCCGGACATCCTCACCGATCGGACGGCCGCCCGCCCCATACCCCCCGGGACGTGCGGCACGCCGGCCGGCGCGGCGGCCCCGGAACTACCCCCCCTGTTCCGGGGCCGCCGACTGTCCGCCTCCGGGCGGCTCTCCTCCCGGCGTCCGCCGCGCTGCTGTTCGCCGTCCTCACCTGGCAGATCACCGCGCACGGGCCGCTGCGCGTGCTCGACGAGCGCCTCGGCCGTGCGGCCGCCGCCTGCGGTGCGCTCCCCTCCGCCGCCGCCGAACTCCTCGCCGACCTCGGCAACACGGCCGTGGCCCTGCCCGTGCTGGGCGCGGCCGCGCTCTGGTCGGCGCTGCGCTCCCGGGCGCCGCGCCGGTGGCTGCCGCCGCTCGCGGCGGCCGTGGCGATGGCCGCGGTGCCCGCGCTGATCGTGCCGCTGAAGGCGTGGATCGCCCGGCCCGGGCCGCCCGCCATGGCGGCGGGGGCGCACGACGGCTTCTTCCCCTCCGGTCACGCGGCCACGGCCGCCGTGGCGTACGGGGCGGCCGTGCTGCTGCTCCTGCCCCGCTCCCGGCCCGCGGCCGTGGCCTGCGGGCTCCTCGTCGCGGGGGTCGGCGCCGGGCTGGTCCGGCGCGGCTATCACTGGCCGCTGGACGTGCTGGGCGCCTGGTGCCTGGCCGGGCTGCTGCTGTGCTGCGTGGCCCGTGTCACCGCTCGTCACAGCCGAGGGCCCGCCCGTCCCAGATCACGGCGTCCCAGAGCCTGCCGGCGGGCAGCAGCGTGACCCCGAGGGGTTGCGCTCCCACTCCCACCGGCAGGTGCCAGGGTCCGGCGCGGCGGCCGCCAGCCAGTCCACCGCGCTCCTCGCCCCCGTGCCGTCGCTCATGGAAATGCCTCCGCCCGTGTCGTCCGTTGTGCGTTTGACGGTTGAGAGGCCGCCAACGGCGAATCATTACGCCGTTTCGGCGGCTGGTGTCATACGGGGGGAGTGACGGCCGTCAGCTGTCGAAGCCGAGGCCGGCCTTGTCCATGGCCTTGAGCCAGAGGTTGCGGCGGCCGCCGTTCTCGTCGGCGCGGGTCATGGCCCACTGGGTGATGCCGATGCCCACCGAGCGCACCGGCTCGGGCGGGAAGGGCAGCGGCTTGCTGCGGACCATCTCCAGCTCCGTGCGTTCGGTGCGCTCCCCCGCGAGCAGGTCGAGCATGACGTCGGCGCCGAAGCGGGTCGCGCCGACGCCGAGCCCGGTGAAGCCCATGGCGTAGGCGACACGGCCGCCGTGCGCGGTGCCGAAGAAGGCGGAGAAGCGGGAGCAGGTGTCGATGGCGCCGCCCCAGGTGTGGGAGAAGCGCACGCCCTCCAGCTGGGGGAAGCAGCGGAAGAAGTGCTCGGCCAGGCGCCGGTAGGTGGCCGGGTGGTGGTCGTACTCGGCCCGGACCCCGCCCCCGTAGCGGTAGACGATGTCGTAACCGCCCCACAGGACGCGGTGGTCGGCGGTCAGCCGGAAGTAGTGGAAGTGGTTGGCGCTGTCGCTCAGCCCCTGCCGCCGCCGCCAGCCGATGGAGGAGAGCTGCTCCGCTGTCAGGGGCTCGGTCATCAGGGCGTAGTCGTAGACGGGGGCGATGTAGGGGCGCAGGCGCTTGACGAGCGAGGGGAAGGCGTTGGTGCCGAGCGCGGCGTGGCGGGCGAAGACGCGGCCGTAGGGGGTGCGCACGGCCACGCCGGCGCTGCGGGAGGAGAGTTCGGTGCCGGGGGTGTGCTCGTATATCCGTACGCCCTGGGCGAGGCAGGCGCGTTTGAGGCCCCAGGCGAGCCTGGCGGGGTGCAGCATGGCCACGCCACGGCGGTTCCACAGGCCGGCGAGGAAGGTCGGCGAGTCGACCTCGGCGCGCACGGCGTCCCGGTCGAGGAACTCGTGGCCGCCGACGCCGAGGGACGCGGCCTCCTCGGCGGCCTCCTTGAGCTCGTTGACCTGGTGGGGTGCGGTGGCGACGTCGATCTCTCCGGTGCGCTCGAAGTCGCAGTCGATGCCGTGGCGGGCGAGGGCGGCCTCCATGTCGTCGAGGTTGCGCCGGCCGAGCTCCTCCAGGGTGGTGAGCTCGGCAGGCCACCGGGAGCGGCCGTTGGCCCAGCCGTGGGTGAGGGAGGCGGCGCAGAAGCCGCCGTTGCGGCCGGAGGCGGCCCAGCCGGCCTCCTGGCCCTCGATCAGGACGACGTCCCGGCCGGGGTCGCGCTCCTTGGCGTTGAGCGCGGTCCACAGGCCTGTGTAGCCGCCGCCGACGACGAGCAGGTCGCAGTACTCGTCGCCGACCAGGGCGGACAGCGCCTGGGGCCGGGCGGGATCGTCGAGCCAGTAGGGACGGGGGGTGGCGTCGGAAAGTGCTTCAGCAGGGTTCATGGCACCGGTGGCCATGGTTCTCAGCTCCTTTTTCGGCGTCTCCCGGCCAGTTGACCGACAAGGACGCACAGCACGGCGATGGCGAACATCGCCGTTCCGATGACATTGATCTGTACAGGAGTGCCCCGTTGTGCGGATCCCCAGACGTACATGGGGAAGGTCACGGTCGAACCGGAGTTGAAGTTCGTGATGATGAAGTCGTCGAAGGACAGCGCGAAGGAGAGCAGGGCGCCCGCGGCGATGCCGGGGGCGGCGATGGGGAGGGTGACCTTCAGGAAGGTCTGCAGCGGAGTGGCGTAGAGGTCCTGGGCGGCCTGTTCGAGGCGGGGGTCCATGCTCATCACGCGCGCCTTGACGGCGGTGACCACGAAGCTCAGGCAGAACGTGATGTGGGCGATGAGGATGGTCCAGAAGCCGAAGGTGACGCCCATGTTGAGGAAGAGGGTGGCCAGCGACGCGGCCATGACGACCTCGGGCATGGCCATCGGCAGGAAGATCAGTGTGCTGACGGAGGAGCGGGCCCGGAAGCGGTAGCGGGCGAGCGCGAACGCGATCATCGTGCCCAGGGCGGTGGCGCCGATGGTCGCCCAGAGCGCGATCCGCAGGCTCAGCGAGAGCGAGCCGCACAGGTCGGCGACGCCGCAGGGGTCGGTCCAGGCGTCCGTGGAGAAGCGCTGCCACTCGTAGTTGAAGCGGCCGTTGGGCTTGTTGAACGAGAACACCGTCACGATGACGTTGGGCAGGACGAGGTACGCCAGGGTGCACAGTCCGGCGATGACCGCGAAGTTGCGGCGCAGGGCGCGCACGGCTCGGGGGAAGAGGGCCATCAGACCAGGTCCTCCGTCCCGGACTTGCGGATGTAGAGCGTGACCATGGCCAGGATGGCGGCCATGAGGATGAAGGACAGGGCGGCGGCGGCCGGGTAGTCCAGGACGCGCAGGAACTGGGACTGGATGACGTTGCCGATCATCTTCTGGTCGGTGGAGCCGAGCAGTTCGGCGTTGATGTAGTCGCCGGTCGCGGGGATGAAGGTCAGCAGCGTGCCGGCGACGACACCGGGCATGGACAGCGGCAGGGTCACCTTGCGGAAAGTGGTGACGGGCCGGGCGTAGAGGTCGCCGGCGGCTTCGTGGAGGCGGCCGTCGATGCGCTCGAGCGAGGTGTACAGCGGAAGGATCATGAAGGGCAGGAAGTTGTAGGTCAGCCCGCAGACGACGGCGAGCGGTGTGGCGAGCACGCGGTGGCCCTCGGTGACGCCGAGCACGTCGGTGAGGGCGAGGACGTGCAGGGAGTCCAGGGCGGAGACGACGGGGCCGCCGTCGGAGAGGATCGTCTTCCAGGCGAGGGTGCGGATCAGGAAGCTGGTGAAGAACGGCGCGATGACGAGGACCATCAGGACATTGCGCCAGCGGCCGGCCCTGAAGGCGATGAGGTACGCCAGCGGGTAGCCCAGGATCAGGCACAGCGCGGTGGCGGTGGTGGCGTAGGCGACCGAGCGCAGGAACTGGGGGTAGTACTCGCTCAGGGCGTCCCAGTAGGTGGCGACGTGCCAGGTGACCTCGAAGCCTTCTTCCAGCGAGCCCGTCTGTACCGAGGTCGACGCCTGGTAGACGAGGGGCGCGGCGAAGAAGACGAGCAGCCAGAGGATGCCGGGGAGCAGCAGCCAGTAGGGCACGCGCTTGGTGCGGCGGGCGGCGGGGTGGGGAGCGTCGGGGGCCGGGGACTGTTCGGCGAGAGCAGAAGTCGTCATCCCCTTCTTTCCGTTCGCTTCTCCGCCCGCGAGGCGCAGAGGCGTGGCTTTCGGTGTCTTCTGCGGCCCGGTGGCCTCACGTGCGTCGCTCACGTGCCTTCTCCCGCCTCGGCGCGGTCGACGTCCGTGCCGGCCTCGATGTTCTGCGCGGCGTCCAGGCCGAAACTGTGGCCGGGGTTCCAGTGCAGGACGACCTCGGCGCCGGGGGCGAGGCGGGAGTCACGCTCGATGTTCTGCTCGTACACGCAGAGGCCGGCGGCGACCGGGCTGTCGACGAGGTACTGGGTGGAGACGCCGGTGAAGCTGGACTGGGCTATGCGGCCGCGGACGCGGTTGCGGCCGTCGGGGACGGAGCCGGCGTCGTCGGCATGCGTCAGAGCGACCTTCTCGGGCCGTATGCCGACCAGGAGCTTCTCGCCCGTGCGGGCGGTGGCTGTACATCGTGTCGCCGGAAGAGTGAGTTTGGTATCGCAGGCCCGTAGAAGGATGTCGTCGCCCGCGGTGCCGAGGACATCGGCGGTGATGAGGTTGGAGGTGCCGAGGAAGTTGGCGACGAAGGTGGTGCGGGGGGTCTCGTAGAGGTCCGCGGGCGCTCCCAGCTGTTCGACCCGGCCGCCGTTCATGACCGCGACCGTGTCGGCCATGGTCATGGCCTCCTCCTGGTCGTGGGTGACGTGGATGAAGGTGATGCCGACCTCCGTCTGGATGCGCTTGAGCTCGAGCTGCATCTGGCGGCGCAGCTTGAGGTCGAGGGCGCCGAGCGGCTCGTCGAGGAGCAGCACCTGCGGGTGGTTGATCAGCGCGCGGGCCACGGCGACGCGCTGCTGCTGACCGCCGGAGAGCTGCTGGGGCCTGCGGCGCGCGAAGTCGCCGAGCTGAACGAGGTCGAGCATCTCGCCGACCTGTTTCTTGACGGACTTAACGCCGCGGCGGCGCAGCCCGAAGGCGACGTTCTCGTAGATGTCCAGGTGGGGGAAGAGCGCATAGCTCTGGAAGACGGTGTTGACGGGCCGCTTGTACGGGGCGAGACCGGTGACGTCCTTGCCCGCGAGCCGCACGGTGCCGGTGGTGGGGTCCTCCAGGCCGGCGATCATGCGCAGGGTGGTGGTCTTGCCGCATCCGGAGGCGCCGAGCAGGGCGAAGAAGGAGCCCGCGGGGATGGACAGGTCGAGCGGGTGCACGGCGGTGAAGGCGCCGTAGCTCTTGCTGAGGCCGGTGAGGCGGACGTCGGTGCCGGTCGTGGCGGTTGCCGTCATGGGTCTGGTTCCAGGGGGTTCGGGGGGAACGGAGAGCAGACAACATTGACATACAGCGGCGTGTGGCCTGCTGCGGGCCGTGCCACGCGCGGCCGACGACGTCGCATTGCCCGCAATGTCAGGCTTTGTCGGCGTCCTGGAGCCGCCTCGCAGGAGGTGGCCTGCGCGAACTCCTCGGTCGCATCCAGGCCTTGCTCCATCGCGCACACTCCTCCGCCGACCGCGCACCCGTGGAAAGGCGTTGCTCCATCCGGAATGGTTGCCGATCCTGGCAGAACACCCCCTGGGCTACAAGGGATTCCGTCGCCGATATTTGGTCAGGCGACGGATTCGGTGCATGGCGCGGCGGGGCCTGAGGGCCGGGCGGAAGCACTGTCAGTGGCCGCTGCCAGAATGCGGGCATGACGGAACGGGGGGCGAAGGACATGGGTACAAGAGGCATCGACACCCGGGCGGTCACCGCGGACGGGCCGCGTTCGGTGACGGAGCTGGCGACTGCCGCCGCCGGGGGCGAGCGGGTGAAGTATCTGTACTTCTGGGGCCACCGGCCGCGCCGGGACGGCAGCGTGGGGCCCGGCTGCTTCAGCCAGTGGTGGCCCGCGCCGTTCACGGTGGACGGCACGGTCTACGCCACAGCCGAGCACTGGATGATGGCGGGCAAAGCGCGGCTCTTCGGCGACGCCGAGGCGCAGGCGCGGGCGGTCGGGGCGGGCCACCCCAAGCAGGCGAAGGACGCGGGCCGTTCCGTACGCGGCTTCGACGAGGAGGAGTGGCGCAGGCACCGCTTCGAGCTGGTCGTCGAGGGCAGCGTCCACAAATTCGGACAGCATCCGGAGCTGGGCGCGTATCTGCTCGGCACGGGCGCCCGGGTGCTGGTGGAGGCCAGCCCGCTGGACCGGGTGTGGGGCATAGGCCTGGCCGCCGACGACGAGCGGGCACCGGACCCGGCCCGCTGGCGCGGGCTGAACCTGCTGGGCTTCGCGCTGATGGAGGCGCGTCAGCGCCTGGCGGCCGCCTCGAACGGCGCGGGGGCGGGCGGCTCGGGCATATAGGCGCCGTAGGTGGCTTCTTCCGGATCCTCGTCCTGGCCGGTGTCGGCGCTCCCGCCCACGCTGATGTAGAGGACGAGCAACAGAGCCGTGGCGAGGAGCGCCACCCCGCCGAGGATCAGCCCGGCCAGCGCCTGGCCGCCGTTGTTCGCCTCGCCCGTGGCCGCCTTGCTCCGCCCCATCGCACCGAAGACGATCGCGAGGATTCCGAGAATGACGCCGAAGATGATGCTCGGCGAGAGGACGGTGCCCACGATGCCGAGCACCAGGGCGGCCACGCCCAGGCTGTTGTCGGGTATCGCCCCGGCAGGGGCCGGCCAGCCCTGGCCGTAGCCGGCCACCGGATAGCCGTAGGCGGCGGTTCCGTAGCCGGTCTGCCCGTAGGGCGCCTGCCCGTACGGGTCCTGGGCGTACGCGCCGGGTGCGGCGCCGGGACCGTACGGCTGCTGCGGGTAGGGGCCGGGCTGTCCGTAGGCGTAGGGGCCGGCCGGGTACGCGCTGGGAGTGCCCGGGCCGGTCGGCGCCGGAGGTATGGGCGGGATCGCGGCGTCCAGCGGGGCGCCGGGGACGAAAGGGGGCGAGGGCGCCGGCGGCGGGGCCGGCATGCCCGCGGCCGGTCCGGGACCGGGCTGCGCGCAGTGCGGCACGGACGGCACCTGCTCGGTGCCGGGCTTGTCGAGCGGCACGCGCCGCTCCGGCGGAGCCCAAGGATTCCGGTCCTGCGGCTCCGGCTGCGCGTCGTCCTTGTCGGACATGGCCCTCCCCAGTCGGTACCCCGTCATGCTAAGGCCTGGGCACGGCGCCGACTCCCACCGCGCATACGATGATCGGCACGCCGTGACCGAGCGGCCCGAGCAGCCATGGAGGCCCGCATGTCCGCACTCGACCCGTTCATCGCAGGGCTGCCCAAGGCGGAGCTGCACGTGCACCACGTCGGCTCCGCCTCCCCCCGCATCGTCGCCGAGCTCGCAGCCCGGCACCCCGACTCGCCCGTGCCCACCGATCCCGAGGCGCTCGCCGACTTCTTCAGCTTCCGGGACTTCGCCCACTTCATCGAGGTCTACCTCTCCGTGGTCGACCTCATCCGCGACGCCGAGGACGTGCGCCTGCTGACGTACGAGGTCGCCCGCGACATGGCCCGGCAGAACATCCGCTACGCCGAGCTGACCGTCACCCCCTACAGCTCCACCCGGCGCGGCATCCCGGACGCCGCGTTCGTCGAGGCCATCGAGGACGCCCGCAAGGCGGCGGAGTCGGAGCTGGGCGTGGTGCTGCGCTGGTGCTTCGACATCCCGGGCGAGGCCGGTCTGGCGGCGGCCGAGGAGACGGCTCGGATCGCCTGCGAGCTCCAGCCCGAGGGCCTGGTCTCCTTCGGCCTGGGCGGCCCCGAGATCGGGGTGCCCCGCGGGCAGTTCAAGCCCTACTTCGACCGGGCCATCGCCGCCGGCCTGCGCAGCGTGCCGCACGCCGGGGAGACCACGGGCCCGCAGACCATCTGGGACGCCCTGGTCGCGCTGCGCGCCGAGCGCATCGGCCACGGCACCAGCGCCACCCAGGACCCGGCGCTGCTGGCCCACCTGGCCGAGCACCGCATCCCGCTGGAGGTCTGCCCGACCTCCAACCTCGCCACCCGTGCCGTGGCCGACCTGGAACAGCACCCGCTCAAGGAGATGGTCGCCGCGGGCGTGCTGGTGACCATCAACAGCGACGACCCGCCCATGTTCGGCACCGACCTCAACAGCGAGTACGCGGTCGCCGCGCGCCTCCTGGACCTCGATGCGCGGGGCGTGGCCGGCCTCGCCAGGAACGCCGTGGAGGCGTCGTTCATGGACGAGGCGGGCAAGGCCCGGCTCCGCACGGAGATCGACACCTACACCGCGAGTTGGCGGGACTGACCGACCGGCCCGGGCGTTCGGGCCACAATGTGCCCATGGTCACCGCCTTCACCGCCGTCGCCCATCGCGGCGACCCCTACGTCCACCGCGAGAACACCCTGCCCTCGATCCGCTCGGCGCTGCGGGCGGGGGCGGGCGCGGTGGAGATCGACGTCCGGCTGACCGGCGACGGCGTGCCCGTGCTGCTGCACGACGCGTCGCTGGGGCGGCTGTGGGGCCGGGAGGTGGCCCTGGCCGCGCTGACGGCCGCGGAGCTGCGCGCCATGACCGCGGGCGGGGCACCGACGCTGGCGGAGGCTCTCGCGGAGATCGCCCGGGCGCCGGCGGCGGGGCGGCTGTTCATCGACCTGCCGGACCCCTCGGCCGCCGCTGCCGCGGTCGCCGAGGTCCGTGCGAGCGGGGCGGCGGAGCGCGCGTACTACTGCGGTGGCCCGGCCGCCATGCTGAACGTGCGCCGCGCGGACCCGGGCGCGGAGATCGCCCTCACCTGGACCACGCTCGCCCCGCCCCGGCCGTCCCTGCTCGCCCAGGTGCGGCCGCACTGGCTCAACTACCGCTTCGGCCTGGTGAGCCCGGAGCTGGTCGCGCGCCACCACGCCGACGGTCTGCTCGTCTCGGCCTGGACGGCCGACACCCGCCGCACCATGCGCCGGTTGCTGCGCGCGGGCGTCGACTCGATCACCACCAACCGCATCGCCACCCTGCGCTCGCTCCTCCCGGCATGAGGCCTCCCGGCATGAGGCCGGAGCGGGCTCACAGTCCGACGATCTCGTTCCACTCCTTGGCGAAGCCCGGCCGCTCCTTGGCGGTCATGTCGCGGGCGGTGGCGAGCCGCGCCCGCATGTCCTCGCTGGGGAAGATCAGCGGGTTCTCCGCGAGCTCGGCGAGCTCCTTGTCCTTGGAGGAGGCCAGTACCTCGCGCGCGGCCGGGACCGGGCAGACGTAGTTGACCGCCGCGGCGAGCCGGGCGGCGACGTCGGGCCGGTAGTAGTGGTCGATGAGCCGTTCCGCGTTGCGCTTGTGGCGGGCGAGGTCGGGGATCATCAGGCTCTCCGCCCACAGCTCCGCGCCCTCCTCCGGCACGACGAACTCGATGTCCGGGTTGTCGGCCTGGAGCTGGATGATGTCGCCGGAGTACGCCTGGCAGGCCAGGACGTCACCGGAGGAGAGGTCCTTGATGTAGTCGTTGCCGGTGAACCGGCGGATGTGCCGCTTGCGGACGAGGCCGCGCAGCTGCCCGGTCATGGTGTGGAAGTCGTCGGCGGTCCAGCGCGTGACGTCCGCGCCGTTGCCCTGCATCAGCAGCGAGAACGCCTCGTCCATGCCGGCCAGCAGGGTGACCCGCCCGCGCAGGTCGTCGTGCCACAGCTCCGAGGTGCGCCGGATCTGCCGGCCGAGCTTCTTGCGGTTGTAGGCGATGCCGGTGATGCCGGACTGCCAGGGCACGGTGTGCAGCCGCCCGGGGTCGAAGTGCGGTGCGCGCAGCAGCGGGTCGAGCTGCCGGGCGACGTTGGGCTGGGCCGCCCGGTCCATCGCCTGGACCCAGCCGAGCCGGACGTAGCGGGAGGCCATCCAGTCGCTGACGACGACGATGTCGCGGCCGGTGTCCTGGTGGTTCATCAGGGCCGGGCTGATCTTGCCGAAGAACTCGTCGTTGTCGTTGATCTCCTCGGTGTACTTCACCGAGATGCCGCTGTGCTTCTCGAACTCCTCCAGCGTGGGGCGCCGCTGCGGGTCGTCCTCGTCGGCGTCGATGTAGAGCGGCCAGTTGGCGAAGACGAGCCGCTTGTCGCGCTCGGAGCGGTCGTCCGCGGAGCGGTCGCCGGGGGCCACGTACGCGGCCGGCACTCCGCATCCGGCGAGGGCCGCTGCCCCGGCTCCGGCCCCGAGTGTGCGCAGCAGGGTTCGGCGGGACAGGGACTTCACGGGCTCTCTCGCATTCGCGCAGGCTGGCGGGGGGGCAGCGGTCGATGATATTCCCCCGCCCCGCCCCCGGCTACCGCTGGGAAGTGCCCCCACTTCCCGAAACCGGCCTCGGCCGGACCGCGTCCTCAACGGCCGACGGGCTCAAAAGAGCCCGTCCGGCGATTGAGGACGCCGGGGAACACCTCAGCCCAGCGAGGTCATCACGTGCTTGATGCGCGTGTAGTCCTCGAAGCCGTAGGCCGAGAGGTCCTTGCCGTACCCGGACTTCTTGAAGCCGCCGTGGGGCATCTCGGCGACCAGCGGGATGTGGGTGTTGATCCACACACAGCCGAAGTCGAGGGCCTTGGACATGCGCATGGCCCGGCCGTGGTCCTTGGTCCACACCGAGGAGGCCAGGGCGTACTCGACGCCGTTGGCGTAGGCGACGGCCTGCTCCTCGTCCGTGAAGGACTGGACGGTGATGACCGGTCCGAAGACCTCGTGCTGGACGATCTCGTCGTCCTGCTTGAGCCCGGAGACGACGGTCGGGGCGTAGAAGTAGCCCTTCTCGCCGACCCGGTGGCCGCCGGCCTCGACCGTGGCGTGCGAGGGGAGCCGCTCGATGAAGCCGGTCACCTGCTGCAGCTGGTTGGCGTTGTTGAGCGGGCCGTACAGGACGTCCTCGTCGTCCGGCTGCCCGGTCTTCGTGTCGGCGGCGGCCTTGGCGAGCGCGGTGACGAAGTCGTCGTGGATCGACTCGTGCACCAGCACGCGGGTGGCGGCCGTGCAGTCCTGGCCGGCGTTGAAGTAGCCGGCGACCGCGATGTCCTCGACGGCCTTGGCGATGTCGGCGTCCTCGAAGACGACGACGGGCGCCTTGCCGCCGAGCTCCAGGTGGACCCGCTTGAGGTCCTTGGAGGCGGACTCGGCGACCGACATGCCGGCCCGTACGGAACCGGTGATGGAGGCCATGGCGGGCACGGGGTGCTCGACCATCAGGCGGCCGGTGTCACGGTCGCCGCAGACGACGTTGAAGACGCCCTTGGGGTGGCCCAGCTCCTCCAGCA
This sequence comes from Streptomyces sp. NPDC026206, assembly GCF_040638465.1. NCBI lineage: Bacteria > Bacillati > Actinomycetota > Actinomycetes > Kitasatosporales > Streptomycetaceae > Streptomyces > Streptomyces sp. NPDC026206. Next base: position 60,118 of record NZ_JBEZYL010000006.1, read on the forward strand.
CCCCGCCGACGATCTCAGCGATGAGGACCGTGGAGGCGGGGGTGGTGTCGGAGGGCTTGAGGACGACGGTGTTGCCCGCGGCGAGCGCCGGGGCGAACTTCCACACGGCCATCATCATCGGGTAGTTCCACGGCGCGACCTGCGCGCAGACGCCGACCGGCTCGCGCCGGATGATGGAGGTCATCCCCTCCATGTACTCGCCGGCCGAGCGGCCCTCCAGCAGCCGGGCGGCGCCCGCGAAGAAGCGGATCTGGTCCACCATCGGCGGGACCTCTTCGCTGCGGGTGAGGGCGAGCGGCTTGCCGGTGTTCTCCGACTCGGCCGCGACGAGCTCCTCGGCACGCGCCTCGAAGGCATCGGCGATCTTCAGGAGAACCTTCTGGCGCTCGGCGGGCACCAGGTCGCGCCAGGCGGGGAAGGCGGCCTCGGCGGCGGCCATGGCGGCGTCGACGTCGGCTGCGCCGGACAGCGGGGCGGTGGCGTACGCCTCTCCGGTCGCCGGGTTGACGACCTCGGTGGTCCGCCCGTCGGCGGCATCGCGGAACTCCCCGTCGATGTAGTTACGCAGGCGGCGCAGCTCGGTGGTCACGATGTGCCACCCCTTCTATCGGATGTCCGTTGGCTGAGACGCCCAGCCTAATCACTGAGGTGACGCTTTCGACATACCCATCTCCCATGAACAACGGAATCAGTGATTCACCAGCTGATCGACAACGAATTCCACCGGCTGAGGCTTGTCATACCGCCGACTTCTCATGCACAGTGGTGCCCGTGGCCACTCGTAGTGCAGATCCGAAGAGCGTGAACAGCGCGCAGCCGGTCGACGCCGTCTCCCTGGCGATCATCGAACAGCTCCAGGAGGACGGGCGCCGCCCGTACGCGGCGATCGGCAAGGCCGTCGGGCTGTCCGAGGCGGCCGTGCGGCAGCGCGTACAGAAACTGCTCGACCAGGGCGTGATGCAGATCGTCGCCGTCACCGACCCGCTCACCGTGGGACTGCGGCGGCAGGCGATGGTCGGCGTCAACGTCGAGGGGGACCTCGACCCCGTCGCCGACGCCCTGACCGCCATGGACGAGGTCGAGTACGTCGTCGTGACCGCGGGCTCGTTCGACCTCCTGATCGAGATCGTCTGCGAGGACGACGACCACCTGCTCGAAACGATCAACAAGCGCATCCGGACTCTGCCGGGTGTGCGCTCCACGGAGAGCTTCGTCTACCTCAAGCTCCGCAAGCAGACCTACACATGGGGAACCCGATAGCCGTGAGCAAGGACCTCAGCAGGACGGCGTACGACCACCTGTGGATGCATTTCACCCGCATGTCGTCGTACGAGAACGCCCCCGTGCCCACCATCGTGCGCGGTGAGGGCACCTACATCTTCGACGACAAGGGCAAGCGCTACCTCGACGGTCTCGCCGGACTGTTCGTGGTCCAGGCCGGCCACGGCCGCGCCGAGCTCGCCGAGGCAGCCAACAAGCAGGCACAGGAGCTGGCCTTCTTCCCGGTGTGGAGCTACGCCCACCCCAAGGCCGTCGAACTGGCCGAGCGGCTGGCCCACTACGCCCCGGGCGACCTGAACAAGGTCTTCTTCACCACCGGCGGCGGCGAGGCCGTCGAGACCGCGTGGAAGCTGGCGAAGCAGTACCACAAGCTGACCGGCAACCACGGGAAGTACAAGGTCATATCCCGGGCCGTCGCCTACCACGGCACCCCGCAGGGCGCCCTGGCCATCACCGGCCTGCCCGCCCTCAAGGCGCCCTTCGAGCCGCTGGTCCCCGGCGCGCACAAGGTGCCGAACACCAACATCTACCGGGCGCCCGTCCACGGCGACGACCCGGAGGCCTTCGGCCGCTGGGCCGCCGACCAGATCGAGCAGCAGATCCTCTTTGAGGGCCCCGAGACCGTCGCCGCCGTCTTCCTGGAGCCCGTCCAGAACGCGGGCGGCTGCTTCCCGCCGCCGCCCGGGTACTTCCAGCGCGTGCGCGAGATCTGCGACACCTACGGCGTCCTGCTCGTCTCCGACGAGGTCATCTGCGCCTTCGGCCGCCTCGGCACGATGTTCGCGTGCGACAAGTTCGGCTACGTCCCGGACATCATCACCTGCGCCAAGGGCATGACCTCCGGCTACTCCCCCATCGGTGCGGCGATCATCTCCGACCGCATCGCCGAGCCCTTCTTCAAGGGCGACGCGACCTTCCTGCACGGCTACACCTTCGGCGGCCACCCGGTCTCGGCGGCGGTCGCGCTCGCCAATCTCGACATCTTCGAGCGCGAGGGCCTCAACCAGCACGTGCTGGACAACGAGTCCGCGTTCCTGTCGACCCTCTCCAAGCTGCACGACCTGCCCATCGTCGGCGACGTGCGGGGCAACGGCTTCTTCTACGGCATCGAGCTGGTGAAGGACAAGGTCACCAAGGAGTCGTTCACGCCGGAGGAGTGCGAGCGGCTGCTGTACGGCTTCGTCTCCAAGAAGCTGTTCGAGAACGGTCTGTACTGCCGGGCCGACGACCGCGGCGACCCGGTCATCCAGCTGGCGCCGCCGCTGATCTCCGACCGGTCGACGTTCGACGAGATCGAGCAGATCGTCCGCGGGGTGCTCACGGAGGCCTGGACGAAGATCTGATCCGAACCCCACCCCGACGGGCACCCCCCCCCAACCCCCCACACCCCGGCCCGTCACCCCGCCGTGGCCCACGTGCGCGCACCCCGCCCCAGCGCGCGCGTGGGCCACGGCACAGTCGCGCGCGGCTGCGGGCCGATGAGCCCGATGGGAGGAAAGTGGGGCACTCCAGCGCCGAGCCTGGACGGGGGCTAGGATCCCGGTTCCGTACGGTGCCAGTGACCCAATGGCCTCCGGTTCGTTCACCCGGACAGGGGAACGGACCCTCTCAGTGACCCGAGGTGCTCGATATGGTGGCCCCGCCGGACAACGACGTGCTCTGGGCACGCGGTCTGCACTACTCCTACAGCGGCTCCCCGGCTCTGGCCGGTGTGTCCATCGGCGTCCGTGAAGGCGAGATCCTCGCCGTGACCGGACCACGCGGCTCCGGGAAGACCACACTCCTCAAATGCCTGTCGGGACAGCTCCTGGCGGACCCCGGAGAGGTGTGGTTCAACAGCGCCCCCGTGCACACCCTCTCCCGCGCCGCCCGCGAGCGGCTGCGCCGTGAGCGGTTCGGCTGGATCGACAGCGAGCCGCACCTGGTGCCGGAGCTGACGGGCTGGGAGAACGCCGCCCTGACGCTGCTGGTGCGCGGCGTCGGCCACCGGACGGCCAAACAGACGGCCGGCGAATGGCTGGAACGCCTCGACGTCGGCGACTGCGCCCGCAAGCGGCCGGGCGCGCTGACCCAGGCCCAGCGCCAGCGGATCGCCATCGCCCGTGCCCTGGCCGCCGAGCCGACCGTCGTCTTCGCCGACGAGCCGACCGCGCCGCTGCACGCGACCGACCGCGCACAGGTGCTGCGCACGCTGACCACGGCCGCCCGCTCGCACCACATCACGGTCGTCCTGGCCACCCTCGACGAAGAGAGCGCGGCTCTCGCCGACCGCACGGTCACCCTCGCCGACGGCCGCCGCGGCGGCGCGATCCCGGCCCCCGACGCGTCCGAAGGGGAGGGCAGGGCCGCGTGCTCAGTCTCCGCCTAGCGCGCGGCGCGCACCCCCTGGTCCTGCTGCGGCGGCTGCTGGTGACGGCCGCGGCGTCCGGGGTCGGCTTCCTGCTGCTGTGCACGCTGGGGTACGCCGTGGCGCACCCCGGGGCGACGCGGGAGTCGCTCGTACGGCTGCTGTGGTGCACGGTGCCGCTGGCCGCCGTGATGCAGTTCGCGCTCGCCGTGGCCCGTAACGATCCCGCCACCCGCCCCCGGGACGGCATGGACGCCATCGGGTTCGGCCCGGTGCGGATGTCGGTCCTCGCGGCGACGTCGACGGCCGTGTCGTGCGCGCTCGGCAGCGGCCTCGCGCTGGTGGTCTACCTCGAACTGCGGGGCGACCTGGGCGGCACACCGCTGAGCGGGGCGGCGGCATCGCTGCTGGACGGGCATGCCGCCCTGCCCTGGGCGGCGACGCTGACCCTGCTCGGGCTGCCTCCGGCACTGGCGGCCGGTGCGTGCGTCATCGCCCTGCGCCCGCGCAAGGAGCGCAGGGCGGCGGGCGCAGCGGAGACCGGCACGCCCGAGGGCCGCGCGCCCACGGCCCCGCCGGCCGCACGGCGCAGCTACGCGGGCCTGCCCTGGGGCGTCACGATGATCGCGTGCGGCCTCGCCCTGGAGGCGTACGTCGGCCGCACCGCCACGCCCGCCCCGGACGACCTGCTGGGGCTGCCCGGCCAGGACGGCGCCTCCCCCGGCCTCCTGGGCGGCTGGCTGCTCGCGTCCATGGGCCTGGTACTGGCTGGTCCCGGGGTGATCCACTGGTGCGGCGCGCTCCTGTCGGCCGGGCGGCCCGGGCCGGTGCGGCTGCTGGCCGGGCGGATACTGCAGGACGCGGCGACCCGGCTCGGCCGGCCGCTCGGGGTGCTGTGCGCGGTCGCCGCGGGCGCGCTGGCGGCCGTCGAGCTGTACGGCGCGGCATGGGAGCGCACGGAGCCGCACCCCTTCGGGCCGCTGACGGGGCTGGGCGCAGCCGTCGTCATGGCCTGCGTGACGGCCACGGCGATCACTGCTGCCCTGGACACCCGGCAGGCCCGCTCCGAGACCACCTCGGCCCTCTTGCGGCTGGGCGTTCCGCCCTCCATGCTGCGCGGTGCGGTCGCCGTACGGACGTGTGTCCTGCTGGCCGTGCTGGCTCCGCTGACATGGGTGATCGCGGAACTGACCACGCTGCCCCTGGCTCGCTGAGGGGGGCCGGGATCACCGGTTCTTGACCAGTTCTTGACTCAAGGCAACTCCGGCGCCCAAAAGTACGTCTGCTTCAGAAGCACGACGGTTTTATCAGGCGAACGGAGCTATTGGTGATCATCGGCCTTCTCACGGCTGTCGCGGCCTCGGCGTGTTACGGCACAGGTTCGGTCCTGCAAGCCGTGGGATCGCGCAAATCGGCCCGCAGGGAGGCCGCCGCGGCCTCCACCACGGGCACCACCCAGCACGGCGGGCCGAGTCTGTCCTCCACCGCGAAGGCCGCGGTGACCTGGGAGTTCATGGTCGGTACGGTCCTGGACTTCATAGGCTTCGCACTCGGCGCGGTGGCCGCCCTCATGCTGCCGCTCTTCCTCTCCCAGACCGTCATCAGCGCCAACCTCATCGTCACCGCCGTGCTGAGCATCAAGCTCCTGGGCATCCGCCTGAACAGGCCGGAGTGGCTGTCGATCGGCGTGGTCTGCTCGGCCCTGGTGCTGCTGGCGACCGCCGCGGGCCACGAGGGCAGCGGCGAGGCCGCGCGGTCCACGCACTGGTGGCTGCTCGTCATCTCCGTCGTGCTGATGGCCGGCGGCACGGTGGCCGTGCGCCTGCTGGGCTCGAAAGCGGCCGTCCTGGCCGGTCTGCTGTCCGGCCTCGGCTTCGGCATGATCGGCGTGGGCGTCCGCATCCTCGACGGCATCGGACCGTTCGACCCGGCGGCCATGGTCACGGACCCGGCGCTGTACGCCGTGCTCATCTCCGGCAGCATCGGCATGTACCTGCACACCGTCGCCCTGCAGATCGGCTCGGTCAACGGCGCCACCGCCGCACTGGTCGTCGGTGAGACCGTCCTGCCCGGCATCATCGGTGTGGTGTGGCTGGGCGACACCTCCCGCGCGGGCTTCGCGTGGATGGCGGTTCTCGGCTTCCTGCTGGCTGTGGCGGGCGCGGTGGCGGTCGCCTGGTTCGGCGAACCGGACGCGCACGCGGCTGTGCCGGAGGCGCAGGAACTCGAACCGACACCTACAGGCTGAAAAACTCGCCTACGGGCTGAAGAACTCAGCCCGTCCGGCGATTTCAGCCCGTCCGGCGATTGAGGACACAGGGGGTCCGGGGGCTTATCCCCGGTTTGGGGAAGCGGGGGCACCTCCCGGCGGTAGCCGGGGGAGGGTCAGGGGAGGACGACGACCTCGGCCGCGTCGAAGGCGGCCCCGACCCGCTCCCCCACCTCCGGCGCCCGCCGCAACCCGCACGCCGCCTCCAGCTCAGGACCATCGCCCTCCGGGCGAAGCCGCACCACGACATGGTCCCCCCGGAACGTGCGCCCACCGACCGTGCACGCGAGCCCGTCACCCGCCGCCGTCAGCCGCACCCCCGCAGGCCGCACCAGCAGCCGGCACACGCCTTCGGGTGTCCCCCGCGGCACCGGCAGCACGCCCCACACCGTGTCCGCGCGGTCGCCGCGCACCGTCCCCCCGACCACGTTGTCGAAGCCCAGGAAGCGCGCCACGAACTCCGAGGCCGGCCGCTGCCAGACCTCAAGAGGCGTTCCGGCCTGCGCGATGCGCCCGTCGCGCATCACCACGACCCGGTCGGCGAGGGCGAACGCCTCGCCCTGGTCGTGGGTGACCGCGAGCACGGTCGTCCCCAGGCGGCCGAACAGTTCCCGCAGCTCGACGACCAGGCGCTCGCGCAGGCTCCGGTCCAGCTGGCCGAGCGGCTCGTCGAGCATCAGCAGCCGTGGCTCGGGCGCGAGCGCCCGCGCCAGGGCGACGCGCTGCTGCTCACCGCCCGACAGCAGCCCGACCGACCGCTTCTGCGCGCCCGGCAGGCCCACCAGGTCGAGCAGCTCACCCACGCGGCGCGCCGACTCCGCGCGTCCGGTCCCGCGCATGCGCAGCCCGAAGGCGACGTTGCCGGCGACGTCCCGCTGCGGGAAGAGCTGGTGGTCCTGGAACATCAGGCCCACCCCGCGCCGGTGCGTGGGCACCCCGCTCTGGTCCCTGCCCGCCAGGAGGACCCGGCCGGCGTCCGCACGCTGCAGTCCGGCCACCACGCGCAGCAGCGTGGACTTGCCGCTGCCGCTCGGCCCGAGGACACACACGGTCTCGTGCTCGGCGACGGCGAGGGAGACGGCGTCCAGGGCCGCGCGCCCGCCGAAGCGGACGCCGACGTCCTCCAGGCGCAGCAGATCCTGTTCCGGCAGGGGCATCTAGAACTCTCCCGTACGGTCGGTGCGCACACGCTCCAGCACCAGCAGCGCCACCGCGCACACCAGCATCAGGACCGTGCTGAGGGCCATGGCCTGGCCGTAATTGAGCTCGCCGGGACGGCCGAGCAGCCGGGCCACGGCCACCGGCAGGGTGGGGCTGTCGGGGCGGGCGATGAAGACGGTCGCCCCGAACTCGCCCAGCGACACGGCGAACGCGAAGCCCGCCGCCACCGCGAGCGCCCGCCCGACCAGCGGCAGATCCACCTCGCGCCAGGCCCGCAGCGGCGAGGCGCCGAGCACGGCCGCCGCCTCGCGCAGCCGGACGTCCACCGCGCGCAGCACCGGCAGCATGGTCCGTACGACGAAGGGCACGCCCACCAGCGCCTGCGCCAGCGGCACCAGGATCCAGGAGGTGCGCAGGTCCAGCGGCGGCTCGTCCAGGGCGATGAGGAAGCCGAAGCCGACGGTCACGGCGGACGTGCCCAGGGGCAGCATCAACAGCGCGTCGAAGCCCCGTACGAGCCGGCCCTCGCGCCTGGTGAGCGCCGCCGCGGCGAGCCCGCCCACCACCACGGCGACGGCGGTGGCGGCCAGCCCGTACGCGAGGGAGTTGCCGATCGTCTCCAGGGGGGCGACGAGGAAGGTGCCGCCGTTGTCGCCCGCCGAGGCCAGGGCGCGGTAGAAGGCCAGGCCGTAGCCGTCGGGGCCGTCGAAGGAGCGCAGGACGAGCACGACGAGCGGTACGAGCAGGAGCAGCGCGACGACGGCCAGCACGGACGCGAGCAGGGCCCACTGGGCCGCACCGCTCGGTCGGCGGGCGGTGCGCGAGGCGTCCACCAGCTTCAGCGTCGACTCCCGCCGCCGCACGGTCCAGGCGTGCACCGCCAGCAGCGCGGCCACGGCCACGAACTGCACGAGGGTGAGGACGGCGGCCGTGGGCAGGTCCAGCAGCTGCGCGGTCTGCTGGTAGATCTCCACCTCCAGCGTGGCGTAGCGCGGGCCGCCGAGGATCTGGACGACGCCGAAGGAGGTGAAGGTGAACAGGAAGACCATCAGGGCCGCGGCTGCCACGGCCGGGCCCAGCGCGGGCAGGGTCACCCGCCGCCAGGCGGCGAAGCGGCCTGCGCCCAGCACGCGCGCCGCCTCCTCCTGCCGCGGGTCGAGCTGCGCCCACAGGCCGCCGACGGTGCGGACGACCACGGCGTAGTTGAAGAAGACGTGGGCCAGCAGGATCGCCCAGACCGTGGTGTCCAGCCGCACCCCCCACAGCTCGTCCAGCAGCCCGCCGCGCCCCAGCAGCGCCAGGAAGGCCGAGCCGACGACGACGGTCGGCAGCACGAAGGGGACGGTGACCACGGCCCGCAGCAGTTGCTTACCGGGGAAATCGAAGCGTGCGAAGACGTACGCGCCGGGGAGCGCGAGCAGGAGCGTGAGCGCGGTCGAGGCGGCCGCCTGCCAGGTGGTGAACCACAGGACGTCGCCGATGCGGGGATCGGTGACGACCTCGCCGATGCGGGCGAACTGCCACCGGCCGCCGTCCTTCAGGCCCCGGGAGACGATCAGGGCGACGGGGTAGGCGAAGAAGACCCCGAAGAAGGCGAGCGGCACGGCCATCAGGCCGAGCCGCGTCGCCGTCCGCCGGGGCCCGCTCGTACGGGCGGCCGGCCGGGCCGCTGTTCCGGGGCCCGCCTGGGGGCCTACTTCAGGACGAGCGAGGACCATTCCTTGACCCACTGGTCGCGGTTCTTGGCGATCTTCTCGGGGGCGAGCGTCTCCGGCTTGTCGATCCGCGCGCCGTACTTGGTGAAGACCTCGGGCAGCTTCGCGTCCTGGTTGACGGGCCTGACGTACATCTGCAGGGGCATGTCCTCCTGGAACGTCCTGCTCAGCAGGAAGTCGATCAGAGCCTTGCCGCCCTCGGTGTTCTTGGCGCCCTTGAGGAGACCGGCGAACTCGGTCTGACGGAAGCAGGTGCCGGTCGCCACACCGGTCGGGCCCTCCGCGGGCTGCGGCTCGACGCCGACCACCTCGGCGGGCGGGCTGGAAGCGTAGGAGACGACGAGGGGCTTGTCGCCCTTGGCCTTCCGGCCGGCGGCCGAGCCGGAGAAGCGGTCGTTGTAGGCCTGCTCCCAGCCGTCGACGACCTCGACGCCGTTGTCCTTCAGCTTCTTCCAGTAGTCCTTCCAGCCGTCGTCGCCGTACTTGGCGATCGTGGCGAGCTGGAAGGCGAGGCCGGGAGAGGAGGTGGCGGAGTTCTCGGTGACCAGGAGGTTCTTGTACTCGGGCTTGGCCAGGTCGTCGAAGGACTGCGGCGGGGCCAGCTTGTGGTCCGCGAAGTAGGCGCGGTCGTAGTTGACGCAGATCTCGCCGGTGTCGACGGGCGTGACGCGGTGCTCGGCGGCGTCGGCCCGGAAGTCCTCGGGGACGCGGTCCAGGCCCTTGGCCTCGTACGGCGCGAACAGGCCCTTGTCGAGCGCGCGGGAGAGCAGGGTGTTGTCGACGCCGAAGAAGACGTCGCCCTGCGGGTGGCTCTTGGAGAGGATGGCCTGGTTCACGGCCCGTCCGGCGTCGCCGCTCTTGAGGACCTCGACCGTGTAGCCGGTCTGCTTCGTGAATTCCTTGAGGACGGGCTCCGAGGCCACGAAGGAGTCGTGCGAGACCAGGGTGACGGTCTTGCTCCCGGACTCCCCCGCTCCCTTGTCGCCGGAGCCGCCGCACGCGGCCAGGGCAGGCAGGCCGAGCGCGGCGACGGCGGCCGCGCCGAGGGCACGCCGAAGGCTGGTGTTCATGGTGGTGCTGACTCCCTACGCCGGTATGACCCGGATCAGGTCCGAGGGTCTGCGGGCCGTGCCGCACTCTCAGCGCTTGCTGCGCTCCCCTGTCGGATTGTTCATTTGTACGAGCTGATGCAGGTGGACAGTATCAGCGCTCGGTGGCGGCCAGCTGCCCGCATGCCCCGTCGATCTCCTGGCCCCGCGTGTCGCGCACGGTCACGGGCACGCCGTGCGCCGCGATCGCCTCGACGAAGGCCCGCTCGTCCTCCGGCCGGGAGGCCGTCCACTTCGAGCCGGGCGTGGGGTTGAGCGGGATGAGGTTGACGTGTACGCGCTTGCCCTTGAGGAGCCGGCCGAGCAGGTCGCCGCGCCAGGCCTGGTCGTTGATGTCGCGGATCAGGGCGTACTCGATGGAGATGCGGCGGCCGGACTTCTCCGCATACTCCCAGGCGGCGTCGAGGACCTCGCGGACCTTCCAGCGCGTGTTGACGGGCACCAGGGTGTCGCGCAGCTCGTCGTCGGGCGCATGCAGCGAGACCGCCAGACGGCACTTGAAGCCCTCGTCGGCGAAGCGGTGCATCGCCGGGACCAGGCCGACGGTGGAGACCGTGATGCCGCGCTGGGACAGGCCCAGGCCGTCCGGCTCGGGGTCGGTGAGCCGGCGGATGGCACCGACGACGCGCTTGTAGTTGGCCAGCGGCTCGCCCATGCCCATGAAGACGATGTTGGACAGGCGCGCGGATCCTCCCGGCACCTCGCCGTCGCGCAGCGCGCGCATGCCGTCGACGATCTGGTGCACGATCTCGGCCGTCGACAGATTGCGGTCCAGACCCGCCTGGCCGGTGGCGCAGAACGGGCAGTTCATGCCGCAGCCCGCCTGGGAGCTGATGCACATGGTGACCCGGTCGGGGTAGCGCATGAGCACGGACTCGACCAGCTTGCCGTCGTGCAGACGCCACAGGGTCTTACGGGTGGTGTCGTCGTCGCACGAGATGTGCCGCACCACGCTCATCAGGTCCGGCAGCAGCTCGCCCGCGAGCTTCTCGCGGGCCGCGGCCGGGATGTCCGTCCATGCCGCCGGGTCGTGCGCGTACCGGGCGAAGTAGTGCTGGGACAGCTGCTTGGCGCGGAACGGCTTCTCGCCGATCGCGGCCACGGCCTCGCGGCGCTCGGCAGGGGTGAGGTCGGCAAGGTGCCGCGGGGGCAGCTTGGCCCCGCGAGGGGCGACGAACGTCAGTTCTCCAGGCGCGGGGGCCATGAGCAAAAACTCCTCATTACGACGAGAGCGGATAATCTCCGCAATCGCGGAGCCGGCGGCAGGACGATGCCGGAACCCGTAGATCTCACGAGGGGGCACCGCCCAGCGGCAGCCGGGAACCCCCGCTGGCGCGGGGCCGGAAAAGGGCCCGCCGCGCAGCGACGAGCCCTTCCAGGGTACCTGGCATGAATCCAGGCCGATTCGATCTATGCCGAGCCGACGAAGGCGACCATCAGCAACCAGACCACCGGCGCCGTCGGCAGGAGCGAATCCAGCCGGTCCATGATCCCGCCGTGGCCGGGCAGCAGCGCGCCCATGTCCTTGATGCCCAGGTCCCGCTTGATCATGGACTCGCCGAGATCGCCCAGCGTGGCGCTGACCGCGACCGCGAGACCGAGCAGCAGGCCCTGCCACCACACGCCGTCGTCGATGAGGAACCGCATGCACAGCGCGCCCCCCACCATGGCGAACATCACGGCGCCGAGGAGCCCCTCGCGGGTCTTGCCGGGGCTGATGCGCGGGGCGAGCTTGTGCTTGCCGAAGCGCCAGCCCACCGCATAGGCCCCGGTGTCGCTGACGACCGTCAGGATGAGGAACGTCAGCACCCGCCAGGCGCCGTCCTCCGCAGCGAGCATCAGCGCCACGAACGTGGCGAGGAACGGCACGTAGAACGCCGCGAAGATGCCCGCCGTGACGTCCTTGAGGTAGTCGTCCGGCGGCTCGGTCATCCGCCAGACCAGCACCGCGAGCGCGGTGAAGGCCATGGCCACCCACGCACCCTCGGGACCGCTGGCGTAGCCCGCGACGGTCATCGCGGCGCCGCCGATGGCGAGCGGCACCAGGGGAGCCCTGATGGCCTTGCGCTCGGCGAGCCGGGAGGTCAGCTCCCACAGCCCGACCACCACGGCGAGGACGATCACGCCGAGGAAGACGGGCTTGTAGATGAACAGAGAGGCGAGGATGACGGCACCGAGGCCCACCCCCACCCCTATCGCGGCACGCAGGTCGCGGCCGGCGCTCTTCTTGGCCTTGGCCCCCTGGGGGGCGGCAGGCTCCTGCGGCCGGATGTCGGGCTCCTGTTCATCGCGGAACAGGGGGCCGCCGATGTGCGCGGCCCCCTGGTCACGGTCGGCACCGTCGTCCTGGTATCCGCCTGCTCCGGGCACAATGGGCATGGGCCGAGTCTGCGCCGCGGCGCCCGCCTCGTGCAGAGGACCCGCCGGTGGGGGCACCTCCCGACGGTAGTCGGGCGAGGGCCCCTGGTCGATGGACCCCCAGTGGCCGGCGCGCGGCGGGGTTCCCCAGGATGCGTCGTTCATCAGACCTCGAGCAGCTCGGCTTCCTTGTGCTTGAGCAGCTCGTCCACCTGCGCCACGTACTTGGCGGTGGTGTCGTCGAGCTCCTTCTCCGCGCGGCGGACCTCGTCCTCGCCGGACTCCTTGTCCTTGACGAGCTTGTCGAGGGTCTCCTTGGCCTTGCGGCGGATGGAGCGGATGGAGATCTTGGCGTCCTCGGCCTTGGTCTTGGCGACCTTGACGTATTCCTTGCGACGCTGCTCGGTCAGCTCCGGAAAGGACACCCGGATGATGTTGCCGTCGTTGCTCGGGTTGACGCCGAGGTCGGAGTCGCGGATCGCCTGCTCGATGTTGCGCAGCGCGCTCTTGTCGAACGGGGTGACCACGGCCATGCGCGGCTCGGGCACCGAGAACGACGCCAGCTGGTTGATGGGCGTCAGCGCACCGTAGTAGTCCGCCACGATCTTGTTGAACATCGCCGGGTGCGCACGCCCGGTGCGGATCGCCGCAAAGTCCTCCTTGGCGACCACGACGGCCTTCTCCATCTTCTCCTCGGCCTCGAGGAGGATCTCTTCGATCACCACTTGCTCCTGGTGTTATCAGTAAGCAGAGCCTCGCCCCTGCGCGCGTCTTCTCCTGCACGGTGTCCGACCGGCAGGCAGTTGTCCATCCCCGTGCCGAGGTCTTCCCACGGCACCGGGTTGCCGCCCGTGACCCTTCGGTGCTCGGGACGGGCGGCGGTGCGGGCTCAGGCCCGCGTGGCCTGGTCGCTCACGAGCGTGCCGATCTTCTCACCCTTCACCGCACGCGCGATGTTGCCCTCGGCCAGCAGCTCGAAGACCAGGATCGGCAGCTTGTTGTCCATGCACAGGCTGATGGCGGTGGCGTCGGCGACCTTGAGGCCGCGGGCGAGCACCTCGCCGTACTCCAGCGCGTCGAACTTCACCGCGTCGGGGTTCTTCTTGGGGTCGGAGTCGTAGATCCCGTCGACGCCGTTCTTGCCCATGAGGATCGCCTCGGCGTGGATCTCCAGGGCGCGCTGGGCGGCGGTGGTGTCGGTGGAGAAGTACGGCATGCCCATGCCGGCGCCGAAGATCACGACGCGGCCCTTCTCCAGGTGGCGCACGGCGCGCAGCGGGATGAACGGCTCGGCGACCTGGCCCATGGTGATGCCGGTCTGGACCCGCGTCTCGACGCCTTCCTTCACCAGGAAGTCCTGGAGGGCGAGGCTGTTCATCACGGTGCCGAGCATGCCCATGTAGTCCGAGCGGGCCCGGTCCATGCCGCGCTGCTGGAGCTCTGCGCCGCGGAAGAAGTTGCCGCCGCCGATGACCACGGCGATCTCGTAGCCCTCGCGGACCACGGCCGCGATCTCGCGGGCGATGGCGTGCACGACGTCGGGGTCGACGCCCAGTCCGCCGCCACCGGCGAAGGCCTCACCTGACAGTTTCAGCAGGAACCGACGCGTCTTGCCCTGGTCGGTGCTCTTGTCGTCGGCGGCCTGCTTGGCGTCCGCGCCCTGGTTCATTGGAGTTCTCCTCGTGCACATACGAAGAAGGCCATTGCCGGATGGATCCTTTCGGTTCCTCTGCGGCAATGGCCTCCTCGTCACATCAGCGGCCGGCCGGTGGACGGTCGGCTGCATACGACCCTAGCGGGTCGCGGGTCATTCGCTGTCCTGCGAGGGCTCAGGCGCCGACGCGGATGCGGGCGAAGCGCTTCAGCGTGACACCGGCCTCGTCCAGGATCTTCTGGACGGTCTTCTTGTTGTCCTTGGCGAACGCCTGGTCCAGCAGGACGCTCTCCTTGAAGAAGCCGGTGACGCGACCCTCGACGATCTTCGGCAGGGCGGCCTCGGGCTTGCCCTCCTCGCGAGCGGTGGCCTCGGCGACGCGGCGCTCGTTCTCGACGACGTCGGCCGGGATCTCCTCGCGGGAGAGGAACTTCGGCGCGAACGCGGCGATGTGCTGCGCGACGTCCTTGGCGACCTCGGCGTTCTCCTTGTCCAGCTCGACCAGCACGCCGACCTGCGGGGGCAGGTCCGCGGCGGTGCGGTGCATGTACGCGGAGACGTAGCCGCCGGCGAACTGCGCGAAGCGGTCGACGACGATCTTCTCGCCGAGGGTGGCGTTGGCCTCGTCCACGAACGCCTGGACGGTCTTGCCGGACTCGATCTCGGAGGCCATCAGGGCCTCGATGTCGGCCGGGGCGGACTTGGCGAGGTGGGCGGCCAGGGCCTCGGCGACGGCGATGAACTTCTCGCCCTTGGCGACGAAGTCGGTCTCGCACTTGAGCTCGACGATGACACCGGAGGTGTTGTCGTCGGCGATGACGGAGACGACGGCACCGTTCTCGGTGGTGCGGCTCTCGCGCTTGGCCACGCCCTTGAGGCCCTTGACGCGGACGATCTCGACGGCCTTCTCGAGGTTGCCCTCGGCCTCGTCGAGCGCCTTCTTGCAGTCCATCATGCCGGCGCCGGTCTGCTCGCGGAGCTTCTTGACGTCAGCGGCGGTGAAGTTCGCCATCCTTCAATCCTTCTTCTGCACTACGCCCTGCCGGGGCCTTCGGGCCTCACTGGCAAGGCTGGTCCGTCTTGAGGTCACCACACCTGCCGGTCCCTGTCCCGCTGACGGGGTCCGGCAGTGGATCCACCAGACGACGGCGGGGGTTCTCACCCCCGCCGTCGGTCACGGTAGGGCGTCAGGCCTGCTCGGCGTCCGCGGCCGGGGCCTCGGTCGCAGCCTCGGCGGCCGGGGCCTCGTCGGCAGCGGCCTCGGCGGCCGGAGCCTCGTCGGCAGCAGCCTCGGCGGCCGGAGCCTCGGCCGGCTTCTCGTCGGCCTTCTTCTCGCCCTCGAGCAGGTCGCGCTCCCACTCGGCCAGCGGCTCGCCGGCGGCCTTGTCGGCCTTCGCGTCACCGGTGGCGGCACCGGAACGGGCGATGAGGCCCTCGGCGACGGCGTCGGCGATCACGCGGGTGAGCAGGGTGACGGAGCGGATCGCGTCGTCGTTGCCCGGGATCTTGTAGTCGACCTCGTCGGGGTCGCAGTTGGTGTCGAGGATCGCGACGACGGGGATGCGCAGCTTGCGCGCCTCACCGACGGCGATGTGCTCCTTCTTGGTGTCCACGATCCAGACGGCGCTGGGCACCTTCTGCATCTCGCGGATACCGCCGAGGGTCTTCTCGAGCTTGGCCTTCTCGCGGGAGAGGACCAGGAGCTCCTTCTTGGTGAGGCCGGAGGCGGCCACATCCTCGAAGTCGATGAGCTCGAGCTCCTTCAGGCGCTGCAGGCGCTTGTAGACGGTCGAGAAGTTGGTGAGCATGCCGCCCAGCCAGCGCTGGTTGACGTAGGGCATGCCGACGCGCGTCGCCTGCTCGGCGATGGCCTCCTGGGCCTGCTTCTTCGTACCGACGAACATGATGGAGCCGCCGTGCGCGACGGTCTCCTTGACGAACTCGTAGGCGCGGTCGATGTACGACAGCGACTGGAGCAGGTCGATGATGTAGATGCCGTTGCGCTCCGTGAAGATGAAACGCTTCATCTTCGGGTTCCAACGACGGGTCTGGTGACCGAAGTGGACGCCGCTCTCCAGCAGCTCCCGCATCGTGACGACGGCCATGGCCGCGCTCCTTGCATACTCGGTTACACGACGGCCGGGCGGCCGCCGCTCCTGACGCCCCGACGCGCCTGCCGTGGACGGTGCCCTTGCGAGAGCCGTTCCATGGACCGAGAGACACGGCCACCGTGCTGCCCGAGAGGGTCTGACGCGCCGGTGGCGGGGCGTGCGAAGTCGACCCGGTGACCCGGATCGCCATGAGAAGTGTACGGGACCGGAGAAGTCCCGGGTGACGGCGTTGTCCACAACCGGCGGGTAGTCCACAGATCCGCGTCAAGATCCCCGCGGTCGGCTGATCCCGGCGATGGTGACGCCATGCGACGACTGCGTACAGCCGTGCGGGCCCTGCTGCTCTGGGTGCTTCCGGCCCTCATCACCTGGTTCACCTGTGTCCCGGCGGTCTCCGGGCCCCCGCCGCCCGCGCCCGGCCCGGCGCCGGCCGGTGACCGCGCCTGGCCGGTGGCCGGTGCGCGGGGCGCCCGGCCGCTGGTCGTACGGGCGTGGGAGCCGCCGCCGGCGCCGTGGGCGGCGGGCCATCGCGGGGTGGACCTGGACGCCCGGGCGGGCGCACCCGTGCGGGCGGCCGCCCCCGGGAGGGTGTCCTTCGCCGGCACGGTCGCCGGGCGCGGGGTGGTGTCGGTCGAGCTGGCCGGGACGGGCAGCCCCGCGCTGCGCACGACCTACGAGCCCGTACGGGCGACGGTGAGCGAGGGGGCGGCGGTGGCCGCGGGCGAGGTGGTGGGCGTCCTGCAGGCGGGGCTCTCCCACTGTGCGGCGGGCTGCCTGCACTGGGGGCTGCGGCGCGGCGCGGCCTATCTGGACCCGCTGAGCCTGCTGCCACCGTGGATGCTGCGCCGCCCGCCCTCGCGGCTGCTGCCGCTGACGGGGGCGCTCGGTGCGCCGGGGGGCGTCAGCCGCGCACTCCTCTCAGGGCCATGGTCACGGCCGCTTCCGTGATCCGGCCGGGCTCCTCGGCCGCGCCGAGCTCGATGCGGCGGACGGCGGCGTCCACCACGCCCTGCAGCAGCATGGCGGTCAGGCGCGGCTGCTCGTGGCCCAGGGCGACGAGCGCCTCGCCGACCATGGCGACGAGGCCGCCGTGCGCGGCGCGGATCTTCTCGCGTGCGCTCGGGTCCAGCTCACCGGCGGAGATGGCGACGACCGCGCGGTGGCGGCGGTCGCCGACGAGCGCCAGCTGCTGCCGCACATAGGCCTCGATCTTGCCCGCGGGCGTGTCGGCCCGCTCCATGGCGGCCTCGACCTCCGCCGCCCAGACGGGGAAGTCGACGGCGCACAGCTCTTCGACCACGGCCGCCCGCGAGCGGAAGTACTCATAGACCGAGGACCGTGCCAGTCCCGTGCGCTCGGCGAGGGCGGGGAAGGTCAGCGCCTCCGTACCGCCTTCGGACAGCAGGGTGCGGGCGGCGTCCAGCAGGGCGCCGCGCTGCATCGTCCGGTGCTCGGCCACTGAGGCCGCTCGAATCCTGGGCACGGTCCCACTTTACGGACAGGGCCTGCCGGGGACGACGCTGGAGGGACGATTCAGCGGATGACGCCCGGCGCTTCAGCGGCCGACGTCCGCCAGTTTGGCCCTGAGCTGGAGGACGGACTTGGTGTGGATCTGGCTGACCCTGCTCTCCGTGACGCCGAGGACGTGGCCGATCTCGGCGAGGGTGAGGCCTTCGTAGTAGTAGAGGGTGACCACGGTCTTCTCCCGCTCGGGGAGGGTGTTGATGGCGCGGGCCAGCAGCCGGCGCAGCTCGTGGTCCTCGGCGACCTCGACGGGGTCGTCGGCGGCGGTGTCCTCAAGGGTGTCCATCAGGCTCAGCCGGTCGCCGCCCTCGCCGCCCACGTGCAGCAGCTCCTCCAGCGCCACCACATTGGCCAGCGACAACTGACTGAAGACGGAGTGCAGTTCTTCGAGGCTCACGCCCATCTCCGCGGCCACCTCCGGCTCGGAGGGCGTACGGCGCAGCTCGGCCTCCAAGGTAGCGTAGGCGCGCTCGACGGCGCGCGCCTTCTGCCGTACGGAGCGCGGGATCCAGTCCAGTGCCCTCAGTTCGTCGATCATCGCTCCCCGGATGCGGGTGATCGCATACGTCTCGAACTTGATCGAGCGGGCGGGGTCGAACTTCTCGATGGCGTCGATGAGGCCGAAGATCCCGGAGGAGACGAAGTCGGCCTGCTCGACATTGGGCGGCAGCCCGACGCTGACGCGTCCCGCCACGTACTTCACCAGGGGCGAGTAGTGGAGGATCAGTTGCTCCCGCAGCCGGTCGTCGCCCGAGGCCTTGTACGACCGCCACAGCTCATCGAGCGTCGAGGGTGCGGGAGGGCGCACGGCGCCGCGCGCTGCGGGCGGTGCCGCCGCGCGGTCGGACCCGGAGGTGTGCTGGGGCATTCGTCGTCTTGAGCCGTTCTGCTGTGACGTGGACCGGGTGGTACGAATGGATGGATTCCGTGAGCGTAGCGTGACTGTGGCGCTGCGGTGAGCGAGGAGACCCCTTCGATATACACGGATACGTTCCGCGGGGGCGGGCACCTTCCGCGGGCCGCATCCGCGTGACGGCCACTGGCGGCGCCCGTCGGCCGCACGGAGTCCGCCGTATCGGCCGCCGCGGTCACCGCCTTAACCCTTTCACCCGATCACCCCAGGTCAAGGACCGCCTCGCCGCACAGGTGGGCGCCGTCCGGGGGGCTTGGGGGTGCCGGACGTTGACGCGGCGTCAGCCAGCTGCCAGTGATCGCCCAGCCGTTCCACGAACCCCAGCGCCCGCAGTTCGTACAGGCTGACGAGCGTGCGCTCCCGGCTCCTGCCGGCTTCGCGTGCGATGAGCCCGAGGTCCCCGCCGCCGCGGCCGGGCACGGCCTCCAGCACACGGGCGGCCCCCGCCTCCAGCAGGTCCCGGGCCACCACCGGCCCGCGCCGCTCGGGGGCGAGATCCCCGATGCCGCCGACCAGCTCGGCGATCTCGTCGGCATCGGTCACCAGGCATGCCCCCTCGCGCAGCAGTTCGTGCACCCCGGCCGAGAGTCCCGAGGTGACCGGCCCCGGCACGCCCATCGTCTGCCGGCCCAGTTCCCGCGCCCGGCGCGCCGTGACCAGCGAACCGCTGCGGTACTCGGCCTCCACGACCACCGTGCCCCGCGTCAGGGCGGCGATCACACGGTTGCGCAGCACGAAGCGGCTGCGCGTGGGGTGGCCGCCGGGCGGCAACTCCGCGAGGACCAGCCCCTGTTCGGCGACCCGTGAGATCAGCTCGGCGTGGCCGCGCGGATAGGGCACGTCGATTCCCGAGGCCAGCACCGCCACCGTCGCCCCGCCCGCGGCGAGCGCTCCCCGGTGCGCCGCCCCGTCCACACCGTACGCCGCTCCGGAGACCACCACCCAGCCGCGCTCGGCGAGCCCGGAACCGAGGAGGGCCGCGACGTGCGACCCGTAGTCGGTGCAGGCCCGCGCGCCCACCACGGCCACGGACCGCAGCGCCCACAGCCGTACGTTCGCGTCGCCCCGCACCCACAGGCCGACGGGCCGGGCGTCCCCCAGGTCGTCGAGCTGCCCGGGCCATTGGGTGTCACCGGGGCACAGAAAGCGCCCACCGAGCCGGGCGACGGCCGCGAGATCGCCGCCGGGATCGAGTGCATCGGCCCGCGCCCGGCACCCCGCGAGCCGGTCCGCCCGGGCTCCCTCGGGCGGCGGCCCCGCCCCCGTCAACCCCCGCACCAGCCCCACGGCCCCCATCTGCCGCAGCCACCGCCCGACGTTCTCGTCGCCCGGCTCGGTCAGCCGCGTCAGCGCCGCCCGCGCCAGCCGCTCCTCCTCGCTCACTCCCCCGCCCATGGCCCGCCCTCACTGGCCGGGACCGGGGCAGGCACCAGGACAGGCACCGGTACCGGCACAGGCCCAGGCACCGGCCGTGGGACGTGCAGCGGAGCGCCCCTGGCGATGCCGGTGCGCAACTCCAGGGCCAGCGCCACGTCGGCTGCGTCGGGGCGGTCATGGCCCGCGAGGTCGGCGAGGGTCCAGGAGACCCGCAGCACCCGGTCCAGCCCACGGGCCGTCAACAGGCCGCGCTCCAGGTCGCGCTCGGCGGCGGCGAGCGCTCCGGGAGCGGCCCGCCAGCGGGTGCGCAGCTCATGGCCGGGCACCTCGCTGTTGGCGGTCCAGGGCGTGCCCGCCAGCCGGTCGGCGGCCCGCTCCCCGGCCCGCGCGACCCGTTCCGCGACCACGGCCGTCGCTTCGCCGCGGCCGCCCTGGCCCATCAGGTCGGCGCGCTGGACGGGCTGGACCTCCACCCGCAGGTCCACGCGGTCGAGCAGCGGCCCGGACAGCCGCGCCTGGTATCGGCGGATCACCGACGCCGGGCACTCGCAGCCCACCCCGTGGAGCGTGTGCCGTCCGCACGGGCACGGATTGGCGGCCAGGACCATCAGGAACCTGGCCGGCAGCCGCACCACCCCGGCCGTGCGGGCCACCACCACGTGCCCCGATTCCAGCGGCTGGCGCAGCGCGTCCAGGGCTTTGGTGCTGAATTCAGGCGCTTCATCCATAAAGAGCACTCCGCGGTGAGCGAGGGAGACCGCGCCGGGCCGGGGCAGGCCGTTGCCGCCGCCGACCAGCGACTGCATCGTCGCGGAGTGGTGCGGGGCGCAGTAAGGCGCCGTCGCGACCAGCGGCTCGCCCGGCGGCAGCATGCCCGCCACCGAATGGACCGCTGTCACCTCCAGGGACTCCTGCTGGGTGAGCGGCGGGAGAATCGCCGGCAGCCGCTCCGCCAGCATGGTCTTGCCCGCACCCGGCGGCCCGGAGAGCAGCAGATGGTGCCGGCCGGCCGCGGCGACCTCCAGGGCGAGCCGGGCGGTGTGCTGCCCCGCCACGTCCGCGAGGTCCGGCCCCTTCCGCTCCCCGGCCCGGGTGCCCGTGGCCAGGCCGCAGCCCACTCCGGCACCCGGCACCATCAGCCCGGCGAGCATGGCGTCGGGCCGCCCCTCCTGAGCGGGCTCCTCCTCCGGCACCGGGGCGTCGGTGAGCAGCGCGACGAGCCGGCGCAGGCTGCGCACTCCCAGCACCGAGACGCCCGGGACCAGGGCGGCCTCCGCCGCGGTCTGTTCGGGCACGACGACCTGGCGGTATCCGGCGTCGGCGGCGGCGAGGACGGCCGGGAGGATGCCGCGCACCGGCCGGACCCTGCCGTCCAGCCCCAGCTCGCCGATCATCACCAGGTCGGCGATGGCCGCGGGGTCGATGAGCTCCGCAGCCCCGAGGACGGCGACGGCCACCGCGAGGTCGAACCCCGAACCGCTCTTGGGCACCGAGGCCGGGCTGAGCCCGACGGTCAGCTTCTTCTGCGGCCACTGTGCCCCCGAGTTCACCACGGCGGCGCGCACCCGGTCGCGGCTCTCGACCAGGCTCTTGTCGGGCAGCCCCACCAGTGTGAAGGCGGCCAGCCCCGGCTCCAGGTCGGCCTGGACCTCGACCACCACCCCCTCGACCCCGACCAGGGTCACCGAGCACGTACGGGCGAAGCCCATCACGCCACCCCCTTGACGTGCTCGAGGATCGGCGCGCCCCGGTCCGGGAGGACCACGCCCACCAGGTCGATCCGCACCCCGCCCGGCGGTGCCCCGCCGTGCCGCGCCAGCCAGTGCCCGGCGAGCAGCCGCAGCCGGTCGGCCTTGCCGGCCCGGACCGCGGCCATGGGATGTTCGTACGGTCCCTGCCGCCGGGCCTTGACCTCACAGATCACCAGGACGTCGCCGTCCAGCGCCACCACGTCGATCTCGCCTTGCCGGCACCGCCAGTTGCGGGCCAGCACGGTCATGCTGGCCTCGGTCAGCCGCCTGACCGCCAGGCTCTCCCCGTAGCGGCCGAGTCCCCCTCGGGCGTTCATCGCCACCACCTCCGGTGCCGACTATGAAGCCCCCGCCGCCCACTGTTGGATCTTGGTGGATAACCGGCCGGATGTGGAAAACTCCATCACCCACTCGTGTCGACAAAAAGCCACGACGACCACGGCTCAGATCCCCGGAAGGTCTGGGGTCCCCGGAGGGCCTCGGGTCCCCCGAACGTCTCAGGTCCCCAAAACGTCTCGGATCCCCAAAAACGTCTCAGATCCCCGAACGTCTCAGGTCCCCGGAAGGTCGAGGTCGCTCTTGTTGAGCTCCTCGATGTTCACGTCCTTGAAGGTGAGAACCCGTACCTGCTTCACGAAGCGCGCGGGCCGGTACATGTCCCACACCCACGCGTCGGCCATCGAGACCTCGAAGAAGACCTCGCCCTGCACGGAGTGCACCTGCATCTCGTAATCGTTCGTGAGGTAGAAGCGCCGCTCGGTCTCGATCACGTATTTGAACAGACCGACGACGTCGCGGTACTCCCGGTAGAGCTTCAGCTCCATCTCGGTCTCGTACTTTTCGAGGTCCTCGGCGCTCATGGCATGTTCCCCTTCAGCCGTGCGTCCCCCCATTGTGCGTCAGGCGCGCTCAGTCTCCAGGAGCACTGGCGTACTCGGGGGCCCCTCGTCGAGCAGCGTACGCAGCAGCCCGGCGAGCCTGGTCGGGTACACCGTCTCACGGGCCGCGAGCAGTTCCTCGCAGGTCCACCAGCGCAGCCCCGTGACGCTGCGCCGCTCCAGCTCCGTCTCCCCTCCGGTCCAGGCGGGGGTCTGGTCGGTACGGGCGAGGTAGTAGCGCTCGTCCTGGTCCCAGCGCCGCCCGTCGAAGGGGAAGGAACAGGTCCGCAGCCACAGCACCGGGCCCAGCTCGATCCGGGTGATCCCGGTCTCCTCGGCCAGCTCCCGGCGTGCGGCCTGCTCCCAGCTCTCGCCCGCCTCCAGCCCGCCGCCCGGGGTGAACCACCACGTCACGGACGGGTCACCGGGCTCGTAGCCGTGCAGCAGCAGCACGCGGTCGGCCGGGTCGAGAAGGATCACTCGCGCGGCCTTGCGCAGGACACCGCCGAGCGCACCGGGCTCAGCCATGGGGCACCGCCACCTTCCCGCGTCCCGTCAGCCGCCGCGCCAGCGGCCCGTACGCCGCACCTCCCAGGATGAGCACCGCGCCCGCGACCACGCACGTCACGATCAGGCGCAGCGGCCCGGGGCTGGACGTACCGCCCGGCAGTGCGGCGAAGGCAGCGGGCCGGTCGATCATGCCCCAGCCGGACAGGGGCCAGGCCTTGGCGTCCACGCGCGCCTGGACCGCGTCGCGCGGCACCGTGCCCTGGCCTCCGTCGGCCATGTGGGTGCGGGAGTCCACCGAGTCGGTGCGGTGGTCGCCGAGGAGGAAGAGCCGGTCCTGGGGCACGGTCGCGGAGAAGTCGTTGGGCGAGGCGGGGCCGCTGTCCTGGAGGTAGGGCTCCTCGACGGGGACGCCGTTGACCGTCAGCCGGCCCTGCCGGTCACAGCACTCGATCTTGTCGCCGTCGACCCCGACGACCCGCTTGACCATCGGGACGTCGCCCCAGACCTTGTCCACGAAGACGACGACGTCCCCACGCCGCACCTCGCCGCCGGGTATCCGCTGGGCGAGGATGTGGTCGTCGCGCCCGATGGTGGGCGCCATCGAGTCGGTCGGGACGGTGTAGGGCCGGTACAGCAGGGCGGCCCAGCCGAACCCGCCCATGAAGAGCACACAGCCGACGGCCACGGCCAGCCCGGACAGCACTCTGCCCGCGCGGCCGTGGCCGTCGTCGTCACGTTCTGCCCGGCTCATTTCCGTCCCCCGCCCCGCGTAAGGATCCACCGGGCGGTACTCCGCCCACGTGGAAGATCGGACTCCAAATGCCCAGGGGCATGGAGTCGCACACTACCCGGCGGTACGGACGTCAGTCAGCCCCTGGGCGCGGCCACCGCGTCCCGCCCGCGCGGGTTCCGGCGCCGGCGCCACAGCACCAGCGGGACCGCGCCCGCGAGCCCGAGCGCCGGCGGCGCCACGGCGGCCGCCGCGCTCAGCCCCGGCTGGTCGAAGGTGGACGGCACCGGCAGCGTGGACCAGCGGTTCAGCGGCCAGGCGACGACGATCGCGCGCCCGACGACGTCGTCCTGCGAGACCGTGCCCTGGAACCTGTCGAGGTCCTGGTGGTAGCGCGAGTCGAGGGAGTCCTGGCGGTGGTCGCCCATGACCCACAGGCGGCCGTCCGGAACCTTGATCGGCCCGAAGGGCTTGTCACCGCAGGGCGTGTTGCCGGGGAAGATGTACGGCTCGCTCAGCGCCTTGCCGTTGACCGTCACCGGGTCGTTGTTGCCCTTGCACTCGACCGTGTCGCCGCCCACCGCGATGACCCGCTTGATCAGGTCCTTCTCCTCCGCGGAGGGCATCAGGCCGATGAAGCTGAGCACCTTCTGGATGCCGCCGGCCACCGGCCCGTTGTCGGCGGTGGCGGTCTCGCCCAGCCAGCCGCCCGGGTCGTGGAAGACCACGACCTCGCCGCGCTCGGGCTTCGACCCGAACCACGGCGTCAGCTTGTCCACCAGCACCCGGTCACCGCGCTGGAGGGTGTTCTGCATCGACTCCGAGGGAATCGAGAACGCCTGCACCAGGAAGGTCTTGATGAGCAGGGCGAGCAGGAGGGCGATACCGATGAGGATCGGCAGTTCCTTCCAGAAGGATCGTTGCTTCTTCGGCTCTCTCCTGTGCCGCGACTCCCCGTCACCCGCGCCCGGATCGCCCGCGTCTGCGGCGCCCGCGCCGGGCGTCACGTCCGCGGCGTCGCCCTCCGCGTCAACGGGCTCGTGGGCCGCCTGGGACCTGGCCTCCTCGGGCGCAACCCCTCCGGACCCTCCGGACGACTGCCCGAGCGGCTCATCCGTCCGCCCGGGCCGCTTCTCGGGCTCTCCGTGACCGGAACGCGCGCCGACCGCCAAATCCCCCACATCCACTCCTCACTCCACGCTGCCGCCTGTCGCACAAACGACGCAGGCCCACCACTCCCATAACGAGCGGGAGTTCCGCAGGGGTCGGGAGCCGGACCAACCCTTCTTGATCCGTGGAGGACACACTATGCGGCGAAGCGTCCGCTCGCGTCCCCGTGCGCGGCGCGTCCCGCACCGATGAGAAGGGGCCCGGTTCGGTCAGTCCCCGCCAGTGCCCCGGCGGCCAGGCGATGACCACCGCACGCCCCACCACCAGGTCTTCCGCGATCGTCCCCTGCCCGGAATCCGTCAGGTGGTAGCGCGAGTCCGCGGAGTCCGAGCGATGGTCACCCATGACGAAGAGGCGGCCCTCAGGGACCTTCACCTCGAACTTCAGCTGCGAGGGCGGATTCCCCGGATGGATGTACGGCTCGATCAACGGTGTTCCGTTGACTGTGATTTTGCCGTCACTGTCGCAGCACTTGACCGTATCCCCGCCGGTTCCGACCACGCGTTTGATCAGGTCCTGTTCGTCGGCCGAGGGCAACAGGCCGATGAAGGCCAGCAGCTGCTTTCCCTGCCGTATTCCCACCGGTTCGTGACCGGCGTACGACTGCTCCCCGTCCAGCCATCCGCCCGGATCCTTGAAGACCACCACGTCGCCCCGCTGCGGCCGGGCCCCGAACCACGGCGTCAGCTTGTCCACCAGCACCCGGTCGCCGATGCGGATCGTCTGTTCCATCGAGCCGGACGGAATGACGAACGCCTGCACGAGAAAGGTCTTCAGCACCAGGGCGATCAGCAGGGCCACCCCTATGAGGACCGGAATCTCCTTGACCGCCGAACGTCGCCGGCGCCGCTTGACCCGCAGCGCGGCCTTCCGCCGTGCGGCCCGGCCCCCGGGCGCGGGCGGCGGCACCGGCCCCGTACCCGAACCCGCCTCCACGCCCGCCGGGGCCGTACGCGCGTGCGTACGCGCGTGTGCACCCGTGCCCGTACGGGCGTGCGTGCCCGTGCGGGCTTCCGTGCGCCCCCTGCTACCCATGCGGCCCGCCGGGGTGGCCCCCGACCAACCCCGGATCCACCGGATCCGGTACGCCCGCGAAGGCGTCCGGCCGCTTCAGCGAGGTCATCCGGCCCAGCGGCCAGCCGATCCAGTCGGCCCGACCGATGACCCGGTCCAGTGGGACCGTGCCACCGCCGGGCTCGCCCAAGTGGTCACGGGAGTCACGCGAGTCACTGCGATGGTCACCCATGACCCATAGCTTGCCCTCCGGCACGACGATGTCGAACGGCACCTGGGAAGGTTCGTCCCCGGGGAAGAGGTAGTCCTCGAGCACCGGCCGGCCGTTGACCTCCAGCCGTCCGCGCTTGTCGCAGCACCGGACCCGGTCCCCGCCGGTGCCCACGACCCGCTTGATGTAGTCGGTCTCCGCCGGCCGCATCAGCCCCACGGCCGAGGCGCCCTTGCGCACCAGCGCGGTCACCGGGTTCTCCGCGGGAGGCGCCTGGACGAAGGAGTCGGTGCCGTCGAAGACGATCACATCGCCGCGGCGCGGCTCGTCCCCGAAGCGGTAGGCGAGCTTGTTGACCAGCACCCGGTCGCCGGCCTGGAACGTGTTCCTCATCGACCCGCTGGGGATCAGAAACGGCTGCACAAGGTAGCTGCTGACCAGAAGCAGACAGACCAAACAGACGATCAGCAGCAGCCCCGCCCTGCGCAGCGGGCCACCACCGGTCAGCCACCGGCCCGCCCGCACGGCCCGCGCGGAGAGCGTCCGGGCGGCCGGGGAGCGGCCGGGAAAACGCGCGGAGCGCGACCCCTGCTCCTCCCCCGGGCCGGTTTCTCCGTGAGGAGATCCCCGGTCGGGGTGTGGAGAGCGGTCGCGCTCCGAAAGCTGTGCGTCGGTGTCCATCGGGCCGAAAGCCTATCCGGCCGTTCCCGGACTCCGGCGGGAAGCTCAGTTGTCGCGCTTCTCCTTGATCTTCGCGGCCTTGCCGCGCAGCTCACGGAGGTAGTACAGCTTGGCGCGACGGACGTCACCGCGGGTCACGAGCTCGATCTTCTCGAAGATCGGGCTGTGCACCGGGAAGGTGCGCTCGACGCCGACGGAGAAGGAGACCTTGCGGACCGTGAAGGTCTCGCTGATGCCCGCGCCCTGGCGGCGGATGACAACGCCCTTGAACTGCTGGATACGGGAGCGGTTGCCCTCGATGACGCGAACGTGGACGTTCACGGTGTCGCCGGGGCGGAAGGCCGGGACGTCGGTGCGCAGCGACGCGCCGTTGACGTTGTCGAGCAGGGAGGACATATGCGTCTGCTTCCTCGCCGATGCCACAGGTCATCAGCGGAATTCGTGCCGAAAGTGGGGATGGTGCCCGGAACGCCGGGCGGACGTCGTTCCCCCTGTGGCAGGGGCGCGCGCCGGACGTAAGGCAACGGCTTATTCTTCCACGTCCGGGCCCAGACGCCAAAATCGGCCGTCCTCGCCCGGCGCCCAGCCCAGGATCGAGAGCATCTCGCGGTCCTTCTTGTCGAACGCGGCCGGGTCGGCCCGCTCGATCAGGTCCGGCCGGTTGGCGGTCGTGCGCCGGAACGCCTCGTCGCGGCGCCAGCGGGCGATCTTGCCGTGGTGGCCGCTGAGCAGGACGTCCGGGATGCCCCGGCCGCGCCACTCGGGCGGCTTGGTGTAGACGGGGCCTTCGAGCAGGTCGGCCATGGCGCCGGGCGCGAAGGAGTCGTCCCGGTGCGACTCGGCGTTGCCGAGCACGCCGGGCAGCAGGCGGGCGATGGCCTCGACCATGACCAGGACCGGGGCCTCGCCGCCGGCCAGGACGTAGTCGCCGATGGAGACCTCGCGCACGTCGAGGCGGTCGCCGTACTCCTCGATGACGCGGCGGTCGATGCCCTCGTAGCGCGCGGGCGTGAAGACCAGCCACGGCTTCCCGGACAGCTCGACGGCGAGCTCCTGGGTGAAGGGCTTGCCGCTCGGGGTGGGGACGACGAGGACGGGCTTGTCGCCCTCGCCCGACGCGATGACCGAATCCAGCGCCTCGCCCCAGGGGTCGGGCTTCATGACCATGCCGGGGCCGCCGCCGTACGGGGTGTCGTCGACGGTGTTGTGCTTGTCGTGCGTCCATTCCCGCAGGTCGTGGATGCGCACGTCGAGCTGCCCGCGGGCCCGGGCCTTGCCGACGAGCGAGAGGTTCAGCGGCTCCAGGTACTCGGGGAAGATCGAGACGACGTCGAGGCGCATCAGGCGTCACCCTCGCCCGGCGCGACGTCCTGCGGAGAGTCCTGCCCGGCGCCCTGCGGAGAGTCCTGCCCGGCGCCCGGCGCGGCGTCCCGCTCGGCGTCGCGCGAGCTCGCCACCTCGGCCTGGTCGCCGTCGAGCAGACCGCGCGGCGGGTCGACGACCGCCCGCTGCTGCTCCAGGTCGATCTCCGTCACGATCTCGCCGACGAAGGGGATCATCACCTCGCCGCCGTCGGGCCGCTCGACGATGAACAGGTCCTGCGAGGGCAGGTGGGCGATCTCCGCGATCCGGCCGACGACCGTGCCGTCGACGGTGACGACGTCCAGGTCCATCAGCTGATGGTCGTAGTACTCCTCGGGGTCCTCGGGAGTCTCGTCCGGGTCGACGTCGGAGATCAGGAGCGTGTTGCGCAGCGCCTCGGCGGCCGTGCGGTCGCCGACACCGGCGAAGCGCAGCAGCAGCCGCCCGCTGTGCACGCGGCCCGTCTCGATGGTGAGCGGCCCCACGCCCGCGGGGTCGGTGGCCAGTACGGCACCGGGTCCGAGCCTCAGCTCGGGCTCGTCGGTACGCACCTCAACGGTGACCTCGCCCTTGATGCCGTGGGCACGGCCGATCCTGCCGACTACGAGCTGCACGTTCCTGATCCTTCTCACGTTTTCCGTACGAACGCGACAACGGGCCGGGAAGGAGAATCCTTCCCGGCCCGTGCCGGTGCTCTGTCGCTGCTCAGCGAACCTGATCCACATCGACGAGGTCGACGCGGATCCCGCGGCCGCCGAGGGCGCCCACGACGGTGCGCAGTGCACGCGCGGTGCGGCCGTTGCGGCCGATCACCTTGCCGAGGTCGTCGGGGTGCACCCGGACCTCCAGCACACGCCCGCGGCGCAGGTCACGCGAGGCGACCTGCACGTCATCGGGGTTGTCTACGATGCCCTTGACGAGGTGCTCGAGAGCCTCCTCGAGCATGCTCAGGCCTCGGTCGACTCAGCGGACTCGGCCTCGGCCTCGTCCTTCTTCTCCGACTTCTTCGCCTTCGGGGTGATGGCCTCACCCTTCGACGCGTCGGCGGCGTTCACGACGGCCTCGAAGAGACCGCTGTGGTCCTTCTTCGGCTCGGCGACGAGCATCGGGGCCGGAGCCGGCAGGCCCTTGAACTTCTGCCAGTCGCCGGTGACCTTGAGGATGGCCAGAACGGGCTCGGTCGGCTGCGCGCCGACGCTCAGCCAGTACTGGGCACGCTCACTGTCGACCTCGATGCGCGAGGGGTTCTGCACCGGGTGGTACAGGCCGATCTCCTCGATGGCCCGGCCGTCACGGCGGGTACGGGAGTCGGCGACGACGATGCGGTAGTGAGGCGAACGGATCTTGCCCAGACGCTTCAGCTTGATCTTGACTGCCACTGGAGTGGTGTCTCCTGGTCTTGACGTGGTTGGGCACAACGAGATGCCACGTGGGGTTTGCGGTACTCGGGGTGCCCGATGGACGCGTCAGCCGGAGGAGAGAGGGGTCCTGTGCGACTGTCGAGTACAGCCACTCATTGTGCCACACCGCCGGGGACCGGCCGAACCGTACCGTCACCCGTTCCGCTCAGCCGACCGAGATGGCCTCGGGGATCCGGAACGGCTGGCCGCAGCCACCGCACATGATCGGCGCCTGTGCGAGCACGGACGGGACGACCCGGACGTTGCGCCCGCACTGGCACACCGCCTTCACCCGGACCCCGCCGCCGGACGAGCCGTGGCGCGCCGCCGGCCCCCGGAACGTGCGCGAGGTGTCGGCGGTGGTGGCGACCGTGTGGGCCTTCAGGGCGCGCTGGAGTCTGTCGATCGTCGGGCGGTAGCGCTTGCGCGCCTCCGGATTGAGCGCGACGAGCGAGAAACCGCTGCTGGGATGCGGCTCCTCGGTGTGGTCGAGCCCGAGCTCCTCGGCGATCGCCAGGAACCGGCGGTTGTGATAGCGGCCGGCGCGTGAGGTGTCCCGGACACCGCGGGCGGCCGCGATGCCGTGCACTGCCTCGTGCAGCAGCCTTTCGAAGGAGAGCTCGGCGCCACAGGCTGACGACGATTCTCCGATCAACGATTCGGGCGCGGCTAGATCCGGCAGCTCGGGGTGGTACCGCTGAATGTCGGCCCACGCCTGCGCCAGCTCTGCGGCGAGAACAGGTGGTGTCGTGCTCACGTCGTGACAACGAGCAGGGACAGCCCGGTGTTCCGATACCGGGCCATCCCAAATAATTTGCACGTACCAGTCAGTTTCCCGCCTCATACGTCCTGAGGAGGGCGGGTGCGCAGAACTACGGAGAAGGCGGATTAGCCGTGCACCAGTTCGCAAGGTGGGACGTACTGACGCATCAGTAAGTGAGCGGGCCCACAGGCTTCCCGCACGCCCCCACGCGAAAACCCCCGGCCGCGCGCCTCGGCGCGCGCCCGGGGGCGGGTGGATCAGTAGGCGCGTGCGACGATCGCGACGGCGCCCGGCGCGTCGTCGGACTCCGGCACCGAGCCGTCCTCGGCCACCAGGCAGCGCACGGTCACGGCCTGCTCGGCGAGCTTGGCCTCGCCCTCGGTGCCCAGGGTCGCCCACGGAATGCGCGCCCAGCCGCCGGCGGCGGCCGCCTCGGCGGCCTCCTCGATGCTCTTCACGTCCGTCGTACGGGACTCACGGCGCTCGCGCGACTCGCGCAGCAGCTGCGCCTGGTCCTCCTCCAGGACCTTCGGCAGCAGCGCGGCCAGGTCCTCGATGCGCACCGGCTCCTTGCCGCCGGGGATGCGGCGGGCCAGCATCGCGGTGCCGTTCTCCAGGTCGCGCGGGCCGATCTCGATGCGCACCGGTACGCCCTTGAGCTCCCAGTCCACGGCACGGCGGCCGAAGGGGGTGTCGGTACGGTCGTCGACCTGCACCCGGATCCCGGCGGCCTTGAGCTGGTCGCCGATCTCCCGGACCTTGGCGAGCACGGCGTCGTCGCCCTTGATCGCCAGGACCACGGCCTGGACGGACGCGAGGCGCGGCGGCACCCGCAGGCCCTTGTCGTCGCCGTGCGACATGATCAGGCCGCCGACCATGCGGGTCGAGACGCCCCACGAGGTCTGCCAGACCAGCTCCTGCTGCCCGCCCTTGGACAGGTAGGAGGTGTTGAACGCCTTGGCGAAGTTCTGGCCCAGCTCATGGCTGGTGCCCATCTGCAGGGCCTTGCCGTCGCCCATCATGCCCTCGAGCGTGAGGGTGTTGATCGCACCCGCGAACCGCTCCTTGGGCGTCTTGCGGCCGAGCACCACGTCGATGCCCAGGACGTTGACCATGAAGTCGTAGTAGACGTCACGGTGGATGCGGGCCGCGTAGTCGCGGGCGTCCTCGTACGTGGCGTGGGCGGTGTGGCCCTCCTGCCAGAGGAATTCGCTCGTACGGAGAAAGACGCGCGGGCGCATCTCCCAACGGACCACGTTCGCCCACTGGTTGATCAGCAGGGGCAGGTCGCGGTAGCTCTGCACCCACTTCGAGAAGTACTCGTTGATGATCGTCTCGGACGTCGGCCGGACGACGACCGGCTCGTCCAGCTCCTTGCCGCCGCCGTGCGTGACGACCGCGAGCTCGGGAGCGAAGCCCTCGACGTGCTCCGCCTCCCGGGTCAGGTAGGACTGCGGAATGAACAGCGGGAAGTACGCGTTGGAGGCGCCCGCGTCCTTGATCCGGGCGTCCATCTCCTGCTGCATGCGCTCCCAGAGCCCGTAGCCGTACGGTCGGATGACCATGGTGCCGCGCACCGGGCCGTTGTCGGCCAGCTCGGCCTTGTTGATCAAGTCCTGGTACCAGCGCGGGAAGTCTTCCGCCTGGGGGGTGAGAATGGGAGCCTTTGCCATGCTGCGAATGGTACGGGGCCCATCAGGCCGAGTGTGAATCCGTCCGCCCACAAGCCCGTTTTCCCGGCCGGACCGCACCCGTCGGCCGCCTGTCCAGCGCCGTTCCATTTCGTGCGATGACGCCCGGCGCATGCCATCGTGGGCGTACGGGAACGTTCTCGCGCCGCCCCCTGGACTCGCGGGCGGAAGCGGAGTTCTCTGGCATCGGGGGGTTTTCACCGCAACGCGCGAACGGCAGCACCGGGCAGCACCCATGGGGGCGGAACCACGGATCACTACCAGGACACCTCACCCGGCGGATTGGGGCGCATTCGATGACACCAACGCTCGTGCGGCGGCACCGGCCGTCCCCGACCTCGCCCGCGTCACGGGCCCGCGACTGGGCGGAAATCCAGGAACGGATGCTGGTTCCGCTCTACGAAGCGGTGTACGAGCGCCTGGAGGCCGGACCCGGCACCCGGCTGCTGAGCCTGGGCTGCGGCTCGGGGCTGGCCCTGCTGATGGCGGCGGCCCGCGGCGCCACGGTCTGCGGCGTCGACCCGGACGGCCGCCGGCTGGAACTGGCCCGCGAGCGCCTCCTCCCGGAGGGCTCCCCCGGCAACGGCACCCGCCTGGGCCTCGGCGGCCCGGAAACCGTCCTCGACGCCGACGGCCCGCGCTTCAACCTCGTCACCGCCTTCGACCCGCTTTTCTGCGCGGGCGGCGGCTCCCGCGGGCTGGCGGAGGCCCTCTCCGGCGCCGCCGCCTGCGCCGAGCCGGGCTCCCCCGTCGTGCTCGCCGGCTGGGGCCCGCAGGAGCGCTGCGCGGCCTCCGGAGCGCTCCGGGTGGCCGCACGCCTCGCCGACCCGATGTGCGCCCCCGCCCGCTGGCGCCCCAGCAGCCGCGACGACCTGGAGAACCTCGCCCGCGAGGCCGGTCTGGCCCCCGACGGCTCAGGGCGGGTCGCCTGCCCGTACGGCTACGCCGACCTGGGCAGTGCGGTCCG
The DNA here is from genome assembly GCF_040638465.1 of Streptomyces sp. NPDC026206. Lineage (NCBI taxonomy): Bacteria > Bacillati > Actinomycetota > Actinomycetes > Kitasatosporales > Streptomycetaceae > Streptomyces > Streptomyces sp. NPDC026206. The sequence goes on from NZ_JBEZYL010000006.1 coordinate 93,065, forward strand.
GGGCATGCTGTCCACGGGCGCCTTCGACGCGGCGGCCCGGGCCACGGACGAGGAGCAGGTCGCCAAGGAGCTGGCCGAGGCGCTCCACCCGTACCTGCGGCGCGACGGGACGGTGTGGATGCCGAACGTCTTCCGTTACCTGATAGCCCGGGTCTGAACCTCCGGGCCGGAACGCGGACAGCCCCCGCCGGCCGGAGCCGTGGGGGCTGTCGCGAAGCCGCGTTCCCGGGCCTCAGCCCATGAACTTCTTGAACTCGTCGGGCAGTTCGAAGTTCTGGGCGTCCTGCCCCGGGGGCAGTCCCAGCGGGTTGGCGGACTGCGCCTGCTCGCGGCGGACGGCCGCGGCCTGCTCCTCGGCCTTGCGCTTCATCGGGTTGCCGCTCTGGCGCTTGCCCTTGCCCTGCTTGACCTGCTTCTTCTTCTTGCCGGCACCGCCGCCCATGCCCGGGATGCCGGGCATGCCCGGCATCCCGCCGCCCTGGGCCATGCGCGACATCATCTTGCGGGCCTCGAAGAAGCGCTCCACGAGGTTCTTGACCGCGCTGACGTCCACGCCGGAGCCCCTGGCGATGCGGGCGCGGCGCGAGCCGTTGATGATCGTCGGGTCCTGGCGCTCGCCCGGGGTCATCGACTTGATGATCGCGGCGGTGCGGTCGACGTCGCGCTCGTCGATGTTGTTGATCTGGTCCTTGATCTGCCCCATGCCGGGGAGCATGCCGAGCAGCTTGCTGATGCTGCCCATCTTGCGGACCTGCTCCATCTGGGACAGGAAGTCGTCGAGCGTGAACTCCTTCGGCCCCTTCGCAAGCTTGGCCGCCATCTTCTCGGCCTCGTCCTGGCTGAAGGTCTGCTCGGCCTTCTCGATGAGGCTGAGCATGTCACCCATGCCGAGGATGCGGGACGCCATGCGGTCCGGGTGGAACGCGTCGAAGTCGTCCAGCTTCTCGCCGTTGGAGGCGAACATGACCTGCTTGCCGGTCACGTGCGCGACGGACAGCGCGGCACCACCGCGGGCGTCACCGTCGAGCTTGGAGAGCACCACGCCGTCGAAGCCGACGCCGTCGCGGAAGGCCTCGGCGGTGTTGACCGCGTCCTGACCGATCATCGCGTCGACGACGAAGAGGATCTCGTCGGGGCGGACCGCGTCCCGGATGTCCGCGGCCTGCTGCATCATCTCGGCGTCGATACCGAGACGGCCGGCGGTGTCGACGATGACCACGTCGTGCTGCTTGGCCTTCGCGAACTCGATCGAGTCCTGGGCGACCTTGACCGGGTCGCCGACGCCGTTGCCCGGCTCCGGCGCGAAGATCGCGACACCGGCGCGCTCGGCGACGACGCCGAGCTGGTTGACGGCGTTGGGGCGCTGCAGGTCACACGCGACGAGCAGCGGGGCGTGGCCCTGGCCCTTGAGCCAGTGACCGAGCTTTCCGGCCAGCGTCGTCTTACCGGCACCCTGCAGACCGGCGAGCATGATGACGGTCGGCGGCTGCTTGGCGAAACGCAGGCGACGGGTCTCGCCGCCGAGGATGCCGACGAGCTCCTCGTTGACGATCTTGATGATCTGCTGCGCCGGGTTGAGGGCCCGCGAGACCTCGGCCCCGAGGGAGCGTTCCTTGATCTGCTTGATGAAGGCGCGGACGACGGGCAGCGCCACGTCGGCCTCGAGCAGGGCGATGCGGATTTCACGCGCCGTGGCGTCGATGTCCGCCTCGCTCAAGCGGCCTTTGCCCCTGAGAGATTTGAAAGTCGCTGCAAGGCGGTCGGAGAGGGTATCGAACACGGCGCTCGTCGGTCCTCGGAGTCAGGGGGCAGGGGCAATCGCCCTCAAGAGTATCCGGCCGTACGGACTAAGTGTCCTCGCCTGCCGGATATGGCAGGCAAGGACACAGCCCCGCGAGTGCGGGGAGCATGCTGCCTCGCTGAGGCACCCCTTGCCCCGAAGCGGGTCACCCCCGCGTCAGCGGGGAACGCGCCCTGTGCAACGCCTCGCCCGGTGCCCACGTCACGCGCTCACTGCAAGGCGTCTTCCATCGTCTTCGCCAGAGCCCCCGCCTCCGCCTCCGTCAGCGCGGAGCCGTCCCCGCGTGTGACGTAGACCGTGTCCACCGCACTCGCCCCCAGCGTGCTCACGTGCGCGCTGCGCACCCACACCCCCGCGTCCTCCAGGGCCCGCCCGATGCGGTGTAGCAGACCGGGCGCGTCCTGGGCCCGCACCTCCAGTACCGTCGCGGCCCGCGATCCGCCCGCGGCGACCGTCACCCGGGCCGGCGCGTGCACGGCGTTCCTGCGCCGGCCGCGGTACGCGGTCTCGCGCTCGGCGAGCCGGCCCGCGATGTCCAAGGTGCCGTTCAGGGCCCGTACCAGGTCGCCGCGCAGCAGTGCGGCCTCCGGCGGCGCCCCGTACTCGGCCGCCACCCGCCAGTGCAGCAGCAGCGCGCCGCCCATGCCGCGCAGCTCCGCCGCGCGGACGGTCAGGCGGTGCAGGGCGAGGACTCCGGCGGTCGCGGGCAGGACGCCGGGCTGGTCGGGGACGGCGACGGTCAGTTCCACGGTGTCACCGACGCCCTCCCGGGGCGCGCTGAGGGCCACCACCGGCCCGGCCGTGCGCAGGGCCTCGGCCGCCAGCCGCTCCTTGGCGGCCGTCGGCGGCGCCGGTTCCGTACGCTCCTCGACCGGCCCCCCGGCGAGCGCGGCGGCCGCCCTGCGGACCAGATCGGCCACCAGTGAGGCCCGCCAGCCGCTCCACGCCGCAGGCCCCGTGGCCAGGGCGTCGGCCTCGGTCAGGGCGTGCAGCAGCTCCAGCGTGCCGGCGCAGCCCACCGCGTCCGTGACCGTGCGAACGGTGGCCGGGTCGTCGAGGTCACGGCGGGTGGCGGTCTCGGCGAGAAGGAGGTGGTGGCGTACGAGCGTGGCGAGGACGTCCGTGTCGGCGTCGCCGAGGCCCAGGCGTGGGCCGATGTCGCGGGTGAGGGCCTCGCCCGCCATGGAGTGGTCCCCGGGCCGCCCCTTGCCGATGTCGTGCAGGAGTGCCGCGAGGAGCAGCAGGTCGGGACGGCCGACGCCGCGGGTCAGGGCGGAGGCCCGCACGGCCGTCTCGATCAGGTGCCGGTCGACGGTCCAGCGGTGCACGGGGTTGCGCTGCGGGCGGCAGCGCACGTGCTCCCACTCGGGCAGCAGCCGGGAGACGAGGCCCTCCGCCTCCAGGGCCTCCCAGACGGGCACCGTGGACTCGCCCGCCCCAAGGAGGGTGACGAGCTGTTCGCGGGCCTCCGCGGGCCACGGCACGGGCAGCGGGGCGGCACCGGCCATGCGTCGTACGGCGTGCCGGGACAGCGGCAGGCCCGCCTGGGCGGCCGTGGCGGCGGCGCGCAGGGGCAGGGCCGGGTCGTGGTCGGGGCGTGCGGTGCGGGCCAGCACGACTTCGCCGTCCTGCTCGACGACGCCCTCGGCGAGCGGGATGCGCTCGGGTTCGACGAAGCCGCCCCGGCCGCCGCGGCCGCCGAGGATGCGGCGCAGCCGGGGCCGCCCGGAGCGCGAGCGCAGCACTCTTCCCACCTCGCGCCAGGTGATGTCGGCGGCGTAGGAGACGGTGCGGGCGGCCTCGTACACGCCGCGCAGCAGCGCGTCGGCGCCGGCGAGGCCGAGGGAGGTGGCGACCTGGTCCTGTTCCTGGAGGGCGAGGCGGTCGGTGGCGCGGCCGGTGGCCAGGTGCAGGGCGTCGCGGGTGTCGAGGAGCAGGGAGCGGGCGTGTTCGAGGCCCTCGCGGGGGGCGTCGGCGAGCCAGGACGCGGCGACGGCGCGCAGCGCGGTGGCGTCGCGCAGCCCGCCGCGCGCCTCCTTCAGGTCGGGTTCCAGCAGGAACCGCAGCTCACCCTGGCGGCGGGCCCGCTCCTCGCACAGTTCGCGCAGTTCGGGCAGGCGGGACGGGGCCTGGGTGCGCCAGTCCTCGTAGGCGGTGGCGCGCAGGGCCGTGGTGAGGGCGGGGTCCCCGGCGATGTGGCGGGCGTCGAGGAGGCCGAGGTGGGCCTTGAGGTCGCCGGCGGCGGTCCTGCGGGCCTCGGCGGGGGTGCGTACGGAGTGGTCGAGGGCGAGGCCCATGTCCCAGACGGGGTACCAGACGCGGTCGGCGACGGCGGCGATGCCCGGGGCGCCGGTCCGGCCGTCGTGCAGGAGCAGGACGTCGAGGTCGCTGCGCGGGGAGAGTTCGCCGCGCCCGTAGCCGCCGACGGCGACGAGCGCGACGCCCTGGGAGGGGCCGAGGAGCCCGCTCAGCCACTGGTCGGTGAGGTGGGCGAGCCCGGCGCGCAGCGGCGCTCCCGACAAGGGGGCCTCGTGCAGGAGCCGCAGCCGGGCCGCGGCGTAGCCGCCGGCTCCGGGGTCGGTGGCGGCGGCCTCGGTCCGCGTCATGTCAGGCCCCTTCCCGCGTGCTCAGAGCGCGTCCGCGCCGCGCTCGTCGGTCCGTACCCGCACGACCGTCTCGACCGGGACGACCCACACCTTGCCGTCGCCGATCTTGTCGGTGCGGGCGGCCGCCACGACGACGTCGATGATGTCGTCGGCGTCGGCGTCCTCGGCCAGGATCTCGATGCGGATCTTGGGTACGAGGTCGATCTCGTACTCGGCGCCGCGGTAGACCTCGGTGTGGCCGCGCTGGCGGCCGTAGCCGCTGGCCTGGGTGACGGTCAGGCCCTTGACGCCGAAGGCCTGCAGCGCCTTCTTGACGTCCTCGAACCGGTGCGGTTTGACGACCGCGGTGATGAGCTTCATGCGTCCACCTTCTTGTTCCGGGTCTGCTGCGCGGGGGCGGGCGTCGCGCCGCGGCCGGCCGCGGCGCCGCCGACCGCGCTGAAGTCGTAGGCGGTTTCGGCGTGGTACGCCTGGTCGATGCCGCTGAGCTCGTCCTCCTCGCTCGCCCGGAAGCCGATCAGCTTGTCGACGAGCTTGGCAAGCACCCAGGAGACGGCGAAGGAGTAGGCGAGCACGGAGAAGGCGCCGGCGGCCTGGCGGCCGAGCTGGGTCAGGCCGCCGACGCCGCCGGTGGCGAGGAGGCCGACGAGCAGGGTGCCGATGATGCCGCCGACGAGGTGGACGCCGACGACGTCGAGGGAGTCGTCGAAGCCGAGCTTGAACTTGAGGCCGACGGCCCAGGAGCAGACGGCTCCGGCGACGAGGCCGATGAGGATCGCGCCGAAGGCGTTGACGGCCGCGCCGGCCGGGGTGATGGCCACCAGTCCCGCGACGGCGCCGGAGGCCGCGCCGAGGGTGGTGAACGCGCCGTGCTTGAGGCGCTCGTAGGCGAGCCAGCCGAGCATGGCCGCGCCGGTCGCGACCTGGGTGTTCATGGCCATGTTGGCGGCGATGCCGTTGGCGGCGAGCGCCGAGCCGGCGTTGAAGCCGAACCAGCCGAACCACAGCAGTCCCGCGCCGAGGATCACCAGCGGGAGGTTGTGGGGGCGCATGGGGTCCTTCTTGAAGCCGATGCGCTTGCCGACGACGAGGACGGCGGCGAGCGCGCCGATGCCCGCGTTGATGTGCACGGCCGTGCCGCCGGCGAAGTCGATCACCTTGAGCTTGAACAGCCAGCCGTCGGCCTGCCAGACCCAGTGGGCGACGGGGAAGTAGACGATCGTCACCCAGAGCGTGATGAACAGCGCCCAGGCGCTGAATTTCACGCGGTCGGCGAGGGCGCCGCTCATCAGGGCCGGGGTGAGGACGGCGAACATCAGCTGGAAGAGGGCGAAGGCGAGGACCGGGATGCCTTCCTTGCCGCCGGTGAGGGTCTCGGGGGTGATGCCCTTGAAACCGATGTGGTCGAAGTTGCCGATGAGTCCGGCACCGAGGTCATCACCGAACGCGAGTGAGTAGCCGAAGAGCACCCACAGGACGCTGACGATGCCGAGCGAGATGAAGGACATCATCAGCATGTTGAGCGCGCTCTTGACCCGCACCATGCCGCCGTAGAAGAAGGCCAGGGCCGGTGTCATCAGCATCACGAGCGCGGCACTGATCAATACGAATGCGGTATCTGCGCCATTCAATGTCGACGTCTCCTCGCGGCCGCGGCCCAGGCCCCCGTGCGGGCCGGTGTTCCCAGTGGGCCGATATCGCCTTGAGGCTCGCGCAGCGCGGTTTCAGCCAACGCCGCGGGTTGTTTCGCGCCGGTGACGATGGGAGTGGGCGTGTTACGCCCCGATGAACGGCCGGATCGCCGGGAAGCCGTCCGTTACCCTTCCGCAAACCGCCCACGGAGAAGGCCCGGCGGCGAGTGATTCGCGGGAAGACCCCGGCCGCGAGAGGGGACCGGCCGCGACGGCCCTCCGGCGTGACCTGGCGTGGGGGGCCGAGTCGGGCTGTACGGGAGGGTCGTCGCGGCCGGGGCAAGGGGGCCGCGGGGCTCAGACGGCGTGGACGGCTTCCGCCGATTCGGGCAGGTGGACGGCGAGTTGCTCCGTCAGATTCACGACCTCGGCGACATCACCGAATTCACGCACGGCATTGTCCACGGTCTTGCGCAGGCGATTGCTCACCCGCTCCGACCGCACCTGCTTGGCGATGCGCAGCGCCTTCCCGGCGAGTACGGCGGACTCCTCCGGTTCGCGTTCCAGCAGGTGCACGGTGGCCATGCCGATGAGATTGAGGGCGTACGAACGCTGGTGTTCGTTGTCCTGCGAGAACAGCTCGACGGCCCGCTCCATCTTGGGGCGCGCCAGGGAGGCGTACGTGGGGCTGCGCCCGGCCACATAGGCGAGGTCGCGGAAGGAGTGGGCGTTCTCGGCGTTGAGCTCGGCCTCGGAGAAGAAGCGGATCCAGTCGGGGTCGCCGTCGCCCGGCTCGCAGTCGCCGAAGCAGTCCTCCGCCATGCTCACGGCGCGCTTGACCTTCGCGGGCTGGCCCATGTTGGCGTACGCCCGGCCCTCCATCGCATACAACATGGCCTGCGTCCGCGAGGTGGCCGACTCGCGTGAACCGTACTGGCCGAGGTGGATGAGTTCCAGGGCGTCGTCGGGGCGGCCCAGGTGGATCATCTGGCGGCTCATGCTGGAGAGGACGTACGAGCCCAGGGGGCGGTCGCCGGCCTCCTTGGCGGCGTGCAGGGCCAGCACGAAGTACTTCTGGGCGGTGGGGTGCAGCCCGATGTCGTAGCTCATCCAGCCCGCCAGCTGTGCCAGTTCGGCGGCCACCTGGAACAGCCGCCGCGAGGTGTCCTCGGGCTGCGGCTCCTGGAGCAGGTCGGTGACCTCGTGGAGCTGCCCCACCACGGCCTTGCGGCGCAGACCGCCGCCGCACTGGGCGTCCCACTGCCGGAACATCACGGCCGTGGACTCCAGGAGCTCCAGCTCCGGGCCGGAGAGCCGGGACCGGCGGGGGCGGTCACGGTCGGCGGAGGCCGCGGCGTCCCGGCCGTGAGGGCCGGGCACCAGCCAGCGCTGCATGGGCTCGATGAGGGCGGGGCCCGCCGAGAGGGCGAGCGAGGTGCCGAGGAAACCGCGGCGCGCCAGCATCAGGTCGCTGCGGGAGAACTCGCTGAGGAGCTCGACGGTCTGCGGGGCCGCCCAGGGCAGGTCCACCCCCGACACCGACGGCGACTGGTGCGCGGCGCGCAGGCCGATGTCCTCGACGCCCACAACGCAGCCGAAGCGCTCGGAGAACAGCTCGGAGAGGATTTTCGGGATCGGCTCGCGCGGCTGCTCGCCGTCCAGCCAGCGGCGCACGCGGGAGGTGTCGGTGCTGATGTGGTGGGCGCCCAACTGACGGGCCCTGCGGTTCACTTGCCGCGCCAGCTCACCCTTGGACCATCCGCTGCGCAGAAACCACGAGTTCAGCTGCTCGTTCGGACGTTTCTCAGCCTTATCAGCCCTGTCGGCACCACCGGTACCACTGACATTGCCGCCCACGGGAACGCCCCCATCCGAAACTCTGCGTCTACGCGTATGCATCCATACGTGCATGCACATCCATGCGTTCATCCGCACGTCTGCGTGCGAACCGCCAACAGCTTGCCGCGTTTCACGGCCGCTTGTCCGGCTGGGTTCATGTACCGAAAGTAATCCTACGATCACCGATCAGGCGAGGGCGGTCCAGTAAACGCCACCATTCGCCACCCCAACGAATGAACTCCTTCCGCCTGCATCGCGATTGACTTGACACGGAACGAACGCGGGGAAACCAGCGAGAAGGTGAACGGATGCACGCCACGGCGCGCGCCTTACGGAACACCACCCGTCGCGCACCCTTGCGCCGCCTCGGGGCAGAGGTCGGCGACCCTGCGTGTCCGAGACACTCCGACACGTAACCATTGGGAGCACGACCCGTTGGAGGGGGCATGGGCTTCACAATCGGCGGTATCCGGGATCTGCGCTCGAGCTCTCGGCGTCGAGGCCGCGCATTCGAATCCGTGACGGTCGCGGAGTACACCGGCCTGTGGGGCTGGGACGTCGTTCCCGGCGCCCGGGCCTCGCGCGGCGGCCGGGTCGCCTGCTCGTGCGGCGCCGCCGACTGCCCCTCCCCCGGGGCCCATCCGCTCTCCTTCGCGCCGCCCGTCGAGGCCGGCTCCACGCTGGACGAGGCCGCGGCGGCATGGGCCGAGGTGCCCGGCGCGGCCGTACTGCTGCCCGTGGGGCGCGCGTTCGACGTGCTCGAGGTGTCCGAGGCGGCGGGCCGGCACGCGCTGGCCCGGCTGGAGCGGATGGGGGTGCCGCTGGGGCCGGTGGCGCTCACCCCGCACGGCCGCGCCCTGTTCTTCGTCGCCCCGGGGGCCGCATCGGAACTCCCCCAGCTGCTGTACCGGATGGGGTGGGACGACGCCCGGCTCGACCTGCGGGGCCTGGGCCATGGCGATCACATCACCGCGCCGCCGTCCGACTTCGCGGGCCTGGGTCCGATGCGGTGGCTGCTGCCGCCCGCCCTGGACACGGCCGGGCGGCCCCCCGAGGCCCGGCTGCTGCTGGGAACCCTGGCCTATGTGTGCCACCGGTCCGCCGGGACCGGCTGAGCGCCCCGGTCACCACAGAGCCCCGGCCACCACAGAGCTCCGGTCACCACGGAGCCCCGGTCACCACGGAGCCCCGGCCACCACAGAGCTCCGGTCACCACGGAGCCCCGGTCACCACGGAGCCCCGGCCGCCCGGCGCCAGGCGCCCACGCGCGAACGGCTCCCGCACGCCAAGGGACCGCCCCCGCCGCGAAAGGGGGCCCCCGTCGCAGCTGCACTGCGACGGGGGCCCTTTCTCTGTCTCTCGTTGCTTGCTGCGAGCTGCTGTCAGTCCCCGATCAGGGCGTCGACGAACGCCTCGGGCTCGAAGGGGGCCAGGTCGTCGGCGCCCTCACCCAGGCCCACGAGCTTGACCGGCACGCCCAGCTCGCGCTGGACGGCGACGACGATGCCGCCCTTGGCGGTGCCGTCCAGCTTGGTGAGGACGATGCCGGTGATGTTCACGACCTCGGCGAAGACGCGCGCCTGCACCAGGCCGTTCTGGCCGGTCGTCGCGTCCAGGACCAGCAGGACCTCGTCCACCGAGCCGTGCTTCTCCACGACGCGCTTGACCTTGCCCAGCTCGTCCATGAGACCGGTCTTGGTGTGCAGACGGCCGGCGGTGTCGATGAGGACGACGTCCGCGTTCTCGGCGATGCCCTCCTTGACCGCGTCGAAGGCGATCGACGCCGGGTCGCCGCCCTCGGGGCCGCGCACCGTACGGGCGCCGACACGCTCGCCCCAGGTCTGGAGCTGCTCGGTGGCGGCGGCACGGAAGGTGTCCGCCGCGCCGAGGACGACGGACTTGCCGTCGGCCACGAGCACGCGGGCGAGCTTGCCGGTGGTGGTGGTCTTGCCGGTGCCGTTGACGCCGACGACCATGACGACGCCGGGCTTCTCCTCGCCGTTCACCCCCACACCGGGCTCGGTGTGGACGCTGCGGTCGAAGTCCGTGCCGATGAGGGTGAGCAGCTCCTCGCGAAGCAGCGTGCGCAGCTGCTCCGGCGTGCGGGTGCCGAGCACCCTGACGCGCTCGCGAAGCCGCTCGACCAGCTCCTGCGTCGGCGCGACGCCGACGTCGGCGGTGAGCAGGGTGTCCTCGATCTCCTCCCAGGTGTCCTCGTCGAGGTGCTCACGGGACAGCAGGGTCAGCAGACCCTTACCGAGGGAGTTCTGCGAGCGGGAGAGACGGGTGCGCAGCCGCACGAGGCGGCCGGCGGTGGGCTCGGGAACCTCGATCGCGGGCTCGGCCGGGGCCTCGGGCGCCGCCGTCTCCGGCTCGACGACGGGGGCCGCCTCCTCCTCGGCGGGTGCCTCGGTGGGAGGGAGCTCTACTTCTTCGACGGTTCGGCGCGGCTCGGCGCGCGGGGTCTCGGCCTCCTCGCCGACGTGCGGCTCGGCGGGCGGCGCGGTGACGGACGGGCTGCTCGGCGGTGCGGGGGGCAGCTGCTTCTTTTTGCGGCTGCTGACCACGAGCCCGCTGATCGCGCCGAGCGCGATCACAGCGATGACTACGGCAAGGATGACGATTTCCATAACGCCCCCAGTATCGGACACCTCGGGGCGCGGACGCCGCCGTGGCATATCGGGGCATGTCCGGAGCTCGCCCGAGGCCGCGCTTTGTACGTTGCCACGAGGACCAATGGCACGAACCAGCCAAAGTTGGAGCAAAGCACGATGGCGTGGGGCCGCGCGACGCGCGTAGAGTCCCAACGTCCCTTTCTGCCCAGGCCGGCCTCCCGCCCTGCTTCACCCCGCACGGAGCCCCCCGACATGGCCCCTCACATGGACAACGCTGCCAACGGCGCCAACGTGTCCAGCACCGTCACCGACGCCGAAGGCGTCGACGGCGCGATAGAAACCCGCGGCATCGAGCCCGTACCCGATCACGAGCGGCACGGCCGGGTCCGGGAGCTCTTCCCGACCTGGGTCGCCGCCAACATCAGCGTGCTGCTGCTCACCATGGGCGCGGCGCTGGTGGTCTTCAACGCACTGAACTTCTGGCAGGTCCTGATCGTCGCGGCGTGCGCCGCGCTCGTGTCGTTCGGCCTGGTCGGTGTGCTGTCCGTGTCCGGCAAGTGGGGCGGCGCGCCCGGCGCGATGCTCTCCCGGGCCACGTTCGGAGTGCGGGGGAATCTCTTCCCCGGGGCGATCCTGTGGGTCGCCCGCTTCGGCTGGGAGACGATCAACGCGGTCACCGGCGCGTACGCGGTGCTCACCGTTCTCGACCTGGTCCTCGGTGTGAAGAGCAACACCGTCCTGATCGTGATCACGCTGTTCGTCTTCGTCGCCTGCACGTTCCTGGTGAGCGGCATGGGCCGCAAGGCGCTGAACGTGTGCAACAAGTGGTCGACGTATCTGTTCGGCGTCTTCAGCGTGCTGGTGCTCGGCTATCTGATCGCCCACATCAAGTGGGACGACGTCTTCTCCAAGCCGGCGGGTACGACCGCGATGATGATCGCGGGTATCGGCACGATCGCCGCCGGCGGCATCAGCTGGGTGCCCACCGGTCCGGACTTCGCGCGGTACCTGCCGCACGCCGCCTCCGGCAAGAAGATCGTCGGCGCCACGGTCTCCGGCGCCGGTCTGGTGATGGTGCCGATGGTGCTCATGGGTGCAGTGATGGCTGTCGCCACGCCTGGGCTCGCCGATGCGCCGGACCCGGTGTCCTTCCTCGGTGACATCCTGCCGACGTGGCTGGCCGTTCCTTACCTGATCACCGCGATCGTGGGCATGCTGCTGATCAACAGCCTGTCGATGTACTCGGCCGGCTTCACCGCGCAGACGATGGGCGTCAAGCTGCCGCGCGCGATGGCCGTCAGCATCAACGCGGTGATCTCCCTGGTGGGTGGTCTGCTGCTGATGCTCGTCGCGAAGAGCTTCCTCAGCTCGTTCATCACGTTCCTGATCCTGCTGGCCGTTTCGTTCTCCGCGTGGATCGGCGTCTACGCCGTCGACATGGCGCGGCGCCGGTCGCGTTCGGTGCGGTACGACGCCGACGGGCTGATGGACACGGGGCGTACGAGCCGGTACTGGTACGTGGGCGGCTACTGCTGGCAGGCGATGACGGCGTGGGCCGTGGCGCTGCTGGCGGGCATCTGCTTCACGAAGTGCGACTGGTTCGCCGGGCCGCTGTCGGGGACGTTCGTCGGCAAGTACGGCCTGGGGTGGGCGGCGACGATTCTGATCTCGGCGGCGATGATGGCTGTGCTGCCCGTTCCGCGCGAGGGCGAGGGCTCGGTGGCTCCGTCGGAGTCGGAGCCGGAGCCGGAGCGTGAGACGGTCTCGGCGTAACGTCTCGCCTGTGACGTGGAGGGCCCCCTGTGCGGGGGCCCTCTTCGTTTTGCGCCCGTGCCCCCGGTGGTGGGGCGGGGCCGGGGCGGGAGGGGACGGGCCTGGTGGGTGGGCAGTCGTCCTGCCACCCGTGCCGCGCACAGGAAAAGGGCGTTGCTCCGGCTCTGAGCCGGAGCAACGCCCTTTCGAGGAGAGGGGCGGCGGGGCGGTTAGCCCATCTCCTCCAGCGCCTTGCCCTTGGTCTCCTTCACGTACTTGAGTACGAAGGGAATCGAGAGCACGGCGAAGACCGCGTAAATGACGTACGCACCCGAGAGGTTCCAGTCCGCCAGGCTCGGGAAGCTGGCCGTGATGGCCCAGTTCGCGACCCACTGCGCGGACGCGGCCACGCCGAGCGCGGCGGCGCGGATGCGGTTGGGGAACATCTCGCCCAGGAAGACCCAGACCACGACGCCCCAGGAGAGCGCGAAGAAGAGCACGAAGGCGTGGGCCGCGACGAGGGCGACCGTGCCCTGCGTGGTGGGCAGGGTGCCGTCGGCGGTCTTGGAGGCGAAGGCCCAGGCCTCGAGGGCGAGGGAGCCTGCCATGCCGACGGAGCCGACGAGCGCGAGCGGCTTGCGGCCGATGCGGTCGACGAGGACCATCGCGATCACGGTGCCGACGATGTTGATGATCGACGTCGTGAAGCTGTAGAGGAACGAGCTCTGCGGGTTCACGCCCACCGACTGCCACAGCGTCGAGGAGTAGTAGAACGCGACGTTGATGCCGACGAACTGCTGGAAGACCGAGAGGCCGATGCCGACCCAGACGATCGGCAGGAGGCCGAAGCGGCCGCCGAGCAGGTCCTTGAAGGTGGACTTCTGCTCGCTCTTCATGGCGTTCTCGATCTCGGCGACGCGCTTGTCGAGGTCGACGGTGTGGCCCTCGACGTCGGCCAGGACCTTCTTCGCCTTCTCGGTCTTGCCGACCGAGATCAGGAAGCGGGGCGACTCGGGGATCGCGAAGGAGAGCAGGCCGTAGAGGACGGCCGGGACGACCATGACGCCGAGCATGAGCTGCCAGGCCTCGATGCCCACGACCTTGCCGCGCTGGTCGCCGTCGGCGACGTTGAGGATGCCCCAGTTGACCAGCTGCGAGACGGCGATGCCGATGACGATCGCGGCCTGCTGGAACGCGCCGAGACGGCCGCGGTAGGCGGGCGGGGAGACCTCGGCGATGTAGGCCGGGCCGATGACCGAGGCCATGCCGATCGCGATGCCGCCCAGGACGCGCCAGAAGGCGAGGTCCCACAGGGCGAAGGGCAGCGCGGAGCCGACGGCGCTGATGGTGAAGAGCGTCGCGGAGATCTGCATGACGCGGATGCGGCCGATACGGTCCGCGATCCGGCCCGCCGTCGCGGCACCGATGGCGCAGCCGATCAGCGCGATGGCGATGACCTGGGCGAGGGCGGCAGAACCGATGTCGTACTTCCCACGGATGCCCTCGACAGCGCCGTTGATCACGGAGCTGTCGTAGCCGAAGAGGAAGCCACCCATGGCCGCGGCCGCGGTGATGAAGATGACATGGCCGAGGTGGTCCGGCTGGGCCTTGCGGCCCTCGGTCCCCTGCGTCATCGCAGTGCTGGTCAACGTGTACTCCTGTGGCCCGGCCACGTTGCCGGGGTGGGGGGTGGCCATTCCAGTGGGGCACAAGATCTAAGAGCCCACCACTTGAAGGCGTAAGCAACGTGGGAGACCCTACGTCTTCATTTTCCGAAGTCAATAGATGGTGACTAAGAAGTTTCTCCCAGGTTTTCACCAGGTTGAGTTCAACACTTGAAGTGATCTTGGTTCAGCCGAGTCGCTGACTGATCACCTTCGACACTCCGTCGCCCTGCATGGACACTCCGTAAAGGGCGTCGGCGACCTCCATCGTCCGCTTCTGGTGCGTGATCACGATCAGCTGCGAGCTCTCCTGGAGTTCCTTCATGATTCCGATCAGGCGCTGGAGGTTCGTGTCGTCCAGGGCCGCCTCGACCTCGTCCATGACGTAGAAGGGGCTCGGACGGGCCTTGAAGATCGCGACGAGGAGGGCGACGGCGGTGAGCGACCGTTCGCCGCCGGAGAGGAGGGAGAGCCGCTTGACCTTCTTCCCGGGCGGGCGGGCCTCCACGTCGACGCCGGTGGCCAGCATGTCGTCGGGGTCGGTGAGGACCAGGCGGCCCTCGCCGCCCGGGAAGAGGCGGGAGAAGACGCCCTCGAACTCGCGGGCGGTGTCGTGGTACGCGGCCGTGAAGACCTCCTCGACCCTCTTGTCGACGTCCTTGACGACCTGGAGGAGGTCCGCGCGGGTCTTCTTGAGGTCCTCCAGCTGCTCGGAGAGGAACTTGTGGCGCTCCTCCAGCGCCGCGAACTCCTCCAGGGCGAGGGGGTTGACCTTGCCGAGCTGCTGGTACGCGCGCTCGGCCGCCCTCAGGCGCTTCTCCTGCTCCGTCCGGTCGTAGGGAACGGGCTGGTTGCGGGGGTGGTCCGCATCCTGCGGGAGTTCCTCGCCCTCGGCCGCGGGCGAGGGCGGGACGGGCTGGCCGGGGCCGTACTCGGCCACCAGAGCGGTGGGTTCCACGCCCAGTTCCTCCAGCGCCTTCGCCTCCAGCTGCTCGATGCGCAGGCGCTTCTCGGCGCCCAGCACCTCGCCGCGGTGGACAGAGCCGGTGAGCTTGTCCAGCTCCGCCTTGAGGTCACGTGCCCGGTTGCGTCCGTCCACGAGCTCGCGTTCCCGTTCGCCCTTGGCCGCCTCCGCCGCCTGCCGCTCCTCGTCGGTCCGTACGAGTGACACCTCGACGTGGGCCAGCAGCTGCCGGGCTCCGTCGGCCACGGCCGCCGCGACCCCGGCCTCGTGGCGCAGGCGGACGCGGCGCCGCTCGGCGCGCTCCCGCGCCTCCCGTTCGGCACGGGCCGCCCTGTCCAGGGCGTCGGCCCGGCCCGCGAGGCCCTTCACGCGCTCCTCGTGGGTACGGACCTGCAGCCGTGCCTCCATTTCGGTCTGGCGCGCGTTGGCCCCGTCGGCGGCGAGGCGGTCGCGTACGGAGGTGTCGGGCTCGTCCACGCCGTCCTCGGCGTCCAGGGTCCGCTCCTGGGCCGCCGCCAGCCGCCCGGCCAGCTCCTCGGCCTCCTCGGTGGTGCGGGCGAGGGCCTCCTGGGCGCGCCCTGCGGCGGCCGCCGTCCGTTCGGCCTCGCCGGCAGCGGCGCGGGCCTGGCCGGCGAGCCGGCCGAGGGCCTGGGCTGCCTGCGACCTGTCCCGGTCGGCCGCGCTGCGCCGGGCCGCGAGCTCCTCGACGACTGCGGCGCACCGGGCGCGCTCCTCCTCGGCGTCGCGGCGGGCGGCGTTCAGCGCGGCGCAGCGCGCGCCGAGCCCGCTCAGCTCCGCGGCTGCCTCGTCGACGGCGGCCCGCACCTCCAGCAGGCTGGGTGCCCCGCTGGAGCCGCCCTGCGCGAAGTGCGCGCCGAGGAGGTCGCCCTCGGCCGTGACGGCAGTCAGTCCGGGGCGCGCCGAGACGAGGTCCTCGGCGTCCTCGAGCGTGTCGACGACCACGATGTCGCGCAGCAGCCTGCGCACGGCCGGCTGCAGGTCGAGCGGTGCCCGTACGAGTTCGGCCGCGGTCCGGTGGGTGCCGGTGCCGGGTGCGGCCGGGGCCTCCTCGGGCGCACCGCCGAGCAGCAGGACCGCGCGGCCTGCGTCCTCCTTTTTCAGCAGGCGCAGCGCCTCCGCCGCGGCCGTGGTGCCCGTCACGGCGATCGCGTCCGCTGCGGCACCCAGGGCGGCGGCGACGGGCAGTTCGTAACCGGGGGTGACGGACAGGAATTCCGCGGCGGGGCCGAGGAGTCCGCCCAATCGTTCCTTCGCCGACAGGAGAGCACCCGTGCCGTCCTTGCGGCGCAGGCCGAGGGCGAGGGCGTCGTGACGGGCGGTGAGAGCCGCCCGGTGGCGGTCGGCCTCGGTCGCCTCCTCCCGTGCCGCGTCGAGGGCAGCGGCGGCGTCGGCGAGGGCGGCCCTGGCGCGCTCATGACGGTCGGTCAGCTGTGCGTCGTCCGCGTCGGCGCCGTCGGCCTCGGCCTGCCGGCGCTCGTACTCCTCCTGGGCGGCCGCGGCCCGTTCGGCCGCCTCGTCCCGGGCGGCGGCGAGGCGGCCGATCTCCGCCTCGGCGGAGGCGGCCCGGCCGCGGGCGGCGGTGACCTGGCCCTGCAGTCGGGCGAGCTGTTCACGGCGGTCGGCGATGGCGCGGGCGGCGTCCCGCAGGCGGCGTTCCTCCTCCGCCAGGCGGCGCTCGAGGTCGGCGCGGTGCTCGGCGGTGTCCTCCAGGGCACGGCCCGCCGCCTCCAGGGCGGCTTCGAGTTCCGCTTCCTGCTCGCGGACGCGGGCGGCCTCGCGCTCCAGGTCCTCGGGATCACGGCCGCGCCGTTCCTCGGCGGGTGCGGAGGTGGCGCTGACGACGCGGGCGTCCGCGAGGCTGATCGTGCCGCGCACCCGCTCGGCCAGGCGGGAGAGTTCGTACCAGGTCTGCTGGGCCTGCGCGAGGCGCGGGGTCAGCTCGCGGACCTGTTCCTCCAGCGCCGCCTCGCGCTGGGCCGCGGCGCGCAGCTCCGCCTCGGCGGCCTCCTTGCGGCCCTTGAGCGCGGCTTCGTCGGCGATCTCCGAGCGCAGCGCCTCGCGCAGGGCGACCAGGTCGTCGGCGAGCAGGCGCAGCCGGGCGTCGCGCAGGTCGGCCTGGATGACGGCGGCGCGGCGGGCCACGGCGGCCTGCCGGCCGAGCGGCTTGAGCTGGCGCCGCAGCTCGTCGGTGAGGTCCTGGACGCGGGCGAGGTTGGCGCGCATCGCGTCCAGCTTGCGCAGCGCCTTCTCCTTGCGCTTGCGGTGCTTGAGGACGCCGGCCGCCTCCTCGATGAAGGCGCGGCGGCCCATGGGGTCGGCGTGCAGGACGGAGTCGAGCTGGCCCTGGCCGACGATGACGTGCATCTCGCGGCCGATGCCGGAGTCGGAGAGCAGCTCCTGGATGTCGAGGAGCCGGCAGGTGTCACCGTTGAGCTGGTATTCGCTGCCGCCGTTGCGGAACATGATCCGCGTGATGGTGACCTCGGCGTAGTCGATGGGGAGCGCCCCGTCGGAGTTGTCGATGGTCAGGGACACCTCGGCGCGGCCCAGCGGGGGGCGGCCGGTCGTCCCGGCGAAGATGACGTCCTCCATCTTGCCGCCGCGCAGCGACTTGGCGCCCTGTTCGCCCATGACCCAGGAAAGCGCGTCGACGACATTGGACTTTCCGGAGCCATTGGGGCCCACGACGCAGGTGATGCCGGGTTCGAAGCGCAGGGTGGTGGCAGAGGCGAAGGATTTGAACCCGCGCAGGGTCAGGCTCTTGAGGTGCACGCGGTAGGACTTTACCGTCCAGGCGTCTTCCGGCCCCGCGCTGTGACAGGCGCTGGCGCGCCATGACTTTTCATTGGTTTCACCAGGGAAGGTGCCGGGCACATCATCCCTGAGGAGGCGACGGGGGAAATCTGGCGATTCTCCGGAAACGACGAAGGGACGCCGAAGCGTCCCTTGCAACTGCAACTCTCAAGCGGCTGACAGTGCAGCCCGGCCGGGCCCCGTTGGGCGGGGCGCGCGATCAGGCCAGCGCAGGCTCCGCCTTGGATACGTCGATGCTGTCGAGCAGCGAGTCACCGTGGTGAGCGGCGGCAGCCAGCGCGTCGTTTTCGGCCTGCATCCGAATGAGCTCGGATTCGAGGTCCTGGACACGCTGCTGGAGCCGTCGCATCTCGGAGAGGACTCGGGGGTCGGAGCCGCCGACGTAACCGAGAAGCGCCTTTGCCATGATGGATGGTCCTCCACACTGAGTGACCGACCGTAGCGGTGTGGGTCGTGAGGGATTCGCACCCGCGGTGTCTGCCATCACTACTGCGGTGTTTCAATGCCAAACAGCTAAGGTGCGCGGGGCTTCCAGAGTCTCACCAAATGGTTTGACGGTCAACACGATCACACCCTGTATCCACGGGCGTCCCGGGGGTGCGCGCAGAGCTGTCCGCGCCGCATTCCGCTCACCGGGGCCCGAGGGGCGTAGAGATCATCCGTTGAGAGGCAGCCTTGCACGATGCGGCGGAGTTGGCAACCATCAGGCAATTTCCAATGAGCACATATGCCACTGGCATATATATTCGCAGGTCACCCCCCGTCACCGCCCTTCGGAATCGAGCCGGAATGCGATTTCCGTGTCATCCGGTCAGCGGATCTCGAAGCCGTCATATCCGCCCCGGGGTGTGTCCCAGATCTCGGTGACGCCGTCCACGCGGCCGGGCGTGTCGCCCTTGCAGAGCCAATCGAGCAATCGTTCGCAGCCCTCACGGGGGCCCTCGGCGACGACCTGGACGCGGCCGTCGGACAGATTGGAGGCGAAGCCGATGAGCTCACCGATGCGCAAGGCGTTGGCCCGGGTGAACCAACGGAAGCCAACACCCTGCACATGGCCGCGGACCCACGCCGTGAGGCGGACATTCTCGTTCATGTCTGCACGTTAACCGGCCAATTACATAAGCAGCACTTCGACCCGGTACCCGGTGCCGTACAGTCGCGCCCAATTAAGGCTCCCCCGTACGAGTGACGCACTTTGACGCCGAACACGTAAGGAAGGCAGCGGATGGGTCGCCATCGACGCTCTGCCCGCGCGACCGCTGACGAAGCGGTGGCGAATGTCCGGAAAGCCCGGGCGCCCTTGACAAGCGAGTCGGCCGAAGTGTTCGAGTTCGAGGATCCGGCCGAAGCAGTAACCCAGCCCCTTCCCGTCATCGGCTCCGGCCCCGCCGGCTCCGGGCGCCACAGAAGCCCGCACCGGCCCAAGCGGAGCAAGGCCGGCGCGGCAGGGACGGCAGCCGGCAAGGCGGCCAGGTCCGCCGGCAGGACCGGCAAGCCCGCCAAGGCGGCGCCCCCGGCCCGGCGGGCGGGGCTGCTCGGCGCCTCCGCCGCCGTGGCCATGGGCGCGGTTGCCGTGGTCTCCGGCCTGCTGCCCAGCAGCGTCTTCTCCGTCGGCGACGCCGGCCACTCCCCCGGCGCCGGGGCGACCGGGCAGGTGCGGGCCGACGGCCCGGCCGAGGCACCGCAGCAGCGCTCCCGGGCGGCGGCCGCCCCGGCGGACCGGGCGGACCAGCGGGAAGGGCCGGAGCAGCGGGCCGGGGCGGCAGAGGCCGCCCGGGTGCAGCAAGCCCTTCTGCGCGAGCCGGTGCCGGCCGCCCGGGGAGCCGAGCCCCCGCCGGTCACCCCCTCCGCCACGCCGTTCTCCGCAGCGCCTTCGGCCGCGCCCGCCGGCCCGCACGCCGGCGCCACCCCGCAGCAGGGCGCCCCCGCCCCGCGTCCGGCCGACGCGGCCCCCCGGCCACGGCCCTCCGCACCCACCGCGGCCGCAACCGGCGCGGCCGCGGCCGACGACGGCCCGGCAGCGCACATGACCGCCACGCTGGCCGATCCCCGCTCGTCCGCGGCGCACCTGGTGCTGTCGCTGGTCAACGCGGAGCGGGCGAAGGCGGGTTGCCGGCCGCTGCGGGCCAGCGGCAAGCTCAACCGCCTGGCGCAGTCGTTCAGCGACGACATGGCCAGGCGCGGTTTCTTCGATCACACAGATCCGGACGGCAGGACACCGTGGGACCGGGCCGCCAAGCGCGGCGTGCAGAACCTGGGCGGCGAGAACATCGCGCGCGGCCACCCGGACGCCCACACCGTGGTGGATGCCTGGATGCGCAGCAGCGGTCATCGGTCGAACATCCTCAACTGCGACTACAAGAGCCTCGGCGTCGGTGTGCGCCACGGCGGCAACGGTCCGTACTGGACGCAGGACTTCGGCTACTGAAACACCCCGCCCCGGCCGGGACGACGGGCGTCGTCCCGGCCGGGGCGGGTGCGGCAGGCGGGGTGCGTCAGAGGGCGGCGCGGCCGGCGGCGTAGACGCGGGCCTGCTCGGTGATGCGGCGGCCGAGCTGCTCGGCGGTGGCTATGTCGGCCTTGTGCACACCCTCGGGGCCCTCGTCGCTGTTGGTCTGGGCACCGGCGCCCAGGTAGAAGCCGAGGCGGTTGAGGTCGTTCTCGGAGCCGGTGGAGCTGTGCCAGCCGGGGAGCAGACCGAGGCCGACCCAGTGCATGCCGTGCTGGGCGGCGAGGACCGAGAAGAACTGCAGGGTGTGCAGCTTGTCGCCGCTCTTGGAGCCGGAGTTGGTGAAGCCGGCCGCCAGCTTGTCCTGCCAGGCGCGGGTGAACCAGCGCTTGGACGTCGCCTCGGCGAAGACGTGGAAGGCGCCGGAGGCCGTGCCCATGTAGGTCGGCGAGCCGAAGACGATCGCGTCGGAGGCGTCGAGCAGCTCCCACTGCTCGTCGGTGATCTCGGCGACGTTGATCAGGTGGACGGTGGCGCCGGTGTCGGCGGCACCGGCACGGACGGCCTCGGCGAGGACGGCGGTGTGGCCGAAGCCGGAGTGGTAGGCGATGGACACGACGGGCGTGGTCACGGTGGGGCTCCCTGGAAAGGCGTTGCGCTGGCTGGGTGACGAAAGGAAAGCACTAACTTTTGGAAATCGCAAGCCTTCGGTTAGCGCTGTGCGGGGGTATGGTGTTCGCATGACGACGACCGAAGGCACCCCGCAGGACCAACTGCCCTTCCACGTCTTCGCGCGGAGCTGTCCGTCCCGCGAAACGCTCGGGCACATCACCGGCCGGTGGGGAAGCCTGACCCTCGGCGCCCTGGCCGAGGACACGCTGCGCTTCAACGAGCTGCGCCGTCGCGTCGAGGGCGTCAGCGAGAAGATGCTGTCCCAGACCCTCCACGCACTGGAGCGCGACGGGCTCGTGCACCGCGAGGCCCAGCCGACCAACCCCCCGCGCGTCGACTACCGCCTGACCCCCCTGGGCCAGGAGGTCACCGAGCGGATGATGGACCTGATCCACCTCGTGGAAGGCCGGATGCCACAGGTGCTGGAGGCGCGGGAGCGGTACGACGCGGAGCGCGCGTAAGCGGTTCCCGCACACGAAACCGCGCGCAGGAACTACGCGGCAGTGCGCGGAACGCGCTGGCAGCGCGGGCAGAAGTAGCTGGAGCGGTTCATCCAGGGGCGGCGGCGCATGGCCGTACCGCAGCGGCGGCAGGGCTCGTCCTCGCGCCCGTAGGCGTCCAGCGAGCGCTCGAAGTACCCGGACTCGCCGTTGACGTTGACGTAGAGGCTGTCGAAGCTGGTGCCGCCGGCCGCGAGCGCCTCGTTCATGACCTCGCGGATATGGGTGAGCAGCTCGGCCGTGCGCGGCCGGGTCAGACCCGCCGTCGGCCGGTCGTAGTGCAGCCGGGTGCGCCACAGCGCCTCGTCGGCGTAGATGTTGCCGACGCCGCTGATGAGCGACTGGTCCAGCAGCGCGCGCTTGATGGTCGTACGGCGCCGGCGCAGCGCGGCGTGGAAGGCGTCGTCGTCGAAGGCCGCGTCGAGGGGGTCGCGGGCGATGTGCGCGATCACGTCCGGCAGCCCCTCGGGGTCCCCGGGCACGGTGTCGTGCAGCGAGAGCCCGCCGAAGGTGCGCTGGTCGACGAAGCGAAGTTCGGTGGCCCGGGCGTCGGCGAAGCGGAAGCGGATGCGCAGGTGCTTCTCGTCGGGCGAGCCCTGCGGCTGTACGAGCAGCTGGCCGCTCATGCCCAGGTGGGCGAGGACGGCCCGGGCCGGGGCACCGCCGGTACCGGTGGGGGACTCCAGCGGCAGCCAGAGGTACTTGCCGCGCCGCCGCGCGACACCCAGGCGCACCCCGGTCAGCTGTGCGGCGAAGTCGTCCGGCCCCGCGAGGTGGCGGCGGACCGCCCGGGGGTGCAGGACCTCGACCGCGGCGACCGTCCGCCCGCAGGCCCAGCGCTCCAGACCACTGCGGACGACTTCGACCTCGGGCAGCTCGGGCACCGCACTCCTTCGCCGGAAGAAAAGCCTGGGGAAAGACGGGCCGGCCCGCGGTGCGCGAACGCACCGCGGGCCGGCCCGGGAATCAGTTCGCCGCGCCCGGCACGCTGTCGGAGGACTGGTCGTCCCCCGGCACCACGCCGGACTCGGCCGCGGCCTTCTCGGCCGCCACGCGGGCTTCCGCCGCGCTGTTGATGGCGCGCCAGGCGGACTCCGCCGCCTGTTGCTCCGCTTCCTTCTTGCTGCGGCCGGTGCCGGTGCCGTACGCGACACCACCGACGCGGGCAGCAGCCGTGAAGGTCTTCTCGTGGTCGGGACCTGTCTCGGAGACCAGGTATTCCGGAACGCCGAGCCCCTCGGTGGCGGTCAGCTCCTGGAGACTGGTCTTCCAGTCCAGGCCGGCGCCGAGGTTCGAGGACTTCTCGATCAGCGGATCGAAGAGCCGGTGCACCAGCTCGGCAGCGGCGTCGAGGCCCTGGTCGAGGTAGACGGCACCGATGACCGCTTCGAGGGTGTCCGCGAGGATCGAGGCCTTGTCCCGGCCGCCCGTGCCCTCCTCGCCCCGGCCCAGCCGGATGAAGGAGCCGAGCTCCAGGCCGCGGCCGACCTCGGCCAGCGCCCGTGAGTTGACCACCGCGGCCCGCAGCTTGGCCAGCTGGCCTTCGGGCAGGTCGGGGTGGATGCGGTAGAGGGTATCCGTGACCACCAGGCCCAGCACGGAGTCCCCGAGGAACTCCAGCCGCTCGTTGGTGGGCAGGCCGCCGTTCTCGTACGCGTAGGAACGGTGCGTCAGCGCACGCACCAGAAGGGCGGTCTCGAGTGTGTACCCGAGCCGCCCTTCCAGAAGCGTGTGGGACGAGGCCGTGTCCGCCGGCGCCGATCCATTCCCGCGGTTGCGGGACGGCGTCGTGGCATCTGACATGAAGCCTGTCACCCGCCGATCAGACCGCGAGGACCTGGCGCTTGTTGTAGGTGCCGCAGCTGGGGCACGCGATGTGCTGCTGCTTCGGCTCGTGGCAGCTTTCGCACGCCACCAGGGGGGTGACCGCAGCCTTCCACTGCGACCGGCGGTGGCGCGTGTTGCTGCGCGACATCTTCCGCTTCGGAACAGCCACGGCTACTTCTCCTGTGAGTCATCCCCGTTGACACGGGGTGCGTTTTCCTTCTCGCCGTCCTGGTCGGAACCGGCGAGTCCCTGCAGTGCCGCCCAACGGATGTCGACGGCGTCGTGGTGGTGGTCCGGGTCCTCCGCCAGCCGTGCCCCGCACTCGGAGCACAGGCCAGGGCAGTCTTCCCGGCACACCGGCTGCAGCGGCAGTGAGAGCACCACCGCGTCCCGCAGCACGGGTTCGAGGTCGAACATGTCGTCCTCGAGGAAGAGCGTGTCCTCCTCATCGTCCTCGGCGTCGTCGCCGGTATCCGCGTGGCGGCTCCGGGCGTCGGCGTCGGGGTAGGAGAACAGCTCCTGGAAATCCGCGTCGAGCTCTCGCTCCAGCGGCTCCAGACACCTTACGCACTCCCCGGTGAGCGGCGCACGGGCGGTGCCTGTGACGAGCACCCCTTCCATGACCGACTCGAGCCGGAGGTCCAGCTCCACCGAGGCGCCCTCGGCCACACCGATGACCTCGATACCGAGGTCCTGGGGAGCCGGGACGGAGCGGGAGACCCGCTTCAGCGCGCCGGGTCGCCGGCCCAGCTCGCGTGTGTCGAACACGAGAGGGTTGCGGGGATCGAGGCGGGCGTTCAGGGCTTCCTGCTTTCTACGCTGCGGTGACGGCAGCCCCCGGGTGGTGACACACGAGGGCAGCCTGGATCGCGGACGTACACGCGACCGAAGAGCCAGGATACTGGACGGCTCGCCGTGGGCCCAATCCGCATCCCGGGCCGGTGGCGCGAACCGGCGTCAGCGCCCCTGCTCGTACCGCCTGAGCTGGTCGAGGTCGATCATCGAGGTGTCGAAGAGGCTGGTCTCGTCGAGCTCCGCGCCCTGCGGCTGCCGGCCCTGGCCATGCTGCTGCTGGTGCTGCTGCTGCGCCACCTGAGGCTGGTGCTGCCCGTGCTCACCGTAGCCCCCTGCGGCCCCGTAGCCGTGCCCGGTGTCCTGAGGCTGCTGCCAGGCGTACGGGTCGGCCTGCTGGTACCCGCCCTGGACGGCGTAGGGGTCGGCCACCTGGGGGGCGTAGTGCTGGGGCTGCTGCTGGGCGTAGCCGTAGGGGTCGTGCTGCGCCGCGTAGCCGGCGACAGGGGCGGCGTAGTCGCCCCAGGCGGGCTGCTGGGGCTGCGGGGGCTCCTGGTGCCCGGAGTGGGGCTGCTGCGGTTCCTGGGGGGCGGCCAGCTCGGCCAGGAAGTCGGCGTCGGAGGTGGGGCGGCCGGTGGGCAGGCCGTCCTGGGCGGCCATGTGGGCGCCCAGCTCGTCCGCCGGACGGGCGCCCAGCAGCTTCTCGCGGCCGCGCCCGACAGCTTCCAGCGTCTTGGCCAGCACGGCCGAGACCGCGCCCAGCTTGGCGTCGACGTACTCGTCGGCGCGGTGGCGCTGGGTGGCGGGGTCGGCGCTGCGCTCCGGCGCGTCGCCGTCCGCTCCGGCGGCGTCCGGCGCGTCGGCGCCGGGGACGCCGAGCAGCTTCTCCCGGCCCCGGTCGACCGAGCCGATGGTCTTGGTGAGGACGACCTCGAAGTTGGCGAGCTTGCTGTCGACGTAGTCGTCGGCCTCCGCGCGGATCTCCGCGGCCTCACGGCGGGCCTCCGCGAGGATGCGGTCGGCCTCCTCCTGGGACTGGCGGGCGACCTCCGTGCCGGAGATCAGCGAGCCGCGCTGGGCGCGGGCGGACTCCAGGATGCGCTCGGCCTCCTCGCGGGCGTCCGCGACGAGCTGTTCCCGGCCGCCGATGACCTCGCGCGCCTGGGCGAGCGAGCCGGGCAGGGCGGCCCGCATCTCTTCGAGCAGGGCGAGCAGCTCGGCCCGGTTGAGGACGCAGGAGGCCGACATGGGCAGGGAGCGGGCACCGGCGACGGTCGTGACGATCTCGTCGAGCTTCTTCTGGACGTCCACCTTGACGGTCGCCGCCTTCTTGGAATCAGAGAGGCCTTCCGGCCGACGTAACGAACGAGACGACTGTACGGCCGGCGACCGCGGCCCGCAGCTACTGACCGGAGGTCAGATCATCACTGTCGGGGAAGCCGCTCCTTGAGCGCCTCCAGCACCAGCGGCGGCACCAGATGCGAGACGTCTCCGCCCCAGGTCGCGACCTCCTTGACCAGGCTGGAGGAGAGGAAGCTGTAGGTGGGGTTGGTCGGGACGAACAGGGTCTCGACACCCGAGAGCCCGTTGTTCATCTGGGCCATCTGCAGCTCGTAGTCGAAGTCGCTGACCGCCCGCAGGCCCTTGACGATGGCGGGGATGTCACGCTGCTTGCAGAAGTCGACGAGGAGGCCGTGGAAGGACTCGACCCGCACGTTGCCGTACTCGGCGGTGACCTGCCGCAGCAGGTCTATCCGCTCGTCGACGGTGAACAGGCCCTGCTTGGCCTTGTTGATCATCACGGCCACGTGCACGACGTCGTACAGCTTGGAAGCGCGGGCGATGATGTCGAGGTGTCCATTGGTGACGGGGTCGAACGACCCCGGACAGACGGCGCGGCGCAACGGTGGTTCCTCGCTCTCCGGTCCATTCATGGCGTGCTGCCTGACTGTGTGTCGGCAGTGCACGCCGAGGCGGCGCGACCGTACCAAAGCGTCCCCTCGCCGTAGCGACGGGCCCTCAGTGCCTCGAAACCCTCCGGCCAGCGGAATTCCCCGCCCCTGGTGCTGCGCTCCACGGTGACCAGCGCGTCGGCGGTGAGCCAGCCCCGGGTGCGGAGTGTGACCAGGATCTCCCGGAGGTCGTCGTCGCTGACGACGTAGGGCGGGTCGAGGAAGACCACGTCGTACGGGCCGGCCGGCGGCGCTCCGGCGATGGCCTGCTCGGCCTTGCCGCTGCGCACCTCGGCGCCCGGCAGGCCGATCGCGCGGACGTTCTCCCGGATGACACGGACCGCGCGGGCGTCCGCCTCGACCAGCAGCACGTGGGCGGCGCCGCGCGAGAGCGCCTCCAGCCCGACCGCGCCCGAGCCGCCGTAGAGGTCCAGCACACGCGTGCCGTCCAGGGTGCCGAGGAAGGACTCCCAGCTGGAGAACAGGCCCTCGCGCGCCCGGTCGGAGGTCGGGCGGGTGCCGGTGCCGGGCGGCACGGCCAGGCGGCGTCCGCCGGCGGCGCCGGCGATCACGCGGGTCATGGGTCTTGAGTCCTTCACGGTGGGGTGACGCGGTGGGGTGACGGCGGCGGGCCGCCGCCCCCTCAGCGTATGGCGTCGGCGCCGGGCCGGCCCCGCGGGGACGGCCGGGGCTCATCCCTTGTCCAGGAACTCCTCCCGCTCCTTGTCCAGCAGGGCGTCCAACGCGGTGCGCAGCTCGGGCATCCCGGCCAGGTCGGGGTCGGCCGCGACGATCGCGGCGGCCTCCTCGCGGGCCGCCGCGATGACGTCCTCGTCGTCGATGACGGTGAGCATCCGCAGGCTGGAGCGGACGCCGGACTGCGCCTGGCCGAGCACGTCGCCCTCACGGCGCTGCTCCAGGTCGATGCGGGAGAGCTCGAAGCCGTCCAGCGTCCTGGCGACCGCGTCCAGCCGGGCCCTGGCCGGGCTCGCCTCGAACGCCTCGGTGACCAGCAGGCACAGCCCCGGGGCCGAGCCCCGGCCCACCCGGCCGCGCAGTTGGTGCAGCTGGGAGACGCCGAACCGGTCCGCGTCCATGATCACCATCACGGTGGAGTTGGGCACGTTCACGCCCACCTCGATGACGGTCGTGGCGACCAGGACGTCGACCTCGCCGGCCGCGAAGCGGCGCATGACGTCGTCCTTCGCGTCGGGCTGCATCCGCCCGTGCAGCACCTCCACGCGCAGCCCGGCCAGCGGCCCGGCGCCGAGCTGGGCGGCGAGGTCGAGGACGGCGAGCGGCGGCCGCCGCTCCCCCTCGGCCTCCGTCTTCTCCGCGGACTTCTTCCCGGCCTCGGTGCTGTCCTCCTCGTCGCCGATGCGCGGGCACACCACGTACGCCTGGTGGCCGCCCTCGATCTCCTCGCGCACCCGTTCCCAGGTGCGGGCCAAGAAGTGCGGCTTGTCCTTGGCCGGCACCACATGGGTGGCGATGGGCGAGCGGCCGGCCGGGAGCTGGTCCAGGACGGAGGTCTCCAGGTCGCCGAAGACGGTCATGGCGACGGTGCGCGGGATCGGCGTCGCGGTCATCACCAGCAGGTGCGGCGGTTGTTTGCCCTTCGAACGCAGGGCGTCGCGCTGTTCGACGCCGAAGCGGTGCTGTTCGTCGACGACGACCAGGCCCAGGTCGTGGAACTGCACCTTGTCCTCGATCAGGGCGTGCGTTCCGACGACGATCCCGGCCTCGCCCGTGACGAGGTCGAGCAGCGCCCCGCGGCGGGCGGCGGTGCCCATGGACCCGGTGAGCAGCACCACCTTCGTGCCCTGTTCGGCGCCGCCGAGCATGCCGCCCTCGGCGAGCTCGCCCATCATCTCCGTGATCGACCGGTGGTGCTGCTGGGCGAGCACCTCGGTGGGGGCGAGCATGGCGGCCTGGCCGCCGGCGTCCACGACCCCGAGCATGGCGCGCAGGGCGACCATGGTCTTCCCACTGCCGACCTCGCCCTGCAGGAGGCGGTGCATGGGGTGCTCGGTGGCCAGGTCGTCGAAGATCTCGGCGGAGACCTTCAGCTGGCCCTCGGTGAGGGTGAAGGGCAGCTTGGCGTCGAACGCGTCGAGCAGGCCGTCCGCGAGGGGCTTGCGGGGCACGGCGGGCAGCTGGGAGTCCGCGTGGCGGCGGCGGGCGAGGGCCACCTGCAGGACGAACGCCTCGTCCCACTTCAGCCGGTCCCTGGCGTCCTCGATGTCCGCCTTGGTGCGCGGGCGGTGCACCTTGCGGAGCGCCTCCGGCAGGGGCAGCAGGCCGCGGCCTTCGCGCAGCGCGGCCGGCAGGGGGTCCACCACGCTCTCCCAGCCGGTGGCCTCCATCGAGGCCAGCACCACGTCGAGCGCGTTGGAGACCTTCCACGACTCCATCTGCGAGCAGGCCGGGTACAGCGGGATCAGCTGGTTGGCCCAGGCCTCGACGGCGTCCGCGCCGCTGTCCTTGGCGAGCATCTCGTAGGCGGGGTGGGAGAGCTGGCGGATGTTGCGGAAGGTGCCGGTCTTGCCCGCGAACATGCCGCGGCGGCCCGGGACGAGCTCCTTCTGGTGGTGGTAGACCGACCGGCCGAAGAAGACCAGCTGCAGACGGCCGCTGCCGTCGGTGAGCGTGACCTCCAGGCGCTGGCCCCTGCCGTTGTTGAACTTCAGCACGCGGGCGTCGGAGACCTGGGCGACGACGGTGACGTGCTCGTCCAGCGGCAGGTCGGCGAGCCGGGTCAGCTCGCCGCGCTCGGCGTAGCGGCGCGGGTAGTGGTGCAACAGGTCGCCGACCGTGTGCAGGCCGAGGTGCTCGGCCAGCACCTTCGCGGTGGTACCGCCGAGTGTCTTCTTCAGGGATTCATCCAGCACTTTGCCTCCAGGCCCGGCGGCACGGGTTTCCGGCTGGGGGTCTGGGGGTCGTCCCCCAGAGGACTGCAGTTTCGAGCGCGGGCACGCGTTCCATTGCACACCACGCCTGTGACAACCGGGCCCATTCGCGGGCCCGCGGGCCTATTCGATGCCGATGAGCAGCGGCGCGGACAGCTGCTCGCCGCGGTAGACGACGGTGTCCACGGCGAGGTGGCCGCCGCGTACGTGCCGCCGCAGGCGCTCGGCCACGGCGTCGGGGACGTCGGCGCCCAGGACCAGGGTGACCATCTCGCCGCCCGCCGCGAGCATCCGGTCCAGCACGGTCTCGGCGGTGCCGGCCAGCTCCGCGCCGATGACGGCCACGTCGCCGTCGATCAGGCCGAGGACGTCCCCGGCCTGGCAGACGCCCGCCATGGTCCAGGACTGCCGCTCGGCCACGACGAGCTCCGCGTAGCGGGTGGCGCCGGCGGCGGCGGTCATGGCGACGACGTCCTCGTCGAAGCGCCTGCCGGACTCGTGGACGGCGAGCGCCGCGATGCCCTGGACCGGGGAGCGGGTGGGGATCAGGGCGACCCGTACGCCCTCGGTGCGCGCCTGCTCGGCGGCAGCGGCGGCCACGTGCCGCAGGTCGGCGTCGTTGGGCAGCAGGACGACCTCGCGGGCGTGGGCCCGCCGGATCGCCTGGAGCAGCTCACCGCTCGCGGGGGTCTCCCCCGGGCCCACGGCCACCACGGTCGCCCCGGCATCCGCGCACAGGGCGGCCAGGCCCGTGCCGGGGACGACCGAGACGACGGCCCGCTGGGCGGGCTCGCGGACGTCGGTGCGCTCCTCGCGGGCGCTGCCGAAGTGGGTGATGCGGATGCGGTACGGGCGTCCGGCCTCGATGCCCGCCTCGACTGCGGCGCCGGCGTCGTCCACGTGGACGTGGACGTTCCACAGCCCGTCGCCGCCGATGACGACGAGGGACTCGCCCAGGGCGTCGAGCCGGGTGCGCAGCCGGGCCACGGCGTCGTCGCCGGCCTCCAGTAGGTAGATCACCTCACAGGCGGGGTCGGCGCCCGTCGCCGTGCCGCTGCCGAGATCGGCCGTGCAGCCTTCGCTCCGCCACGCGCGCGTGGCGCGAGGGGGCGCACCGGTCGTCGCGCCGGGGCCGGGTCTCCCGCCGGCCAGGGCGCTCGCCAGGGCGCCCAGGACCTCGACGAGGCCCTTGCCCCCGGCGTCGACCACTCCGGCCCGGCCGAGCACCTCCAGCTGGCCGGGGGTGGCCTCCAGGGCCGTGGCGGCGCCTTCGTGGGCGGCCCGGGCCACGGCCGCGCCGTCGCCCGGGGTGGTGGCCGCGGCGTCGGCGGCGGCCGAGGCGACGGTCAGGACGGTGCCCTCCACGGGGCGGGCCACGCCCTCGTACGCAGACTCCACCGCGCGCCGCAGGGCTCGCCGCAGGAGCGCCGCGTCGTCGTGGCCGCCGGGGCCGGTGGGGTGATCCGCCTCACCGGCCGCCGCCAGGACCTCGGCCATGCCGCGCAGCAGCTGGGCGAGGATCGTGCCGGAGTTGCCGCGCGCCCCTATGAGTGCGCCGTGGGCCATGGCCCGCACGGCCTCGGGCAGCCCGGGGCGGGAGCCGGGGCCGGTGGTGGCGTGGCCCTCGAAGACGGCGTCGACGGCGCGGGTGGCGGATTCGACGGTCAGGTAGAGGTTGGTGCCGGTGTCGCCGTCCGCGACCGGATAGACGTTGATCGCGTCGATCTCCTCGCGGGTCCGGCCGAGCGCGTCGAGCGCCAGGGCGCACCAGGTGCGTACCGCATCGGCGTCCAGCGTGGGCGGCACCTGTGTCCTCCTCGGACTGTCGGAGCTGTGGGCGAGTGCTGGAGCAGAGTAGTCCGGCCGGGGTGGCGCAGGGGCGGGCCGGGCGGGGTCCGGGGCGGACATGGTAGTTTCGTTGTCCAGGAGCGGTCGTTGTATGCTGCTCCGGTTGCCTGATGAAAATCGGGCCATACCCCCTGGCAAGCCAGTCACCACCGACATCGGTACGCCGGGATTTCCCGTAAGTGCATCTGAAGTCTTTGGAGTGACCCGTGGCTGCCAACTGCGACGTCTGCGGCAAGGGGCCGGGCTTCGGCAACAACATTTCGCACTCGCACCGCCGTACGTCCCGTCGCTGGAACCCGAACATCCAGCGTGTGCGTGCCGTGGTCGGTCGGACGCCGAAGCGCCTCAATGTCTGCACCTCGTGCATCAAGGCCGGCAAGGTCTCGCGCTAACTAGCTAGTAGCGCGGCAGCCTCGCCGCACCTTGAAAAGCCGGTCCCCTTCGGGGGGCCGGTTTTTTGCTTTCCCCTA
This sequence comes from Streptomyces sp. NPDC026206, assembly GCF_040638465.1. Taxonomy (NCBI): domain Bacteria; kingdom Bacillati; phylum Actinomycetota; class Actinomycetes; order Kitasatosporales; family Streptomycetaceae; genus Streptomyces; species Streptomyces sp. NPDC026206. The sequence continues at coordinate 124,191 of NZ_JBEZYL010000006.1, forward strand.
CCCGCCCCTTCCCGGAACTGGGGGCAAGCCCCCAGACCCCTTTTGTCCTCAAACGCCGGACGGGCTGGCTGTGCCTGAGGACAAGAAACGGTGAAGGGCCGGGGTCAGGGGAACAGCCACCCGTGGTCCACCGGGCCAATGCCCTCGCCCAGCGGGAAGCCCGCCGCGATGGCACCGGTGACGTAGTCCTTGGCGGCCGCGGCCGCCTCCGGCACCGTGAGCCCCCTGGCCAGCCCGCAGGCGATCGCGCTCGCCAGTGTGCACCCGGTCCCGTGCGTGTGCCGGTTGTCGTGGCGCGGTGCCCGCAGCCAGTGCTCCTCGGTGCCGTCCGTCAGGAGGTCGACCGCGTCGCCGTCCAGGTGGCCGCCCTTGATGAGGGCCCAGCGCGGGCCGAAGCCCAGCACCGCGTCCGCCGCCCGCCGCAGGCCGGCCTCCGTGCGGACCCGGACGCCCGTCAGCCAGGCCACCTCGTCCAGGTTGGGCGTGGCGACCGTGGCGACCGGCAGGAGCCGGGTACGGACCGCGTCGAGCGCGGCGGCGGCCAGCAGGGCGTCGCCGTGCTTGGAGATGCCGACGGGGTCGACGACGACGGGGGCGTCCACGCCCGCCAGGAGTGCGGCCACCGTCTCCACCAGCTCCGCGGAGGCGAGCATGCCGGTCTTGACGGCCTGTACGCCGATGTCGTCGGCGACGCTGCGGAACTGGGCCCGTACGGCCTCGGCGGGCAGCGGCCACGCCCCCTGGACGCCCACGGAGTTCTGCGCGGTCACCGCCGTGACCACGCTCATGCCGTGCACCCCGAGGGCGAGCATCGTCTTCAGGTCGGCCTGGATGCCCGCACCGCCGCCGGAGTCGGATCCGGCGACCGTGAGAACCCTCGGGGGTATGCGCATGCGCCCGAATCTACTCGCCGGGCTCCATGTCCCCGAAGTGGTCCCAGCCGCCCGCCTTGTCCCAGGGCGCGCCGTCCACGGTGACCTGGGGCAGGGCGGAGGGGTTGACGACCTCGCCGATGACCTTCCAGCGGGCCGGCAGCTTCACGTCGGGCGGGAAGGTCGCCACGATCGCGTGGTCCTCCCCACCGGTCAGCACCCACTGCAGGGGGTCGACGCCCACGGCCTGCCCGATGTCGGACATCTGGGTCGGCACGTCGATGGCGGCCGTGCGCAGGTCGATGCGGACCTTGCTGGCCTCGGCGATGTGCCCGAGGTCGGCGATGAGGCCGTCGCTGACGTCCGTCATGGCGGTGGCGCCGAGCGCGGCGGCCGCGGGGCCGGCGTGGTACGGCGGTTCGGGCCGGCGGTGGGCCTCGACGAAGGCACGGGGCGAGCGGAAGCCGCGGGAGAGCACGGCGAGCCCGGCCGCGGACCAGCCCAGCCAGCCCGTGACCGCGACGACGTCGCCGGCCCGGGCGCCGGAGCGGGTGACCGGCTCGTGGTTGCGCAGGTCGCCCAGGGCCGTGATGGCGACGGTGATCGTGTCACCGCGCACCACGTCCCCGCCGACCACCGCGGCGCCCGCGACCTGGCACTCGTCGCGGATTCCGTCCATGAGCTCGGTCGGCCAGGTGGCGGGGAGCTCGGCGGGCACGACGAGGCCGAGCAGGACCGCCGTGGGCACCGCGCCCATGGCGGCGATGTCGGCCAGGTTCTGCGCGGTGGCCTTGCGGCCGACGTCGTAGGCGGTGGACCAGTCGCGGCGGAAGTGCCGCCCTTCCAGCAGGATGTCCGTACTGGCCACGACCCTCCTGTCGGGCGCTGCGACCACCGCGGCGTCGTCACCCGGCCCCAGACGGACCGCAGGGGTGGTGGTGAGCCGGGAGGTCAGCTCTCTGATGAGGCCGAACTCCCCCAACTCGCCCACGGTGCCTTTCACTGAGCTCCTCCTCGGAGTGTCGGTTGCCCTGTTCGTGACGTGTCGCGCGCCGCGCAGGCCGCGCGGGTCTCCCCGCACCGTGCGACGACGCGGTACCGTGGCGTCTCTTCTCCCCACATGATCCTCGAAGCCGCCCTGGAGGTTCCGTGGTACAGGCGTACATCCTGATCCAGACCGAGGTCGGCAAGGCGTCGACCGTGGCCGAAGTCATCGGCGAGATCCCGGGGGTGATCCAGGCCGAGGACGTCACCGGGCCGTACGACGTCATCGTGCGCGCCCAGGCGGAGACCGTGGACGAGCTCGGCCGGATGGTGGTCGCGCAGGTCCAGAAAGTGGAGGGCATCACCCGCACCCTCACCTGCCCGGTCGTCCATCTCTAGCTCCCCCGTATGCTCGGCCGGTGAAGTCTTCGCTCCGCCGGCTCCTCGGCCTGCCCTCAGCCGCCCTGCTCGTCGCGACCGCGGCCTGTTCGGCCCCGGGCGCCCAGGCGGGGCCGGCGGTCCCCGCACCGCCGGAGCGGCAGGCCGGGCTCTGCCGGGCGCTGCACAAGGAGTTGCCCCGCGCCGTGGACGGGCTCGAGCGGCGTACCGTCGAGCCCGTCTCGGACCTCACCGCCGTGTGGGGCGATGATCCGTCGGTCTCCCTGCGCTGCGGCGTCCGCAAGCCCGGGCTGCTCAAGCGCAATCCCGCCACCGACTCGATGGACATCGACGAGGTCGGCTGGCTGCCCGAGAAGCAGCCGGACGGCAGCGTGCGCTGCACCACCGTGCGGCGTGAGGCGTGGGTGGAGGTGACGCTGCCGAAGAAGGTCGTCGGGGAGGGCGGCGACCTCAGTGCCCTGACCGACCTCTCCGGCGCCGTCCTGAAGACGATCCCCGAGGGGATCATCTCCTGACGGTCCTCCCCGGCGTCCCGCTCAGCGCAGTCCCGTCGGCCGCCGCAGGGCGGCCTGCAGCAGCCGGTCGACCAGCTCGGGGTACTCGACGCCGCTCTCCTGCCACATGCGCGGGTACATGGAGATGGGCGTGAAGCCGGGCATGGTGTTGATCTCGTTGATCACGAACTCGCCGTCCTCGGTGAGGAAGAAGTCCGCGCGGACCAGCCCCTCGCAGGAGGCGGCGTCGAAGGCCCGCACGGCCAGCTCCTGCACCCGGCGCGTCTCGTCCTCGCTGAGCGGGGCGGGCACGATACCGGAGGCGGAGTCGATGTACTTGGCTTCGAAGTCGTAGAAGTCGTGCGCGGTGACCGGCGGGATCTCGGCGGGCACGCTGGCGCGCGGGCCGTCCTCGAACTCCAGCACGCCGCACTCGATCTCGCGGCCGCGCAGCAACGATTCGACCAGGATCTTCGGGTCGTGGCGCTGTGCCTCGGCGATGGCCTCGTCCAGGCCGGAGAGGTCGTCGACCTTGGTGATGCCCATGGACGAGCCGCCGCGGGCGGGCTTCACGAAGAGCGGCCAGCCGTGCTCGCCAGCGAAGTCGATGATCTTCTTGCGGGCGGCGGAGGGGTCGTTCTGCCACTCGCGCGGCCGGATCACCTCGTACGGGCCGACGGGCAGGCCGAAGGAGATGAAGACCCGCTTCATGTACTCCTTGTCCTGGCCGACGGCGGAGGCGAGGACGCCCGCGCCGACGTAGGGGATTCCGGCCAGCTCCAGCATGCCCTGGAGGGTGCCGTCCTCGCCGTAGGGGCCGTGCAGCATGGGGAAGACGACGTCGACCTCGCCCAGCGCCTTGGGCACGGCGCCGGGCTCGGTGTAGACGACCTCACGGCTGGCGGGGGTGACGGGCAGCAGCACGCCGCCCTCGGCCGCGTCGGTGAGCTGCTCGACGCTGGGCAGCGTCCGGTCGGCGATGGCCATCCGCTCGGGGTCGTCGGCGGTGAGCGCCCAACGGCCGTCGGTGGTAATGCCGATCGGCAGCACGTCGTACTTGCTGCGGTCGATGGCGCGCAGCACGGCGCCTGCGGTGACCACGGAGATGGCGTGCTCGGAACTGCGGCCGCCGAAGACGACCGCGACACGCGGCTTCCGGTCAGGGCTCTGGGGGGAGTTCTCGCTGCTCATAACGCGTTGAGGGTACCTGGTGGCAGGCGATGCGTCAGTGCCGCTCGGGCTTGGCGCTGCGGGACATGAGTTCCTTGAGGGCCACCATGGGCGGCTTGCCCTCGTGGACGATGTCCACGACGGTCTCGGTGATCGGCATGTCGACATGGTGACGTCCGGCCAGATCGAGCACGCTCTCACAGGACTTGACGCCCTCGGCGGTCTGCCTGGTGACCGCGATGGTCTCGGCGAGGGACATGCCGCGGCCGAGGTTGGTGCCGAAGGTGTGGTTGCGCGAGAGCGGTGAGGAGCAGGTGGCGACGAGGTCGCCCATGCCCGCGAGGCCGGCGAAGGTGTGCGCGTCGGCTCCCATGGCCAGGCCCAGCCGGGTCGTCTCGGCCAGCCCGCGCGTGATCAGGGACGCCTTGGCGTTGTCGCCCAGGCCCATGCCGTCGGCGATGCCCACGGCGAGGGCGATGACGTTCTTCACGGCGCCGCCCAGTTCGCAGCCGACGACGTCGGTGTTGGTGTACGGGCGGAAGTACGCGGTGTGGCAGGCGGCCTGGAGGCGCTTGGCGACGGACTCGTCACGGCAGGCGACGACGGCCGCGGCGGGCTGCCGGGCGGCGATCTCCTTGGCGAGGTTGGGCCCGGTGAGGACGGCGACCCGGTCCGCGGAGACCTTGGCGACCTCCTCGATGACCTCGCTCATGCGCTTGGCGGTGCCCAGTTCGATGCCCTTCATCAGGGACACGAGGACGGTGTCGCCGGCCAGCAGGGGCGCCCACCGGCTGAGGTTGTCGCGCAGGGTCTGGGAGGGGATGGCCAGGACGGTGAACGCGGCGCCCTCGGCCGCCTCGGCGGGGTCGGTGGTGGCCCGTACGGCGGGGGGGAGCTCGGTGCCGGGGAAATACTCGGGGTTGGTACGCCCGGTGTTGATGGCGTCCACGAGGGCGGCCCGGCGGCCCCACATGGTGACCTCGCAGCCCGCGTCGGCGAGGATCATCGCGAATGCGGTGCCCCAGGAACCGGTGCCGTATACGGCGCAACGCGTCACTTGCTGTCCTCCTGCGAACGGTCCTGGCTGTTCTCGCGGACCGCGGCGCGGGCCCTCTTGAGGTTGTACGGCTCGGCGGGGGCCGGCTCGCCGCGGAGTTCGGCGAGGAGGTCCGTGATGGCCCTCATGATGAGGTCGGTGACCTCGCGCAGGACCTCGCCGGTGGGCTCCTTGCCGTAAAAGGCGGAGAGGTCCACGGGCGGGCCGGCCACGACGCGCAGGGTCTTGCGGGGGAACAGCCGGAGCTTGTTCTCCTTGGCATACGGCGGCATGGCCTCGTTGGCGCCCCACTGGGCGACCGGAATGACCGGGGCCTGGGTGAGCAGGGCGACGCGGGCGGCACCGGTCTTGCCCTCCATGGGCCACATGTCCGGGTCGCGGGTGAGGGTGCCCTCGGGGTAGAAGGCCACGCACTCGCCCTTGTTGATGGCGTCCACAGCGGCCCGGAAGGCGTTGGCGGCGTCGGTGCTCTCGCGGTAGACGGGAATCTGCCCGGTGCCGCGCAGCAGCGCGCCGACGAAGCTGCCCTTGAAGAGGGCGGCCTTGGCGAGGAAGCGGGGGACGCGCCCGGTGTTGTACTGGAAGTGGGCGTACGACAGCGGGTCGAGGTAGGAGTTGTGGTTGACCGCGGTGATGAATCCGCCGTCGGCCGGAATGTGCTCCATTCCCCGCCAGTCCCGCTTGAACAGAACCACGAGCGGCGGTTTGGCCAACACCGCCGTAAAGCGGTACCAGAAGCCGATTCTGTGGCGGGACACTCGGACACCCTTCTGTTGGGACCTGGAAGCTGCTTCGGGTCTGCTGCTCACCCGGGGGCCGGACAAGTGTCGCCCCAGGTACCCGGTCTGTCGAGAACACCGTAACCCCGCCGCTCGGCCCCCGGCTGCGGCAGCAGGTGACAATGGCACCGGTACGAGATGAGGGGGCGGATGTGCTCTGGACGCTGGTGGTGCCGCTGAAGCCGCTGGCCGTGGCCAAGAGCCGCCTCGCGGCCGGGGCCGGGCGGCTGCCGGGACCCGCGCTCGCGCTCGCCTTCGCCCTGGACACCGTGCGGGCGGCGCTGGCCTGCGGGTCCGTGCGGGATGTGGCGGTCGTCACGGCCGACCCCCTGGCCGGGGCCGAGGTGGCCGCGCTCGGTGCCCGGGTACTGCCCGAGCCGGCGGGTGACGGCGGCCTGAACGCGGCCCTGGCGCACGGTGCGCGGAGCGTGCGGGCCCACCGGCCGCATTCGCCGGTGGCAACCCTCAATGCGGATCTTCCGGCGCTGCGCCCGGCGGAACTCGGGCGGGTGCTCGATTCGGCCGCCGAATTCCCGCGCGCATTTCTCGCGGATGCCGCAGGAATCGGTACGACCTTGCTGGCCGCGGCGCCCGGAATGGAATTGGCTCCGGCGTTCGAGGGCCGTTCGCGCGCCCGTCACAGTGCTTCGGGGGCGTGGGAGATCGGGCTGGAGGATGTGGATTCCGTGCGCCGGGACGTGGACACGGAATCGGATTTGCGGGCGGCTCTGGAGCTGGGCGTGGGGGCCCATACCGCGGCCGTCGCGGCCGGCGTGCCGATCCCCTGGCGGGCGGCCGACTAGGCTGCTGGCCATGCAGGCCACCGCGTACACCTTCGACCCTCAGACCCGCTCCGGGAGCGTGCTCCTGGACGACGGCACGCCCGTGCCCTTCGACGGGGCGGCGTTCGACGCCGGCGGGCTGCGGCTGCTGCGGCCCGGGCAGCGGGTGCGGATCGAGTTCGCGGAGCCGGGCCAGGACACCGCGGGTGCCGCGGGCACAGCGGGTGCCGCGGGTCCGGCGGCCGGCCGCCGGGTGACCTTGGTGACGCTGCAGACCTTCTGAGGCCTCACGAGGCTTTTCCCGACATTCCCCGGCTTTCCGGGGGTTTGCGGGGCCTTACACACCGCGGGCCGGGCTCCCCGGAGGGAGCCCGGCCCGGCGCGTTACGCCGTACTTCGCTGCCTTACTTCTTCTTGGCGGCGGTCTTCTTGGCGGTGGTCTTGCGCGCGGTGGTCTTGCGGGCCGGGGCCTTGGTCGCCGTGGCCTTCTTGGCGGGCGCCGTCTTCTTGGCGGTGGCGGCCTTCTTGGCGGTGGCTGCCTTCTTCGCGGGCGTCGCCTTCTTCGCGGCGGCGGCCTTGGTGGTGGTCGTCGCCTTCTTCGCGGGCGCGGCCTTCTTCGCGGTCGTCGCCTTCTTCGCCGGCGTCGCCTTCTTCGCGGCCGTGGTCTTCGCCGCGGTCGTCTTCTTGACGGCCGTGGCCTTCTTCGCGGTGGCGGCCTTCTTGGCGGTGGCCTTCTTGGCCGCGGCCTTGGTGGTGGTCTTGCCGCCCGAAAGGCTGCCCTTGGGCGCCTTCTTGACGGAGACCTCGCCGCCCTTCGGGAGCTTCTTCGAGCCGCTCACCAGGTCCTTGAAGCCCTGGCCCGCGCGGAAGCGCGGCACCGAGGTCTTCTTGACCCGTACGCGCTCACCCGTCTGCGGGTTGCGGGCGTAGCGGGCGGGACGGTCGACCTTCTCGAACGAGCCGAAACCGGTGACCGAGACACGGTCACCGGCGACAACCGCGCGGACGACCGCGTCGAGTACCGCGTCGACCGCGTCTGCGGCCTGCTGACGGCCACCGAGCTTGTCGGCAATCGCTTCAACGAGCTGCGCCTTGTTCACGTCTTCCCCTTCGGAGACATTGGCTGGAATGTGCTCCAGCTTTTTCGCACGTTAGGCAGATATATACCGCAAATCAAACACGAAACGGTCTAATCACCCTTGTGCCGCAACGAACTCGACCCATCACGGAGTTCCGTCGGTGTCGGGCTCTTGGGGGAAACGCCCCTCGTCGAGGTCGTTCATCAGCCGGTCCAGACGCCTTGCTGCGCCTGAGAGATCGTGCTTCGCCGAGGCCGTGATGGCCAGCAGCTGCCGGGACAGCGCCATCCGTACGCCCTCCGGGACTTGCAGTGCGCGCACTCTTGTGTGCGCTTCCTTCAGTTGGTCGGCGACGAGCCGGTAAAGCCCGAGTTGGCTGTCGCGTTCCATGCACCGATTGTGCCATCTGAGGCGAGTTGTCGCTTCACGGGCCCTCAACAAAGCGACGCGCCCCCTGTCCGAAGACAGGGGGCGCATCATGCCAAACCCTGGGTGAGCAGCGAAAATCCGGGGCCCCGGTAAGCCGTCCACAGTCGTCCGACACTGGGCCAAACGAGCCGGAATCGGTCTCAGATCCGGGCCGTGGAGGGCTTGTACGAGGGCCTTCCGGCCTCGAACGCGGAGATGTCGGCCTCGTGCCGGAGGGTCAGACCGATGTCGTCCAGCCCTTCCAGGAGTCGCCACCGGGCGTTCTCGTCAAGCTCAAAATCGGCCGTGATGCCCGCCGCCCTTACCTGCCGGGTCACGAGATCGACCGTCACCTCGGCGGCGGGGTCGGTCCCGGTGAGCTCCCAGAGCGCCTCGACGGTCTCCTGCGGGAGGACCACCGTCAGCAATCCGTTCTTGAGCGAGTTGCCACGGAAGATGTCGGCGAAGCGGGACGACACGACGGTTTTGAAGCCGTAGTTCTGCAGCGCCCAGACCGCGTGCTCGCGGGAGGAGCCGGTGCCGAAGTCGGGGCCGGCGACCAGGACGGTGGCACCCGCCCGCTCGGGGTGGTTGAGGACGAACTGCGGGTCCTTGCGCCAGGCCTCGAAGAGCCCGTCCTCGAAGCCGTCGCGGGTGACCTTCTTCAGCCAGTGCGCCGGGATGATCTGGTCGGTGTCGACATTGCTCCGGCGCAGCGGGACGGCCCGGCCGGTGTGCGTGGTGAAAGCTTCCATCGGTCTCAGACCTCCACGGGGGTACGTACGTCGGGCGCGCCGGCGAGGTCGGCCGGGGCGGCCAGCCGGCCCAGGACGGCGGTGGCGGCGGCGACCTGCGGGGAGACCAGATGGGTGCGGCCGCCCTTGCCCTGCCTGCCCTCGAAGTTGCGGTTGGACGTCGATGCCGACCGCTCGCCGGGAGCGAGTTGGTCGGGGTTCATGCCCAGGCACATCGAACAGCCCGCGTGCCGCCACTCGGCGCCGGCCGCGGTGAACACCTTGTCCAGCCCCTCCTCCATGGCCTGCAGCGCCACCCGCACCGAGCCGGGGACCACCAGCATCCGGACGCCGTCGGCGACCGCCCGGCCCTCGATGACCGCGGCCGCGGCGCGCAGGTCCTCGATCCGGCCGTTGGTGCAGGACCCGACGAAGACCGTGTCCACCCGGATGTCCCGCAGCGCCTGACCTGCCGTCAACCCCATGTATTCCAGCGCCTTTTCGGCGGCATGGCGCTCGGAGGGATCGGCGTACGAAGCCGGGTCGGGAACCGCCGAGGACAGGGGCGCGCCCTGGCCCGGGTTGGTGCCCCAGGTGACGAAGGGCGACAGCCGGGTGGCGTCGATGACCACCTCGTGGTCGAAGACGGCGTCGTCGTCGGTGCGCAGGGTGCGCCAGTAGGCGACGGCCGCGTCCCAGTCCTCCCCCTCGGGGGCGTGCGGGCGGCCTTCGAGGTAGGCGAACGTGGTCTCGTCGGGCGCGATCATGCCGGCCCGGGCGCCCGCCTCGATGGACATGTTGCACACCGTCATCCGGGCTTCCATCGAGAGCTTCTCGATGGCGGAACCGCGGTACTCGATGACATAGCCCTGGCCGCCGCCCGTGCCGATCCTGGCGATGATCGCCAGGATCAGGTCCTTGGCGGTGACGCCCTCGGGCAGCTCGCCCTCGACCGTGACGGCCATCGTCCTGAAGGGGGACAGCGGCAGCGTCTGGGTGGCCAGGACGTGCTCGACCTGGCTGGTGCCGATGCCGAAGGCCAGCGCGCCGAAGGCACCGTGGGTGGAGGTGTGGCTGTCGCCGCAGACGACGGTGGTGCCGGGCTGGGTGAGGCCCAGCTGCGGTCCCACCACGTGGACGACGCCCTGCTCGACGTCGCCCAGGGGGTGCAGCCGCACGCCGAACTCGGCGCAGTTGCGGCGCAGGGTCTCCAGCTGGGTGCGGGAGACGGGGTCCGCGATGGGCTTGTCGATGTCGATGGTGGGCGTGTTGTGGTCCTCGGTGGCGATGGTCAGGTCCAGCCGGCGGACCGGACGGCCTGCTTTGCGCAGGCCGTCGAAGGCCTGCGGGCTGGTGACCTCGTGGAGCAGGTGCAGGTCGATGTAGAGGAGGTCGGGCTCGCCCTCGGCGCGCGTGACGACGTGGTCGTCCCAGACCTTCTCCGCGAGTGTCCGTCCCATCGCTGTCCCTCCGGCCGGCGGGGCGCCGGCTCGTTCGTTGCCTGTGGGTGCTGTCGTTCCAGGTTGGCGCCTTCCGGGAAAAATTGAACTTGCGTTTCACAGTGTGAGACGCAAGTATCGTTGCATGGACAACTCTGGTGGCGCCTCTAGTGGTGTGGGCGTTCTCGACAAGGCGGCTCTGGTACTGAGCGCTCTGGAGTCCGGTCCGGCGACCCTCGCCGGGCTGGTCACGGCGACCGGGCTGGCGCGCCCCACGGCGCACCGGCTCGCGGTGGCTCTGGAGCACCACCGGATGGTGGCGCGGGACATGCAGGGCCGCTTCATACTCGGCCCCCGGCTGAGCGAGCTGGCCGCGGCGGCCGGTGAGGACCGGCTGCTGGCGACGGCGGGCCCGGTGCTCACGCATCTGCGGGACGTGACGGGCGAGAGCGCGCAGCTCTACCGCCGTCAGGGCGACATGCGCATCTGCGTCGCGGCCGCGGAGCGGCTGTCCGGACTGCGGGACACCGTGCCGGTGGGCTCCACACTGCCGATGAAGGCCGGGTCCGCGGCCCAGGTGCTCATGGCCTGGGAGGAGCCCGAGCGGCTGCACCGCGGCCTGCAGGGGGCACGCTTCACGGCGACCGCGCTCTCCGGCGTGCGGCGCCGGGGCTGGGCCCAGTCGATCGGTGAGCGGGAGCCCGGTGTGGCCTCGGTCTCCGCACCGGTGCGTGGCCCCTCGAACCGGGTGGTGGCGGCCGTCTCCGTGTCCGGACCGATCGAGCGTCTCACCCGGCATCCGGGCCGTATGCACGCCCAGGCGGTGCTGGACGCGGCGCTACGCCTGACGGAGGCGCTCCGTCGCAACGGCTGAGAGTGCCCCGTTTCCGGTCCTCAATCGCCGGACGGGCTCGAATTGAGCCCGTTTGGGTTACGGGAAGGGGCAGGGAGGGGAAAGACGCTCCGCGTCGCGCGGGCCCGCGATCCGCAGCGTCAGACGCGTCAGCGGACCCCTCGAACGCAGCTCCAGGGACTCGCTCAGGCTGCGCGCCAGCCACAGCCCGTCCTCCGCTCCCGCCGCCTCCCCCGGCGGGCAGAACCCCGCGAACACCGGCACCCCGGCGTCAGCCGCCTGCGCCCGCAGCAGCTCGTACGCCAGCACCCCCGGCTCCTCCCAGGCCCGCACGGCGATCCGCGCGCGGTCCGCTGCCAGCAGATAGCCCGCCGCCTCGCAGACGGCCAGCACCGCCAGGGCGAGCCGCTCATCGCTCAGGCCCGCCGCGACGGCCCGTTCGTGGGCGAAGCCACGGACGCGGGCGAGCGAGGCCGTCGGCCCCGTGCGGGCGGCATCCGCGGGGACGGGGGCGGGCGGCAGCGCCACCGTGGCCGCGTACGCCCCCGGGTCGGCGTAGGCGGCGCAGGGGATCAGCCGCTGTCCGTCCAGCCGTGCGGGATGTGTGGCGCAGGCGGCCAGGGCCACGTCCCCCGGCACGGTCCTGGTGTCGTACGGGCAGATCATCCACACCGGCAGCCCGGCGAGCAGCACGTTGAGCCCGGATTCCATGCGTTTCCACTCGGCGACCTGGCGGGCCGACTTCCCGCCCCACACCGGCTCGGCGATCATGCGGGTCCGCAGCCCGGGCCGGGCGCGGTGGGCGTGGTAGCGCAGGAACGCGGAGATCCGTTCCACGGGCCTGCGGCCGAAGTAGGCGGTCTCGGCGGTGTCCAGCGCGTGGGCCCGCTCCCCCAGGGCGCCGCGCAGCAGCTCGATGTTGGCGGGCGTCGTCGCGGCCAGGACGGGCTCGCCGGCCGCGAGGCCGTCCCGTACGAAGGGCACGGCCATCGCCAGGAACTCCGCGTCGGTGCCGTACAGGCAGGCGTGGTGACCGAAGCCCGCCCCCTCAGCAGGCATGCGCGTCCCCCAGCCGGAGCCCTGGCGTGCGGTCCCAGCCGACGAGGGTGATGACCTGCCGCAGGTGCGGCGGCAGCCCGCCGAGCTCGACGGTGGCGTGCCGGGCCGCGCGGGCCCGGGCGAAGGTCATCAGCAGCCGCAGCCCGCCGAGGTCCAGGAACTCCACCCGGGACATCTCCAGGCGGACATCGCCGCGCACGGCCGCCACGGACCGCAGGGCGTCCCGCAGCTGCCGGTGCACGGCGGCCTCGACCACGCCTTCGATCCGCAGGCCCTGTGGGCGGTAGGTGCGCACGACGACCAGCCCGGCGGTACGCACCAGGGGATCCGCCTCGACGCTCCTGGCGTGCGCGGAGGCGAAGGCGTCCAGCGCGGCGGGCTCGCAGTGGCGGATGTCGTACTGACAGACGGCCAGCGCTCCGCCGGAGCTGAACTCCTCCGCCAGCAGCGCCTCGTACCGCAGCAGCCGGGCGACCCCCAGGGCGCCGGTCGCCCCGTGCCCGTCATGCAGCGCGGCGCACAGGTCCCCGGCGACCCGCAGCGCCCGGTAGCCCTCCTCGCGCGAGCGCTCGGCGGCGTTCCGCAGCCGGCGCATCAGGGCGGCGGGCTCCAATTGGCCACAGCCGGTGAGGAATTCGGCCAGCCGTACGATCTCCACGCGGCCGGCCGGGCCGCCGGGCACGCTCGTGAGCCGGCATTCGTCCCAGAGGGCACCGGGGCCGGGCGGGTCCTCGGCGCCGCTCAGGTAGAGGATCTTGTCCTCCGCGTCCAGCCCCGCGAGCACGAAGTCCCGCAGGATCGAGGCCCGCTCCTCATCCGACTCGAACAGCAGGCACGCATGGTCGCCGGGCTGCAGATCGCCGACGTGGACCCGGCGGCGCACGCCGTGGGGATGGGCCATGCGCGGATTATCCCGCCGCCTCACAGACGGGGGAAGGACGCATGAAAAAATGCCCTCCGCCGAAGCGAAAGGCATTCCTTTTATTTGTACCCCCGACCGGATTCGAACCGGCGCTACCGCCTTGAGAGGGCGGCGTGCTAGGCCGCTACACAACGGGGGCCAGCTTTACTGCCTGCAGAGCGAAAATGCTCTCTGCGCTGGGATACCAGGACTCGAACCTAGACTAAGGGAACCAGAAACCCTCGTGCTGCCAATTACACCATATCCCATGGTGGAACCAGTACCCCCGACCGGATTCGAACCGGCGCTACCGCCTTGAGAGGGCGGCGTGCTAGGCCGCTACACAACGGGGGCCCTAGCGATCCAATACCTCGTCGCCTCCGGGATTCATCCGGATGGTGACGGATTCAGGATCTGTACCCCCGACCGGATTCGAACCGGCGCTACCGCCTTGAGAGGGCGGCGTGCTAGGCCGCTACACAACGGGGGCTTGCACTTCGCTTTTGCTTCGTAAGTTTATCAAGAGAATTCGAAGCGATTTTCTCTTGCTGGGGTACCAGGACTCGAACCTAGACTAAGGGAACCAGAAACCCTCGTGCTGCCAATTACACCATACCCCACCGTAACTTGACCCCCTGGAAGGGGGCTTGTCCGGCTTGCGCCATCCGCTCCGGCCTCTCGGCCCTCTCGGGCGGCGCAGGAAGAACATTACCCGAAGGTGGACTGGGGTCCAAAATCGATAGATCCTTCGCGCAAACGCCGTGGGGCCCGGCAGCCACGGATGGCTGCCGGGCCCCACGGGGCGCGAGTGACGGGCGTCAGCCCGCGAGCTTCGTCAGGGCGGCGTCGATGCGCGTCAGGGTGCGGTCGCGGCCGAGCACTTCGAGGGACTCGAAGAGCGGGAGGCCGACCGTACGACCCGTGACGGCCACCCGGACGGGGGCCTGCGCCTTGCCCAGCTTGAGGCCGTGCTCCTCGCCCGCGGCGACGACGGCGGCCTTGAGGGCGTCCGCGTTCCACGCAGCGCCCTCGATGTCACCGAGCTTCTCGCGGGCCGTGCGCAGCAGGGCGTCCGAGCCCTCCTTCATGGCCTTGGCCCAGGACGCCTCGTCCTCGACGGGCTCGTCCAGGAAGAGGAAGTCGACATTGGCGGTGATGTCGGAGAGGACCGTGACCCGGGTCTGGGCGTGCGGGGCGATCGCCTCCCAGGCCGCCTGGTCGAACTTCTCGGGCGCCCAGTTGGCGTGCGGGGCCCGCAGCCAGGGGGTGCAGGCGTCGATGAACGCCTTCAGGTCGAGCCGGCGGATGTGGTCGGCGTTGATCGCCTCGGCCTTCTTGAGGTCGAAGCGGGCCGGGTTGGCGTTGACGTCCGCGACGTCGAAGGCGGCGACCATCTCGTCCATCGTGAAGATGTCCTGGTCGGCCGAGAGGGACCAGCCGAGCAGGGAGAGGTAGTTGAGCAGCCCGTCGCGGAGGAAGCCGCGCTCCCGGTAGAGGTTCAGGGAGGCCTGCGGGTCGCGCTTGGACAGCTTCTTGTTGCCCTCGCCCATCACGTAGGGCAGGTGGCCGAAGTGCGGGGCGGTGCCGTTGCCGACGCCGATCTCGCCGAGCGCCCGGTAGAGGGCGACCTGGCGCGGGGTGGAGGACAGCAGGTCCTCGCCGCGCAGCACGTGGGTGATCTCCATCAGCGCGTCGTCGACGGGGTTGACGAGCGTGTAGAGAGGGGCGCCGTTGGCGCGGACGATGCCGTAGTCGGGCACGTTCTCCGGCGTGAAGGTCAGCTCGCCGCGGACCAGGTCCGTGAAGGTGATCGCCTCGTCGGGCATCCGGAACCGGACGATCGGCTTGCGGTCCTCGCGCTCGTACTGCGCCTTCTGCTCGGCGCTCACCTCACGGCACTTGCCGTCGTAGCCCGAGGGCCGGCCGGCGGCGCGGGCGGCCTCGCGGCGCTCGTCGAGCTCCTCGGTGGTGCAGTAGCAGTAGTACGCGTGACCGGCGTCGAGCAGCTTCTGCGCGACGTCCTTGTAGAGGTCCATGCGCTGCGACTGGCGGTACGGCGCGTGCGGACCGCCCGCCTCGGGGCCCTCGTCCCAGTCGAGGCCCAGCCAGCGCATGGCGTCCAGCAGCTGCTGGTACGACTCCTCGGAGTCGCGGGCCGCGTCGGTGTCCTCGATGCGGAAGACCAGGGTGCCGCCGTGGTGGCGGGCGAACGCCCAGTTGAACAGGGCGGTGCGGACCAGACCCACGTGGGGGTTGCCGGTCGGCGAGGGACAGAAACGTACGCGGGGGGGTACCCCCTGCTCGAGCGGAGCCGAGAGCTTGGGGGAGTTCGCGTTAGCCACGCTTGATCACCTTGTTGGTGAGAGTGCCGATGCCTTCGATGGTGACGGCGACCTCGTCGCCGACGTTGAGGGGTCCGACGCCGGCCGGGGTCCCGGTGAGGACGACGTCGCCGGGCAGCAGCGTCATCGCCTCGGTGATGTGGACGATCAGGTCCTCGATCGTGCGCACCATGTCGCTCGTGCGGCCGAGCTGGCGCTGCTGCCCGTTGACCGTGCACATGATGCCGAGATCGGTGGGGTCCAGCTCCGTCTCGACCCAGGGGCCCAGCGGGCAGGAGGTGTCGAAGCCCTTGGCCCGGGCCCACTGCTGCTCGCGCTGCTGGACGTCGCGCGCGGTGACGTCGTTGGCGCAGGTGTAGCCGAGGATGACGTCCTTGACTCGCTCGCGCGGCACCTCGCGGCACATGCGGCCGATGACGACGGCCAGCTCGGCCTCGTGGTGGAGCTCGCTGGAGAAGGACGGGTAGGCGATCGGGTCGCCGGGGCCGATGACGGCGGTCGAGGGCTTGAAGAAGGTGACGGGCGCCTGGGGCACCTCGTTGCCCAGCTCCGCGGCGTGCTCGGCGTAGTTGCGGCCGATGGCAACGACCTTGTTGGGCAGCACGGGCGGCAGCAGCCGCACCTTGCTCAGCGGGATCTTCTGCCCCGAGCGCTCGAATTCGGCGAAGGGGTGCCCCTTGATGATGTCGAGAACGGGGCCGCCTTCGGTCGAGGCGTCCCCCTCCACGACGCCGAAGGCGACGTTTCCGTCGATGGAGAACCTGGCGATGCGCACGGGAAGCTGGTGCCCCTTGTCTGATTGGCCGGAGTCTGACCGCCTCAGGCTATCGCGGGGGGCGTGCGCGACCCGTGCGCGCCGGGCTCAGTCCTGAGGAAGCTGCGCGGCGGGGGCCGTCATGAGAACGGTGCGGCGCGGGTTGGCGGTGACCGCCGGCAGCTCCGCGGCGTGCTGCAGGGCCTCGGAGCGGCGCAGCGTCTCGGCGTCCTTGAGGTGCGTGAGCGTGGTGCGGCGCGGGTTGGCGGTCTTCCGGGACGGCTTCGCCGAGTTCTCGGTCTTCACTTCAGGTGCCTCGCGTTGTCGGTTCTTGGCGTTTTCGCGGCTGTGTAAAGGACCAGGCTAGGCGCGCCCTTCCCCTCAGGCACGGGGGACAAGTCCCGGCTTTACTGTGAGTTTGCTCACGACCCAAGAGATATATACGGCATAACGGGCAGCCGCCCCGCCTCCACGAAACGGACATTGCGGGGCTGAATAAGACGTTCCGCTCCTGATCATGGCGACTGGGACACGCCGAGCCCCCCGGTGGGGGACATATGACTCATGGGCATAAGTCCGACATAGTGTGCCCAATCTTCTACCGTGCGTCACCAAGCCCCTCACCCAGCGTCACAGCTTTCGGGGCTATCCGCACCGGCCTTGTTGGGAGATCCGGCACTGTGCTGGAATTCCGGGGACCGCCAGGGGGGCACCGCGGTCCCCCCACGACTCGACACCGTCTCTCCCGCTCACCCGGGGGGACGCCTGGTCCAGAGGTTGCGACGCTAGTGCAGGGACGTTTCAAGAGGGATGGCAGCGCTGCGGCGGAGCCGGAGCCGCGCGGTGCGACCGACCGCGGCACGACCGTCGGCGCGCCCGCCGAGGCAACGAGCGGCAGCGAGCCCGCCGAACAGCCGAAGGCGAAGACGAAGGGCCCCAGTGGGCCGGGCTCACGAATAGCCCTGCGCAACTGGCGAATCAGTACCCGACTGGTCTCCCTGCTCGCTCTCCCCGTCGTCGCCGCGACGACCCTGGGTGGCCTGCGTATCCAGAGCTCGCTTCAGAACGTCGACCAGCTCGACCACATGAAGCTGCTCACGGAGATGACGACCAAGGCGACCCAGCTCGCCGACGCCCTCCAGGAGGAACGCGACAAGTCGGCAGGTCCGATCGTCGCCAACAACCCCAAGGACGACCAGGTCGTCGCGCCCCGGATCAAGACCGACCAGAAGATCCGGGCGTTCCGCGACACCACCAAGAAGGCCAAGTCGAACGACCCGACGATGGTCGGTGTCCAGACCACCCTTGTCGACATCACCAAGCAGCTCGACAAGATCAAGGCGGTCCGGGAGAAGGCGTACACCGACCGCGAGTACATCTCCCAGACGGTCAGCAACTACAACGCGCTGATCATCTCGCTGCTGTCCCTCTCCCAGGACATGGCCCAGGCCACCAGCAACAGCGACATGATCACCTCGACGCGTGCGCTGGCGACGTTCTCCTCCGCGAAGGAGTTCGCCTCCATCCAGCGTGCGGTCATCAGCGCCGCGCTCGCCAACCCCAAGGGCGCGAGCCTGAGCGCCAACGACCACCAGTACGGCAAGTCGGCGCTGGAGAGCGAGGAAGAGGCCCTGCGCCGCTTCACCGCCATCCGGGCCGGCGACTCCGCCGACCTGCTCAAGGCGATCAACGGTGGCGACACCAACGTCACCTCCGCGAACACCTTCGCCGAGCGGGCCTTCGGCAACACCGACGCCTTCAAGAGCGAGAAGACCACGTACCGCGACTGGTACGACCAGGACACGGTCAAGCTCGAAGAGATGGCCAAGATCGAGCTGACGCTGCTCTCGCAGATGGAGCAGAAGGCCCAGGAGCTGCGTGAGGAAGCGCAGAACGAGGCCTACCTCAGCGGTGCCCTGATCCTCCTGGTCCTCGGCATCTCGCTGGTCGGCGCCTTCGTCGTGGCCCGGTCCATGGTGCGGTCGCTGCGGCGACTGCAGGACACCGCGCAGAAGGTCGCCCAGGAGCGCCTGCCCGAGCTCGTCAAGCAGCTGTCCGAGACCGACCCGCAGGACGTCGACACGTCCGTGGAGTCCGTCGGTGTGCACAGCCGCGACGAAATCGGAAAGGTGGCCGCGGCCTTCGACGAGGTGCACCGCGAGGCCGTGCGTCTCGCCGCCGAGCAGGCCCTTCTGCGAGGCAACGTCAACGCGATGTTCACCAACCTCTCGCGCCGCAGCCAGGGCCTCATCCAGCGTCAGCTGTCCCTGATCTCCGAGCTCGAGAGCCGTGAGGCCGACCCGGACCAGCTGTCCTCGCTCTTCCGTCTCGACCACCTCGCGACCCGTATGCGCCGTAACGGCGAAAACCTCCTCGTCCTCGCGGGTGAGGAGCCCGGCCGCCGGTGGACGCGGCCCGTCCCGCTCGTCGACGTGCTCCGTGCCGCCGCCTCCGAGGTGGAGCAGTACGAGCGCATCGAGCTGAGCGGTGTGCCGCCGACCGAGGTCGCCGGCCGCGTGGTCAACGACCTCGTGCACCTCCTCGCCGAGCTGCTGGAGAACGCGACCTCGTTCTCCTCCCCGCAGACCAAGGTCAAGGTCACCGGTCACGCCCTGCCCGACGGGCGGGTGCTGGTCGAGATCCACGACACCGGCATCGGCCTCTCGCCCGACGACCTCGCGGCGATCAACGAGCGGCTCGCCAGCCCGCCGACCGTGGACGTCTCCGTCTCCCGGCGCATGGGCCTGTTCGTGGTCGGCCGCCTGTCCCTGCGACACGGCATCCGCATCCAGCTGCGCCCGTCCGACTCGGGCGGTACGACCGCGCTCGTCATGCTGCCGGTCGACGTGGCCCAGGGCCACAAGAAGCCGGTCCCGGGCGCGGGTGGCCCCGGTGCGCCCGCCGGCAACGCCGGCCCCGGCAACTCCGGCCAGCCGCCGCGCCGCCAGGTGCCGGGCAACGCCCCGCGCGCCGCGCTGGCGCCGCGCTCCGGCGCCCCGGACAGCGGTCTGCCGCCCCGGCCCGGCCAGGGCTCCGGCCCCTCCGGCGGTGCCGCGGCGGGCAGCCTCTTCGACACCACACCGCGCGGCGGCAACGGCGCCGCGGGCCTGCCGGCCCGTGGCCCCGGCGGCCCCGGCGCGGTGCCGCCCGCCGGTGGCGCCGGGCGCCCGCAGCTCCCCGCCCGCGGCGGCGCGGGTTCCGCCCCCGCCGCGCCGAGCTGGGGCAACCAGACGCCTCCGGCCGGAGGCCCGGGCCGCAAGGCCCCGCAGGCCCCGTCCGACGACTGGCCGCTGTCCTCCGACGGCTCGCCGCGCGGTCACGAGGGCCACGAAAGCCCGCAGAACAGGGGCCGGTTCGCCAAGCCCACGCCGGGCGGCGGCCCGGGCGACACCGCCCAGTTCGCGCCGATCACCGACGCGACCGAGCCGCCGGCCGGCTCGACGGGCCGGTTCGCCCGCCCCAAGCCGGCCGAGCAGCAGGGCGGCCCGGCCGACACCGGCCGGTTCGCCCGGCCCGGCAACGCCGCGCCGGCCACCGGCCCCGGCGACATCTCCCGGTTCCCCGCGGTCCCCGCCGCGAACGACCAGCGCAACAGCACCACCGGCCAGTTCCCGCGGCCCGCGCAGAGCGAGCCGCAGGGCAGCAGCACGGGCCAGTTCGCACGGCCCGCGCAGGACGCGGCCCCGAACTCCTCGACCGGCCAGTTCGCGCTGCCCCCGGGCACGCAGTCGGACACCACCGGCCAGTTCGCGCAGCCGCAGTTCGGCGGCGAGTCCGCCGGCACCGGCCGGTTCGCCCGGCCCGAGCCGCAGGCGCAGGGCAACCTGCCCGCAGCGGGTCCCGGCGACGGCCGTACGCCGCTGTTCGAGGAGCTGGAGTCGCACTGGTTCCGCGGCACCGACGAGGCGCAGGCGGGGGTGCCGGAGCAGCCGGCCGACTCCGCCCGCCGCCCGCAGCGCCGTGGCCCGGGTGCCAGGCCCGCGCCGCAGGACGCCCCGCGGGGTGCCGGCGCCGCGCAGGGGGCTCCGCAGGAGCCCTGGCGCGACTCCCCCAACGACGACCGCTGGCGGCGGGCCGAGCAGGTCCGCGAGCCGGCGGCCGACGGCAAGACCCCGTCCGGGCTGCCGCGGCGGGTGCCGCGTGCCAACCTCGTCGAGGGAACCGCCGAAACACAGTCCCTTCCGACCGGTCCGGCGGTCTCGCGTGCGCCCGATGACGTACGCGGCCGGCTGACCAATCTCCGCCGGGGCATCCAGCAGGGACGGCAGGCCGGAAACGGCTCGACCACCGGCAGTCACAACATTGGCCCCACTTACCAGCAGGAGCGTTAGTTGAGTCCGATGAGCCAGGCGGCGCAGAATCTGAACTGGTTGATCACCAACTTCGTGGGCAACACCCCGGGGGTGTCCCACACGGTGGTGGTTTCCGCCGACGGACTCCTTCTGGCGATGTCCGAGGGGTTTCCGCGGGACCGCGCCGACCAGCTGGCGGCGGTGGCCTCCGGGCTCACCTCGCTGACCGCGGGTGCCTCGCGCATCTTCGAGGGGGGCGCGGTCAACCAGACCGTCGTGGAGATGGAGCGGGGGTTCCTCTTCATCATGTCCGTCTCCGACGGATCCTCGCTGGCCGTGCTGGCGCACCCCGACTGCGACATCGGCCTCGTGGGTTACGAGATGGCCCTCCTGGTCGACCGCGCGGGGAACGTGCTGACGCCCGAGCTGCGCTCCGAGCTCCAGGGCACGCTGCTGAACTGACCGATCATCACCGCAGATCCCGTCCGACCGTACGGCCGAAAACCCCCCACCGGCCCCCGCTCGACGGCATTATTGCCATCCTGCTGTCCCGTCCGGAGGATTCATGACCCCGCCCGCCTCGCCCGGCCCGTACGGCGCACACCATGCGTCGTACGGGGAAGAAGGCGCCGACCAGCCGCTGGTCCGCCCCTACGCCATGACGGGGGGCCGCACCCGGCCGCGCTACCAGCTCGCCATCGAAGCGCTGGTCAGCTCCACGGCCGACCCGGCCCACCTCGGGGGCCTGCTTCCCGAGCACCAGCGGATCTGCCACCTGTGCCGGGAGGTCAAGTCGGTCGCGGAGGTCTCCGCGCTCCTGAACATGCCGCTGGGCGTGGCCCGGATCCTGGTCGCCGACCTGGCGGAGGCCGGCATGGTGGCGATCCACCAGCCGGGCGGCAGCGGCGAGGCCGGCGGTACGCCGGATGTGACACTGCTCGAAAGGGTGCTCAGTGGACTTCGGAAGCTCTAGCGGCGGCGGCGCCGCCCGCTCCACCACCTCCGCGAAGATCGTGGTGGCGGGCGGCTTCGGCGTCGGCAAGACCACATTCGTCGGCGCGGTCTCGGAGATCAGTCCGCTGCGCACCGAGGCGGTCATGACCTCCGCGTCCGCGGGCATCGACGACCTGAGTCACGTCCAGGACAAGACCACGACGACCGTGGCGATGGATTTCGGCCGTATCACCCTCGATGACGACCTGATCCTCTATCTGTTCGGTACACCCGGACAGGACCGCTTCTGGTTCATGTGGGACGACCTGGTGCGCGGTGCCATCGGTGCCGTGGTGCTCGTGGACACCAGACGGCTGGCGGACTGTTTCCCCGCCGTCGACTACTTCGAGAACAGCGGCCTGCCCTTCGTCATCGCCCTCAACGGCTTCGACGGACACCAGCCGTACACGCCCGAAGAGGTCCGCGAGGCGCTGCAGATCGGCCCCGACGCGCCGATCATCACCACGGACGCGCGGCACCGCAACGAGACGAAGAGCGCTCTCATCACGCTCGTCGAGCACGCCCTCATGGCGCGGCTGAAATAGTGTTGTCCGTCCGAATGTTGTGACGGTGTGTA
This sequence comes from Streptomyces sp. NPDC026206, assembly GCF_040638465.1. Lineage (NCBI taxonomy): Bacteria > Bacillati > Actinomycetota > Actinomycetes > Kitasatosporales > Streptomycetaceae > Streptomyces > Streptomyces sp. NPDC026206. The sequence goes on from NZ_JBEZYL010000006.1 coordinate 146,159, forward strand.
AGTTGTGGCATAGACCACGATGCCCTTCAAAGTTCATAACAGTTCGACAGAGAATTGGCCGGACGCGACCACTGGGCGCGTCCGGCCGACTGCGCTCTGCGCATATATGACCCGCCATTTGACGCGGCTCGGCCTTAATGCCCGTTTTATGTCGGGCAAATCGCGGCCTTCACGGGCTCTGTCCGTTGTTTGGAATGCACCTGTCCGACGTGCTGCAATTCCCGGACTGAGCAGTCATGGCTCAGCAGATAAACGGCACAGCACAGGTGCCGACGCCGAGAGGTTGTTGGTCGAGTGAGGCGAAGAAAGACGGGCGCCGCGCAGCAGGCGCGGGACGAGCGGGGTAACTTCACCCCGCCGTCGCGCACAGCGGTGCCGCCTTCCGATATGCCCGAAGCCCCCGCCGTCCCCGAAGGCAGCGGCAGCAGATTCTCGCCCCGCAACTGGCGTGTGCCGGTCCGGCTGAACGCGATTCTGCTGATCCCGGTGATCATCGCCCTGGTCTTCGGTGGCCTCAAGGTCAAGGTGTCCGCGGACGACTGGCTCGAGGCGCGGGACGCGGCGAACGTCGCACGCGCCGTCGAGGCCGCGGCGACGTACGCCCACGCCGTCATCGACGAGCGTGACCTGACCGCCAAGCCGCTGCTCGAGGGCACCACCGACGACCCGGTCATCCAGAAGACCCGGGCCGCCACGGACATCGCCCGTGCGACGTTCGACAAGCGCGTCAAGAGCATGCCGGACACCCCGAGCCTCAAGCGCCGCCTCAAGGCGGTCCGCGCCGCCGAGCCGACGCTGGCCGCACTGCGCAAGGAGGCCTACACCTCCGCCAGGCCGGGCGTGGCGACCGAGGAGGGCTACGGCGCCCTGCAGCGCCCGCTCATGGCCTTCACCAATGAGCTGGGGCTGGGCACCGGCAACGTCACCTCCTACGGCCGCGCCGTCTACGCGATCTCGCTCGCGAAGGCAGCGGAGTCGCTGCAGCGCTCGATCGGCGTTCATCTGCTGGTGAAGCCGGGCACTGCCGCGGAGCACGCGGGACTGCTGAAGGCGTTCGCCTCGTACAACTTCCTGGAGTACGTCGCCCAGGGCGAGTTCGAGTCCGGCGGTACGGACGAGGACATCAAGCGCCTGAAGACGACCCTGGCCACCGAGGCGCAGGTGGAGGAGCAGAACAAGATGGCCGCCGCCATCATGTCGGGCGCCACCCCCGCGCAGCTGAAGACCAAGGGCATCACCGCCGACGCCTGGCAGACCACGGCCTCCGGAAAGTTCAGCGCCTACCGCACGGTCGAGCAGCACCTTGCCGAGCACGCCGTGGAAGAGGCCGAGAACATCTCCTCGGAGTCCGCACGGGACGCGATCGTCAACTCCTCGATCATGATCGTCGCGCTGCTGATCGCCTTCCTCGTGGCCGGCAAGATGGCCCGCTCGATGAGCAGCAACATGCGCCGTCTGCGCACCGCCGCCTTCGATGTGGCCGAGCAGCGTCTGCCGGCGCTGGTCGACCAGCTGTCGCGCACCGACCCGGGCCGCGTGGACACCCGCGTCCAGCCGATCCCGATCACCACCAAGGACGAGATCGGCGAGGTCGCCCGCGCCTTCGACCAGGTCCACCGTGAAGCCGTGCGGCTCGCCGCCGAGCAGGCGGGTCTGCGGGGCAACGTCAACGCGATCTTCACCAACCTCTCGCGCCGCAACCAGACGCTGATCGAGGGCCAGCTGACCCTCATCACCGACCTGGAGAACAACGAGGCGGACCCGGACCAGCTGGAGAACCTCTTCCGCCTGGACCACCTGGCCACCCGTATGCGCCGCAACGGCGAGAACCTCCTCATCCTCGCGGGCGAGGAGCCCGGCCGCCGCTGGGACCAGCCGATTCCGCTGGTGGACGTGTTGCGTGCGGCCACCTCCGAGGTGGAGGCGTACGAGCGCATCGAGCTGGACGGTGTCCCGGAGGCCGAGATCCACGGCCTGGCCGTCACCGACCTCGTGCACCTGCTCGCCGAGCTGCTGGAGAACGCCACCACGTTCTCCTCCCCGCACACCAAGGTGCGCGTCACCGCGACGCGACTGCCCGACGGCCGGGTGATGGTCGAGATCCACGACAAGGGAATCGGCCTGACCGCCGAGGACTTCGCGGACATCAACCACAAGCTGGCCAACCCGCCGACGGTGGACGTCTCGATCGCCCAGCGCATGGGTCTGTTCGTGGTCGGCCGGCTGGCGACACGGCACGGCATCCGCGTCCAGCTGCGCCCCTCGGGCGAGCAGGCCGGCACCACCTCGCTGGTGATGCTGCCGGACGCGATCACGCACGGCGGTGGCGGCGAGGAATTCGCCGAGGACGACTTCACGGTCTCGTCGATGGTGCCCGAGCAGCAGCAGCCCATGATGGGCTCCCGCGCGCGGACCGCCGCCGAGCTGGGCTTCGACGACTCCCGCTACGAGGCGCGGCCGGACGCCGGCAACGCCACCGCGCTGGACCCCGTCGGCCGGTCGCTGATGCGCGAGGAGCGGCGTGCGGCTCTGGAGGCGCAGGCCTCCGACCACCGCCCGCTGTTCCGCGACGAGGTCCCGCAGCAGCAGTTCGAGCAGCCGCAGGAACACATACCTCCGCACCAGCAGCCGGGCGCCGGCCAGGCCGCCGAGGCGCAGCAGCAGCATCCGCAGCACTATGCGGAAAACGGCTACGCGGAATCCGCCTATGCGGACCCGTCCGTTGGCGGCCAGGAGTCCTACGGTGACTTCAACTCCCCCGCCTACCAAGGGGAGTGGGCCGAGCCGGGTTCGTACCAGCATGGGTACGGACAGGGTTACGGAGCGGAATCGGAATCCCAGCCGTCCGCTGACACGGTCCAGCCGGAGCGCGTAGAGTTCGACCGTCCGGGCCCCGCCTCGAGCGGCTCCCCCTCGCTGACCGGGTCCGGTCTGCCGCGCCGCGACAAGCGGTGGCAGGACGACACGGGCGAGGAGGCCACGAGGGGCGGCAGCGCGGCACCGGAGCAGTCCCGGCGGGAGGCCCCGCAGCAGCCTCAGGAGGGTGACGACTCCGAATGGCGGTCGGCGAACGACGAGCTCTGGCAGCGTGCCGGTCAGCTCAAGGAGCCGAAGGCCGGCGGAGTGACCCCTTCCGGTCTCCCCAAGCGGGTCCCCAAGGCCAATCTGGTCGAGGGCAAGGCGGCGCAGGCCGCACAGGACGGCCCCCAGGTCTCCCGCGCCCCGGAGGACGTCCGTGGCAGGTTGGCGAACCTCCGCCGCGGCATCCAGCAGGGGCGCAACGCGGGAACGGACACAGGCGAGTTCCCCGCGCATGAGCAGCATGAGCAACACGACCAGGGCTACGGCCCCGGCGGCACCTACGATCAGGAGCGTTAGTGTGAGCCCGATGAGCCAGGCGGCGCAGAACCTGAACTGGTTGATCACCAGTTTCGTGGACAACACCCCAGGGGTGTCCCACACCGTCGTGGTCTCCGCCGACGGACTCCTTCTGGCGATGTCCGAAGGGTTTCCGCGGGACCGCGCAGACCAGCTGGCGGCGGTGGCCTCCGGCCTGACCTCGCTGACCGCGGGTGCCTCGCGCATCTTCGAGGGAGGCGCGGTCAACCAGACCGTCGTGGAGATGGAGCGCGGCTTCCTCTTCATCATGTCCGTCTCCGACGGATCCTCGCTGGCCGTGCTGGCGCACCCCGACTGCGACATCGGCCTCGTGGGTTACGAGATGGCCCTCCTGGTCGACCGCGCGGGCAATGTACTGACGCCCGAGCTGCGTTCCGAACTGCAGGGGAGCCTTCTCAACTAACAAAGAGGCAGTGCGTTTCGCGCCATCGCGCCATAAGGTGCGGTGGCGCGACCAGCAGCAGACAGGCAAGTTGGAGGAGGAGACGTGGCAACGCCCCCAGGCGGTTACCCGTATGGCAATGACCAGCAGGCGCAACCCCCGTTGAATCGTTACGACTTCCCCTCCACACCCAGCCACCGGGCCGTGCCGGAGCAGCAGCGCCCTCCGCACGTACCTGCACAGCCTCAGCAGCACCGGCGCCAGCCGTCGTCCTCCGCGGGCGGCGCCAAGCACAACCCGCTGGTCCGTCCTTATGCGATGACCGGCGGCCGGACCAGGCCGCGGTACCAGCTCGCCATCGAGGCACTGGTGCACACCACGGCCCAGCCGTCCCAGCTCCACGGGCAGTTGCCGGAACACCAGCGCATCTGCCACCTGTGCCGTGAGATCAAGTCGGTCGCCGAGATCTCGGCACTTCTTTCCATCCCGCTCGGCGTCGCCCGAATCCTCGTCGCCGACTTGGCGGAGGCCGGACTCGTCGCCATCCATCAGCCCGGCGGCGACGCGTCCGCCGGCGGCCAGCCTGACGTGACACTGCTCGAAAGGGTGCTCAGTGGACTTCGGAACCTCTAGCGGCGAGGCAGCCCGCTCCACCACCTCCGCGAAGATCGTGGTGGCGGGTGGCTTCGGCGTGGGCAAGACCACGTTCGTCGGCGCGGTCTCGGAGATCAACCCGCTGCGCACCGAAGCCGTCATGACCTCCGCCTCGGCGGGCATCGACGACCTCACCCATGCGCCGGACAAGACCACGACGACCGTGGCCATGGACTTCGGCCGCATCACCTTGGACCAGGACCTGATCCTGTACCTGTTCGGCACCCCCGGACAGGACCGCTTCTGGTTCATGTGGGACGACCTGGTGCGCGGTGCCATCGGCGCCGTCGTCCTCGTCGACACCCGGCGCCTGGCCGACTGCTTCCCCGCCGTCGACTACTTCGAGAACAGCGGCCTGCCCTTCGTCATCGCCCTCAACGGCTTCGACGGACACCAGCCGTACACGCCCGAAGAGGTCCGCGAGGCGCTGCAGATCGGCCCCGACGCGCCGATCATCATCACCGACGCCCGGCACCGCAACGAGGCCAAGAGCGCCCTCATCACGCTCGTCGAGCACGCCCTGATGGCACGGCTGCGCTAGCCCGCGGCTCGCTCGGACGCAGTTCGGATGCGAAAAGGTCCCCGCACTCCTCGGGAGTGCGGGGACCTTTTCGCTGTCCGTGGGCCTTGCGGCCGCAGGGGCTAGCCCTGCCAGCTGTGCGGGGCCCTGAAGCCCGGCGAGCGCTCCAGGCGGCGCCAGACCGCGGTGGTGCGGCGCGGGCGCGGGGCGTGGGCGGCGTGCTGGTTGCCGGCGGCGGCGCGGGCGAGGAGAACGGCGGTGACGGCGGCCAGTTCCTCGGCGTCCGCGGTGCCCTTCTCGACGCGTACGAGCGTGTCGTTCATGCGGTGTCTCCGATGGCTTCGGTACGGGACGTTCGTTACTGGGGCGGGTTGCCGTGCTTGCGGGAGGGCAGGTCCGCGTGCTTGGACGCGAGCATCGCCAGCGACCGGATCAGGACGGACCGGGTCTCGGCGGGGTCGATCACGTCGTCGACCAGCCCGCGCTCGGCTGCGTAGTAGGGGTGCATCAGCTCGGCCTTGTACTCCTTGACCATGCGCGAGCGCATGGCCTCGGGGTCGTCCGCCTCGGCGATCTGCTTGCGGAAGATCACGTTGGCCGCGCCCTCCGCGCCCATGACCGCGATCTCGTTGGTGGGCCAGGCGTAGGTGAGGTCCGCGCCGATCGACTGGGAGTCCATCACGATGTACGCACCGCCGTAGGCCTTGCGAAGGATCACCGAGATCCGGGGCACGGTGGCGTTGCAGTACGCGTACAGCAGCTTCGCGCCGTGCCGGATGATTCCACCGTGCTCCTGATCGACGCCGGGGAGGAAGCCGGGTACGTCCAGAAGAGTGATGATCGGGATGTTGAAGGCATCGCACATCTGGATGAACCGCGCGGCCTTCTCGGACGCCTCGATGTCGAGGACGCCGGCGAGGGACTGCGGCTGGTTGGCGACGATGCCGACGACCTGGCCGTCCAGGCGGGACAGGGCGCAGATGATGTTGGTGGCCCAGCGCTCGTGGACCTCGAGGTAGTCGCCGTCGTCGACGAGCTCCTCGATGACCTTGCGCATGTCGTACGGGCGGTTGCCGTCGGCCGGCACCAGGTCCAGCAGGGCGTCGCCGGTGCGGTCGGCGGGGTCCTCGGCCTCGACGCGGGGCGGGTTCTCGCGGTTGTTCTGCGGCAGCAGGGAGAGGAGGTAACGGACCTCCTCCAGGCAGGTCTCCTCGTCGTCGTAGGCGAAGTGGGCCACGCCGGAGGTCTCGGCGTGCACGTCCGCGCCGCCGAGGCCGTTCTGGGTGATCTCCTCGCCCGTCACCGCGCGCACCACGTCGGGGCCGGTGATGAACATCTGCGAGGTCTCGCGGACCATGAAGACGAAGTCCGTCAGCGCCGGGGAGTAGGCCGCGCCGCCGGCGCAGGGGCCGAGCATCACGGAGATCTGCGGGATGACGCCGGAGGCCTTGGTGTTGCGCTGGAAGATGCCGCCGTAGCCGGCGAGGGCGGAGACGCCCTCCTGGATGCGGGCGCCGGCACCGTCGTTGAGGGACACCAGCGGCGCCCCGGCCGCGATGGCCTTGTCCATGATCTTGTGGATCTTCGTGGCGTGGGCCTCGCCCAGCGCGCCGCCGAAGATCCGGAAGTCGTGTGCGTAGACGAACACGGTCCGCCCGTGTACGGTCCCCCACCCGGTGATCACGCCGTCGGTGTACGGGCGCTTGGCCTCCAGCCCGAAGCCCGTGGCGCGGTGCCGCCGCAGCGGCTCCACCTCGGTAAAAGAGCCCTCGTCCAGCAGGAGATCAATGCGCTCGCGAGCGGTCAGCTTCCCCTTGGCCTTTTGTGCCTGGGTAGCCCGCTCGCTCGGGCCGAGCCGAACCTGCTCGCGGATGGCGTGCAGCTCGGCGACGCGCCCACGGACGTCATTCGCCTCTACGGGCGCACCTTCGAGATTGCTCATGGATAGACGGTACGCGGGAGGAGTCCCGGAACATCATGTCGGTTCCACACAACGTAGTGCGCGATTTCGTGGGCAGGCAGCACAGAACTGCACCGCCTCCTTATCAGTTGTCCGCGTTCGACCAGCCGTCCCACGCTGTGAGTACTCCACAAATATGGACGGTCCCAGCCGTCATATATGTGGCTTGACCAGGTACCGCCGTCCGGGGGACGTGCTCACGCCGGGCCGACCCGGCAGCCGTGCGACGCGCAGGCCGTCCCCGCAGTGATCCGCAGCCGGAGGGCGGGAGCCGTGGCCAGGACACGTACCGAAGGGTCGTGCGCGATGACGCGGCGTACCGGGTGCGCCCAGGTGAGATCGACGCTCTCGCCGGTGCGCAGCGGCTCGGCGAGGTGGAGGGTGGCGGTGTGCCGGTGGCGGCGCAGGAGTACGGAGGCGGGGGCGCTGACGGTGAGGGGGCCCGCGGTGCCGGCCTGCCAGAAGTTGGCGGCGGTAAGGCCGAGTGAGGGGATGTGGACGGCCTGGCGGTCGCGGGTGTTGGCGAGCACGGTGAGCCAGCCGTCGTCGGCGGCGCGGGCGGCGAGGCCGCGGGGCGTGGCGCCGGGCATCAGGAGGTAGGCGTACGTGGCGTCGTCGGGGTCGGTGCCGTGCGGGTGGCTGAGGGTGAGGTAGCGGCGGGTGACGGGGGCGGGCGAGCCGCCGGCGTTGATGTCGCGCCAGGAGCCGGTGCGGGCGGTGCGCAGGGCCTCCAGCGGGGCGCCGCCGGGGAAGACGTAGCCTCCGTGCCCGGCGAGGTGGGCCCAGTGGGCGCGCTCCCAGGACCGCGTCCAGCCGTCGCCGGAGGGCTGCGGTTCGCCGTCCACGGTGAGGCGGGCCGGGCCGGCCGCGCCGAGGTTGCGGTTGTCGACGACGGTTTCGGTGCGCGCCCCGTCCCGCGCGGTGATCCCGGCGCCGAGGCAGATCACGGCGTCCGCCGCGCAGAACCAGGACTTGCGCGCCTGGAGGGTGGAGCCGAGCCCTTTGAGGTGCTGTCCGACGGCCGCGTACTCCCCGTCGCTGACGCCGCCGACCCAGCGTGCGGCGGGCCTGGGGGCGCCCCAGCCGCCGCCCTCGTTGTCGGCGAGGGGGACGGCGCAGACGGTGGTGCCGGGCAGCCGGTAGGGGTCGACGGTGGGCCAGAAGGCGTCGGTGTACTGATCGCCGCCGTGCGTCGCGCCCCACCACAGGAGCATTCCGGCGCCGGTGTGCCAGCCGCGCGGGTTCTCGCCGTTGCCGTTCTCGTAGTGGGTGATGCGCTCGGAGGCCATGGCGATGTTCGCGGCCCAGCCGGGGCGGCGGTGCACCGCCCGGTCCATGGCGGGGAAGAGGCGGTGTCCGACGGGCTCGGGCGCGGCGGGGGCGGGGCCGTCGTCGACGGCGGCGAGCCGGGCGAGGTCGGCGACCTGGAACTGGGGGTCGGTGCGGACCGGGCTGGTGGTGTCCCGGGCGATCCAGCCCTTGACCAGCCCGTGCCAGCGCTCCCGTTCCGCCGGGCTCGCGCCCGCGGCGAGCAGGGTGATCGCGGCGATGAGGGCGTGGCCGCGCTGGTGGTCGCTCTGGAGCAGCGCACGGGGATCTGCGCTCTGCACGCCCCGGCTGATGGCGCGCCCGGAGACGCTGTCCATGACCAGACCGTTGTGGATCAGTGGCGCGTAGGCCCGCTCGACGCTGTCGTGGATGATCTGCCGGGCGGGGTCGGTGACCTCCCAGGGCGATCCGCGCAGCAGCGTGAAGAGCCGCCCGAGGCCGTCGAGCAGCACGCACCCGTACGTTCCGGTGTAGGCGACCCAGGAGTGCTGGACGAAGGAGCCGTCGGCGTGGAACCCGTCGCCCTCCCGCACGTAGGGGAAGACGGGCGAGAGGGCGTCGCGGGCCAGGGCGATCTTCGCCGGGACGGCGCCGAGGACGCCGCGCAGGGCGACGACGCGGCACAGGTCGACGCGGTTGGCGCCGGTGCTGGTGCCGGTGTAGGCACCGAGCACGGAGTCGGGGACGAAGTGGTCGACGGCGGCGAGGAGGCGGCCGCGCCGGGCCTCGCCCGCCTCGTCGTGGAGAAGGGTGAGGGTGTCCAGGAGCAGGCGGGGGCTGCCGATCTGCCACTCCCACCAGTTGCCGTAGGAGGTGGTGCCCGGGTGGTAGACGCGCTCGTGGAGGTGGTCGAGCCCGGCCAGGATGCCGGCGGCGAGAATGGCGTCGCCGGTGAGGCCGGTGCCGGGCTGGGCATGGGCCTGGGCCATCGTGAACAGGCGGGCGAAGCTCTGGGTGATGCCGGCGGGCGGGTCGAAGGGTGCGTCGGGCCACAGCGAGCCGGGTGCGGGTCTCATGCTCGCACGGTGGGCGCGGGCGAGGGTGCCGGTGCGGCGCAGCACGGAGGCATAGGGCTCGGCGGCGGGGTCGAAGCCGGTGCCGAGGGTCAGGTCGCGCCAGCGGGCCCGGAGGGCGGCGAATTCGTCGCCCCGGGCGGTGAGGCCGAGGGCTCCCAGGGAGCCGGCGGCGGTGAGGAAGGTGCGGCGGGTCCAGGTGGTGGCCACGGCGGTTCTCCTGCCCCACCCCGCCCCTTGCCGAAACCGGGACTCCGCCCCGGACCCCGGTCCTCAAGCGCCGGACGGGCTGCATTTGCAGCCCGTCCGGTGCCTCATCGGCCGAGACCGTTCAGGTAGCGCACGATGTGCGGGGCGTCGGCCGGGGCGCCCGCGAGCGCGAGGTGGTTGTCGGGCCGTACGAGCACCAGGGCGTCCCCCTCCACTCCGTACGCCGTGCGCGCCTCCCCGTCGTCCCTGTCGTCCAGGAGCAGGGTCCGTACGATCCGTGGGCACCGCCCGGCCACTTCGGCGAGCGCCGCCGCGCTGTTCGCGCCGAAGCCGAGCAGCGTGAAGTGCGGCCCTGCGAAGGCCTCGAAGAGGCGGGTCCCGCGTCCCGAAAGGGCGTCGCGGCAGGGGGAGTCGGGTGCCCGGTCGCCCATCTGCAGCCCGAGGCGGGCCCCGAGGCCTCCGTGCGAGAGCGGGGACCAGGGGTAGCCGAGGCCGAGGCCGGTGGCGGCCCGGTCGACGACCACCTCCGTCCCGACGCCCGCCTCCCTGACCCGTTCGAGCACGGCCCGCATCCGCTCGTCGGCGGTCCTCAGCACCCAGGAGGCGATGGGCATCCGCTCCGACTCGTAGGTGCCGAGCAGCCCCTCCCCCGCCAGGCCCTGGGCGACGAGCGCGAGTTTCCAGCCCAGGTTGAAGGCGTCCTGGATGCCGGTGTTCATGCCGAGCCCGCCCGCGATGGGCTGGACGTGGGCGGCGTCGCCCGCCAGGAAGACCCGGCCGGCCCGGAAGCGCTCGGCCATGCGGACGTTGACGCGGTAGGTCGAGACCCAGGTGGGGTTGGCGAGCCGCACGCCGGGCACGCGCGCGTGCCGGTCGAAGAGCCGCTGGAAGCTCTCCAGGGTGGGGGTCGTGCCCGGCTCGACCGTGCCCTGCAGCTGCCAGGAGGCGGTCCCGGGGATCGGCCACAGCATGATGGCGCCGTCCTCGTCGAACCACTGGTGCCAGTAGCCGCGGTCGAGCCCGTCCGCCTCGACGTCGCCGACCGCCATGCACTCCTCGGCCTCGGTCTCGCCCACGAAGGGCACCCCGAGGGCCTTGCGCACGGGGCTGCGACCGCCGTCGCAGCCGACGGCGTACGCCGCGCCGATCCGCCGGCCGTCCGCGAGCACGGCCGTCACGCCCTCGCCGTCCTGCTCCACGGCGGTGACCTCGCAGCCGGGTTCGACCCGGACCCCGTACGCGGCGAGCCGGTCGCGCAGGATCTCCTCGGTGCGCCACTGCGGTAGGGACAGGCCCTTGGCGTACGGCGCGGCGGGGGTCGGGCGCTGGTCGCCGAAGATCTCGTGGTCGGCGATCGCGACGCCGTCGCGGTACTTGCGCAGCACCGTGCGTTCCACGCCCGCCGCGTCGAAGGCCTCTCCCACCCCTAGGTCCGCGAACACCTCGCGGCTGCGCTGGTTGGGCCCCTTGGCCCGGGACTCCCGGTGGAACGCGGGCGACTTGTCGACGATGCGGACGGGCACGTGGGCCCGGGCGAGCGTACAGGCGAGGGTGAGTCCGGTCGGCCCGGCACCCACGATCAGCACAGCGGTGTTCATGCGAAACCCCTCGGTCGTTCGATGGGTCCATGAAAGACCGCGGCACGAGAAAATGCAACCGAGTAACAAAAGATTCCGAGTAATGCAGGCTTTGGTAGGGTGGCGTCGTGAACGAAGAGCCGGGACTGCGGGAACGCAAGAAGCAGCGCACGCGGCAGACGCTGTCCGAGGCGGCCATCGCGCTCTTCCTGGAGCGCGGCTTCGACCAGGTGTCGGTCGCGGAGGTGGCGGCGGCCGCGGAGGTCTCGAAACCGACGCTGTTCCGCTACTTCCCCGCCAAGGAGGACCTGGCCCTGCACCGCATCGCCGACCACCAGGGCGAAGCGGCACGGGTCGTCCGCTGCCGGGAGGCCGGGCAGTCGCCACTGGCCGCGCTGCGCGCCCACTTCCACGCCCGCCTCGACGCCCGCGACCCGGTCACGGGCCTGTGCGACGCACCGGCCGTGCTGGCCTTCCGGGACATGCTCTACGCGACCCCGAGCCTGCAGGCCCGGCTGGCGCGCTACACCGCCGAGGACGAACGGGCGCTGGCCGAGGCCCTGTTGGAGACGGACCGCACGGACGAGGTGACGACGAGGCTGGCGGCCGCGCAGATCATCGCCGTCCACCACGTCCTCGCCCGCGACAACTGGCTGCGCCTGGCGGCCGGCGGCATCACCGACGGCGTGCTGCGCGCCGCCCACGCCGACGCCGAGCGGGCCTACGACCTGCTCGGCGCCGGGCTCACGAGTCAGTACCTGTGACTCACTCCTGCGGCTCGACGCCCGCGCGCCGCAGCCCGTAGGCGTAGGCGTCGTCCAGCGCCTGCCAGGACGCCGCGATGACGTTCTCCGCCACGCCGACGGTGGACCACTCGCCGTACTCATCGCTCGTGGAGACCAGGACCCGGGTGATGGAGCCCGTGCCCAGGCTCCCCTCCAGGATGCGGACCTTGTAGTCTGTCAGCTTCATCGCGGCCAGCTGCGGGTAGATGCGCTCCAGCGCGACACGCAGCGCGCGGTCGAGCGCGTTGACCGGGCCGTTCCCCTCGGCGGTGGCGACGATGCGCTCGCCCTTGGCCCACAGCTTCACGGTCGCCTCGTTGGCGTGCGTACCGTCCGGGAGGTCCTCGACGATCGCGCGCCAGGACTCCACACGGAAGTAGCGGCGGGCCCTGCCCTCGACCTCCTCGCGGAGCAGCAGCTCGAACGAGGCGTCGGCGGCCTCGTACGTATAGCCCTTGAGCTCGCGCTCCTTGACCCGCTCGACGACGCGGCCGATGAGCCGGCGGTCGCCGCCGAGGTCGATGCCGAGCTCCTTGCCCTTGAGCTCGACGGAGGCCCGGCCGGCCATGTCGGAGACCAGCATCCGCATGGTGTTGCCGACCCGCTCGGGGTCGATGTGCTGGTAGAGGTCCGGGTCGACCTTGATCGCGGAGGCGTGCAGCCCGGCCTTGTGGGCGAACGCGGAGACGCCGACGTAGGGCTGGTGGGTGGCGGGGGTGAGGTTGACGACCTCGGCGATGGCGTGCGAGATGCGGGTCATCTCCGCCAGCTTCCCGGGCGGCAGCACCCGGCGGTCGTACTTGATCTCCAGAGCGGCCACGACCGGGAAGAGGTTGGAGTTGCCGACCCGCTCGCCGTAGCCGTTGGCGGTGCACTGCACGTGCGTGGCGCCCGCGTCCACGGCGGCCAGGGTGTTGGCGACGGCACACCCGGTGTCGTCCTGGGCGTGGATGCCCAGGCGGGCGCCGGTGTCGGCGAGCACGGTCCGTACGACCGCCTCGACCTGGGCGGGGAGCATGCCGCCGTTGGTGTCGCACAGCACGACGACGTCGGCGCCGGCCTCGTGGGCGGTGCGCACGACCTCGGTGGCGTAGCGCGGGTTGGCCCGGTAGCCGTCGAAGAAGTGCTCGCAGTCGACGAAGACGCGGCGGCCGCGCGAGCGCAGGTGGGCGACGGTGTCGCGGACCATGGCGAGGTTCTCGTCCAGCGTGGTGCGCAGGGCGAGCTCGACGTGGCGGTCGTGGGACTTGGCGACGATCGTGACGACCGGGGCCAGGGAGTCGAGCAGCGCGGCGACCTGCGGGTCCTCCTCGGCGCGGACGCCCGGCTTGCGGGTGGCGCCGAAGGCGACGAGCCGGGCATGCCGGAAGTCGATCTCCTCGCGGGCGCGCTGGAAGAACTCGGTGTCCCGGGGGTTGGCACCGGGCCAGCCGCCCTCGATGAAGCCGACGCCGAAGTCGTCCAGGTGCCGGGCGATGGTCAGTTTGTCCGCGACGGTGAGGCTGATGCCCTCGCGCTGGGCGCCGTCGCGCAGCGTGGTGTCGAAGACGTGGAACCTGTCGTCGAGGCTGTCGTCGAGGCCACCGTCGGGGCCGTCGGTTGCGTCCGTCATGCTGCTCTGACTCCTGTGAGGATGTCGGTCTACCGGAATGACCGGTTCCACCGTCCCCCTATGATCCCTCGCCCTGCGTCGCCGGCGTGGTGGGCCGGAAAACGCAAAAACCTCTCGCGGGTGCGAGAGGTCTGCGCGCGGGTCTGGGACGACGGCGTCCGCGTCGTACGGGTGGTACGAGGCGGTCACTGCGGACCGGCGCGCCTGCTGCCAATAATCATGGCGAACGGGAGCATGCGGGCATCCTGGCACGGATCCGCCCCGCGGTGCCGGAGAGTCTCACGATGCGGGCACCGGGTCCGTCTCCGGCCGGTCCGACGGCTGCTGCCCCACCCGCTTGAGGTCGATGTCCTTCGTCTCGCGCATCGCGAGGTAGACGACGAGCGACACCGCCGCACAGCCCGCCACGTACCAGTAGAAGCCGGACTCGATGCCGCCCTTCTTGAACCACAGGGCGACGTACTCCGCCGTGCCGCCGAACAGGGCGTTGGCGATCGCGTACGGCAGGGCGACGCCGAGCGAGCGCACGCCCGTGGGGAACAGCTCCGCCTTCACACAGGCGTTGATCGACGTGTAGCCGGTGACCACGACCAGGGCCAGCAGCGACAGGCCCAGGGCCGGCCAGAAGGAGCCCGCCCGCTGCAGCAGCGTCATGATCGGCACGGTGAGGAAGGTGGAGCCGACCGCGAAGGTGATCAGCAGTGGCCGGCGGCCGATCCGGTCCGAGAGCGCGCCCGCCAGCGGCTGCAGACAGGCGAAGACGATCAGGGCGCAGAAGCTGACGAGGGTCGCCGTCTGCTTGGGCAGGCCGGCGCTGTTGGAGAGGTACTTCGTCAGGTAGGTGGTGTACGTGTAGTACGCGACCGTCCCGCCCATGGTCAGCGCGATCACCAGGAACGCCTCACGTCTGTGCCGCAGCAGCGCCTTGATCGTGCCGCGGTCCTGCGGCGAGGCACCGCTCTCCTCGAACGTCTCGGTCTCCAGCATGTTGCGGCGCAGGTAGAAGATGACGGCCGCGCCGAGCGCGCCCACGACGAAGGGGATGCGCCAGCCCCAGCTGTGCAGCTCGCCGCTGGTGAGCGTGCGCTGCAGGAGGATCTGGATACCCAGGCCCAGGATCTGGCCGGCGGTCATCGACACGTACTGGAAGCTGGAGGCGAGACCGCGCCGGCCCGGCGCCGAGGCCTCGGTGAGGTAGGTGGCGCTCGCCGCGTACTCGCCGCCGACCGACAGGCCCTGCAGCAGCCGGGCGACGAGCAGGACGGCGACGCCGCCGTAGCCCGCGACCGCGTAGGTGGGGGCGGCGGCGATCAGCACGGCGGACGCCGACATGAGCGTGACGGTCAGGGTGAGCGCCGCCTTGCGGCCCCGCCGGTCGCCGACCCGGCCGAGCAGCCAGCCGCCGACGGGGCGCATGAAGAAGCCGACGGCGAAGATGCCCGCGGTGTTCATGAGCTTCGCGGTGTCGTTGCCCTCGGGGAAGAAGGAGCCCGCGAAGTAGGTGGCGAAGCTGGCGTAGACGAACCAGTCGAACCACTCGACCATGTTGCCGGCCGAGCCGACCCAGATCTTCTTCCAGTGCTGTGCCTGTCCCTGTCCCTGTCCCATGGACGATCACGGTGGCGGAACGGCACGGTGCCGACAAGGGTCCGGGCGGCAACGATCACGCGTACTTGCGTGCCTTGCGTTCACGGCGACGCACGCAAGCCCGCGTGACGAAGAGGGCCTCAGCCCAGGGGGTGCATCCAGCCGTGCGTGTCCTCGGCCGCACCGGTCTGGATGGCCAGCAGCGCCTTGCGGAGCTTCATGGTGACCTCGCCGGGCTGCCCGTCGGCCTGCGTCCACTCGCCGCCCGCGGACTTCACCGAGCCGACCGGGGTGATCACCGCGGCCGTGCCGCAGGCGAAGACCTCGGTGAGCGTGCCGTTCTCGGTGTCGCGCTTCCACTGGTCGGTGGAGATCCGGCCTTCCTCGGACGCGTAGCCGAGGTCCTTGGCGACCTGCAGCAGCGAGTCACGGGTGATGCCGGCCAGCAGCGAGCCGGTGAGCTCGGGGGTGACGATGACGGGCTTTCCATCGGACGCCGCCCCGTACACGAAGTACAGGTTCATCCCGCCCATTTCCTCGACCCACTTGTGCTCCAGCGCGTCCAGCCAGACCACCTGGTCGCAGCCCTTCTCGGCCGCCTCGGCCTGGGCGAGCAGCGAGGCCGCGTAGTTGCCGCCGGTCTTGGCGAAGCCCATGCCGCCGGGGACGGCGCGGACGTAGTTCTCGGAGAGCCAGACGGAGACGGGCTTGACGCCGCCGGGGAAGTACGCGCCGGCCGGGGACGCGATCACGATGAAGAGGTACTCGTTGGCCGGCTTCACGCCGAGGCCGACCTCGGTCGCGATCATGAACGGGCGGAGGTAGAGGGACTCCTCGCCGCCGTGCGGCGGGACCCACGCCTGGTCCTGCCGGACCAGCACGTCGCAGGCCTCGATGAACAGCTCGGCCGGCAGCTCCGGCATGGCCAGCCGGCGGGCGGAGGCCTGGAAGCGGCCGGCGTTGGCCTCGGGCCGGAAGGTGGCGACCGAGCCGTCGGGACGGCGGTAGGCCTTGAGGCCCTCGAAGATCTCCTGCGCGTAGTGCAGGGTCATGTTCGCCGGGTCGATCGACAGCGGCGCGTACGGAACGAGCTGGGCGTCATGCCAGCCACGGCCCTCGGTCCACTTGATCGTCACCATGTGGTCGGTGAAGTGGCGGCCGAAGCCGGGGCTGGTCAGGATCCGCTCGCGCTCCGCGTCGGACAGCGGGTGCGAGGAGGGCTTGAGCTCGATCGTGGGCGTCGTCATGAATGCGTGTCCTTCACCTTGGTGTGTGGCGGACCGCGCTCACTTTCGTCCCGAGCGGAATCGAGACGTCCGAGCTTCGCCTCATATCGCGGCCCCACGTTCGATTATCGCTCGTGGGGGCCCTGACGGAAAACGTGTGCGCGGCCGGGAATCGATGGTGGCATCCGGCCGCGCAGTAGCACAGCGGCCGGGTCAGGTGGCTACGGAGCCGGTGAGTACGCGGGATACGAGGGCGTCACCGGTCTCGTCCGTCGTACGGGCCGAGCCGTCGCGCGCGCTCAGGTCCCCGGCGACGGCCGCCTCGACCAGGTCCGCCTGTGCCTCGTAGCCGAGGTGGCGCAGCAGGAGGGCGACGGACAGGACCGTGGCCGTGGGGTCGGCCTTGCCGGTGCCCGCGATGTCGGGCGCGGAGCCGTGGACCGGCTCGAACATCGAGGGAAAGGCGCCGGTGGGGTTGATGTTGCCCGATGCGGCGAGCCCGATGCCGCCGGTGACGGCGGCGGCGAGGTCGGTGAGGATGTCGCCGAAGAGGTTGTCGGTGACGACCACGTCGAAGCGGCCGGGCTGGGTGACGAAGAAGATCGTCGCGGCGTCGACGTGCAGATAGTCGGTGGTGACCTCGGGGTACTCCCGGCCCACGCGGTCGAAGACGTTCTTCCACAGGTGGCCGGCGTGGACGAGGACGTTGTTCTTGTGAACCAGCGTCAGCTTCCTGCGCGGGCGGGCCTGGGCGCGCTCGTAGGCGTCGCGGACCACCCGCTCCACGCCGTAGGCGGTGTTGACGCTGACCTCGGTGGCGACCTCGGCGGGGGTGCCGGTGCGCATCGAGCCGCCGTTGCCGACGTAGGGGCCCTCGGTGCCCTCGCGGACGACGACGAAGTCGATGTCCGGGCGGCCGGCGAGCGGCGTAGCCGTGTGGGGGAACAGCTTCGACGGGCGCAGGTTGACGTAGTGGTCGAAGGCGAAGCGCAGCTTCAGCAGCAGCCCGCGCTCCAGCACGCCGGACGGCACGGAGGGGTCGCCGATCGCGCCGAGCAGGATCGCGTCGTGCTGTTTGAGGGACTCCAGCTCGGCGTCCGGCAGCGTCTCGCCGGTGGCGTGCCAGCGGCGGGCGCCGAGGTCGTACTCCCGGGTCTCCAGTTCGACGTCCGAAGGGAGCACGGCCGAGAGGACCTTGAGGCCCTGGGCCACGACTTCGGGACCGATTCCGTCACCGGGGATCACTGCGAGGCGAATGCTGCGAGACATACGGGGACCGTACTCTTCCGTCCCGCTCTCTGACACGCGACGTCCACTATTCGGACAGGTTGCCAGCCGGAGGGGCCACATTCGCCGGAAGTACGTGTCCGGGCTCCCGGCTCCTGGCACCTTCCCGGCATGGACACACCTCGGGTAGGGATCCCCGGCCGCCTGGCGAGCCGGATGACGATGCCGGAGCAGCACGAGTACCTGCGCGCCCTCATCCCGCGCCGTACCTCGCGGCGCGGCCTGTTGCGCGCGGGCGCGGCCACGGTGGGAGCGGTCGCGGGGGCGGGCCTGCCCGCGCCCGCCACCGCGGACGCGCACACCCGCCCGCTGTCCCCCACCCTGCTCACCACGCCCGCCACGGCGAAGGTCGACGGCTCGCTCGTCGCGCCGTTCGGGCGGCACCTGGCGTTCGGCGCCGATCCGCGGACGCAGATGCGGATCTCCTGGCAGGTGCCGTTCGCCGTCCGGGCCCCGTACGTGCGCGTGGGGCTGAAGCCGTGGGAGCTCGGGCAGCGGATCCCGGCCGAGGTGCGCACGCTGCACACCCCGGCCCTGTCCAAGAAGCTCCCGGCCGTCGACCAGGTCTATCTGCACGTGGCCCTGGACGACCTCGCCCCCGGGCAGACCTACTACTACGGCGTCGGCCACGACGGCTTCGACCCAGCCGACCCCCGCCGCTGCGCCACCGTGGGAACGTTCGGGACGGCCCCGGCGCGGCCGGAGGCGTTCGTGTTCACGGCCTTCGGCGACCAGGGCGTCAGTTACCACGCGCTGGCCAACGACCAGCTGATTCTCGGTCAGAACCCGGCGTTCCACCTCCACGCGGGTGACCTCTGCTACGCCGACGACAGCGGTGCCGGAAAGCCGGGGGACGTCTACGACGCGCGGGTGTGGGACCAGTTCCTGGCCCAGACCGAGACGGTGGCCGCGCGGGTGCCGTGGATGGTGACCACCGGCAACCACGACATGGAGGCCTGGTACTCCCCCAACGGCTACGGCGGCCAGAGCGCGCGCTGGACGCTGCCGGACAACGGCTTCGACCCCCGGCACGCACCGGGGGCGTACTCCTTCGTCTACGGCAACACCGCCGTCGTCGCGCTGGACGCCAACGACGTCTCGTACGAGATCCCCGCGAACACCGGCTACAGCGACGGCCGGCAGACCGTCTGGCTCGACCGGCGGCTGCAGGAGCTGCGCGAGCAGCCCGGCATCGACTTCGTCGTGGTCTTCTTCCACCACTGCGCCTTCTCCACGACACGCGCGCACGCCTCGGACGGCGGGGTGCGCGAGGCGTGGCTGCCGCTGTTCGACAAGCACCGGGTGGATCTCGTCGTCAACGGCCACAACCACGTCTACGAGCGCACCGACGCGATCAGGGGCCGGCGGGTGAACCGCACCGTGCCGATCGGCGGAACCGCCGACTCCGTGCGGGACGGCATCGTGTACGTCACCGCCGGCGGCGCCGGGAAGTCGCTCTACGACTTCCCGGTGGCGGACAGTTACGAGGGCCATGTGAGGGACCTGGACAGCGTCAAGAGCTACCACTGGCACAAGGGCCGGACCAAGAGCACGGAGACCGTGGAGTGGTCACGGGTGCGCTACACCGGCCACTCCTTCCTCGCGGTCGAGGTCGAGCCGGGCCGCCACCCCCGGCTGAGGGTGACAGCACTGACGGAGAGCGGGGCGCGCATCGACCACTTCGAGGTCCTGCGCTCCCCCCGGCCCTAGGCCGGCGGGAAGCGCGGGCGCGGGGTCAGTGACCGGTGACGCCGCCGTTGTCACGGCGGTCCAGCGCGCGCTGGAGCGCGGCGGCGGCGTTCGCCCGGTCGGCCTTGCGCTGCGCACTGTCGGAGGCACGGGCGACACGACGGGTCCTGCGAACGGCGGTTTCGGCCATGGGTCACGTCTCCTCTTGCTGAGTCCTGGCAAGCCCCGGGAAGGCGGGACCGAGAAGCCGGAGAAGGGGCGGGGGTCTGGGTGCGGCAGGGATCACCTGCGCCGGCGCACCGGGCCACGACCGCCGTTCGCTCGATGGAGCGGAAGGTTCGGCTGTGACAACGCTAGGCCAGCCCGGCCGCGCTGTCTGCACGATTACTCGGACTTCCTACTATCTGAGACGGGCCGCGCGCCGGGCGGCCGACCGGGCCGGGGCGGACGGGTGACCCCGGTAAGGTGTCCGCGCCCGTGCCTTTCGTGCCCGGGGCACCGACCGGCCGCCGCGGGCGGTCGGCGAGAGTAGCGGCCATGAACGGCCTGTACGCACTCACACCCTGGTCAGCGGCCCGCCCCGGCGATCCGCCCGCCGCCCTCGCCGGTCTCCGGCCGCACACCGCGCCGCGCCGGGGCGCGCGATGAGCGTCCTGTACGCGACCGACGTCCTGCCCCGGGTCGTCCCGGTGGTCGCCGGCGCGCTCGGCGTGGGCGGTGCGGTCGTCGCGGTTCTCCCCGCGCGCGTCGGGGCGCGTCGCAAGCTGCGCCGCCGCTGGCTCGCCTGGCTCCTTGCGGCAGCGCTCTTCCTGGGGGCGCTGCACCTGAGCGTGCCGGGCGGGGCGCTGCTGGCGCTCGCCCTGGGGCTGGTCGCGGTGCGGGAGTACGTCCGGACGGCCGGCCTGGGCCCGGGCGAGCACACCGCGCTCGCCGTCGCGGCCGCGGTACTGCCGGTCCTCTCCCTGGAGGTGTACGTCTCGGAGGCACCCCTCGCCTTCTGTCTGCGGCCGCTCGCCCTTCTGCTCTTCGCCGGGGTCCTGTCCGCGCTCGTGTCCGGCGACAGGTCCCGCGGTGCCGAGCGGGCGGCGCGCACCGTCTTCGGGCTGCTGTGGATCCCGGTCGCGCTGAGCGGACTCGTCGTGCTGGACGGCACCGCGGTCGCCGTCGGGGTGGCCGTCGCCTTCGGTGGCATCGGTGCCCGGTGCGGTGACACCGTCCTGGCGCGCCTGGGCGGCACTCTGGCCCGCCCCCTCTCGCCCCTTGACCCGGCCAGGACCTGGGCGGGTGTCATCGGCGCGGGCATGGCCGTGGCCGCGGCGCTCGGCGCGGCCGGTGCGTTCACGCTCACGCTGTGGGCCGCGGTGCTGTGCGGATGCGTCCTGGGCGACCTGCTCGCATCCATGATCGGGCGCGAGGCGGACGGCAGCCACACGGACAGCCGGCTCCCGGGCCCCGGCGGCCTCCTCGACCGTGTCGGCTCCCTGCTGACGGCGCTGCTGCTGGCGATGGCGGTCACCCTGTGACGGCGGCCCGGAACGCACACCGCCCCCGGCCGGCTGGGGGGCTGGTCGGGGGCGGAGCTCAGCGAGGGGCAGGTCAGCCCATGTGCGGGTAGCGGTAGTCGGTCGGCGGGACCAGGGTCTCCTTGATGGAGCGGGCCGACGTCCAGCGCATCAGGTTCGACGCGGCACCGGCCTTGTCGTTCGTACCCGAGGCACGGCCGCCGCCGAAGGGCTGCTGGCCGACGACGGCACCGGTCGACTTGTCGTTGATGTAGAAGTTGCCCGCGGCGAAGCGGAGCTTGTCCATCGCCTCGGCGGCCGCATAGCGGTCCTGCGCGATGACCGAGCCGGTCAGGGCGTACGCCGAGACGGACTCCATCTGGGCCAGCATCGCGTCGAAGTCGGCGTCCTCGTAGACGTGGACGGCGAGGATCGGGCCGAAGTACTCGGTCGTGAAGACCTCGTTCGCCGGGTCGGTGCACTCGATGACCGTCGGGCGCACGAAGTAGCCCACCGAGTCGTCGTACGAGCCGCCCGCGACGATCGTGCACGCCGGGTCGGCCTTGGCACGGTCGATGGCCGCCTTGTTCTTGGCGAACGAGCGGTCGTCGATGACGGCGCCGATGAAGTTCGACAGGTCGGTGACGTCACCCATGGTGATGCCGTCGACCTCGGCCGCGAACTCCTCCTTGAAGCCGTCCTCCCAGATGGAGCGGGGGACGTAGGCGCGGGAGGAGGCCGAGCACTTCTGGCCCTGGAACTCGAAGGAGCCGCGGGTCAGCGCGGTCTTCAGGATGGCGCGGTCGGCGCTCGGGTGGGCGACGACGAAGTCCTTGCCGCCGGTCTCGCCGACCAGGCGCGGGTAGGACTTGTACTTCTCGATGTTGGTGCCGACCGTCTTCCACAGGTACTGGAAGGTCTTGGTCGAGCCGGTGAAGTGGATGCCGGCCAGCTCGGGGTGGTTCAGGGCCACCTCGGAGACGGCGATGCCGTCACCGGTCACCAGGTTGATGACGCCCTTGGGCAGGCCCGCCTCCTCCAGGATCTGCATGAGCAGCACCGCGGAGTGGGTCTGGGTCGGGGACGGCTTCCAGACGACCACGTTGCCCATGAGGGCGGGGGCGGTCGGCAGGTTGCCGGCGATGGCGGTGAAGTTGAAGGGCGTGATCGCGTAGACGAAGCCCTCGAGCGGGCGGTGGTCGCTGCGGTTCCACACGCCGGCGGAGTTGGCGACCGGCTGCTCCGCGAGGATCTGGCGCGCGAAGTGCACGTTGAAGCGCCAGAAGTCGACGAGCTCGCACGGGGTGTCGATCTCGGCCTGCTGGGCGGTCTTGGACTGGCCCAGCATGGTGGAGGCGGCCAGCGTCTCGCGCCAGGGGCCGGCCAGCAGCTCGGCGGCGCGCAGGATGATCGCGGCGCGGTCGTCGAAGGACATCGCACGCCAGGCCGGGGCGGCGGCCAGTGCGGCGTCGATCGCGTCCTGCGCGTCCTGCTGCGTGGCGTGGTGGAACGTGCCGAGCACCGCGGAGTGGTTGTGCGGCTGGACGACCTTGAACGGCTCGCCGCCGCCCATCCGCTTCTCGCCGTTGATCGTCATCGGCAGGTCGATGGGGTTGGCGGCCAGCTCCTTGAGCTTCGCCTCGAGGCGGGCGCGCTCGGCGGAGCCGGGGGCGTAGCTGTGCACCGGCTCATTGACCGGAGCGGGGACCTGGGTCACGGCGTCCATGGGTTCCGTATCTCCTTCGGGCTTTGGGGGGTGTGGGGGGGGCTCAGCCCTTGGTGAGGATGGAGCGGGCGAAGAACAGCAGGTTGGCGGGCTTCTCGGCGAGGCGGCGCATGAAGTAGCCGTACCAGTCGGTGCCGAACGCGGTGTACACGCGCATCCGGTGGCCCTCGGACGCCAGACGGACGTGCTCGTCACTGCGGATGCCGTAGAGCATCTGGAACTCGTACTCGTCCAGTTTGCGACCTGCCTGCCGGGCCACGTCCTGCGTGATGGCGATCAGACGCGGGTCGTGCGATCCGATCATCGGGTAGCCCAGGCCCGCCATGAGGATCTTGATGATGCGGACGAACGCCTTGTCGGTCTCGGCCTTGTCCTGGTACGCGACGGAGGCGGGCTCCTTGTACGCACCCTTCACGATACGCACACGGCTGCCGGCCGCGGCGAGGCGGCGGGCGTCGTCCTCGGTCCGGAAGAGGTACGCCTGGATGACGCAGCCGGTCTGCGGGAAGTCCTTCCGCAGCTCCTCGTGGATGGCGAACATCGAATCGAGGGTGGTGTGGTCCTCGGCGTCCAGCGTGACCGTGGTGCCGATGGCGGCGGCGGCCTCGACGACCGGGCGCACGTTGGCGAGCGCCAGCTCGTGGCCGCCCTCCAGGGCTTGCCCGAACATGGACAGCTTCACCGACATCTCGGCTCGCTCGCCCAGACCGAGCTCCTTGAGGCGCTCGATCAGCTCCAGGTAGGCGTCGCGCGCGGCGTACGACTGCTCGACGGTGGTGATGTCCTCGCCCACCACGTCCAGGGTGACCTCGAGCCCGTTGGCCGCGGCGTCCTTCACGATCGGGATGACCTCACCGACCGTCTCACCGGCGATGAAGCGGTCGACGACCTGCTTGGTGCCCGGGGCAGCCGACACGAAACGGCGCATTTTGTCGCTGCGCGAGGCAGCGAGCAGCACAGGACCCAGCACGGGCACCTCCACGATGAGGGCCGTCCCACCTGGGGAGACGGCTTAAGTAACTCAACGTGAAACGTAGAGTTCACGCCACCCGCGCGGCCATCGACAGCTGTCACGCATTCGTGGCCGGGATCTCAGACAAATGTATGACAATGAGAGCCGACGGATACCGGAGGGAGCACAGCGCGCATGCGTGGCGAGTATCAGCAGCTCGTGGACGAGATCTCGGCGGCGCTCGGCGCTCCCGCGACGCTGGAGGACAGGGACTTCGGTCTCATCGCGTTCGGTGCCCACGGGGGCGACGACGATCTCGAGATGATGATGGACCCGGTGCGTACGCGCTCCATCCTGCAGCGGCGCTCGACGGCGGCGGTCCGGGCCTGGTTCGAGGCGTTCGGCATCGCGCGGGCGCAGGCTCCGCTGCGGATTCCGCCGGATCCGGCGGCGGGGGTGTTCAAGGGCCGCATCTGCCTGCCCGTGCGCCACCGCGGGGTGGTGCACGGCTACGTCTGGCTGCTGGACGACGGGCACCTGGCGGGGCTCGACCTGGGTGTGCCGTTCGCCGACCCCCGCCTCGCGCAGGCCATGGAGACCGCCGCCCGGATCGGTGCGCTGCTGGCGGCCGAGGCCCGGGCCGGGGCCGAGCTGGGCGAGCTGCTGCGGGAGCTGCTGACCGCCCGGCCCGCGGTGCGGGAGGCGGCGCGCGGCGCGCTGCGCGAGGCCCTCGGCGCGGCGGCGGACGGCCCGCTGGCGCTGGTCGCGGTCGCCCCCTGGCGCTCGGCGGCCGACGACGACGCGGACCAGGAAGGCGCGGGCGCGGCGCTGGCCGCCCAGTCGGGGGTGGCCGCGATGTGCGCGGTGCCGGGGGCGCTACCGGACGGCTCGGCGGCGCTCGCCGCCCTCGTCCGGCTGCGCACCACCTCCTCGCCCGGCCCCGCGCAGGCGGCCGCCGACCGGCTGCTGCGCTCCCCCCGGGCGGGAGACCCCGACGCCGCGCCGGCGCCGGCCGCGGCCGGCCTCGGCACGCCCCGCAAGGGGCTGCTGGAGCTGCCGGAGGCCTGGGCCGAGGCCCTGGCGGCGGCGCGGGCGGCGGCTGCGGAACAGCGGCTGGGGCCGGTGGCGGAGTGGGCGGGCATCGGCCCGTACCGGGTGCTGACCGCCCTGTCGGCAAAGCGCGCGGCGGACCCGGCGGTGCGGCCGCTGCTGGAGCCGGACCGCACCGAGCTGGCCCGTACGGCCGAGGTCTATCTCGACTGCGCGGGCCAGGCGGGCCGCGCGGCGGCGGCCCTGGGCATCCACCGGCAGACCCTCTACTACCGCCTGGGCCGCGTGGAGCAGCTCACGGGCCTCGACCTCGACGACGGCGAGGACCGCCTGCTGCTGCACATGACGCTCAAGGCGTCCCGGCTGCAGCGGCCGTAGTCCCCTGACCAGTCATTCCTCGATGCTGACGGCCTGCACCGGACAGCCGCGCACCGCCTCCTTCACGAGCGGGTCCCCGGCGCCGTCCGCACGGCCCGGCAGGACGGTGCCGAAGCCGTCGTCGTCCTGGGTGAAGACCCCGGGCGCGGTCAGGGCGCACATGCCGGAGCCGATACAGATGTCGGAGTCGATACTGATGCGCATGGCGGGGCTCCGTTCTTCGGTCACCAGGTGACCGGGAGGGCGTAGAGGCCTTGCAGGGTGTCGCCGGGTTTGATGGGCACCTCGTCAGGAGCAACGGCGAGGCGCAGGGTGGGGATACGGGCGAAGAGGGTGGTGAGGGCGATCTCCATCTCGGCGCGGGCCAGGTTCTGGCCGAGGCACTGGTGGACTCCGTAGCCGAAGGCGACGTGGTGCCGGGCGGAGCGCCGGACGTCGAGGGTGTCGGGGCGCTCGTAGACGGCGGCGTCGCGGTTGATGACGGAGGCGGGCAGGAGCACGCCGTCGCCGGCGCGGATGGTGTGCCCGCCGAGCTCGATGTCCTCGGTGGCGACGCGCACCATCCCGTCGGCGATGGACAGGTAGCGCAGCAGCTCCTCGACGGCGCCGGGCATCAGGCCCGGGTCGGCGCGCAACGCGGCCAGCTGACCGGGGTGCTCGAGCAGGGTGTACGTACCGAGGGCGATCATGTTGGCCGTGGTCTCATGGCCGGCGACCAGCAGTATCAGGGCCGTCATGACGAGCTGGTCGCGGTCGAGGTGGCCCTCGGCGAGCCGTTCGGCGACGAGCTCGTCGAGGAGGCCGCCGCCGGGGGTGGTGGACTGCTTGGCGTCGATGAGCCGGCGGAGGTACGCGCGCAGGTCCTCGCGTGCCACGCGGGACTCCTGCGCGGTATCCGCGGAGAGCAGCGCGCGGGAGCAGCCCTCGAAGAAGTCGTGGTCGGCGTAGGGGACTCCCAGGAGCCGGCAGATGACCATCGACGGCAGGGGCAGGGCGAAGGCGGAGACGAGGTCGGCCTGCGGGCCGCGGTCGAGCATGGCGTCGATGAGGTCGTCCACGACGGCCTGCATCCCCGGGCGCATGGCGGCGACGCGCTTGAGGCTGAAGCGCGGGATCAGCATGCGGCGCTGGCGGCCGTGTTCGGGGTCGTCGAAGCCCAGGAGCGGGATGTCGACGGCTGCCTGGTCCTCGACGCGCGGCACGGTGACCGGGAAGGAGGGATTCTTCCTGTCGGAGGAGAGCCGCGGGTCTATCAGCAGGGCGCGGGCCTCGGCGTGCCCGGTCACCGCCCACACCTGGCGGCCGTCGTAGAGGGTCATGCGGCCCACCGGCCCCCGCGCCGCGAGCTCGGGGTAGCCGGCCGGCGGCTGGTACGGGCAGGTGCGGTCCTGAGGAAAGGCGGGAGCGGGCGGCGTGGTGGATCGGGTGCCGGTCGCGGTCATGAGCAACCTCCCAGACATACGTACTGGTGTCCTCGGGCAACCAGTACAGCGAATACATCCCGGTTACGTCCAGTACGCACCGCCAACAGGCCGCCGCGCAACGCTATTTCCGCGGGGCGTCCAGCACCGTGCCCTCCAGCGCCCGGCGCATCCCCTCGACGACGTCCCGCCCCTTCGGCACCTGCTGCGGGTCGATGAGCCACTGCACCCACAACCCGGTGAACAGGGCGTAGTACAGGTAGCCGGCGGTGCGCACCGCCCCGCCCGGGACCTCCGTGTCGTCCACGCCCTCGAAGATGGCGACCAGACCCTCCCGCCCCTGGGGCAGCACCGCGGCGAACCGCTCACGGAGCTCGGGGTGATTGCCCAGCTGGCCCATCACCTCCAGCTGCGCGGCCCAGAACCGGCGATCGGCCGCGAAGCTCCCGACGATGCCGTCGATGACGGCGGCCATCCGCTCCTCACGGGTGACGCCGGGCTCGGCGGCGCCCTCCAGGGTCCGGCCGATCCTCTCGCCCCAGTCCTCCGTCAGCTTCAGGAACGCCTCCATCATCAGGACGTCCTTCGAGCCGTAGTGGTAGCCGATGGAGGCGAGGTTGGCACCGGAGGCCGCCACGATGTCGCGCGCGGTGGTACGCACCCAGCCCTTCTCCAGCAGGCAGCGCTTGGCGCCGTCGAGCAGATCTTCACGATGTCCCATGCCCGCAGCCTAACGACCGGCATACACCCGTTCCAGACAGACGTCTTATACAAGCGTTCTAGACAAGTGTTTAAGACATCCGTATATTCACCGGCATGAAGAACAGCGCACCTCTCGCCGGGCGCAAGGAGTGGACGGCCTTCGTCGTCCTCCTGCTGCCTCTCCTCCTGGTCTCGATGGACGTCTCCGTCCTCTTCTACGCGGTCCCCGTCATCAGCGAGGATCTCGGCGTCACCGGCACCCAGCAGCTGTGGATCTTCGATGTCTACGCCTTCGCCCTCGCGGGTCTGCTGATCACGATGGGCTCGCTCGGTGACCGCATCGGCCGCCGCAAGCTGCTGCTGGCCGGCGCGGCGGCGTTCGGGGCGGCATCCGTCGCGGCCGCCTACGCACGGAACGCGGAGATGCTCATCGCGGCCCGCGCCCTGCTCGGCATCGGCGGCGCGACCCTGATGCCGTCGACGATGGCGCTCGTGCGCAATTTGTTCCGTGACGACAAGGAGCGCAGTAAGGCGGTCGGCATCTGGTCCGGGGCCATGGCGGGCGGCATCGCCCTCGGTTCCGTGGTCGGCGGTGTGCTGCTGGAGCACTTCTGGTGGGGCTCGGTCTTCCTGATCAACGTGCCCGCGATGGTGCTGCTGCTGGTCCTCGTGCCCGTCCTTGTACCGGAGCACAAGGACCCGCAGCCCGGCGCCTTCGACCTGCTCGGCGTCCCGCTGTCGATGGGCGCGGTGCTCCCCGTGGTCTACGGCCTGAAGCAGATCGCCGCCGACGGCTTCAGCCCGCCCATGGCCGCGTGCATCGCCGCCGGCCTGGCGATCGGCTACGTCTTCGTGCGCCGCCAGCGCACGCACCCCCACCCGATGATCAGCCGCGAGCTGTTCCGCCACCGCGCCTTCGGCATCGGCATCGGCCTCAACGCCCTCGCCTCGGCCGGCATGATGGGCTCGGCCTACTTCACCACGCAGTACCTGCAGAGCGTGCTCGGCATGGGCCCGCTGGAGTCCGCCCTGTGGGGACTGCTCCCCTCGCTCGCGGTGGCGGCCGTGGCCCCGTTCGCCACGACGGCGGCGCACAGGACGCACAAGGGCTACGTCATGGCCGCCGGCTTCCTCGCCGGCGCCGCCGGCTACGCCGTACTGGCCCTGGCGGACACCGACTCACTGGCCACGGCCCTGGCCGGCGCCGCGCTCATCTCGGCCGGCATCGTCAGCGTCATGGCGCCCGCCTCGGACATGGCGCTGGCCACCACCCCGCCGGAGAAGGCCGGCACGGCCGCCTCCCTGCTGGAGACCGGCCAGGAGTTCGGCACCGCCCTGGGCATGGCGGTCTTCGGTTCCATCGGCACGGCCGTCTACCGCCACGACCTGGACGGCTCGCTGCCGGCGGACCTGCCGCACGACGTGCTGGGCGCGGCCCGCGAGACGCTCGGCGGGGCGGCCGGGGCGGCGGCCCGGCTGCCGGGCAGCACGGGAGAGTCGGTGCTCGCCGTGGCCCGTGACGCCTTCACGCACGGCATGACCGTCGCCTCTCTCGGCGGGGCCGCCCTCCTGACCCTCGCGGCATTCGCCGCCGTGACGTTCCTGCGGAACACCGTCCCCGGTGAGGGGCCCGGCGAGGCCGGGGCAGCCCCGGCCGACGCCGCCGCCCGGGACGAGTACGCCAGGACCCCGAGCCGCTGAGTCCACGGCGTGCCGCGCACGCGAAGGGCCCGGCCGCACCCCGCGAGGGGAGCGGCCGGGCCCTGGCAGGTCCGGCGACCGTCAGTCCGCCAGATTCACCGCACGCGCGAACACCGCACCGATCGACTCCGCGATCTCCGCGAGCACCGGCGCCGGAACCGACTCGTCGACCGTCAGCGCGACCAGCGCCTCCCCGCCCTCCGTCGCCCGCGACACCTGCATGCCGGCGATGTTGATGCCCGCCTCGCCGAGGATGCGCCCGACCGTGCCCACGACACCCGGCCGGTCCTCGTACCGCAGGAACGCCATGTGATCGGCGAGGGCGAGATCGACGTCGTGATCCCCCACCGCGACGATCTTCTGCAGGTTCTTCGGCCCGGCCAGCGTGCCGGAGATCGACACCTCCTCGCCACCGGCGAGCGTGCCGCGCACCGTCACCACGTTGCGGTGGTCCGCCGACTCCGAGCCCGTGGTCAGCCGCACCTCCACGCCGCGCTCCTGCGCGAACAGCGGAGCATTGACGTACGAGACCGTCTCGTCGACGACGTCCTCGAACACACCCTTGAGGGCCGACAGTTCGAGCACCTTCACATCGTGCTGGGTGATCTCCCCGTACACCTCGACATCGAGCCGCACGGCGACCTCGCCCGCGAGCGCGGTGAAGATCCGGCCGAGCTTCTCGGCCAGCGGCAGCCCCGGCTTGACGTCCTCGGCGATGACGCCGCCCTGGACGTTGACCGCGTCCGGCACCAGCTCACCGGCGAGCGCCAGCCGCACGGACTTCGCGACCGCGATGCCCGCCTTCTCCTGGGCCTCGCCCGTGGAGGCGCCCAGGTGCGGGGTGGCGACGACGTTGTCGAACTCGAACAGCGGGGAGTCGGTGCACGGCTCGGAGGCGTAGACGTCCAGCCCGGCGGCGGCCACCCGCCCCTCCTTCAGCGCTGTGGCCAGCGCCGCCTCGTCGACGATGCCGCCGCGCGCCGCGTTGACGAGGCGGACGGACGGCTTGACCTTGTGCAGGGCCTCGTCGCCGATGAGCCCGATCGTCTCGGGGGTCTTCGGCAGGTGGACGGTGATGAAGTCCGCGGCCTCCAGCAGCTCGTCCAGGCTCAGCAGCTTCACACCCATCTGGGCCGCGCGCGCGGGCTGCACGTACGGGTCGTAGGCGACGACCTTCATGCCGAACGCGGACATCCGCTGAGCCACGAGGACACCGATGCGCCCCAGCCCGACGACGCCGAGGACCTTCTCGGAGAGCTCGACGCCGGTGTACTTCGACCGCTTCCACTCGCCGTTCTTCAGGGCGGAGTTGGCCTGCGGGATGTTACGGGCGGTGGCGATGAGGAGCCCGCACGCCAGCTCGGCGGCGGTGACGATGTTGGAGGTGGGAGCGTTGACGACCATCACGCCGGCCTTGGTGGCGGCGGAGACGTCGACGTTGTCGAGGCCGACGCCGGCCCGGGCGACCACCCGCAGCCTCTTCGCGGCCGCGACCGCCTCGGCGTCGATCCTTGTGGCGGACCGCACGAGGATCGCGTCGACGTCGGCGACGGCGGGCAGCAGCTCGGCACGGTCCGCACCGTTGCAGTGCCGGATCTCGAAGTCCGGTCCCAGGGCGTCGACGGTGGCGGGCGACAGCTCTTCGGCGATGAGTACGACAGGTTTGCGAGACGAAGCAGGGCTCACGTGGTCTCAGTCCTCACTAGTCCTTCGCGGACGGCCGTCCCGACGGCCGAAGGCGGTGAAGGGGGCAGCCGCGTGGAAGACGCACGACGCTGTGAGCCTGACGCGTTTGTGCTCCGCAGTGTATCGGGGGATGCGGCCCGGGCCTGCGCCGATACGAAAACGTCACCCCTCGGTGGACGGACACGGTGGAGGGACACCGCCGGCGGACACCGTGGACGACACCGCGCGCGGCGGACCGGCCCCGGGCGCCGGGCGGGCACGAGGTGCCCGCCCGGCGCCCGGGAAAGGCGGCTCACTCCTTGTCGTCGACCCAGCTCATCAGCTTGCGCAGCTTCTTGCCGGTGGTCTCCAGGAGGTGGTCCTCGTCGGCCTTCTTGTACTCGTTGTACTTCGGCAGGCCCTCCTGGTACTCCTTCATCCAGTTGTTGGCGAAGGTGCCGTCCTGGATCTCGCCGAGGACCTTCTTCATCTCGGCCTTCGTCTGGTCGGTGACGATCCGCGGGCCGGTGACGTAGTCGCCCCACTCGGCGGTCTCGGAGACCGACCAGCGCATCTTCTCCAGGCCGCCCTCGTACATCAGGTCGACGATGAGCTTGAGCTCGTGGAGGCACTCGAAGTAGGCGATCTCCGGCTGGTAGCCCGCCTCGACCAGCGTCTCGAAGCCGGCCTTCACCAGCGCGGACGCGCCGCCGCACAGCACCGCCTGCTCACCGAAGAGGTCGGTCTCGGTCTCCTCGGTGAAGGTCGTCTTGATGACGCCGGCCCGCGTGCCGCCGATGGCCTTGGCGTAGGAGAGCGCCAGCGCGAAGGCGCTGCCGGAGGCGTCCTGCTCGACGGCGGCGATGCAGGGCACGCCGCGCCCCTCCTCGTACTGACGGCGCACCAGGTGGCCGGGGCCCTTGGGGGCGACCATGCAGACGTCGACGCCGGCCGGGGCCTTGATGAAGCCGAAGCGGATGTTGAAGCCGTGGCCGAAGAACAGCGCGTCGCCGTCCTTGAGGTTGTCCTTGACGGACTCCTCGTAGACCTTGGCCTGGATCGGGTCCGGGACGAGGATCATGATGACGTCGGCCTCGGCCGCGGCCTCGGCGGGCGTGACGACGCGCAGGCCCTGCTCCTCGGCCTTCGCCTTGGACGTGGAGCCCTCGTGGAGGCCCACGCGGACGTCGACGCCCGAGTCACGCAGGGACAGCGCGTGGGCGTGGCCCTGGCTGCCGTATCCGAGGACCGCGACCTTGCGGCCCTGGATGAGGGAGAGGTCGGCGTCGTTGTCGTAGAAGAGCTCGGCAGCCACTGGGGATATCTCCTTGGTTTCCGGTGTGTCCGGTGGTACGTCCCACCGTATGACGGGCGGGTGCGGAAAGGTTTTCGGGTACCGCTGTGCGGAACGGCCCTCGCGGACCGTCCCGGGCCGGCGGCCGGTCAGGCGGAGCGGTCCAGGGCGCGCAGGCTGCGGTCCGTGATGGACCGCGCGCCGCGCCCTATGGCGATCGTCCCGGACTGGACCAGCTCCTTGATGCCGAACGGCTCCAGCATCTTGAGCATGGCGCCGAGCTTGTCGCTGCCGCCGGTGGCCTCGATGGTGACGGCCTCCGGGGAGACGTCGACGGTCTTGGCGCGGAAGAGCTGGACGATCTCGACGATCTTGGAGCGGGTCTCGTTGTCGGCGCGGACCTTCACCAGGACCAGTTCGCGCTGAATGGCCGTGCTGTCCTCCAGCTCGACGATCTTCAGCACGTTGACGAGCTTGTTGAGCTGCTTGGTGACCTGCTCCAGCGGCAGCGACTCGACGTTGACGACGATGGTGATGCGGGAGATGTCGGGGTGTTCGGTCACGCCGACGGCCAGGGAGTCGATGTTGAAGCCGCGGCGGGAGAACAGCGCGGCGACTCGGGCAAGGATGCCGGGGGTGTTCTCCACCAGGACGGAGAGCGTGTGCTTGGTCATGTGCCTAGGGATTCTCTCTCAGTCGTCGATGCCGTCAGTCGTCGTCGATGCCGTCGAAGTCCGGGCGCACGCCGCGCGCCGCGAGGATCTCGTCGTTGGAGGTGCCGGCGGCGACCATCGGCCAGACCATCGCGTCCTGGTGGACGATGAAGTCCACCACGACGGGGCGGTCGTTGATGGCGTTCGCCTGCTCGATGACCGCGTCCAGCTGGGCCGGGTCCTCGCACCGCAGCCCCACGCAGCCCATGGCCTCGGCGAGCTTGACGAAGTCCGGGACGCGGGTGCCGGCGCAGGGCTCCGTGCCGGGGCCGGTGGCGGAGCCGCCGTTGGAGACGGCGGGACCGGTGTGCAGCACGGTGTTGGAGTAGCGCTGGTTGTAGAAGAGGGTCTGCCACTGGCGGACCATGCCCAGGGCGCCGTTGTTGATGATGGCGACCTTGATGGGGATGTCGTTCAGGGCGCAGGTGACCAGTTCCTGATTGGTCATCTGGAAGCAGCCGTCGCCGTCGACGGCCCAGACCGTGCGGTCCGGCATGCCGGCCTTGGCACCCATCGCCGCGGGCACGGCGTAGCCCATCGTCCCGGCGCCGCCGGAGTTGAGCCAGGTCTGGGGCTGCTCGTAGTCGATGAAGTGCGCGGCCCACATCTGGTGCTGGCCGACGCCGGCGGTGTAGATGGTGTCCTTCGGGGCGAGCTGTCCGATGCGCTGGATGACCTGCTGCGGGGAGAGGCTGCCGTCCTCGGGCTGGTCGTAGCCGAGGGGGTAGGTGTCGCGCCAGCGGCTCAGATCCGCCCACCAGGCGGAGTAGTCGCCGACGTGACCCTCGGCGTGCTCGGCCTGGACGGCGACGATCAGGTCGGCGAGGACCTCGCGGGCGTCGCCCACGATGGGCACGTCGGCGGTGCGGTTCTTGCCGATCTCCGCCGGGTCGATGTCCGCGTGGACGATCTTGGCGTAGGGGGCGAAGGAGTCGAGCCTGCCGGTGACGCGGTCGTCGAAGCGCGCGCCGAGGGCCACGATCAGGTCGGCCTTCTGCAGCGCGGTGACGGCGGCGACCGAGCCGTGCATGCCGGGCATGCCCACGTGCAGCGGGTGGCTGTCGGGGAGGGAGCCCAGCGCCATCAGGGTGGTGGTGACGGGGGCGCCGGTCAGCTCGGCGAAGACCTTGAGCTCGGCGGTGGCCCTGGCCTTCAGCACGCCGCCGCCGACGTAGAGCACCGGGCGCTCGGCCTGGGTGATCAGCTTGGCGGCCTCGCGGATCTGCTTGGCGTGCGGCTTGGTGACCGGGCGGTAGCCGGGCAGGTCGGTCTGGGGCGGCCAGACGAAGGTCGTACGGGCCTGGAGGGCGTCCTTGGCGATGTCGACCAGCACCGGCCCGGGGCGCCCGGTGGAGGCGACGTGGAAGGCCTCGGCGATGGTCCGCGGGATCTCCGCGGGGTCGGTGACCAGCCAGTTGTGCTTGGTGATCGGCATGGTGATGCCGCAGATGTCCGCCTCCTGGAAGGCGTCCGTACCGATCGACTTGGAGGACACCTGCCCCGTGATGGCGACCAGCGGCACGGAGTCCATGTGGGCGTCGGCGATCGGGGTCACCAGGTTGGTGGCGCCCGGGCCAGAGGTGGCCATGCAGACGCCGACCTTGCCGGTGGCCTG
Organism: Streptomyces sp. NPDC026206; assembly: GCF_040638465.1. Lineage (NCBI taxonomy): Bacteria > Bacillati > Actinomycetota > Actinomycetes > Kitasatosporales > Streptomycetaceae > Streptomyces > Streptomyces sp. NPDC026206. Next base: position 180,108 of record NZ_JBEZYL010000006.1, read on the forward strand.
CGCGTAGCCGGTGGCCGCGTGACCGGCACCCTGCTCGTGGCGGACGAGGACGTGGCGGACCTTCGAGGAGTCCATCATCGGGTCGTAGGCGGGAAGGATCGCGCCGCCCGGGATGCCGAAGACGATGTCGGCCCCTACCTCTTCCAGCGAGCGGATGAGGGACTGCGCACCGGTGAGGTGCTCGACGATGGCGGGCTGCTGCGCCCCGCCGCTACGGGCCCGCGGCTGCGGATGATGATGGGCCCCGGTGGCCTGCTCTGTCATCGACATTCTCTTCTCGAAGGCTTCGGATTCGACGGTTTCGATGGGTGTCAGTGCGACTTCGACGGTTTCGGTGCAACAAAAAACCCCTCGTGCCGTGAGGCAAGCGAGGGGAGCGCGCCGGAGTGGTCAGCAGGACTTGTTCAGTGGCCTGCTTCAGCCGACGCGCTTTCCAAGTACGAGAATTCGGGTGCGCATGGGATCGACCCTCCCTCCGGTGCACCTGAAGTGTCAAGTGGGTGGGACGGGCGTCTCATTATTTGAGCGCAATGGAGCATGCGCGAGAGCTCCCGCGCCGCCCACCGCTGCGGAGCGCACGGGCAGCGCACCCCCGACGAGCAGCTGATTCACGCCATCGGCGGGTTCACTCGGGAGGGCGTACGGGCCACTGTCGAGGGCGTGCCGCAGCCGGTGCTCGTCGAGGGCTCCGGAGAAGGCCGTGCCCTGGCCGTGGGTGCAGCCCATGGCCAGCAGGGCGCGGGCCTGCTCGGGCTCGTCCACGCCGTCGGCGACGGACTGCATGCCGAGGTCGCCGGCGATCCGCAGCAGCCCTGCGGTGATCTTGTGCAGCCGGGCGGACTCGGCGACCCCGTCGACCAGGCCCCGGTCGAGCTTGAGCACGTCGATGGGCAGCCGCCGCAGGGCGCTCATGGCGGCGTAGCCGCTGCCGAAGCCGTCGAGTGCGATGCGCACCCCGAAGCGGTGCAGGGACGCCAGCCGTCGCTCCAGCTCGTCGAGGGGGATGCGCGGGTCGCTTCCGGACAGCTCCAGGACCAGGGAGCCGGCGGGCAGGCCGTGGCGCAGGACGATCGCCTCGATGTTCTTGGGCGGCAGCGACTTGTCCAGCAGCCGGGCGGCGGACAGGCGCACGTACACGGGCACGGTGTGGCCGGCGCGGCGGCGCCGGTCGGCCTGCTCGACGGCCTTCTCCAGCGTCCAGCGGCCGAGCTCGGCGGTGCGGGCGCTCTCGTCGCCGCGGTCGATCTCGGCCACCCGCAGGAACTCGTCCTGCGTGAAGAGGATGCCCTGGGCCGAGCGCCAGCGGGCCTGTGCGGAGACGGCGGTGATACGGCCGGTGGCCAGCTCCACGACGGGCTGGTGCAGCAGCGCGAACTCCCCGTCGTGCAGGGCGGTGCGCAGCCGGGTGGCGAGCTCGGTGCGGCGGACGACGTCGGCCTGCATCTGCGGGGCGTACAGCTCGACGCGGCCCTTTCCGGCCTGCTTCGCGCGGTACATGGCGAGGTCGGCGTTGCGCATGAGGGTGCCCGGGGTGATCTCCGGCTCGGCGAAGGCGACGCCGATGCTGGCGGCGACGCGGACCTCCGTGCCGCCCTCGACCAGGTAGGGCTGGGAGAGGGTGAGCCGGAGCCGGTCGGCGATCTCCAGGATGCGGTATTCGCGGGCGGCGGCGTCGCGGGTGCCGTCGCCGATGATGAGCGCGGCGAACTCGTCGCCGCCGAAGCGGGCGGTGGAGTCGCCGGCGCGCACCGAGTCCTGGAGCCGGCGGGCGGCCTGCACCAGCAGTTCGTCGCCGGCCTGGTGGCCGACGGTGTCGTTGACGGCCTTGAAGCCGTCGAGGTCGATGAAGAGCACGGCGGTGCCCGCGTCGGTGACTCTGCGGCCGGCGAGCGCCTGCTGGACGCGCCGGGTGAACAGGGCCCGGTTGGGCAGGTCGGTGAGCGGGTCGTGCTCGGCGGTGTGCTGCAACTGGGCCTGCAGCCGCACGCGTTCGGTGACGTCACGGCTGTTGAAGATCAGGCCGCCGTGGTGGCGGTTGACGGTGGACTCGACGTTGAGCCAGTCGCCGCTGCCGGAGCGGAAGCGGCACTCGATGCGGGTGGTGGGCTCCTCGGCCGGCGGTGCGGCGAGGAAGCGGCGCACTTCGTGGACGACCCGGCCCAGGTCCTCGGGGTGGATGAGCGTGGCCAGTTCGGAGCCGACGAGCTCCTCGGCGTCGCGCCCGTAGACCCCGGCGGCGGCGGGGCTGACGTAGCGCAGTATCCCGGTGGGCGCGGCGATCATGATGACGTCGCTGGAGCCCTGCACCAGGGAGCGGAAGTGGTTCTCCTTCTGCGCGAGCTCCTGGGTGAGGGAGATGTTGTCCAGCAGCATGATGCCCTGGCGCACGACCAGCGCGAGGACGACCGTACAGCCGGTGAACAGCACGACGCGGTCGACGTGGTGGCCGTCCAGGACGTTGTACAGGATGCCCAGCGTGCAGACGGCGGCGGCCAGATACGGGGTCAGGGCGGCGAGGGAGCCGGCGATGGGCCGGCCGGCGGGCGGCACGGGCCGGCCGCGCCGGCCGGTGGGCTCGTCGCCCTCCTCGCGGGCCACCCAGGGCGCGTACGCCATCAGCATGTAGCCCGCGAACCAGCCCGCGTCGAGGATCTGACCGGAGCGGTAGTGCTGCTGCAGCAGCGGCGACGTGAACAGGGCGTCGCACAGGACGGTCAGAGCGAGGGCCGCGATGGCGGTGTTGATCGCGGAGCGGTTGGCGGAGGAGCGCTTGAAGTGCAGCGCCAGGACCATGGACACCAGCACGATGTCCAGCAGCGGGTAGGCCAGGGACAGCGCGGCGTGGGCCACGGTCTCGCCCGCGAAGTGCGCGGTGTGGGCGAGGGCCAGGCTCCAGGAGAGCGTCAGCAGCGAGCCGCCGATCAGCCAGGAGTCCAGCGCCAGGCAGACCCAGCCGGCCCGGGTGACCGGGCGGCGGGCGAGCACCAGGAGGCCGATGATGGCCGGCGGCGCGAAGAGCAGGAAGCAGAAGTCCGCCGGGGACGGGCTCGGTACGTGCCGCCCGAGGACGACCTCGTACCAGCCCCAGACGAAGTTGCCGAAGCCGGCCATCGCGGAGGACGCGGCGAACAGCAGCCAGGCGGGACGGAAGCGGGTGCTGCGGGTGCGGCCGTACCAGAAGCAGGAGGCGGCGGCGAGGCCGGCGGCCCCGCTGAGGCCGAAGTCGCCCATGGTGGCCGCCAGCTCGGCCGAGCCCCAGCCGAAGACGGCGCCCGTGGCGTAGCCGCCGCACAGGACGGCGAGGAAGAGCTGCGGGAACACGCCCGGGCCGCCGGCGGGGGCGGTCCGGCGGGTCAGGGCCGCTCCGGGGGCGCTCACCGCGCCGCCGTCCTGAACACGCCGAACCATGGGAGCCACAGGGCCGGGGTCGCCACGCAGTGCGACCGTGGTCGGTGCTTGAGCCGCGTCGGGTAGATCGTCCATTGGCCGTGCATCGCCCGTCGCCCCCCTCGAGTTCCGGTACCTCGCTGCGCCCGTACGGTGCGCGGAGCAGCCCCCGTCGGGACGATACACCAGAGTCGTCACTCAGGGACATAGCTCATATACATAGCGTAACCAGCTGCGGGATTACGGATACGGAGAGCAGCCAAATGATGCCTCTACGTGGTATCAGACGGCAGCGGCTACGACATTCCGCAGAGGCTCGTCCAGTACGAATCTGGCCAGTTGATCGCGCAGGAGTGCCTTGGCGCGGGGCAGAAAGGCCGAAGAGGGCCCACCCACATGGGGGGTGACGATCACCCCGGGGGCCTTCCACAGCGGGTGACCGGCGGGCAACGGCTCGGGGTCGGTAACGTCCAGTGCCGCGAGCAGCCGGCCGCTCTCCAGCTCGCCCAGGAGCGCCTCGGTGTCCACGACGGCGCCCCGCGCGACGTTCACCAGGAGCGCACCGTCCTTCATCCTGGCGAGGAACCCGGCGTCCACCAGGCCCCGGGTCTGCGCGGTGAGCGGCGTCGTGAGGATCACCACGTCGGCGTCGGGCACCAGTTCCGGCAGGGCGGCCACCGGGTGGACGGGGCCGCGTGCTGCCGTGCGCGCGGAGCGCGCGACGCGCATCACCCGCGCGCACTCAAAGGGCGCGAGCCGGTCCTCGACGGCGGCACCGATCGAGCCGTAGCCGACGATGAGCACCGACTTGTCGGCGAGCGCCGGGCGGAAGACGGGCCGCCACTCCCCCGCGTCCTGCGCGCGTACGAAGCCGGGGATGTCGCGCAGTGCGGCGAGGGTGAGGGTCAGGGCCAGCTCGGCGGTGCTCGCGTCGTGCAGCCCGCGGGCGCTGCACAGCCGCGCGCCGGAGGGCAGCCGCTCCATCTCGGGCAGGAGGTTGTCGACCCCGGCGGTCAGGGCCTGCACCACCCGCAGCCCGCTCATCAGCGGCAGCGGGCGGGTCTCCACCGCGGGGCCCTTCATGTACGGCACGCAGTAGAAGGCACAGCGCGCCGGGTCGCCGGGGTAGTCGGGGCCGCCGTTCCAGTAGGCGTACTCCAGGCCCCCCGGGAGGTCCTCGATCTCCTCGGGGCGGATCGGCAGCCACGCCAGTGGCCGGAGGGAACCGCTGTGATCTGCACTCATGTCTGGAGGCTATGCGAAGAGGCCACAGCGGCAGAGGTTAGTTTGGGGACGAGGAACGGGGGGGGTACGGCCGGTGGAGCGCAGGACAATCGGTGCTACGGCGCTCGAAGTGGGTGCGATCGGCCTCGGATGCATGCCGATGCACTGGGCGTACAGCGCCTCGCAGCAGAGCGGCGAGACCGCGCTGCGCACGGTCCACGCGGCCCTCGACGCCGGGGCCAGCCTGCTGGACACCGCCGACATGTACGGGCCGTTCACCAATGAGCTGCTGGTGGGGCGGGTGCTGCGGGAGCGGCGCCGGGAGGCGTTCATATCGACCAAGTGCGGGCTGCTGGTGGGCGAGCAGCACATCGTCGCCAACGGGCGGCCCGGCTATGTGAAACGGGCCTGCGACGCCTCGCTGCGGCGGCTGCAGACCGATGTCATCGACCTCTACCAGCTGCACCGCCCGGACCCGGAGGTGCCGGTCGAGGAGACGTGGGGGGCGATGGCGGAGTTGGTCTCCGCGGGGAAGGTCCGGGCGCTGGGGTGGTGTGCAATCGGCGCGCGGGCGCGGCGCAGGTTCGGCTCCACGGCCGGCGCGGGCGCGGGGATGTACGACGCGACGATCCGGCAACTGGAGCGGGTGCAGCAGGTCTTCCCGGTGAGCTGTGTGCAGGCGGAGCTGTCGGTGTGGTCGCGGGAGGCGCTGGACCGGCTGGTGCCGTGGTGCTCCTCGCGGGGGGTGGGGCTGCTGGCGGCGATGCCCCTGGGGAATGGTTTCCTCAGTGGGACCCTCACGCCGGGGCAGGGCTTCGAGCCGGAGGACATCCGGGCCCGCCACCCGCGCTTCACCGCGGAGATGATGGCCGCCAACCAGCCGATAGTCGCCGGTCTGCGGCGCGTCGCGCGGCGCCACGACGCGACGGCGGCGCAGGTCGCCCTGGCCTGGGTGCTGGCGCAGGGCCGGCATGTGGTGCCGGTGCCGGGCACGAAGAAGGCGCGCTGGGCGGTGCAGAACGCCGCCGCCGCCGGGCTGCGGCTGACGGATGAGGACTTCGCGGAGCTCGCGGCGCTGCCCCGTGCGATGGGCTCCTGGGAGTGACGGGGTGTATCAAGGAGAGGTGATCCGCCCGGACGAGAGGAGACCCCCGCCGTGCGACGCCCGACCGCACCGGCCGCCCTGGCCGTCTCCGCGCTGCTGACCGTCGCGGGCTGTTCCGGCGACTCGTCCTCGGGCGGTGCCCCGCCGTCGTCCGCCACCGCCGTGCCCACCGCTTCCACCGCCCCGGCGGCGGGTTCGGCCGAGGTCGTCCGTACGGTCGCCACGAGGCTCATGTCGCCGTGGGGCGTGGCCGCGCTGCCCGGCGGTGACCTTCTGGTGGGCTCGCGCGACACCGGCAGGATCGTCCGGGTCTCCGCGGCGGACGGCCGGCAGAGCGTGCTGGGCACGCTGCCGGGCGTCGCGGCGGCGGGCGAGGGCGGGCTGCTGGGCCTCGCCGTCCCGCCCGGCGACGGTGCCGGCCACGTGCTGTACGCCTACCTGACCACCGCCTCCGACAACCGCATCGTCCGGGTGCCGGTGGACGACGGGCGCCCGCAGGGGCAGCGGCTGGGCACGCCCGGGACGGTCCTGTCCGGCATTCCCAAGGGCACCGTCCACAACGGCGGCCGCATCGCCTTCGGCCCGGACGGGATGCTCTACGCAGGTACGGGCGAGAGCGGCCGGCGGGGCCTGGCCCAGGACAGGAAGTCCCTGGGCGGCAAGATCCTGCGCATGACCCCCGGCGGCCGGCCGGCGCCCGGCAATCCGGACGCCGGCTCGGTCGTCTACAGCTACGGGCACCGCAACGTGCAGGGCCTGGCATGGGACGCGGACAAGCGGCTGTGGGCGTCGGAGTTCGGCCAGGACACGTGGGACGAACTCAATCTGATCGAGCCGGGCGGCAACTACGGTTGGCCACAGGCCGAGGGCACGGTAGGGAAGGCGGGGCTCAAGGACCCCGTGCAGCAGTGGCGCACGGCCGACGCCTCGCCGAGCGGCCTGGCCTACGCGGGCGGCTGCCTGTGGCTGGCGGGGCTGCGGGGCGAACGGCTGTGGCGGATCCCGCTGCGGGGCGCCGGGAGCGCGGCGGCCCCCCGGGCCCACCTGCGGGGGAACTACGGGCGGCTGCGGACAGTTGTTCCAGTTGAGGACGGGGGCCTGTGGCTGACGACGAGCAACACGGACGGCCGGGGCAGCCCGGCCGCGGACGACGACCGGCTACTGCGGCTCAAGGTGACCTGACGGGACGGAAGTTGCCATGTTCAATGTGATCGAGGAACTGTTCGCGCCCGGCCGGGAGCACACCGAGGAGGAGCTCAACCGGCTCGCCCTCAGCCGTGACGACGTCGGCGACGGCGACCCGGGCAAGGGCCCCATCGACCTCGACTCCGGGTGCGTGGTGATCCGGCCCCGGCACAGCTGAGGAGTCCCCCGCCGTCCGGCGCGCTCACCTGCCGAGCGGCACGGCCGCCGGCTCGTCCGTACGGTCGGCCCGCTGGAGCGGTGCCGCGGCGGGCAGCGGCAGGGCGGGCTCGTCCGGCGGCTCGATGCTGATGCGCGGCAGCAGGCGCTCCAGCCAGCCGGGCAGCCACCAGTTCGCGCTGCCCAGCATGTGCATCAGGGCCGGGACCAGCAGCGTTCGCAGGACGAAGGCGTCCAGGGCCACGGCGGCGGCCAGGCCGATGCCGAACATTGCGATCACGCGGTCGCCGCTGAGCACGAACGCCAGGAAGACCGAGATCATGATGACCGCCGCGGAGTTGATCACGCGGCTGGTCTCGGCGAGGCCTACGCGGACGGCCCGGGTGTTGTCCCGGGTGGCGAGCCACTCCTCGTACATACGGCTGACCAGGAAGACCTGGTAGTCCATCGAGAGGCCGAAGAGCACCGAGACCATGACGACCGGCAGGAAGGGCTCGACGGGGCCCGCCCCGCCCAGGCCGAGCAGCCCGCTGCCCCAGCCCCACTGGAAGACGACCACGATGAGGCCGAACGAGGAGGCCACGGCGGCGATGTTCATCGCCGCGGCCTTCAGCGGTATGCCGATGCTGCGGAAGGCCAGGAGCAGCAGCAGGCAGCCGAGGCCCACGACGGTGCCGATGAACACCGGCAGCTTGCCCAGTATGACGCCGGCGAAGTCGTCGTAGGCGGCGGTCATGCCGCCCACGCGGACGTCCAGGCCCGCGCCGCCGGTGGCCTTGGGCAGCACGGTCCCGCGGAGCCGGTCGACGAGGTCACTGGTGTCGCGGGACTGCGGCGAGGTGGCCGGGACGACGGTGATGACGCCCGTGTCGCCGCTGCCGTTGAGGGCCGAGGGGGTGACCGAGGCGATGCCCGGGGTGTGGCGGAGGGTGTCGGGGAGCTTGTTGAAGGCGAGGCTGTCGGCGGCGCTGTCCAGCGACGCCACGAGCGTCAGGGGGCCGTTGACGCCGGGGCCGAAGCCCGTGGCGAGCATGTCGTAGGCCTGGCGGGTGGTGCGGGACGCCGGCTGGTTGCCCTGGTCGGAGGTGCCGAGGTGGAGGGAGAGCGTCGGCAGGGCCAGGACCAGCATGACGCCCGCGGCGAAGGTGCCCAGCACCTTGGGGTGGCGCTCGACGAACGCGGACCAGCGCGCGGCCAGCCCGGTGGGGATGTCCGGCCGGGGGCCGTGTTCGGCCAGGTGGCGGCGCTCCCGGCGGCTGAGGGCGCGCTCCCCGATGAGAGCGAGCAGCGCGGGCAGGAGCGTGAGGGAGGCGGCCACGCTCAGCACGACCGTGAGCGAGGCCGCCAGCGCGACGCCGTTGAGGAAGCTCAGCCGCAGGATCAGCATGCCGAGCAGCGCCACGCACACCGTTCCGCCGGCGAAGACGACGGCCCGGCCGGTGGTGGCGACGGCGCGTTCGGCGGCGAGGTGGACCGGCAGCCCCTGTTTCAGGCCGCGCCGGTGGCGGGTGACGATGAAGAGCGCGTAGTCGATGCCCACGCCGAGGCCGATCAGGGTGCCCAGCATGGGCGCGAAGTCGGCCACCTTCATGACGTGGCTCAGCAGGACGGTGCCCATGGAGGCGGTGCCCACGCCCACGACGGCCGTGGCGATGGGCAGCACGCTCGCCGCGGGCGAACCGAAGACGACGAGCAGGACCACCGCGGCCACCACGATGCCGATGATCTCGCTGAGGTGCCCGCCAGAGCCCTCGGACGAAGCGATGCCGCTGCCGCCGAGCGCGACCTGGAGATTGCCGGTCGCCGCCTTCCGGGCGGTCTCGACGACCTTCTTGACCTGCGCCGGGTCCGGGTCGCCGGTGGCGCTGTCGAAGGTGAGGGCGGCGTACGCCGTGTGCCGGTCGGCGCTGACCTGGGTGCTGCCGGCAGCGGTGTAGGGGCTGTCGACGGAGGCCACTGCGGGCAGGCCGGCGACCTCGTGCAGGACGGCGCTCATGCGCCGCTCGACGTCGGCGGCGCGTACGGTGCCCCGGTCGGTGTGCCAGACGATCGTGTCGTCGCCACCCCGGCCGGGAAAGGCCGCCTCCAGCAGCGCGGTGGCGCGGGCGGACTCGGTGCCGGGCACCCGGTAGTCGTTGGAGTACGAGGAGCCGGCCAGCATGGCCGCCAGGGTCGTACCGGCGAGGACGACCAGCCACCCGACGATGACGGCGAAGCGGCGGCGCAGGCACCACCGGGCAAGTGAGGTCATAACCTGCTTCCCGGGTATCGCGTCGTTCTCGCCGGGGACGTGACCCGTGGTTCCGACCGCTGAGCATGGGTGAGCGACTGGGCAGAAGGCCCTTGAGGGCCCGCTGCCGACCACTGTGGCAGGAGAGGGAGATCTTTTATCCGTTTTGTGGGTTATACCACAGAGCACCCTGGTTTATGTCACTCAGTAGCGGATTCCTGACGTCGGGTCACCGTTCCCAGCGGAAGCCGTGCCAGGTGTGGGCGACGTCCACCACGAGGTGATTGCCCTCCTGGAACACCCGGAACGGCAGCCGGGCCCGTACGCCCAGGCCGACCTGGGTGTCGCCCTCGAAGCTGCCGCCGAACCGCGTGTCCTTGAAGGTCCGGTAGCCGGTGAGGTCCACGCCCGGCAGTTGCTGCTTCACCCGGCCGTCGTAGACCGGCTTGCCCGTCGCCGGGTCGTAGCTGGGCGCGGCCACCCGCACCTCGAGGATCGCGCCGCCGCCGACCGGGATCACATCGCCCGAGCCGTCCTGGTGCAGGGTGCCGACATAGCCCACGCGGTAGCCGATCGGGCCCCTGGTGTCCGGGCCGAGGATGTCGAAGACCATGCGGTCGTAGCAGTCGTGCCGGCCGGTTCTGATGTCCCGCAGCGGCTTGTACTCGGTGTCGGTGCTGACCTTGGGCAGGCTTCCCCAGTCGGCCGCGCAGGCTGCCACGGCCGTCGTCGGCACCTCGGCCGCCACGGCCGTCCCCATCGGCAGCATGGCCGTGAGCCCGGCGCCCGCCAGCACGAGCGCCGCCAGTCCTGTCCTGAACCGTCGCATGTTCCCTACCCCCGGGATTCGAGTGCGGGCACGCGGACCGGCCCGCTGCCGCGATCATGCCGGACCGTTTCGGCCTGTGGGGTGGGTATCGACTGATTCAGGCCGGCATCGGGCGATGGAGGCGATGACGGCCGCTGCGCCACAGGCCGATGGCCGCCCCTCCGGAGAGGGACGGCCATCGTGCCGCATTGACGGCGGGCTGCCGGGAGGGAGGGGATCAGCCCTCGGCGCCCGGCTTCTCCAGGCCGTGCGTGATCATTCCTTCGCGGCAAGCCGCTCAAGAATCAACTCGCGCACCCGGGCGGCGTCCGCCTGGCCGCGCGTGGCCTTCATGACCGCGCCGACGAGCGCACCCGCCGCCGCGACCTTGCCGGAACGGATCTTGTCGGCGATGCCCGCGTTGGCCGCGATCGCCTCGTCCACGGCCGTGCCCAGCGCACCCTCGTCGGAGACGACCTTCAGGCCCCGCTTGTCGACGACCTCGTCCGGGCCGCCCTCGCCCGCGAGCACGCCCTCGATGACCTGGCGGGCCAGCTTGTCGTTGAGGGAACCCTCGGCGACCAGCGCGCACACCCGGGCGACCTGCTCCGGGGTGATCTCCATCGCGGCGAGGTCGACACCGGCCTCGTTGGCGCGGCGGGACAGCTCGCCCATCCACCACTTACGGGCCGGGGCGGCGTCCGCGCCGGCCTCGATCGTGGCGACGATCAGACCGACCGCGCCCGCGTTGAGGATCGACTGCATGTCGTGCGCCGAGACGCCCCACTCCTCGCGCAGCCGGTTGCGGCGCACGCGCGGCAGCTCGGGCAGGGTGGCCCGCAGCTCCTCGACCCACTCGCGGGAGGGGGCCACCGGCACCAGGTCCGGCTCGGGGAAGTAGCGGTAGTCCTCGGCCTCTTCCTTGATGCGGCCGGACGTCGTCGAGCCGTCCTCCTCATGGAAGTGCCGGGTCTCCTGCAGGATCGTGCCGCCGCCGCCCAGCACCGCGGCGTGCCGCTGGATCTCGAAGCGGGCGGCGCGCTCGACCGAGCGCAGCGAGTTGACGTTCTTCGTCTCGCTGCGGGTACCGAACTTCTCGGCGCCCTTCGGCATCAGCGACAGGTTGACGTCGCAGCGCATCTGGCCCATCTCCATGCGGGCCTCGGAGACGCCGAGCGCCTTGATGAGCTCGCGCAGCTCGGCGACGTACGCCTTGGCGATCTCCGGGGCGCGCTCGCCCGCACCGGTGATCGGCTTGGTGACGATCTCGATGAGCGGGATGCCGGCCCGGTTGTAGTCGAGCAGGGAGTGGGACGCGCCGTGGATACGGCCGGTGGAGCCGCCGACGTGGGTCGACTTGCCGGTGTCCTCCTCCATGTGGGCGCGCTCGATCTCCACACGGAAGATCTCGCCGTCCTCCAGCTGGACGTCCAGGTAGCCGTTGAAGGCGATGGGCTCGTCGTACTGGGAGGTCTGGAAGTTCTTCGGCATATCCGGATAGAAGTAATTCTTCCGGGCGAAGCGGCACCACTCGGCGATCTCGCAGTGCAGCGCGAGGCCGATCTTCACGGCCGACTCGACGCCGATCGCGTTGACGACCGGGAGGGAGCCGGGCATGCCGAGGCAGGTGGGGCAGGTCTGCGAGTTGGGCTCGGCGCCCAGCTCGGTGGAGCACCCACAGAACATCTTCGTCTTGGTGCCGAGTTCGACGTGCACCTCGAGGCCCATGACGGGCTCGTAGGTGGCAAGCGCCTCCTCGTACGACACCAGTTCAGTGACGGTCACGGAAAACTAACCTCTCAGTCCCGGCTCAGCCCGCGAGGACGTCGTCGCTGTTCATGCGGCGCAGCTCACGGACGAGCATGGCGACGCCGGTGGCGATGGCCGCCGCGGAGACGACCGCGTCGACGAGCTGCAGGGTGTCCCGCTCGCCGCGTGCCTTCTTCGCCTGCTTGACCACGCTCACCGCACCGAACAGCGTGGTGCCGATGGACAGGTACGTACCGGCCTTGGACTTCTTGAAGCCCTTGGCCTTCTTCAGCGCGCTCTTCTTGTCGGTGCTCACAGTGCCGGTGCCTCCTCGAGAATCGGGTGGCCCCAACGGGCGGTGAACGCGGCCTCGACCGCGGCACCGACCTTGTAGAGCCGGTCGTCCTGCATGGCGGGAGCGATGATCTGCAGACCGACCGGCATCCCGTCCTCGGGCGCCAGGCCGCACGGCAGCGACATGGCCGCGTTGCCCGCCAGGTTGGTGGGGATGGTGCACAGGTCGGCGAGGTACATCGCCATCGGGTCGTCGGCACGCTCGCCGATCGCGAAGGCGGTGGTGGGCGTGGTCGGCGAGACGATCACGTCGACCTGCTCGAAGGCCTTCTCGAAGTCCCGCGTGATGAGGGTACGGACCTTCTGGGCGGAGCCGTAGTACGCGTCGTAGTAGCCGGAGCTGAGCGCGTAGGTGCCGAGCATGACGCGGCGCTTGACCTCGGGGCCGAAGCCGGCCTCACGGGTCAGCGCGGTGACCTCCTCGGCCGACTTCGTGCCGTCGTCGCCGACCCGCAGGCCGTAGCGCATGGCGTCGAAGCGGGCCAGGTTCGAGGAGCACTCGGACGGCGCGATGAGGTAGTACGCGGCCAGCGCGAGGTCGAAGGACGGGCAGTCCAGCTCGACGATCTCCGCACCGAGCTCCTTGAGGAGCTCCACGGACTCGTCGAAGCGCTGGATGACGCCGGCCTGGTAGCCCTCGCCGCGGAACTGCCTGACGACGCCGACGCGCATACCGGCGACGGAGCCGTTGCGGGCCGCCTCGACGACCGGCGGGACCGGGGCGTCGATGGAGGTCGAGTCGAGCGGGTCGTGCCCGGCGATCACCTCGTGCAGCAGGGCCGCGTCCAGGACCGTACGGGCGCAGGGGCCGCCCTGGTCGAGGGAGGAGGAGAAGGCCACCATGCCGTAGCGGGAGACCGCGCCGTAGGTCGGCTTGACGCCGACGGTGCCGGTGACGGAGGCGGGCTGGCGGATGGAACCGCCGGTGTCCGTGCCGATGGCCAGGGGCGCCTCGTACGCGGCGAGGGCCGCGGAGGAACCGCCGCCGGAGCCGCCGGGGATCTTGGTGAGGTCCCAGGGGTTGCCGGTGGGGCCGTAGGCGCTGTTCTCGGTGGAGGACCCCATGGCGAACTCGTCCATGTTGGTCTTGCCGAGGATGACGACGTCCGCGTCCTTCAGACGCTTGGTGACCGTCGCGTCGTACGGCGGGATCCAGCCTTCGAGGATCTTGGAGCCGACGGTCGTGGGGACGCCCTTCGTGGTGAAGATGTCCTTCAGCGCCAGCGGGACGCCGGCCAGCGGGCCGAGCTTCTCGCCGCGCTCGCGCTTGGCGTCCACGGCGCGGGCCTGGGCCAGCGCGCCCTCGCGGTCGACGTGCAGGAAGGCGTTGACCTTCTCGTCGACGGCCTCGATCCGGGCCAGGTGGGCCTCGGTGACCTCGACGGCCGTGAGCTCGCCGGAGGCGACCTTCGCGGCGATCTCGGCGGCGGTGAGCTTGATCAGATCTGCCATTACCGCTCTATTGTTCGCTTCTCCGCCCGCGCGGCGAAGCTGCGGGGAGTCTTCCGGGTGCGGCTGAGCAGCCGCGCGTGCGTCGCTCACAGTCAGTCCTCCCCCAGGATCTGCGGCACCTTGAAACGCTGCTGCTCCTGGGCGGGGGCGCCGGACAGCGCCTCCTGGGGGGTCAGCGACGGGCGGACCTCGTCCGGCCGCATGACGTTCGTCAGGGGCAGCGGGTGGGAGGTCGGGGGTACGTCCTCGTCGGCCACATCGGAGACGCGGGCGACCGCGCCGATGATCACGTCGAGCTGTTCGGCGAAGTGGTCGAGCTCTTCGTCCTTCAGCTCCAGACGTGACAGCCGGGCGAGGTGGGCGACCTCCTCGCGCGTGATGCCAGGCATGCAGCGATCCTCAAGGGTGGGTGTAGTGGGTGGACGGCTTTCGCCCCAATCCTATGGCTCCGCGCCACGTGCCCGCGAAACGGTTTCGCTCCGCTGGGGTTGCAGGTGTTTCGGGGCTCCGCCCCGGACCCCGGTCCTCAAACGCCGGACGGGCTGATTGGTCAGCCCGTCCGGCGTTTGAGGAGCAGGGGTTGCGGGGGCAGAGCCCCAGGTCACGTCACCGGCTGGTCCGCATCCTCCTCCGTCGGCGCGGCCGCGGCGAGCGGTTCGTCCTCCCGGCGCCAGCCGGACTCGCTGCGCAGGCGCAGCCACGCCGTGGTCTCGTCCGGCGGCATCGCGGCAGCGACCAGCCAGCCCTGGACGGCGTCGCAGCCCAGGTCGCGCAGGCGCTCCCAGGTCTCGTCGTCCTCGACGCCCTCCGCCACGACCAGCAGGCCGAGGGAGTGGGCGAGGTCGAGGGTGCAGCGGACGATCTCCGCGTCCTCGTTGTCGATGGCGAGGCGGGCCACGAAGGACCGGTCGATCTTGAGCTCGCTGACCGGGAGGCGGCGCAGGTGGACCAGGGACGAATACCCCGTGCCGAAGTCGTCGAGGGACATCTTCACGCCGTGGCCGGTGAGGCCGGCGAGCGTGTCGGCGGCCCGCTGCGGATCCTCCAGGAGCACGTGTTCGGTTATTTCCAGCTGCAGCGCCCCGGCGGGCACGCCGTGCCGGGCGAGCCGGGCGGCGACCGAACCGGCGAAGCCGGGGGTGTGCACGTCGCGCGGCGAGACGTTGACGGCGACCGGGACCTCCAGGCCCATGGCGCGCCACTTGGCGACCTGCCCGAGGGCGGTCTCCAGGACGTACTCGGTCAGGCGGGGCATCAGCCCGGACGACTCGGCGATGGCGATGAACTCGTCCGGGGAGACCCGGCCGCGCTCGGGGTGGACCCACCGCACGAGTGCCTCCAGGCCCTCGACGTGGCCGTCGAAGCCGACCTTGGGCTGGTAGTGCAGCTCGACCTCGCCCGCGTCCAGGGCGCGGCGCAGGTCGCCCAACAGGCCCAGGCGGTCGGGGGTGTTGCCGTCGCGGCGGGCTTCGTAGACCTCCACCCCGCTGCGGTCGCGCTTGGCCTGGTACATCGCGACGTCCGCCCGGCGCAGGAGGCCCTCCGCGTCGAGGGCGTGGTCGGGGTAGACGGCGACGCCGGCGCTGGCCTCCAGGACGAGCGTGAGCCCGTCCAGGTCGAGGGGCGAGCCGAGGTCGGCGACGAGGGCGCGGGCCACGCGCTGGGCACTGGTGAGGGAGTCGGCGGTGGGCAGCAGGACCGCGAACTCGTCGCCGCCGAGCCGGGCGGCCTCCGCGTCGCGCGGGAGGGCCAGGCGCAGCCGTTCCGCTATCTGCAGGAGCAGCCGGTCCCCGGCCAGGTGGCCGAGGGTGTCGTTGACGGACCGGAAGCGGTCGAGGTCGATGAGGACGAGCGCGGCCCGGTCCCCGGCCCGCTCGGCCTCGTCCAGGGCGGCCCAGGTGCGCTCCAGCAGCCATTGGCGGTTGGGCAGCCCGGTGAGGGGGTCGCGCAGCTGTTCCTCGGCGCGGGCGCGGACGATCCAGAGCGTGGAGTCCAGGGCGATGAGGGGCACCGCGAAGAGGGGGAGGAGCAGGGGCGCGTGGTCGGCGACCACGGCGATGAGCGGGGCGATGCCGAGGAGGGCTCCGCCGACGAGGGCCTGCCGCATGAGTGCGGTGCGGGCGATGGAGGTCAGCGCGGCGCGCGGGGCCATAGAGTACCAGAGCAGGGCGCGGGTGACGGCGAGGTACAGGAAGGCGGCGAGGGCGATCACGGGGACCGCGGAGAGCCCCCAGGTGTCGGGCAGCCAGGGGGCATCGGCATCGGCGGTGACGCCGCACGCGGCGAGGGCGAGTCCGGCGGCCGCGATGCCGAGGATATCGACCGCGCCGTGCAGTAATGCCTGCCGCCATCGGTGTCGCCGGGCGGTGGCGACCAGGGTGACGACCGCGATGCTGATCAGTACGGACGGGATCCAGCCGTAGAGCAGCAGGACGGCCAGGGTGAGGGCGGCACCGGATCCGGTGCCGCCCCACCAGCGGTCCCGCCCGAGGGCGACGAGGTGGGCGACGATCAGCGCGGTGAGGGTCGCCAGCGACCAGCCGACGGTCCGGCCGGGGAAGAGGGCCCGGCCCGTGCTCAGCGCGTGGAATGTTCCGACGGTGAACGCCAGCGCGGCCGACGTCACGCAGACCGTCGGCAGCACGGGCGGGGATAGCCGGCGCGGCCGCGATGCCGGTTCGGCGCTGTTGGTGGGTTTCATGCCCGTCCCTCTCACAGCCGGCGGTGCCCGCGCCACGGCAGGCGCACATCTCAACAGTAGGGCGCAGAAGGCTACGGCGGGCAGCGATCGGCAGCGGTTGCCCGAATGGGATCCGGCCTTCCGCAGCCTTCTGGTACGCGCTGTAGGGGTAATGCCCACTGACTATGCGGCCATTACTCCGCCGGGGTGGTCTCCTGGGGCACGGCGGCCTCGCGCGCCGCCTCGGGGCCTTCGTTCAGGAGTACGACGAAGCCGGGTTCCTCCAGAACAGGGACCTTCAGCTGCATCGCCTTGTCGAACTTCGAACCGGGATTGTCACCGACGACCACGAAGTCCGTCTTCTTCGACACCGATCCGGTCACCTTCGCGCCCTGGCGCTGCAATACGTCCTTCGCGCCGTCGCGGGTGTAGCCCGAGAGGGTGCCGGTGACGACGACGGTGAGGCCGGCCAGGGGGCGCGGGCCCTCGTCGTCAGCAACCTCCTCCTCCATCCGTACGCCCGCAGCCTTCCACTTGGCCAGGATCTCGCGGCGCCAGTCCTCGGCGAACCACTCCTTGACCGCGGCCGCGGTGGTCGCGGCGACGCCTTCGACGGCGTCCAGCTCCTCCTCGCTCGCCTCGGCGATCCGGTCGATGGAGCGGAACTCCCGGGCGAGCGCGACCGCGGCGACCGGGCCGACGTGGCGGATCGACAAGCCCGTCAGGATGCGGGAGAGCGGACGCTGCTTGGCCGCCTCGATGTTGGCCAGCATGGCGAGGGCGTTCTTCTTCGGTTCGCCCTTCTGGTTGGCGAAGAAGGTGACGATCTTCGGCTCGCCCGTCTCCGGGTCACGCTTGGGCAGACCGCTGTCCGGGTCCACGACGTAGGACTTGATAGGCAACAACTGTTCGATGGTCAGGTTGAACAGGTCGCCCTCATCCTTCAGCGGCGGCTCGGCCGGCTCCAGCGGCTGGGTGAGCGCGGCTGCGGCGACGTAGCCGAGGTTCTCGATGTCCAGGCTCTTGCGGCCGGCGAGGTAGAACAGCCGCTCGCGGATCTGGGCGGGGCAGGCCCGGGCGTTGGGGCACCGGAGGTCGATGTCGCCCTCCTTCATCGGGCGCAGGCCCGCCCCGCACTCCGGGCAGTCCGCCGGCATGACGAACTCCCGTTCGGTGCCGTCGCGCAGGCCGGTCACCGGGCCCAGGATCTCGGGGATCACGTCGCCCGCCTTGCGCAGCACGACCGTGTCACCGATGAGGACGCCCTTGGCCTTGACGACCTCCTGGTTGTGCAGGGTGGCGAACTCGACCTCGGAGCCCGCTACCGTGACCGGCTCGACGACCGCGTACGGCGTCACCCGGCCCGTACGGCCGACGCCGACCCGGATGTCGATCAGCTTGGTGTTGACCTCCTCCGGGGGGTACTTCCAGGCGATGGCCCAGCGGGGCGCGCGGGAGGTGGAGCCGAGGCGCCCCTGGAGGGGGATCTCGTCGAGCTTGACGACGACGCCGTCGATCTCGTGCTCCATCGAGTGGCGGACGTCGGGGTTGCCGTAGTGGGCGATGAACTTCCGCACGTCCTCCAGGGAGTCGACGACCTTGGCGTGCGCGGCGGTCGGCAGGCCCCACTCGCGCAGCAGCTCGTAGGCCTGCGACTGGCAGTCGATGCCGAATCCCTCGCGGGCGCCGACGCCGTGCACGACCATGTGCAGCGGACGGCTCCTGGTGACCTTCGGGTCCTTCTGGCGGAGCGAACCGGCCGCGGCGTTGCGGGGGTTGGCGAACGGGGGCTTGCCGGCCTCCACCAGGCGGGCGTTGAGCTCCTCGAACTTCTCCAGCGGGAAGTAGACCTCGCCGCGCACCTCGACCAGGGCCGGGACGCGGTCGCCGCGCAGGCGGTCGGGGATCTCGGAGATGGTGCGGACGTTGGGCGTGATGTCCTCGCCCGTGCGGCCGTCGCCGCGGGTGGCGGCGCGGGTGAGACGGCCGTTCTCGTAGGTGAGGTTGACCGCGAGGCCGTCGACCTTGAGCTCGCACAGGAAGTGGTAGGGCGTGCCCGGGCCGATCTCCTTGGCGATGCGGTCGGCCCAGGCGGCCAGTTCCTCGTCGTCGAAGGCGTTGTCGAGGGAGAGCATGCGCTCCCGGTGCTCGACCTCCGTGAATTCCGTTTCGTAGGCGCCGGCGACCTTCTGGGTGGGCGAGTCCGGGGTGCGCAGCGGCGGGTACTTCTCCTCCAGCCCCTCCAGTTCGCGCAGCAGCTGGTCGAACTCGGCGTCGCTGATGACGGGGGCGTCCTTCACGTAATACCGGAAGCGGTGCTCCTCGACCTGCTCGGCCAGCAGTGCGTGCTTCTCCCGCGCCTTCGCGGGCACCGTGGACTGCGCCGCGAGCGCTTCGAGCTCCTCGCCTTGCTGTTCGACAGCCACCGTCTCGTCCTCCCGTTGTTCCTTGAGCGCCGTCACTCAGGGTTGTCTGCGAGTGATTTCGCCGCCCGGACGCAGTGCGCGAGGGCCGCACGGGCATATGCGGGCGAAGCGCCCGCGAGCCCGCACGACGGGGTGACCACCACGGACTCGGCGAGAGTCCCCGGCGACAGCCCCAGCCTGCGCCACAGCGTCCTGACTCCCATGACGCTACCGGCAGGGTCTGACAATGGGCCGTCCACACCCGGCACCACGCCCGCGAAGAGCGTGGTGCCCGCCTCGACCGCCTCACCGATCGCATCGTCCTCACGCTCGGTGAGCAACGAGAAGTCGAACGAAACACCTGCCGCACCGGCCCGGCGCAGCAGCGCGAAGGGCACGCCCGGAGCACACGAGTGCACGACGAGCGCCCCGTCCGGGCTCTCCTGCGCCACCGCCGCCAGCTCCCGCAGCGCACCTTCCACCACGACCCGGTCGACCGCCCGGTACGTGCGGTAGCCGCTGGCGGTGCGGACTTGCCCGCGCAGCACGGCGGGCAGCGACGGCTCGTCCAGCTGGAGCACGATCCGCGCGCCCGGCACCCGGCGCCGCACCTCGGCGAGGTGGCCGCGCAGGCCCTCGGCGAGGGAGGCCGTCAGGTCGCGGCAGGCCCCGGGGTCGCCCAGCGCCGCCTCGCCGCCGCGCAGTTCGAGTGCGGCCGCCAGGGTCCAGGGGCCGACGGCCGAGACCTTCAGCGGGCCCCGGTAGCCCTGGGTGAACTCCTCCAGCGCGTCGAGGTCCTCGCCCAGCCAGGACCGTGCGCGGCGGGTGTCGCGGCCCGGCCGGTCACTGATCCGCCAGCCGCTGGGCTCCACGTGCGCGAACACCTCGACGAGCAGCCCCGCCGTCCGGCCGATCATGTCCGCGCCCGGCCCGCGCGCGGGCAGCTCGGGCAGGTACGGCAGGGCCTCCACCGACCCGGTGACGGTCTTCGCGGCCTCCCGCGCGTCCTCGCCGGGCATGGAACCGACGCCGGTCGCGGTCCCGGCACCCCAGATGCTGCGATTGCTGTTCTTCTCGCTCACCCAGGAAGAGTACGAGACCGCGACCGCCGCCTCAGCTTCCCGAGTACCCCGGGCGGACGGAGAGGTCGTGGATCTCCGCGTCGCGCGGCAGGTCGAGCGCGAGCAGCACCGTCGTCGCGACCGACTGCGGGTCGATCCACTTGCCGGGGGTGTACTCGTTGCCCTCCTGCTGCTGCACCTTCGCCTGCATGGCGGTGGCCACGCGGCCCGGATAGACGCTGGTGACCCGGATGCCGTGGGTGTGCTCCTCCTCGCGCAGGGAGTCGGCGAGCGCCTTCAGGCCGTGCTTGCTCGCGGCGTACGCGCTCCACCCGGCGCGTGCGTTCAGCCCGGCACCGGAGTTGGCGAAGACGACGTGCCCCTTGGAGATCCGCAGCTGCGGCAGCACCAGGCGCGTCAGCTCGGCCGGGGAGACCAGGTTGACGGCGAGCGTGCGGTTCCACGTCTTGGTCGTCAGTTCACCGACGGCCCCGAGGTCGGAGACGCCCGCGATGTGCAGCAGGGAGTCGAGCCGGTCGGGCAGGGCCTGGTGGCCGAGCGCCCAGGAGAGCCGGTCGGGGGTGCCGAGATCGGCCACGAGCGTCTGCGCGCCGGGGAACCGCGCGGCCAGGTCCTTGGCCCGGCCGGCGTCGCGCGCGACCAGCCACAGCTCGTCGCCGCGCTCGTGCAGCCGCTCGGCGACGGCCTCGCCGATTCCCGAACCCGCACCGGTGATCAGATGTGTTGCCATGCCCCCAAGCTTGCCCTAGCGCAGGCCGGCGGACTCCTCCAGGTAGGCCATCGCGCCCACGCCGTCCTCCGCGAAGAAGACGAGGTCGGTGAGGGGAAGCGGCAGGAAGCCCTCCGCGTCCATCCGCTGGAACTGCTGCTTGAGCCCGTCGTAGAAACCGGCCGCGTTCAGCAGCACCACCGGCTTGCTGTGCAGCCCGTGCTTCTTCAGCTCCAGGATCTCCGTCGCCTCGTCCAGCGTGCCCGTACCGCCCACCATGATGACGACGCCGTCACCGCGCGCCAGCAGCTCCGCCTTGCGTGCGGCCAGGTCCTGGGTCACCACCATCTCATCGGCGTTCTTGCGCGCCTTCGAGGCGAGGAACTCCACCGAGACGCCCACGAGCCGCCCGCCGCTGTCCTGCACGCCGTCCGCCATGACCTTCATCAGGCCGGACTCCGAGCCGCCCCACACCATCGTGTGGCCGCCCTTGCCGATGAGGGCGGCGAACTCCCGGGCGGGCCCGGTGTAGCGCTCGTCGAGGTCGGCGGCGGAACAGAAGACGGTGATGTTCATGTCCGTCACAGTACGCCGGGAACGCCTGCCCGTTATCAGTGCGGCGTGCTTGCATGGGCACCTCGGAAGTCGGGGAGGGGCACGGATGCTGAACGAGACGATGACAGCGCTGGCCGCGGCGGGCGGGACAGCCTTCGCACAGGCGGCGGGGACCCATTGGTACGACAGGCCCCGGAGCATCACGGCACGGCTGCTGGGGCGGGGTGACGCCGAACGGGAGCGGGCCGTGGCCCAGCAGCTGGACAGCACCGTGGCCGGGCTGGAGACGGCCGACGACCCGGAAGCAGTGGCCGGGCGGATACGGCAGGAGGCGGCGATCTGGTTCGGCTCCCTACTGATGAACCTGGACGACGCGGCGCGCGAGGAGGCCGCCGGGCAGCTGCGCGAGCTGATCCGCCTGGCCGAGGAGGCGACAGCCGCGGCGCCTTCCGGCGACCACATCGAGTTCAGCGGCGACTTCAAGGCCCCCGTGCTGGGCAAGGGCACGCAGAACATCACCTACAGGCGGGCCCCACGCCGGTGACCGAAGGGGACCACGTCGAGCTGAGCGGCACCTTCCCGGGGCCGACCCTCGGCAAGGGCATTCAGCACATCACCTACAACTCCTCCGGGACGGGCGGCGGCCCGGCGCCCTGCGCGCCGGCCGCCCTGCCCTCGGCGCCCTGCCTGCTGGTCGGGCGGGAGAAGCAGGTCAGCGAGCTGCTGGAGCGGCTGGACCCGGGCGGCTCGGGCAGCCCGACGACCGTCGTCTCGGCGGTGGCCGGCCTGGCCGGCGTCGGCAAGACGGCGCTCGCGCTGCACGCGGCCCACGTGGCCGCGGGGCACGGCTGGTTCCCGGGCGGAGTGCTCTTCGTGGACCTGCGCGGGTACGACCCGGGCGGGGGGGGTCGGCGCCGGACAGGCCCTGGGCGCCCTGCTGCGGGCGCTGGGCGTCCGGGACACGGACCTGCCGCCGAGCACAGAGGAGCAAGCCGCGCTGTACCGCTCGCATTTGGCGCGAATGGCGGCGCGGGGTGAGCCCGTGCTGCTCGTCGCGGACAACGCGTCGAGCGCCGCTCAGGTGGAACCGCTGCTTCCGGGCACCCCGGTGCACCGCGTCCTGGTGACATCCCGGCACACGCTCGCGTCCCTGCCGGCGCGCCTGCTCGATCTGGAAACATTGGATCCGGCGGACGCGGTCGAGCTGATCACGCGATCATTGACGGACGCCTGGCCGGACGACGACAGGCCGGACGAGGAGCCCGAGGCACTGGCGCGGCTCGCCGAGCGGTGCGGGCTGCTGCCTCTGGCCCTGCGCGTCGCCGCGGCGCTGCTCAAGGCCGACCCCTACCGGAGCATCGACGACCTGGCCGATGAACTGGCGGACGCGCGCTCGCGCTTGACCGCCCTCCGCTACGAGGACGGCGGGACGAACGCTCTCGGCGTACGGGCCGCGTTCGACCTGTCGTACGCGCGCCTGAGCCCGGAACAGGCCCGCTTGTTCCGGTTCCTGCCGCTGAATCCGGGCCCGTCCATGTCGACGGAAGCAGCGGCGGCGCTGGCCGGGGAAGCCGAACGCCCCGCGCGCGCTCTGCTGTCCGCGCTCGCGCAGGCCCATCTGGTGGAGCGGGTGGACCGCGGTCGGTGGCGCATGCACGACCTGGTGCGGGTGTACGCGGACGAGCTCGGTGCGAAGTCGGCGAAGGCCGACGACCGCGAGGGCGCGCTGGACCGGCTCTTCGAGCACTATGTGCTGTGGACGGCGGACGCCCACAGCCTGACCCGTCCGGTACCGAAACCGACTCCTTCCGGACGCTTCAAGGAACACTCCCAGGCACTGGCGTGGCTGGAGCGCGAGCGCCCCACGCTCGTGGCAGCGACCCAGCTCGCCGCGGAGTCGGGCCGTGGCCGGCAGGCGGAGCGGCTGGCACGACTGCTGCACCCGTTCCTGCACCGGCACCACTACATGGCCGACCTCGTGACGACCGCACGCGCATCCCTCAAGGCCGCCCACTTGATCGGCAGCCGGGCGCTCGTGATCTCCGCCCTGCACGCCCTGGGCACCGCGCTGCGTGAAGCGGAGCGGGGGGACGAAGCCCTCACCTTCCTCAAGGGCGCCCTGTCCCTCACCCGGGAGGCGGGAGATCCCCGCATGGAGTGCGACATCCTGACCAGCATCGGTATGTCCCTCAGCCGGGCCGGGCGGCATGACGGGGCGACCCGTCACTACGAACAGGCTCTGGCCATCGCCCGGGCGTGCAGGGACCTGGAGTCCGAGGCGGCTTCAGTGATGTGCCTGGGAGTCGTTCGCTACGACATGGGCCGGTATCACGAGGCAATCCTCCTCTTCGAGGAAGCCCTCGCACTGATGCGCGAGGCCGGCATACACGACCACGGCACCACGCTGGGCAATCTCTGCCGCGCCCTGTTCGAGGCCGGCAGGGTCGACGAGGCCGTCATCCGTTTCCGGGAAGTCATCGGCCGACTGCGTGCGGAAGGCGACCGCCTGGGAGAGATCCGCCATCTCATGGAGCTCGGCAGCAGACTGCGGTACGCGGGCCGCCCGGGCCAAGCGATCACTTGCCTACGTGAGGCCGTCGCGCTCTGCGAGGAGAACGGCTACGGAGGATTCCAGGGTGCCTCGCTGGCCAACCTCGGCGAGACCCTGTGGCACTCGGGCGATAAGAACGAAGGGCGCGCCTGCCTGAAACGAGCCGTGGAGCTGCTGCTGAAGTACGGAGCGGAAGCGGACGCCGAAGCGATCCGCGCTTACCTGCAACAGCTCCCCCCACCCCCCGCTATGGCCTGATATCAGCCGGTCCTTGTCGCGGTTCAGGACCTGTTCCATCGCGGCCTTGTCACAGAACTCTCCGCGATTTGGCGGCGTGTAAGGACGTTGTTAGCCTGACGTGCGCTCGTCAAACGGGCGCGAATTCAAGCCAATTCATCGGGGGAGTCCTCAGCGTGAAGCTTCGTCATGTCCGCGCGGCCGCGGTCTTCGGAATCGTCGTCGTCGCCCTGACCGGAGCCCGCGGGCACCACGGCGGCAGCTGCGGCGGCGGTGGGTCCAGCCACAGCAGCAGCTCGTCCACCTCGGGCGGCTCGACGTCGGGCGGCACCACCGGCGGCGACTCCTCCGGAGGCACCTTCGGCGGCGGCACGACCAGCGGTGGCACGACGAGCGGTGGCACGACCAGCGGTGGCACGACGACCGGCGGCACCACCACATCCGGCACCACCACCGGCACCACGGGCACCACCACCGGCGGCAGCTCCAACAGCGCCATGCGCGACGTGAAGATCCTCGACTGCTCCTACAGCGACCGTCTGGGCATCACCGCGAAGGTCAGCGCCACCAACAGCAGCACCACGCTGAAGTACACCTACCGCCTGACGGTGAAGTTCACGACCCCGGACGGCGCCACCGCCACACGCAGCCCGTCCATCCCCTACGTCACCCCGGGCAAGACCGACACCCTCGACGTCTCCACCCCGTACACCCCCAGGGCGGGCTCCCCGACCAGCGGCGGCAGGTGCGAGGTCACCAACGTCCTGCGGACGATCGAGCACTGAGCCCCACACGCACACGGAACCGCCCGTGTCCCTCCACCCACTCGGGGGTGAAAGGGACACGGGCGGTTGTGTTCGTGTCCGTCCTACCGGGCCGGCGCCGTCGCGGCCGCCCGCTCGGTCACCGCGATCGTCGCGGAGCCGACCACGCGCGTACCGTCGTAGAGCACGATCGCCTGCCCCGGGGCCACGCCCCGCACCGGCTCCGTGAAGGAGACGCGCAGCTCGTCGCCGGCCGGCTCCGCCGTCACCTCGGTCTCGCCGCCGTGGGCGCGCAGCTGGGCCGTGTACGTGCCGGCACCCTGCGGCGCGACGCCGCACCAGCGGGGCTTGACCGCCGTCAGGGCGATGACGTCCAGCGCCTCCACCGGTCCCACCGTCACGGTGTTGTTCACCGGGGAGATGTCCAGGACGTAGCGCGGCTTGCCGTCCGGGGCCGGGTGGCCGATGCGCAGGCCCTTGCGCTGGCCGATGGTGAAGCCGTAGGCGCCCTCGTGGCTGCCCAGCTTGGTGCCGGACTCGTCGACGATGTCGCCCTCGGCGGTGCCCAGGTGCTTGGCCAGGAAGCCCTGGGTGTCGCCGTCGGCGATGAAGCAGATGTCGTGGCTGTCGGGCTTCTTCGCCACGGCCAGGCCGCGCCGCTCCGCCTCCGCGCGGATCTCGCCCTTGGTGGTGAGCGTGTCGCCCAGCGGGAACATCGCGTGGGCCAGTTGCTTCTCGTCCAGCACGCCCAGGACGTAGCTCTGGTCCTTGGCCATGTCGCTGGCGCGGTGCAGCTCGCGCGTGCCGTCCTCGTTGAGCACGACCGTGGCGTAGTGGCCGGTGCACACCGCGTCGAAGCCCAGCGCGAGGGCCTTGTCGAGCAACGCCGCGAACTTGATCTTCTCGTTGCAGCGCAGGCACGGGTTGGGGGTGCGCCCGGCCTCGTACTCGGCGATGAAGTCCTCGACGACGTCCTCGCGGAAGCGCTCGGCGAGGTCCCAGCAGTAGAAGGGGATGCCGATGACGTCGGCGGCGCGGCGGGCGTCGCGCGAGTCCTCGATGGTGCAGCAGCCGCGCGCGCCGGTGCGGAAGGACTGCGGGTTCGCCGACAGCGCCAGGTGCACGCCGGTCACGTCGTGCCCGGCCTCGACGGCGCGGGCCGCGGCGACGGCGGAGTCGACACCGCCGGACATGGCGGCGAGAACGCGGAGCCCCTTGCGGGGGGCCTGGGGGTCGGGGGCGCCCGGGAAGTCAGTCATAACCCCTCCAGGGTACGGGGCGGGCTCGGGTGGCCCCGGTCCCGCCCTTCCGCCGTTTCCCGGGGCTCCGCCCCGGACCTGGTCCTCAAACGCCGGACGGGCTGCGAAATCAGCTCAGCCCCGCCGCTCTCGCCCGCTCCACCACCGGGCCGATGGCCTGCGTCACAGCGCGCACGTCCGCCTCCGTCGACGTGTGCCCCAGCGAGAACCGCAGCGTGCCGCGGGCGAGGTCCGCGTCGGTGCCGGTGGCCAGGACGACGTGGCTGGGCTGGGCGACGCCGGCCGTGCAGGCGGAGCCCGTGGAGCACTCGATGCCCTGGGCGTCCAGCAGCAGGAGCAGCGAGTCGCCCTCGCAGCCGGGGAAGGAGAAGTGGGCGTTGGCGGGCAGCCGGCCCGCCGGGTCCGGGTCGCCGCCGAGCACCGCGTCCGGCACGGCCGCGCGGACGCCGCGGATCAGCTCGTCCCGCAGCGCACCGACCTCGCGGGCGAAGTCCGGACGCCGCTCGGCGGCCAGTGCGCCCGCCACGGCGAACGCGGCGATGGCCGGCACGTCGAGCGTCCCGGAGCGCACGTGCCGCTCCTGCCCGCCGCCGTGCAGCAGCGGTACGGGCGCGTACTGGCGGCCCAGCAGCAGGGCGCCGATGCCGTAGGGGCCGCCGGCCTTGTGCCCGCTGACGGTCATCGCGGCGAGCCCGGAGGCGGCGAAGTCGACGTCGAGCTGCCCGAAGGCCTGCACGGCGTCGGCGTGCAGCGGCACCCCGGACTCCCCGGCCACATCGGCCAGTTCGCGGATCGGCATGATGGTGCCGATCTCGTTGTTGGCCCACATCACCGTGGCCAGCGCGACGTCGCCGGGGTTGCGGGCTATGGCCTCGCGCAGGGCGTCGGCGTGGACGCGGCCGTAGGAGTCGACGGGCAGGTACTCGACCGTCGCGCCCTCGTGCTCGGCGAGCCAGTGGACCGCGTCGAGCACGGCGTGGTGCTCGACCGGGCTGGCCAGGACGCGCGTACGGGCCGGATCGGCGGCCCGGCGCGCCCAGAACAGGCCCTTGACGGCGAGGTTGTCGGCTTCGGTGCCACCCGCGGTGAACACCACTTCGCTGGGGCGCGCGCCGAGCGAGGCCGCGAGCGACTCGCGCGCCTCCTCGACGGTACGGCGCGCGCGCCGGCCGGCGGCGTGCAGCGAGGAGGCGTTTCCGGCGAGGGCGAGCTGGGCGGTCATCGCCTGCACCGCCTGCGGAAGCATCGGGGTGGTGGCGGCGTGGTCGAGGTAGGCCATGGTGGGCACGATTCTACGAGCTGGGGCTCACGCCGGTAGCGGGCGTTCCAGGTCACGGACGCGGCGCGCTTGTGCCGGAGCGCACTCCAGCCCCTACGGTCGGGTCATGAGCAACGTCAACGACATGAACGACGCGTCCGGTGACTCCCGCGAGGCCCGCTTCGAGCGCGGCCTGGCCGTCCTGGAGCAGGTGGACGGCGAGGCCGGCCGGCGCGTGCTGGACTCACTGGCCGACATCTCCCCCGAGCTCGCGCACCAGGTCGTGGCCTGGGCTTCGGTGAGATCTACGCCCGCCCGGAGCTGGCCCCGCGCGACCGGCAGCTGGTCACCCTGGGCATGCTGACGGCGCTGGGCGGCTGCGAGCCGCAGCTGGAGGTGCACGTCAACGCCGCCCTGAACGTCGGCCTCGGCCCGGCGCAGGTCGTCGAGGCGCTGCTGCACTCCGCCGCCTACTGCGGCTTTCCCAAGGCGCTCAACGCGACGTTCGTGGCCAGGAAGGTCTTCGCCGAACGCGGCCTTCTTCCCGTGACCGGGGAGCAGGACCGGGGCTAGTCGCACCCGTCGGCCGCGTACCGCTCGACCGTGGCCGCCGCCACCCGGGCCAGGTCCTCGCGCACTTCCCGCGGGGTGAGGACCTCCACGTCCGGCCCGAAGGGCAGCAGCGCGCGGGCGGAACGGACCTCGGGCAGGGCGAGCTCCACGGTGGCCGGGTCGCCGTCGGAGGGCGGGCCGGTGAGCTGGGGGCCGAGGATGCGCAGGAACATGTCGAGGCGGGAGCGCCGGATGCGGGCGGTGACCAGCAGGTCCGCCGGCCGCTGCTCGACCTCCCGGCGCAGCGTCTCCCAGGCGTCCGCCAGCTCGACGCCCTCGCGGCGCCGGACGGGCGCGTCGGTGACGGTGGCGGCGGCCACCCGGTCCGCGCGGAACAGCCGGGGCCTGGCCCGCCGGTCCGCGACGAGGTACCAGACGCCGGCCTTGGCGACGAGGCCGTAGGGGTCGACGGTGTAGGTCCGCAGGTCACTGCGGCCGCCGTGCCGGTAGCGCAGGCGCAGCCGGCGGTCGGCGAAGACGGCGGTGTGCAGGTCGCCGAGGTCGACGGCGGGGACCGGGGGGTTCATCCAGCGCACGGGGTCGACGAGGATGCGGCGGCTGGTGGCCTCGGCGGCCGGGCGGTGCGGGGCGGGCAGGGCGGCCATGACCTTGCGGAGCGCGGAGCCGAGCGCCCTTTCCAGGCCGAGGGCGGAGTGGGTGCCCTGGGCGGCGAGGACGAAGAGGGCGCGGGCCTCGTCGGCGGTGAGGCCGGTGACGTCCGTGCGGAAGCCGGGGAGCAGGGCGATGCCGCCGTGCCGGCCGCGTTCGGCGTAGACGGGCACGCCGGAGGCGGACAGCGACTCGACGTCGCGGTAGATGGTGCGTACGGACACCTCCAGGCGCTCGGCCAGCTCGGTGGCGGGCACGCGGCCCCGGGTCTGCAGCAGCAGGAGTATCGACAGCAGGCGGTCGGATTTCACGCCGCCCAGCATGCCGAGCCACCAGCATGCCGAGCCAGCGGCAAGCCGAGGAAAAACCTGACGGCGGGTGTCAGGTTATGCGGGGAAGCTGTGCCCGACCGATCACCACGGACGGGGAGCAGCCCATGAACACCACCGACACCGCCGGCTCCACCGGCACCACCGACTTCGACCCCCGCCCCCTGCTGGGCCGGGCCGTCGCCCAGATGGCGGCGCTCATCGGCGCCGTGCCCGCCGACCGGCTCGGCGACCCCACCCCGTGCGCGGAGTTCGACGTCCGTGACCTGCTCGGGCACCTCGTCGTCGGCGCGCACGACGGGGCGAGGATCGGCGAGAGCGGCGTGGCCGCGTGGCAGAAGCCGCCGGCCGGGGTGCCCGACGACGGCTGGGGCCGTGCCTATGACGAGGCCCGGGCGCACCTCGCGGCGGCGTGGGCGGACGACGCGGCGCTGGAGCGCGTCGTGACGCTGCCGTGGGGCGAGTTCCCGGGGCGGGTCTACCTCACCTCGGGCATGGTGCTGGAGACGGTGACGCACACCTGGGACCTGTCCCAGGCGCTCGGGCACCCGCTTCCCCTCGACCAGGAGCTCGCAGCGGTCGTCCTGGACTGGGCCCACCGGTTCCTGCCCGCCGAGCGGCGCGGTGAGGGCGTGCCGTTCGAGCCGGTGCAGCCGGCGCCGGAGGGTGCGGACGCGTACGGCCGGCTGGCGGCCTGGCTGGGACGGACGGTCTGAGCACCCCGGTCCCCGGGCGCCGTACGGGCCCGGATGCGCGGCCCGTACGGCCCCGGGGGCTTAGGTCTGCGGCCGGGCCAGTTGCCGGGACTGGGCGACGAGGCGGTCGCGGCTGTCCCAGACCTCCGCGTCCTCCTCCATGTATCCGCCCGCGAGGTTCCGCGAGGACTTCACGATGCGGAGCAGGCCGGGGGCGGGCCGCCGGCGGATGTGGGCGGTCAGTTCGACGGTCGGCACGGTGCCGGTCAGGCCCAGCTCGAAAGCGGTCGGCGGCAGCGAGTCCACGGCCATGAGCAGCGAGAGGGGGTCGGCGTCGCGGCCGTCGGCGAGGGCGTACCAGGCGCGGATCTCGCCCCGGCCGCTGGGTCTGCCGGCCAGCCAGCCGGCGGTGGCGGGGTCGAGGCGGTAGTCGAGCCGGTCGACGATCTCGGGGACGGGCACCGCGGCCCGGTCCAGGTGGCGCAGGCCGCGGCACCGGTCGTACGGCGGCAGATACGGGGGTTCTGCCGTGGTACGGACGTCGTCGGTGAGGCCGTCCAGCTCCCCGTAGGCGGCGAGGACGCGGATGCGCTCGGTCTCGGTGCCGTCGGCGGCGGTCTGAAAGAGGCTCGCCTGTCCCCTGGACAGGGAACGGCCGGTGCGTACCGGCGCGGTGCGGATGACGGCGGGGCCCGGGCGGGAGGCGCTCAGGTAGTGCGCGGTGACGGTGAAGGGGTCCGGGTGCGGCAGGCTGTCGCCGAGCGCGCGGCCCAGCAGGGCGAGGAGGTAGCCGCCGTTGACGGTGCCGAAGACGGTCCAGCCGGTGGCCAGGTGCACGTCGTAGCCGCCTCGCTCGCGCGGCGAGAGGGCGGTGTCCCGGTCGAACTCGCTGTTGCCGATGGTTGCCGGTGCCATGCGGGAACGTTACACCCGGCGGTTACCCGTGGGTAGGATCTTCCGCCGCGGTGCTGCGCCGGTGCCAGGCGCGCGGCGCCCGCCAGTTGTAGCGCATGGCCAGCAGCCGCAGGACAAAGGCGGTGGCGGCCGAGAGCATGCTGGTGGTGATGGTGAGCTCGTCGAAGCGGATCAGCAGCGCCGCCATGGTGGAGCCGACCATGGCCGGCACGGCGTACAGGTCACGGTCCCAGCGCAGCAGTGAGGGCACCTCGTGCGCGAGTATGTCGCGCAGCACACCGCCGCCGACCGCCGTTGCCAGCCCGAGGGCCGCCGCGAAGGTGAGGCCGAGGCCGTGGGCGTAGGCCTTCACCGTGCCCGCGACGCAGAAGAGCCCGAGCCCGGCGGCGTCGAAGACCCCGACCGCCTTGGTGATCCGCTCGACCTCCGGGTGGAGGAAGAAGACGATCAGGGTGGCGACCAGCGGGGTGAGGAAGTAGCCCAGGTCCGTGAAGGCCGCGGGCGGCACGGCACCGATGATCAGATCCCGGAACAGCCCGCCGCCCAGCGCGGTGACCTCCGCCAGCACCGCCATGCCGAAGACGTCGAAGTTCTTGCGCACGGCGAGCAGCGCGCCGGAGATGGCGAAGACGAAGATCCCGGCGAGGTCGAGCGAGTGCTGGACGGAGGGACTGAACAGATCGGTGAGCACGCGACATTCTTACTCGCCGGGGACGGTGTCCCTGACAAGCCGCCCCGCGGGGCTAGGGCAGCCTGGGCTGCCCGCGGCTGGAGAGCCAGGTGCCGAAGAGGTCGCCGAGGTCCCGGTGGGAGACCGCCTCGGCGAGGCCGATGAACTGCGCGGTGCGGACGTTGCCGTTGCGGTGCAGCTTGGTCCACAGCGGCAGCAGCCTGAAGAACGCCCGGTCGCCGATGCGCTCACGCAGCATCTGCAGGGTCATGGCGCCACGGAAGTAGACGGCCCGGGAGAGCATGGTGTCGCGCTGCGGGTCGGCGATGTCGATCTTCCAGAAGGGGTCGTCGGGCTTGTGCTCGTTGTAGGCCCGCAGGAAGGACTGGTGGGTGCTCCTGCGTCCCTTGTGCTCGTCCCACAGCCACTCGGCGTAGGTGGCGAAGCCCTCGTTGAGCCAGATGTCCTTCCACCGCCTGACCGAGACGGAGTTGCCGAACCACTGGTGGGCCAGTTCGTGGACGACCGTCGACTCGTCCCGTACGGCCGAGTAGACGGGTTTGGTCTGGGTCTCCAGCGAGAACCCGGCCTGCGGCACGTCGTCGATGATGGCGCCGGTCTCCTCGAAGGGGTACGGGCCGAAGACCCGCGACCAGTGGTCGGTGGCCTCGGTGGTGATGCCGTAGAAGTCGAGCCCGCCGGTGGTCAGGGCCGGGTCGGTGGCGACGTAGACGGGGATGCCGCCGGGCGTCGTGCCCCTCTTGACGTCGAACTTCCCGATGGTGGCGGTGGCGAGGTAGGGCGCCATGGGCTTGGACTCCCGCCAGTGGGTGACGGTCGTCCTGCCCCGCTCGTGGGTGGCGAGCAGCCGGCCGTTGGAGATGGCGGTGAGTCCCTTGGGGGCCCTGATGCGGACGTCGAAGGTGGCCTTGTCGGCGGGGTGGTCGCTGGCCGGGAACCAGGTCGAGGCGCCGTTGGGCTGGCAGGCCACGAAGACGCCGTCAGCGGTCTTCATCCAGCCGTACTGCGAGCCGAAGACGATGGGGCCGCTGAGCGGCTGGGGTATGCCGCCGTAGACGACGGTGGTGGTGAAGGTGCGGCCCTTTGGCAGCGAGAGGGCGGGGTGGATGCGCAGTTCGCCGCCGTCCCGGGTGAAGGAGGCGGGCAGGCCGTTCACCTCGACCGAGGTGACGTTCAGCTGCTGCAGGTCCAGATCGAACACGGACAGGCTGCCCGTGGCCCGCGCGGTGAGCGTCGCACGGCCGTCCAGCCGGCCGGTGTCCGGGGCGTAGCGGACGTCGAGGTCGTAGTGGCGGACGTCGAAGCCGCCGTTGCCGAGGTGCGGGAAGTACGCGTCCCCGATGCCCGGCGCGCCGGGGGCCGGACGGGCGGTGGCGGGCGCCGGGTGGGAGGCGGCCGGAGCGGCGGACATCACCCAGACGGAGGCGGCCGCCGTGACCAGGGCCGGCAGCCGGGCCGGCCGGCGCCCGCGGGAGCGGCCGCGTAGGGAGTGCCGCAGGGCCCAGTGCCGTGCCGTCGCGCACTGTCGTATGAACGTGCACTGTCGTATGAACGTGCACTGCCGTATGAACGTGCACTGCCGTATGAAGCGGTTCGGGCGTATGAAGCGGTACCGGCATATGAAGCGGTACCGGCATATGAAGCGGTTCCGGATCGAGCGGGAGAGTGCCATGAGCCGTCCCTTCGAACGCGCGAGCCCTATGCAGCGGACACGCAGACTCCGCACCCTCCCCTCTCGCCGTGCTCAGGTCTTCGCCAGGTTGTCAGGAGCAACGCGATTCAGCTTGGCACGACCGCTATACGGGCGCACCTTCCGTTACTGCTTCAGGGAGCTCGGGGTGATGGCAGGCCACCTGGTGCCCCGGCCGCAGCGCCGCCAGCGGGGGCTCCTGCTGCTTGCAGACCTCGGTCGCCTTCCAGCACCGGGTATGGAACCGGCACCCGGACGGCGGCGAGATCGGCGAGGGCACGTCACCGGTCAGCAGGATCCTCCCCCCGCCGCCCGCGGCAGATGTCCCCTCCCGCCCGGCGCGCCGCTTCGGGTCCGGAACGGGCACCGCGGACAGCAGCGCCTTGGTGTACGGGTGCAGGGGCGCCTCGTAGAGCGGGGTGCGGTCGGCGAGCTCGACGATCTTGCCGAGGTACATCACCGCGATCCGGTCGGAGACGTGCCGGATGACGGACAGGTCGTGCGCGATGATCACGTAGGTCAGCCCGAGCTCGTCCTGCAGGTCGTCCAGCAGATTGACCACCTGGGCCTGGATCGAGACATCCAGCGCGGAGACCGGCTCGTCCGCGACCACGAGCCGGGGCTTGAGCGCGAGGGCCCGCGCGATGCCGATGCGCTGGCGCTGGCCGCCGGAGAATTCGTGCGGGTAGCGGTTGTAGTGCTCGGGGCTGAGGCCGACGAGCTCCAGCAGCCGTTGGACCTCCTTCTTCACCCCGCCGTCGGGGGTGATGCCCTGCAGCCGGAACGGCGCGCCGACGATCGTGCCGACCGTGTGCCGGGGGTTCAGCGAGGAGTACGGGTCCTGGAAGATCATCTGGACGTCGCGGCGCAGCGGCCGCATGCCCGCCACCCCGAGGTGGGTGATGTCCTTGCCCTCGAACTCGATGCGGCCGGCGGTCGGTTCGAGCAGCCGGGTGATCAGCCGGCCCATGGTCGACTTGCCGCAGCCGGACTCCCCCACCACGCCCAGGGTCTCCCCCGCGCGCACGTCGAAGTCCAGGCCGTCCACGGCCTGCACCGCGCCCGCCTGGCGGCGCAGCAGCCCCTTGGTGATGGGGAAGTGCTTGACCAGGCCCTCGACCTTGAGGAGGGGTTCGGTCGCAGCGGGCGCCGGCTGCTCGGGGATGGTCATCTCTCGGTCCTTCACAGCTTGGGCGCGATCTCTTCGGTCCAGATCCGCGTGCGCTCCTCCTGCGACATGTGGCAGGCGGAGTGATGGGGCCGGCTCTCCTTCGCCGCCGGCTCCCCGGGCTCCCCCGGCTGGGCCGGCACCGGGCGCAGCTCGGGACGCCGGGTGCGGGTGATGCCGTCCTTGGGGACGTCGGCGTAGGGGCAGCGCGGGTTGAAGGCACAGCCGGCCGGCACGTTGATGAGGCTGGGCGGGGAGCCCTTGACCGGGATCAGCCGCTCGGTCTGGTCGCGGTCGATGCGCGGCATCGAGCCCAGCAGCCCCCAGGTGTAGGGGTGCTGGGGTGCGTAGAAGACCTTCTCGGCCGGGCCGCGCTCCACGCAGCGGCCGCCGTACATCACCAGGATGTCGTCGGCCAGCTCGGCGACGACGCCCAGGTCGTGGGTGATGATGATGACCGCGGAGCCGAACTCCTTCTGCAGGTCGCGGATCAGGTCGAGGATCTGCGCCTGCACGGTGACGTCCAGGGCGGTCGTCGGCTCGTCCGCGATGAGCAGCTCGGGGTTGTTGACCAGCGCCATCGCGATCATCGCGCGCTGGCGCATGCCGCCGGAGAACTGGTGGGGGTAGTCGTCCACGCGGCGGTCGGGCTGTGGGATGCCGACCCGGTCCAGCAGCTCGATCGCGCGCTTGCGGGCGGTCTTCTTGTCCACGTCGTGGTGGACCCGGTAGGCCTCGACGATCTGTGCGCCGATGGTGAAGTAGGGGTGCATGGCCGACAGCGGGTCCTGGAAGATCATCGCCATTTCACGGCCGCGCAGCCGGCGTACCTCGTCGGGGTCGGCGCCCATCAGCTCCTTGCCGTCGAGCCAGACCTCGCCGCTGATGCGGGCCTTGCGGCGCCCGTACTGGCCGACGGTGTGCAGGCCCATGATGCCCAGCGAGGTCACCGACTTGCCGGAGCCGGACTCGCCGACGATACCGAGGGTGCTGCCCTTCTCCAGCTGGAAGGACAGTCCGTCGACGGACTTCACCAGGCCGTCGTCGGTGGGGAAGTGGATGCGCAGGTCGCGCACGTCGAGGTAGGCGGTGGGGGCCGGGGAGGGCGGGCCGGCCGGCCCGCCGAGGGCGGCGCTCTTCTTGAGGTCGGTCACGAGAGCCTCACTCGGGGGTCGATCACGGCGTACAGGAGGTCCACGACGAGGTTGGCGACGACGACCGCGGTCGCCGCGATGAGCGTCACGCCGAGGATCAGCGGCAGGTCGCGGTCGCCGATCGCCTTCACGGCCGCCTGGCCCAGGCCGGGCAGGTTGAACGTGGTCTCGGTGAGGACCGCGCCGCCGACGAGGGCGCCGAGGTCCATGCCGAGGATGGTGAGGATCGGCGTCATCGTGGAGCGCATGGCGTGCTTGCCGATGACGACCGGCTCGCGCAGCCCCTTGGCGCGGGCGGTGCGGATGTAGTCCTCGCCGAGGATCTCCAGCATGGTGGCTCTGGTGAGGCGGGCGTACATGGCCGCGTAGAGGAAGGCGAGCGTCACCCAGGGCAGGATCAGGCCGCCGAACCACGCCGCCGGGTCGTCGGCGAAGTCCACGTACTCGCCGTCCAGCCAGCCCAGCCCGTAGGAGAAGACCGCGAGCGAGAGCAGGCCGGTGAAGTAGATCGGCAGCGAGACGCCGCCGAGGGCGATGCTCATGGCGGCGCGGTCCCAGAGGCTGCCGCGCTTGAGGGCGGAGACGACACCGGTGGTGACGCCGCCCACCAGCCACAGCACGCACGCGCCCCCGGCGAGCGAGAGCGTCACCGGCAGCCGGTCCTGCAGCACCGGCCAGATGGCCTGCTCGGTGCGGAAGGAGTAGCCGAAGCAGGGCGCGTCGCAGTGCACCGAGCTTCCGCCGCCGGCGTAGTCGCGACCGGCGAAGATGCCGGAGACGAAGTGCCAGAACTGCACCAGGATCGGATCACCGAGCCCGAGCTTCTCCCGGATGCCCTCGATGGTGGCCGGGTCCGCCTGCTTGCCGACGTACAGGGCGGCGGGGTCGGCCCCGGTGAGCTTCGGGATCGCGAAGAAGATGCCGAAGGTCACCAGGGTGACCACGAGCAGCATCACGATGACGGCGATCAGCCGTCTGACGATGTAAGCGAACACTGCGTTCGGCCCGGCGGTGGCCCGGGATCCCCTGGGGGCGTCCCGGGCCACCGCGCGCGGCCCTCACCTGCCCTTCGGGCCTAGCGGCGGGTGCGCCGGTGGAGCGGACGGACTGTCACTTGACGACACCGAGCGAGGCGTAGTCGTAGCGGCCGTTGTAGGAGTCGGCCGTGTAGACGTTGGTCAGCCGGGAGCTGCGCCAGATGATGTTCTTCTCGTAGGTGAAGGGCAGGTACCAGGCGCCCTCGGTCACCTTCTTGTTGGCCTCCTGGAAGATCTTCCCCGCCTTCTCGGGGTCGGTCTCCGCGATGGCCTGGTCGAAGAGCTTGTTGATCTCCGGGTCATTGAGTTCGGTGTAGTTGTTGTTGCCGCTCTCCTGGATGAAGCGGCCGTCCGCCATCGGCTGCAGGAAGCCCTGGCCGCTGGGGAAGTCCGCGCCCCAGCCGAAGATGATGATCCCGTAGTTCTTGGCCTTGACGTTCTTGGGGGCGCCGACGATGCCGGCGGCCTGCGCGCCGTCGTACTGGTCGATCTGGGCCTCGATGCCGACCTTCTTCAAGGACGCCTGCAGCGACTCGGCGGTGGCGATCTCCGGCGACTTGTTGTTGCGGACGGCGATGGTGGTCTTGAAGCCCTCCGGCTTGCCGCAGGCCTTCAGCTCCTCCTTGGCCTTGGCCTCGTCGGGCTTGCCCTGCTTGAGCTGGAAGGGGTCGTAGCCCGGGTCGTAGCCCTTGACGGCCGGCGGCAGCATGCTGGTGCCGATGTCACCGCCCGCCTCGGGGCCGCCGCGGGCGGTCTGCAGCGAGGTGTGGTCGGCGGCGTAGATGACCGCCTTGCGGCAGTGCTCGTTGTCGAACGGCGCGACGGACTTGGGGAAGGCCGCGTAGCGGATGAAGCCGGTCTGCGGGTTGTCGACGTTGGCCTTGGCGGACTGCAGTGCCTTCTGGCGGCCGGCCGAGCCCATGCCGGTGGCGTTGATGTCGACGTCGTAGTCGCCGGCGATCAGACGGTTGTCCATGTCGTCGGCGTTGGTGGTCAGCTTGACCGAGATCTTGTCCGGCAGCGCCTTGCGGACCGGGTCGGAGTCCCGGTTCCACTTGTCGTTGCGGGTCAGCTGCAGGCCTTTGTTGGGCTCGTAGGAGACCCACTTGTAGGGGCCGTTGGAGAAGGGCTTCTGCCCGTACTTCTCCGCGGTGTCCTTGTCCGGGCGCACCGGGCCGGCCGCCGGGATGGCCAGCATCTGCAGGAAGTCGCCGTTGGGCTTGGGGAGTTTGAAGATGATGGTCTTCTCGTCCGGCGTCTCGATCGCCTTCAGGCCGAGCTTGTCCTTGCTCTCGTCCTTGTAGGGGCCCTTGTACTCCTTGTCCGGGTCCAGGACCTGCATCAGCCAGGTCGGGCCGCCGGAGATCTTGTCCTGCGCCCAGGTGCGCTCGATGCCGTACTTGATCTGCTGGGCGGTGACCGGCTGGCCGTCCTCCCACGTCAGGCCGTCACGCAGGGTGAAGGTGTAGGTCTTCTTGTCGTCCGAGAGCTTGCCGGTGTCGGTGGCCATGTCCGGGACGACCGTCGAGCTCTCCGGTCCGGGTGCGGCCTTGGGAGTGACCAGGGTGCGGGTGTAGTAGCGGGCGAAGTCCCACATGAAGCCGTAGTAGCCGCGCTGGGGGTCCCAGCTGTCGGCGTCCTGCGTGCCGATGAACTTCAGCTCGCCGCCCTTCTTGTCGGAGGAACTGGCCAGCTTGTCGACGGCGGCGTTGAAGCCGGGGGCCTTGCCGCCGCCCTTGCCCTCCTTGCTGCTGCCGCCACCGCCGCATGCGCTGGTGCCGATCAGGGCCGCGACCACGAGGGCCGCCCCCGCGGCCAGTTGGCGCCTCGAAGTACTCCGGTGAGTCAAGATGTCGCGACCTCCGTGATTGTCGCCGCCCGGGGAGCGGGCCGGCGGATTTCGGGAACGGCCTCCTGACGGATCGACAGGGGCGGTGGGCTCGGGTGGTCGGTGGGGCCGGCGCGTCAGCGCGAGCCCTTGGGGTCCAGCGCGTCCCGTACGCCGTCGCCGAAGAGGTTGAAGGCCAGCACGGTGACGAAGATGGCCAGACCGGGGATGATCATGAATATGGGGTCGGCCTCGTAGGTCGAGACGGCCTTGGAGAGCATCTGCCCCCAGGACGCGGTCGGCGGCTTCACGCCCGCGCCGAGGAAGCTGAGGGCGGCCTCGGTGAGCACGTTGGTGGGGATCATCAGCGTGGCGTACACGGTGATGGGGGCCACCAGGTTGGGCAGCAGCTCACGGAAGAGGATGTACAGCCGCCCGGCACCGAGGCTGCGGGCCGCCTCCACATACTCGCGCTCCCTGAGCGAAAGCGTCTGACCTCGCACGATGCGCCCGACGTACGGCCAGCCGAAGAACCCGATCACCGCGATGAGCACGGCCATGCGCACCCCCGAACCCGAGAGCCCCCACAGCGAGTTGGGGACGACCGAGACGAGCGCGATGATGAACAGCAGCTGGGGGAAGGCCAGCAGCAGGTCCATGACGCGGCTGACGACCGCGTCGATCCAGCCGCCGAAGTAGCCGGCGACGATGCCCAGCACCGTGCCGATCAGCACGGCGACGACCGCCGCGAGGAAGGCCACGAGCAGCGAGATGCGGGCGCCGTAGACGACCCGGCTGAACACGTCGCGGCCGTTGCCCGGTTCGACGCCGAAGAGGAAGTCCGAATTGATCCCTCCCCAGGCCTCCTTGGGGGTACTGAACAGCGGATCAATCGTTTCTTCATGGAATTCGTTCGGTGGATGCCCGAACAGTCCCACGATGACCGGCGCGAAGAGCGCGACCAGGACGAGCAGCACCACCACGATGCCGCCGGTCAGGGCCACCTTGTCGCGCTTGAGCCGCATCCAGGCGATGCGCCAGGGGGAACGGCCCTCGATGGCCTTCGCCGGTACGCCGGCGGGGACAGTTACCACACCGTCGGCGGCGGCCTCGGCCGCGCCCGTATCGTGCAGTGGTGCCGTCATCGTCTGGTGGACCCCTCTCGACCGGCGTCGACCGGCCCAACGCCCGCCGCATGCAGAGC
Source organism: Streptomyces sp. NPDC026206 (assembly GCF_040638465.1). Taxonomy (NCBI): domain Bacteria; kingdom Bacillati; phylum Actinomycetota; class Actinomycetes; order Kitasatosporales; family Streptomycetaceae; genus Streptomyces; species Streptomyces sp. NPDC026206. The sequence continues at coordinate 219,211 of NZ_JBEZYL010000006.1, forward strand.
GGCTGGTTCACATCAGGTGCGAATGGTGCGGAGGTGCGCGAGGTGCAGCGGTGCAGGAAGTGCGGGAGGTGCGGGACGTGCACGCTGAGCAGGTCGTACGGGAGAAGCGTCGTACGCGGGGCCGGACGGCCCTTGTTGGCGGGAGTCTTCAACGCGCCGGCGATCACCCGCCAGACCTCATCCGCAATGTATGCGCAACCGTGATGTGCGTAGGGGGCTTCCGTTATACGGACACGGGTCGCCCGGGAGCGGGGCGGTGACCCGGCGAAGGGGTCAGTACGCCCCGGCCTGCCAGCCCTGCTGCGGGGGGTAGCCGTAGCCGGCGGCATGGCCTGCGGCAGGGGCAGGGGCGGCCGCGCCGTAGGCGTCACGGTCGAAGAAGGGCCGCGCGTTGGCGCGCATCCACATCGCGACCGGGTCGTACTCGTCCGCCATCGACACCGTCGAGACGGGCAGCCCCTCCGGGACCACGCCGACCGACTGCTGCATCATCAGCCGCACGGACTCCACGGCCACCGGTGAGGTGTCGTAGAGGTCGAGCCCGATGGCCAGGTAGGGCGTGCCCAGCGCGGGCTGAACCCAGGCGCGGCGCAGCGACCGCACCACGGGGGTGCGGTGGGCGTTCTGCCCGAGCAGGGCGTAGAACTGCGGAATGTCCACGGCCGGTTCGCTCAGCCGCAGGGGTCCGGCGGGCAGCCGGTCCAGACCGGCGGTGATCCGGCGCAGGTCGGGCCAGGGGATGCCGACGCCGCCGCCGGGCGCGTGCGGGTTGAGCCACAGGCCCCAGCGGTCGGGGTAGAGGGAGGCGGCGATGTCCCGGCCGGAGACGACCTCGTGGGCGCGGTTCCAGCCGCTGGCGGCGAGCTCCTGCGCGGAGGTCACGCAGGGGGCGTAGCCGAGGCCGTCGACCTCCATGTTGCCGTACTGGGCGTCGGGGGACCCGGCCTGGCCGTGCCACAGCAGCATCCAGACCCGGCCCTCGGCGAGCGCGCCCAGCAGCGCCTCGTACGTGTCGTACCTGCCGGGCGCCACTTGGCGCAGCACCTGCTCCACGCCGCTCTCCGCGCCCGCGCTCACCTGGGTCCGCCTCTTCTCTTGGCCGTCTGTTCCAACCAGCTTACGAGCCCGCGGCGGCGGGCATGAGGGCTGTCACAGGTCACGGTCGTAGAACGGACGCACCCGGTCGCGCATCCAGTCGGCCACGGGGTCGTGTGCGACGTCCAGGAAGACCAGTTGTACGGGCCAGACAACGGCCGCCTCGCCCAGTGCCCGGCCGAGCGCCTCCATGGCGGCGGTGCGGCTCGCGGGGTCGGGCAGGTCCAGCTCCACCCCGACGAACAGCGCGGGGCCGGCGCCCTCCACGCTGGCCAGGGTGCGGCGAGCGGTCCGTACGACCTGGGCGGCCGCGAACTGCAGGCCGGCGGCGGCCAGGAACGCGGTGGGCTCCTCCTGCCAGTCCGGCTCGAACAACCGCACCCGGCCGCCGGTGGCGTCGCCGTCCAGGGCCGTGCGGCCGGCCCGGCACAGTGCGGCGACGGCGGGCGGCGGCAGGGGCACGCCGACCGCGCCCTCGGGGTTGACGGCGATGCCGACCTGCGGGGGCAGGCCGCGGGCGAACTCCACGGCGGGGGCCACGGCGAACGGCATCCGCTCCCCCGCGACCCGCAGGAACTGCTCCCGGGAGCTGAAGACGGGCACGTACGCCGCACCGTCCAGCTCCATGGTGGGCAGGTCGAGGCCGGGGCTGCCGGCCGAGCCGCCGTTGGGCAGCGGGATCCACACGCTGCTGCGGCCGAGCACCTCCACGATGCGCGCGCCCGCGTCGGGCGCGCCCAGGGAGGCGGCGAGCACCTCTTCGAGTTCATTGGCAGGCCACGCCCCGGCGCCGCCGCCACCCTGCTCCGGGCCCCACCCGTACTGCTCGGACACGCTCACCTGTCCCAACCACCGTCTCGTCACCACCGCACCCGCACCTTAACGGCTGCACCCCGCCTCCCTCTGCGCCGGTGCCCCGTAGGGCCCCGGGGTCCGCGCGGGCCGGGGGAGCCGCCACGGGCCGTCAGCCGAAGGCGATGGTGGTGAGGGTGTCGGCGGCGGGGCGGTCGAGGAGGGTGGCCGAGGCCGCGCCCGGGGGGGTGCGGCCGGTGGTGGCGTCCGTCAGGAGGCGGGTCATCGCGCGGTGGTGGCGGGCGAAGGCCTGGCGCGAGACGCGGCGGCCGCGCTCCGCCTGGCCGGCGAGCGCGGTGTGCGGCTCCACGGCGAGCAGCAGCACGTGCACCGCGCCGCCCCGGCGCCGCGCGTCGCGCGCGAGCCAGCGGCGCACCCAGCCGCGCTCACCGCAGTCGTGCACCACGACGCTCCCGTCCGAGCGCAGCGCGCGCCGCAGCGCACCGTAATGCGCCAGGCGCACGAGCGGGCGGTAGACCGCGTACGGCAGCCACTGCGGCGTCCGCCGCTCCACGCGCTCGCGGGAGTCCTGGGAGTCCACGCGGTGGACGGCAGCGCCCCGGGCGTCCGCCGCGGCCACGGCGCGCCGCATCAGCGTGGACTTGCCGCTGCCGGGCATCCCGGAGACGACGAGCAGGTCACCGAGCGGATAGCGCAGCTCGGCGCGGCCGGCGCCGCGCAGGTCCCGCACCCCCGTGGGCGGCCCCGCCGTCGCGGCGGCCGGCACCTCCCCCTGGACGTCCGTACGCACCGTGATCGCCTTCCCCTCCCCCGTCCGCTGCCTGCCCCCTACCCACGGACCGTAAAGAAAAGGTAATCCAATTCATGCGGGAGTGGGCAGCCCCTCGCACGCTCGTACGTGCAATGATGTGCGCGCCAACGGCATGTCTATCAACTGCATACCGGCCGCTCGAATCCGCGCGGGAGAGTCCTGGTGCCTTGTGCACCGGGCGCCGAAGGAGCAAGTTCCTCCCTTGAATCTCTCAGGCCCCGTACCGCGCGGGTGAGGCAGATCTGAAAAGCGGGCCCCGTTCCTCGTGGCGGTGGCCCCACCCAAGGTGCAAGCCGGGGGACCCACGGGCTCCCGGTGAACCTCTCAGGTTCCGATGACAGATGGGGAGGGCCGACCTCCGACTCGTGTCCGGGAGCCTGACCATGACCGAAGCCCCCCGCCATACCGCCCTCGACGCCGTGCACCGCGGCCTGGGCGCCACCATGACCGACTTCGCGGGCTGGGACATGCCCCTGCGCTACGGCAGCGAGCGCGACGAGCACCTCGCCGTGCGCACCCGCGCCGGTCTCTTCGACCTCTCCCACATGGGCGAGATCACCCTTACGGGCCCCCAGGCCGGGCAGGCCCTCGACTACGCCCTGGTGGGCAACCTGTCCGCGCTGGCCGTCGGCCGCGCCCGCTACACCATGATCTGCGACGCCGAGGGCGGCATCCTGGACGACCTGATCGTCTACCGCCTGGCGGACGAGGAATACATGGTGGTCGCCAACGCATCCAACGCCCAGGTCGTGCTGGACGCGCTCACCGAGCGCGCCGCCGGCTTCGGGACGGCCGTGCGCGACGACCGCGACCACTACGCGCTGATCGCCGTCCAGGGCCCCGCCTCCCCCGGCATCCTCAAATCGGTCACGGACGCCGACCTGGACGGGCTGAAGTACTACGCGGGCCTGCCGGGCACCGTCGCGGGCGTGCCCGCGCTGATCGCCCGTACCGGCTACACCGGCGAGGACGGCTTCGAGCTCTTCGTCGCCCCCGCCGACGCCGGGAAGCTGTGGCAGGCGCTCACCGAGGCGGGCGCGGACGCGGGCCTGGTGCCCTGCGGCCTCTCCTGCCGCGACACGCTGCGCCTGGAGGCGGGCATGCCGCTGTACGGGCACGAGCTGACCACCGCCACCACGCCGTTCGACGCGGGGCTGGGCCGGGTCGTGAAGTTCGACAAGTCCGCAGGCGGCGGGGACTTCGTGGGCCGCGAGGCGCTGCTGGCCGCCGCCGCGCGGGCCGAGGCCGCGCCGCCGCGCAAGCTGGTCGGCCTGATCGCGACCGGCCGCCGCGTGCCGCGCGCCGGCTACCCCGTGACGGTCGGCGGCCAGGTGGTGGGCGAGGTCACCTCGGGCGCCCCCTCCCCCACCCTCGGCAAGCCGATCGCGATCGCCTACGTCGACGCGGCGCACGCCGCGCCCGGCACGGATGGGGTATCGGTGGACATTCGCGGCGCCCATGAGCCGTACGAGGTCGTCGCCCTGCCGTTCTACAAGCGGGAACGCTGAGTCCGCTCGTCCCACCCGTCAAGACCCCTTGCACCAGCACCCACGCGCGTACAGGAGAATCTAGTCATGAGCAACCCCCAGCAGCTCCGTTACAGCAAGGAGCACGAGTGGCTCTCGGCCGTCGAGAACGGCGTGGCGACGGTCGGCATCACCGAGTTCGCGGCCAACGCGCTCGGCGATGTCGTCTACGCCCAGCTGCCGCCCGTCGGCGACACGGTGACCGCGGGCGAGACCTGTGGTGAGCTGGAGTCGACCAAGTCGGTCAGCGACCTCTTCGCCCCCGTCACGGGCGAGATCGTCGAGATCAACGAGGACGTCGTGAACGACCCGGCGCTGGTGAATACCGCCCCCTTCGAGGGCGGCTGGCTGTTCAAGGTGAAGATCACGGACGAGCCGGAGGACCTGATGTCCGCCGACGAGTACACCGCCTTCGCCGGCTGACCCCGCCTCTCCCCCCGCCCAGGAAGAACTCATGTCGCTTCTGAACAGCTCCCTCCATGAGCTCGACCCCGACGTCGCCGCCGCCGTCGACGCCGAACTCCACCGCCAGCAGTCCACCCTTGAGATGATCGCCTCGGAGAACTTCGCTCCGGTCGCGGTCATGGAGGCCCAGGGCTCGGTCCTCACCAACAAGTACGCCGAGGGCTACCCGGGCCGCCGTTACTACGGTGGCTGCGAGCACGTCGACGTCGTCGAGCAGATCGCGATCGACCGCATCAAGGCGCTCTTCGGCGCCGAGCACGCCAACGTGCAGCCGCACTCCGGCGCACAGGCCAACGCCGCCGCGATGTTCGCCCTGCTCAGCCCCGGCGACACCATCCTGGGTCTGAACCTCGCGCACGGCGGGCACCTGACCCACGGCATGAAGATCAACTTCTCCGGCAAGCTCTACAACGTGGTCGCCTACCACGTCGACGAGGCCACCAACCTGGTCGACATGGACGAGGTCGAGCGCCTCGCCAAGGAGCACCGCCCGAAGCTGATCGTCGCCGGCTGGTCGGCCTACCCGCGCCAGCTGGACTTCGCGGCCTTCCGCAGGATCGCGGACGAGGTCGGCGCGTACCTGATGGTCGACATGGCCCACTTCGCGGGCCTCGTCGCCGCCGGGCTGCACCCCTCCCCGGTGCCGCACGCGCACGTCGTGACCACCACCACGCACAAGACCCTCGGTGGTCCGCGCGGCGGTGTGATCCTCTCGACGGCCGAGCTCGCCAAGAAGATCAACTCCGCGGTCTTCCCCGGCCAGCAGGGCGGTCCGCTGGAGCACGTCATCGCGGCGAAGGCGGTCTCCTTCAAGGTCGCGGCGAGCGAGGAGTTCAAGGAGCGCCAGCAGCGCACGCTGGAGGGCGCGAAGATCCTCGCCGAGCGCCTGATGCAGGACGACGTCAAGGAGGCGGGCGTCTCCGTCCTCTCCGGCGGCACGGACGTGCACCTGGTCCTAGTGGACCTGCGCAACTCCGAGCTGGACGGCCAGCAGGCCGAGGACCGCCTCCACGAGGTCGGCATCACGGTCAACCGCAACGCCATCCCGAACGACCCCCGGCCCCCGATGGTCACCTCGGGTCTGCGGATCGGCACGCCGGCGCTGGCCACCCGCGGCTTCCAGGCGGAGGACTTCCGCGAGGTCGCCGACATCATCGCCGAGGCGCTGAAGGCTCCCTCCCCCTTCGGGGACGCCGACGCCCAGGCGCTGCGCGGCCGGGTCACGGCCCTGGCGGACAAGCACCCGCTGTACCCGTCGCTGTAAGGCGCGTCAGCGCCCGGGGCGGACGGGAAGGGGCCGGTACGGACATCCGTACCGGCCCCTCTCGCGTGAGAGGCTCATGTGATCAGCACATCACTGTGCGGGGAGCGGGCCTTGGGCGGCAGGGGCCCGGCAGCCCTGCCGCCCAAGGCCCGCTCCGCCCCGGGGAACAGCCTCTCGTGGGCGCGGCGGGCCCGGCCCGGCGCCTCGGCGTGCGGGACGAGGGCGTGTTCGGCGCGCCCGTCCGAGAAGAGGGCGGTGACGCGGCTGAGCCGGTCGTCGTGGGCGGCCACGACGACCGCCGCGGAGGCCGGGCCCCGGCCGACCGTCGTGCCCTCGCCGGCGAGCGGCGGCAGCGGACGGCAGTGCAGCAGGACGCCGGTGCGCCGGGCCCAGGTGACGGCGCGGGTGTGGACGACCTTGGCCCCGTGCCGCGACATGCGGTCGACCGTCGCGTAGTCGACGCCGCCGAGGGTCCGCGCGGCCGGGACCAGGCGGGGGTCGGCGGTGCAGACACCCGGGACGTCGGAGAAGAGCTCGCAGACGGGCGCGCCCAGGCCGCCCGCGAGGGCGACCGCCGACAGGTCGGAACTGTTGCGGCCCAGCATGACGGTGTGCCCGGCACCGTCCACGGCCTGGCCGCCGGGCACCACCGCGACGCGGCGGGCGCCGAGGGCGGCACGCAGGGGAGCAGGGTCGGCGCGGATCAGCTCGGCGTGCTGCGGCGGGCCCTCGCCGAGCAGGCCGGTGCCGGCGGCGGGGACGGCGCTCGCCGGCAGGCCGGCCGCGCCCAGGGCGGCGGCCAGCAGGGCGACGCTGACGGTCTCGCCGCTGGTGAGCAGCATGGCCGCGGCCTCGCCGGGCGGGTCGGGGGCGAGGTGGTCGAGGGTCTCCTGCAGCCGGCCGGTGGTACCGGACATGGCACTGACCACCACGACCACCGGCCGCCCGGCAGCGGCGGCACGCCCGGCCACGTAGCGGGCGATGCGCGTGAACCCGTCGAGCTCGGCGAACGCGGAGCCGCCGAACTTGAGCACCAGGGGGGCGGCGGGCGCGTTCACCGCAGCCACCCCCGCCGCACCGCCGTCTGCACGATCTGCAGGGCGTTGAGCGCCGCGCCGACCCACAGGTTGTCGGCGACGACCCACAGCCAGACCCCGCGCGGGTCGTCCGGCTCGACACGGATGCGCCCGACGTGCACGGCGGCCCGGCTCTCCGGGCCGTCGAAGACCGTGCGCGGCATCGGGTAGCCGTCCCGGTGGACGCGCAGGCCCGGCGCCGCCGCCAGCGCCTCCTGGACCGCACCGGCCGTGACGGGTTCGCGCAGCCGTACGTACACGGCCTCGGAGTGGCAGTGGAAGACCGGCACGCGCACGGCGGTCGCGGTCAGCCGCAGCCGGGGCAGGCCGAGGATCTTGCGTGGCTCGCGGGCGAGCTTGCGCTCCTCGTGGGTGAAGCCGGTCCCGTCCGGCAGCCCTATCTCGGGCACCAGGTTGAAGGCCAGCGGCTGTCCGAAGCGGCCGCCCGGCCGGGTGGGCCCGGCGCCCGCGGAGGCGAGCAGCGCGGCCGAGTCCCCGGCCAGTTCGTCCAGGCCGCGCAGGCCGCCCCCGGAGGCCGCCTGGTAGGTGCAGACGACGACGCTCTCCAGCCCGGCGAGGGTGTGCAGCGGGTGGAGGGCCCGTACGAGCTGGATGGTCGAGCAGTTGGGGTTGGCGACGATGCCGCTCGCGGGCCGGACGGCCAGCTCGTGCGGGTTGACCTGCGGTACGACCAGGGGGACGGCGGGATCCATGCGGAACGCGGAGCTGTTGTCGACGACGAGCGCGCCGGCCGATGCCAGCCGTCGCGCCCGGGCTCTGCTGATGTCGGCGCCCGCGCTGAGGACGGCCACGTCCAGGCCCTCGGGGTCGAGATCGTCGAGGGCCGTGACCGGTGCCATGGGCAGCTTCAGGCCGAGTTCGGCGCCCAGGTCGTGGCCGGCGCTGCGCGGGGAGGCGGCGGCGGTCACCCGGGCCACGGGCACGATGCCGCCGTCGAGGAGGCCGAGGCACTCCCGGCCGACCGCTCCGGTCGCGCCGATCACCGCGATGTGCAGCATGGTTGTCCTCCATTCGGCCGGGCGCCCGGGCCGTCACAGCCGTGCGGGGCCCCGGAACATGCGTCGGTAGGTGTGCGGGGTGGTGCCGAGCGAGCGGACGAACTGGTGGCGCAGGGCGGCGGCGTTGGTAAATCCGGTGCGGGCGGCCACGGACTCCACCGTGTCGTCCGTGCGCTCCAGCAGCCGCTGCGCGAAGAGCACCCGCTGGCCGAGCAGCCAGCGGTAGGGCGTGGTGCCGGTCTCCTGCCGGAAGCGGCGGGCGAAGGTCCGCGGGGACATGCACGCCTGGGCGGCGAGCTGTTCCACGGTCAGTTCCTTGTCGAGGTGGAGCTCCATCCAGGCCAGCACCTGGCGCACGCCGTCCTCGCGGCAGTCGGGGACGGGCCGTTCGATGTACTGGGCCTGGCCGCCCTCACGGTGCGGGGGCACCACCATCCGGCGGGCTATGGCGTTGGCGACCTCGCTGCCCTGCAGCTTGCGGACGAGGTGGAGGCAGGCGTCGATGCCCGCCGAGGTGCCCGCGGAGGTGATCACCGGGTCGGCGTCGACGTAGAGCACTCCGGGCTCGACGAGGGCCTTGGGGTAGCGGTCGGCGAGCGCGGCGGCGTACCGCCAGTGCGTGGTGCAGCGGCGGCCGTCCAGCAGGCCGGCGGCGGCGAGGACGAACGCGCCCACGCAGACGCTGAGCACCCGCGCGCCGCGGAACACGGCCCGGCGCAGGGCCTCCAGCAGCTCCGGCGGGAACTCGCGGGTGTGGAAGTCGTCCCCGACCGGCACGGCTATCAGGTCGGCGTCCTCCAGGCGGTCGAGGCCGTACGGCGTGCTGATGGTGAAGCCGGGGACGGCCCGCACCGAGAAGGACTCCGCCGCGACGAGCGCGAAGTCGTATGCGGGCAGCCCCTCCGACTGCCGGTCGATGCCGAACACTTCGCAGACGACACCGAGTTCAAAGGGATGGACGTTGTCGAGCAGTACTGCGGCCACGTTTTTCAGCATGTCCCCCAATGTGGCAGGGATTCGTGGTGGGCCGACAGTCCGTGCGCTGTCCGTCGGCCACGCATTGCCGCACACTGACACCATGCGTCAGGCGGCCCCGCCGATCCGGACGAGACCGCCTCGGATGCCGAACACCACGGCCTGTGTGCGGTCCGCCGCGCCCACTTTGGAGAACACCGCGGACAGGTGGTTCTTGACGGTCTTCTCGGATATCTCCAGCGAACTGGCGACCTGCCGGTTGGACTTTCCCTGGGCCACCAGCCCCAGGACCTCGCGCTCCCGTGGCGTCAGCAGGGAAAGGGCCTGCTGGACGGCCGTGTCGCGACCGCAGGCCGGGCCCCCGCCCGGTGGGTCGCGGTCCTCGCTGTGTTCGGCGAAGAACTCGGCGAGCAATTTCTGCGCCGCGGCGAGCGCGACATGCATTTCGTCGAGGGCGTCGACGAGTGCCGCGGCCGAGGTCGACCGGACGCCGCACACGGCACAGATCTCCCGGTCATGTGTCTTCGCACTTCGCTCCTCTCGGACATGGTTCACCCTTCGCACCCCTCTTCATCGGAAGCCGACGATTCCCACGGCCGCGTGTGGATCGCGACCGTTTTGCAGCGCGTGTATTCACGCAGTGCCTCAAATCCCTTTTCCACGCCGATCCCGGAGCGTTTGCAGCCGCCGAAGGGCAGCTCCACCCCGCCGGCGGCGCTGTAGTTGTTCACGAAGACCTGCCCGGTGCGCAGCTGCCGGGCGAGCCGGTGGGCGGTGCCCACGTCACGCGTCCAGACTCCGGCGGCGAGCCCGTAGCTGGTGGCCTCCGCGAGGCGGACGGCCTCGCCGAGCGTGTCGAAGGACGTGACGGCGAGGACGGGCCCGAAGATCTCCTCGGTGAAGACCGGGTGCCTCGGGTCCACCCGGTCCAGGAGGGTGGGTTCGACGTAGAAGCCCTGCTCGTAGGCCGCTCCGGCCGGGATCCCGCCGCCGGTGACGGTGACGCAGTCGCGGCGGCCCTGCCGGAGGTGGCCGAGGACGCGCTCGCGCTGGGGCGCGGAGATCAGCGGTCCGAGGTCGGGGTCGGTGAGCCCGGGGCCGATGCGCAGGGCGCGGAAGGCGGCCGCGAGGGCAGCGACGAGCTCGTCGTGGACGGCGGCGTGGACGAGCAGCCGGCTGCCCGCCGAGCAGTTCTGGCCCGCGTGCTCGGTGATGGAGGCGACGATCAGCGGTACCGCGCGTGCGGGGTCGTAGTCGGGGAGGACGATGTGGGGTGACTTGCCGCCCAGTTCGAGGGTGACGGGCACGATGTTGCGGGCCGCCGCCGCCATCACCGACGCGCCGACCTCGCGGGAGCCGGTGAAGGCGAGGTGGTCCACCCCGGGGTGCGCGGCGAGGGCGGCGCCCGCCTCATGCCCGTACCCCGGCACGACGTTGAGCGCGCCCGGCGGCAGGCCGGCCTCCAGGGCGATGCCGGCGAGCAGGACCGGGGTGAGCGGGGCGTCCTCGGCGGGCTTGAGGACGCAGCAGTTGCCGGCCGCCAGCGCCGGGGCCACGGTGCGGGCCGCGACCTGGAGGGGGTAGTTCCACGGAATGATGTGGCCGCACACGCCGTAGGGCTCGCGCAGGGTGAAGGCGAGCAGGTCGGGCCGGCTGATCAGGGTCTCGCCGCCGAGTGCCTCGATGGCGCCGCCGTAGAACTCGAAGTAGCGGGCGGCGACGTCGACGTCGGTGCGGGACTGCCCGATGGGCTTGCCGGTGTCGCGGGTCTCGGTCTCGGCGAGCAGGTCGCGCCCGGCGCGCAGCCCGTCGGCGATGCGGCGGCAGACGCGGCCGCGTTCGGCGGGCGTGGTGTCCCGCCAGGTGTGCTCGTAGGTCTCGCGGGCGGCGGCCACGGCCTCGTCGGTCTCCGCGGCGCCGCACCGGGCGACGCGTGCGAAGGGGCGGCCGTCGGCGGGGTCCAGGACGTCGATCCACTCGGCCGTGGGGACGTGCTTTCCCGCGATGACGGCCGCGTGGTGAGGTGGAGCCGCGGGGTTCACGGGGACGTTCGCATGGACGTTCACGGGGACACCAGGCTTCCTTGGTGGGGACACGGCACGGCGGTCAGCCGTCGAGTGAACCGGCCAGAATCCTCTGCAGGTCGCGGGCGGCCACGTCACGGGGGCAGCACACCAGCAGCCGTTGCTGCTTGAGCGCGCCGTCGACCAGCGCGGGCAGGTCGCGCCGGGTGTAGCCGAAGTCGCCGAGGCCGGTGGGGCCCTGGGTGTCCGCGACGAGGCTCTGCAAGGTGGCGGGCAGTGCGTCCGCGCCGTTGGCGGCGGTGACACCGGCGAGGTTCGCGCCCAGCAGCTCGGCCGCCCGCAGGTGGCGCTCGGGGGCGGTCGGGTAGGTGAAGGCGAACGCGGCGGCGGCCGTACAGACGACGGCGCTGCCGTGCGGCACCATCGCGTGCCCGACGTCGTAGCCGGGTGGCCGGTACTCGCGGACGAGACCGGCGACGGGGTAGGCGCAGGCGTGCGGGATGTGGGTGCCGGCGTTGCCGAAGCCGAGCCCGGCGAAGGTGGCGGCCCGGCTCATCCCCGTCCTGGCCTCCAGGTCGTGCGGGTTGAGGACGGCCCTGCGCAGGTACCGGCCGACGAGTCGCAGGGCCTCCTCGGCCCAGATGTCGCTGACCGGGTTGGCGCCGATGTACAGGGGCCGGTCGGCCGGGGTGCGGTAGGCGGGGCGACGGTCGTAGGGGCGGGCCGTGTACGACTCGCAGGCGTGGGTGAGCACGTCGTACCCGGAGGCGGCGGTGACGGCCGCGGGCAGGGTGACGGTGTTGAGCGGGTCGACCAGGGCGAGCGAGGGGCGCAGGAACGGGTCGCTGATGCCCGTCTTGACGTTCAGTCCGGTGACGCCGAGGGCGACCATGGCGGTGCACTCGCTGCCGCTGCCGGCGGTGGTGGGCACGGCGATCAGAGGCTTGAGCGGCCCGGGGATCGCGGCGGCGGCGCCGATCGGCTTGTTGAGGTAGTCGCGGACGGCCCGGCCGGGGTGGCTGTGCAGCAGGTTGATCATCTTGGCGGTGTCGAGCGAACTGCCGCCTCCCAGGCCGACGTAGCCGTCGATGTCGAGGTGGGCGAGTTCGCGCGCCGCGTCGGTGCAGCTCGCGTCGGTGGGTTCGACGAGCGTCCGGTCGAAGACCGTCACCGCCACGCCGTCCTGCTCGATCCTCTTGGCGACCTGGGCCGCCAGTCCCAGTGCGGCCAGCGTCGGGTCGGTCACCAGGAGCACGGAGCGGAGTCCGGCTCTGGCGAGTTCGTAGCCGATCTCCCGGGTGGCGCCGATTCCGAACTTCAGTGGCGGCGCCTGCCAGGAAATGAGGGTCTCTCCTTCCGCTGTGCCGTCGTTCGCCCCCGTTATCAGGTCCACGTTCGGCCCTCCTCAGCTCCTTGCGGAACAGCTGGATTTGATACTAACCACAGCTTTCGATCCTCCGCATGGGGCTGGAGACCCAGGATTCCTACCGGGACTTCCGACCTATACCGGCTTTCGGCCAATGCCGACGACGGCGGTTCTGGGCACCGTACACTTCCACACCTTTGACGACATGTCGTACCGCATGGAGAACCCGTGGACCGTGCCGTCCGCGCCTACTTCGCGGAAGATCCCTTTCGCCAGGCCGATGGTCCGGCGCGCCGCCTCCGGGCCGTGGATATCCTCGATCCCGGTCAGCCCGTACATATCCAGCAGGTAATGGCCCAGATCGATTTCCGCTGCTTCCGGGGTGGCGGCACCGGCGGTGTAAGGATCGTTCATCGAGATCACCTCCACCGGTTCGAATCCCGCCTTCGTCAGGTAATTCCCGATGTCCTCGCGGGTGAAATGCTCAAAGGTGTGCCCGGTGCGCGAGTACCGGTCGACGACCTCGCCGAACCAGGTGTCCATCGGCGAGCCCACCAGGAAGTCGTGCAGCACCATCACCCCGCCCGGGCGCAGCACGCGGTGGGCCTCTCGCGCCAGTTCCGCGCGGTCGCGCGGCGCGATGTGGTGCGAGCCGTAGGCGACCAGGACCCCGTCGACGGAACCGTCGTGCTGCAGCAGCCGGTCGGCGCGCTGCAACAGGGCCGGGCACCGGGCCGACCAGGCCGCGCGCACCATGTAGGGGGAGGCGTCGCAGGTCAGTACCGCGACGTCGGTCATCCCCAGCCGGCCGGCCACGCGCCGCACGAGTCCGTCGCCGCCGAGGACGTCGACGACGGTGGTGCGGGCGGGGGCCCGGTCGCCGCGTATGAGGGCGAGGAGCCGGCGGATGCCCTCGGCGCGGGCGGTGAGGTTGTGGGCCTGGGCGCGGACGTAGGAGGTGCCCCGGCCGCCGGCGTGCTCGTCACCGAAGTCGTCGGCCGCGAAAGCGGCCCGGGCGGTGGCGTCGCGGGCCCAGTCGCGGGCCCGGCCGGTGTCGACGCAGGCGTGGAGGCCGGGGGCCACCCGGCGCAGCCGGTTCAGGTGCAGCTCCATCTCGGCCGGTGAGAAGGGGGCCGGGCGGGCCGGCGGGACGTGCGTCGAGCTCAGCTCCACGGCTCCCCCAGCCCGGTCAGGAAAAGCGCCTGGGCGAGCGCCATGTTTTCGATCTCGGCCGGATCGACGCTCTCGTTGGGGGCGTGGATGAGGCAGCGCGGCTCCTCGACGCCCACGAGCATGATCTCCGCGTGCGGGTAGGTCTGTTGCAGGGCGTCGCAGGTGGGAATCGAGCCGCCCTGGCCGGTAGTGGTCGTCTCCTTGCCGAACGCCTCCTGCAGCGCCTTGGCGAGCCGTCCGTAGGCGGGGCCGTCGGTGCGGGAGCGGAAGGGGCGGCTGTGGGAGAGGCAGACGACCTCGGCCTCGGCGTTCCAGGGGGCGGCGGCCTCCAGGTGGGCCTTGAGCGCGCGCCAGGCACGGTCCGGGTCGCATCCGTGCGGGAGCCGCAGGCCGAGCCTGGCGCGGACCTCGCCCTGCACGGCGGGGGCCGAGCCGATCACCGGCGGGCAGTCGATGCCGACCACGGTCAGCGCGGGCCGGGCCCACAGCATGTCCGCGACCGTGCCGCTGCCGGCGAGGCGGACGCCGGGCAGGACGCCGGTGTCGCGGCGGTAGCGCTCCTCGGGGTAGCCGGCGCCGTACCAGCGGCCGGAGTTGTCCAGGCCGGTGACGGTGGTGTCGCCCGTCGCGTCGTGCAGGGTGGCCAGCATCCGGATCAGCGCGGTGAGCGGGTCGGGCGTGGGGCCGCCGAAGGAGCCGGAGTGCACGGGCCCGGCGAGGGTGCGGACGGTGACGGTGGCGTGGACGACGCCGCGCAGGTCGGTGGTGATGGTGGGCAGCCCCGCCTCGGCGTTGCCCGTGTCGCACACCATGACGGTGTCGGCGCGCAGCAGCTCGGGATTGGCGCGCACGAAGGCGGCGAGGCCGCCGGTGCTCTGCTCCTCCGAGCCCTCCGAGATGATCTTCACGCCGACGCCGAGCCCCTCCAGGCCGCCCCGCGCGGCGGCGAGCGCACGCAGGGCGGTGAGCTGCATGACGATGTTGCCCTTGCAGTCCGCCGCACCCCGCCCGTACCAGCGGCCGTCCGCCCGCTCGGTGAGCGTCCACACCGGTGTGGTCCAGGCGGCCTCGTCCAGTGGCGGCTGGACGTCGTAGTGGCTGTAGAAGAGGACGGTGGGCGCGCCGGGCGGTGCCGGCAGGTGGCCGTAGACGGCCTCGCTGCCGTCGGGGGTGGCGAGCATCCGCACCCCGGGGATGCCCGCCTCGGTGAACCGGCGGGCGACGAAGGCGGCCGCCCTCGCGCACTCCTCGGCGGGGAACTGCCGGGGGTCGGCCACGGATCTGCACGAGACGAGTGTGGCCAGGTCCTCGCGGGCCCGGTCCATCAGGCCGTGCACGTGGGTGCGCAGCGCGTCGACGGGCATCGGTGCTCCTTCGTCTGCGGGTGGGTGTGGCGGTGGGCGGGCACGTCAGGTCCGGGCCGCGCCCGCCTCGGCCGGGGCGGCGGCCTGCCGCGCGTCGACGGCGCCGGCCAGGGAGGCGCGGGCGGCGCGGGTGCCGAGGGCGGAGCCGGCGCCGATCAGGGCGAGGACGAGCCAGAAGAGCAGCAGCGCGCCGTGGTCCGCGGCCAGGTCGAAGCCGCCGGCGATGAAGCCGCCGAGGACGCCGCCGGCGCCCCAGGCCATCGTCGAGTAGCCGAGGTACAGGCCGATGCGGCCGGGCGGGGCGAGGCCGGCGACGATGGCGTCGACGACCCCGCAGAACAGGGACTCGCCGACGGAGGTGACGATGACGGACGCCACGATCGGGCTGACGCCGTCGACCGCGCACAGCAGCCAGCCGCCGCCGAGGACGACCCCCGACAGGGCGAACACGTCCAGCCGGCCGGCCGTCCCGCGCCGCTCGATGCGGGAGCCGACGAGCGTGACCGCGATCATCACCACGACGGCGTTGCCCGCGGTCAGCAGCCCCACCAGGTCGGCGGAGAGCTTCTGTTCGACGATGGTCAGCGGCAGCGCGATGCGGTACTGGGTGATGAGGAACCAGCCGCCGACCGCCAGCGCGCAGAAGAGCATCAGCGCCCGGTCGCGCAGTGCCTCGGCCATCGCGGCGGGCCGCACCGGCGTCGCGTTCGCCCCGTGCATGCCGCGCAGCAGTACCGCCGAGACGGCGGCGAACACCAGGTGCAGCGCGGCCGCCACCACGAAGCCGGCGCGGATGGCGCCACTGGCCATCAGCGCCGTGCCGATCAGCGGGCCGATGAGCGCGGCGCCGTTGATCGAGACGTAGTAGCGGCTGAGGTTGGCGGCCACACCGCCGGACTTGGCGGAGGCCAGCACGCTGCGGGAGCCGTTGTTGTTGAGCGAGCCGCCGAGGCCGATCAGGGCGACGGCCCCCGCCCACAGCCAGAAGCCGCGCCCGGCGACGGCGAAGACGAGGTAGGCGACGACCTCGACGAGCAGGCCCAGCACGAGGACGCGGGCGGCGCCGAAGCGGTCGCTGGCCCAGCCGGCCGGGATGCCGAGGCCGCGACGGGTGAACTCCAGCAGGGCGAACAGGAGCCCGGTCTGCAGGCTGCTCATGCCCGCGTGCCGGGTGAGGTAGACCGCGAGGAACGGGATGACCATGAAGAACCCGATGTTGGTCATGAACCGTCCGAGGATCACGACGTACGCCGGTCCCCTGCCCTGCGCGAACGCGGTGGCCTTCACCGTCGTCACCGTGCCTCCGGCTGCCGCTCGGTACGGATGACGATGCGCGCGACGGCCGCCTCGGCCGCCGCCGCGGCCGACTTGGGGTCGGGCCCGGTGGCGATGACATGGCCGCAGCGGTTCCAGGAGTCGCCGAGCGGTGCCACCTCGTCGCCGGGCGAGGGCAGTTCGCCGGCGCGGATCACCCCCTCGACGGCGAGGGCGTCGGCGAGCCCCTCGACGGCCGTCACCAGGCCCGGCGCGGGGGCGAGGTAGCGGATGGCGGCGCCGCCCGCCAGGGGTGTGGCCGGGGGCGGCGGCGCGGCGTGGGCGAGGGCGGCCACGGCACCGTAGATCATGTCGATGCCGGTGACGTGCTGGACGAGCTCCCAGATCTGGTCGCCGCCCTGGCGGACGTTGATCTCGATGACGGTGGCCCGTTCGCCGTCGTCGGCGAGCATCACCTCGGTGTGGCAGGGGCCCCAGGCGTAGCCGATGGCGTCCAGCGCGGCGAGCGCCGCCGAGACGACCGCCGTGTGCTGCGGTGCGGGCAGGGCGGCGGGCAGGTCGTGGCCGGTCTCGACGAAGTGCGGGGGGCCGGTGGTGTGCTTGCGGGTGACCGCGAGGACCTGGTGCCGGCCCTCCACGGTGAGCGTCTCCACACTGAACTCGCTGCCGGTCAGCAGTTCCTCGGCGAGGACCTCGGTGGCCCGGGCGGCCTCGGCGTCCGCCTTGCTCCAGGCCCAGGCGGCCTTCGCGCCCGTGGTCCAGGCCCAGGCAGCGGCGAGCTCACCGGCGTGGCGGACCACGTGGACGCCCGTGCCGCCGTTGCCCTGGACGGGCTTGAGCACGATGCCCGCGGGGCAGGCGCGGGCGAACTCCGCGGCCTGGGCGGCGTCGGTGCACACCCGGTGGGCGGTGGTGCTGACACCCCGCTCGTGCAGCAGGCGCCGCATGGCGGCCTTGTCCTGGGCGCAGGCGACGGTGGCGGCCGCGTTCCCGCGGGCGCCCAGCGCGTCGGCGACGACGCCGACCGGGTACAGCGACAGCTCGGTCAGGCCCAGGACCGCGTCGACGGGCCGCCAGGCGTGGACGTCGCGGGCGACCGCCAGCAGGGCCTCGGGGCTCTGGAAGTCGGCGTCGACGACGCGCGCGGCCAGTGACTCCTCCAGGGCGCGGTCCCCGCCGGGGCGGTGCACCACGGTGAGGGCGACCGGCAGTCCGAGCAGCTTGCCCAGCACATCGGAGCGCGGGCAGACCAGCAGCAGGTGGGGTACGGCCGCCATGTCAGGCCGGCCCCGGGGCGCCGGTGCCGTGGCCGTCGTCGCCGCCGTCGCCGTTCTGGGCGGCGTTCCATATCCGTTCCAGTTCGCGTATGCGGCGGCTGTCCTTCTCGATGGCGGCCCAGTCGTCCGCACCCTGGATGACCCAGCCGAGGCTGGTGGTGACGTCGTTGGTCATCGGGACCTCCTTTCCCTCGGGCGGTACCGACATCCTGTGGACGGTCGGCAGGCCGGCGATCTCCTGGAGGATGTCCATGCGCCGCACCGGGCCTGCGAAGTCGGCGCACAGCCACAGCGTGCGGACCTCCTTGGCCAGCTCGAAGCCGGGCGTGAACGTGCCGTCGAGCAGGTGGCGCACGGTCCGCTCGATCTGGTTGTCGCCGGTGGCCAGCGAGCCGGACAGCATCATGCAGCTGCCCGAGTAGCGGGCGGCGAGCTCGACCAGGCGCGGCCCGTCGGCGGTCATGATGACCTCGGCGTGGGTGGATCCGTTGCGGATGCCGACGGCGTCGGCGGCCCGCATCGTGTAGGCCGCCAGCACGGCCACGTCGGGGTCGCCGGGCGGCAGGAAGTCGGCGACGTCGTAGATGCCGATGCGCGGGCCCCGGTCGTGCTTGGCGTAGACGCAGGTGTCGACGAGGCCGTGCCGTCCGTCGACCGAGTAGAGGTCGACGATGTATTCGGGGCCCTCGAGGAATTCCTGCACGATGACGGTGTCGTTGCGCAGCTCGAACCCGTTGACCAGGCCGAGGATGTGCGTGAAGTAGCGCCGCCATTCCCCGCCGGGCGGAATGAGGTGGACGTTGTCGGTGCCGGCGCTGTGCGGGGGTTTGACGATGAGCGGCCTTCCGGTCAGCCCATTGCGGGCGATCCATTCCGCGACCTCTTCCGGGTCGGCGGTGGACAGGGTCTTCGGGCCGGGCACACCCGCGTTCTCCAGGGCGCGGGCCATTTCTCCCTTGTGCCGCTGGGCGACGGCGCTGCCCGGCGCGTTCGCGATGCGGGGCATGAGCGTCTCGACGAGTTGCGCGGTGAGTTCGACCCCCCGCTCGTTGCCCGCGACGATGCCGACGGGGTCGTACGACTCGACGAGTTTCACGAGTGCGCCGAAGTCGCCGTCGTAGAAGTGGACGGCCTCGTAGTCGTCGGGGTACCAGGTCGACTTCCTGACGAATTTGGCCAAGGGCTTCGGAGTGCTCATGACGGTGACCGGCAGCACGCCGCGCGCCCTGAACGCGCTGGCGAAGCCCCGGTTGTCGCCGTCCCTGAGGTGGTAGCCGTCGACGACGACCACGTAACGTTTCCCGCTGCTCATCCGGCTACTGTGCGGTCCGGCCCGGCCTTGCGGACAGTGGCAGGACCGACCGGCGGCCACGAATTCCTGCCACCGCCGGCGCGCCCCGGTGCCCACGGCCGGGCGGGACCATCGGCCTATGGCCGCCCGTATGCCGCCTCGGACACTGTGGTGGCACAGCGGCGGCCGCCCACGGAGGCCGGAGGAGTGGAGTTGTCATGAGCCCACGCGTGTCCATCGATCCGGGGAAACTCAGCCAGTTCGGAGCGGCCACCGGAAGTACCTTCTGCCTCATCACGAACCCCGAGCTGACCGATGCGATCGAGATCGTCGAGACCGCCTCGTACGAGCGGTATCTGACCATTCCGTTCACGGCGGGCGACCGTTTCGAGGACCTGCTGGAGAAGAGCATTCCCGAGCCGGCCCACATTCTCGTCGTATCGCCGCACCGGTTCTTCGAGTCGCCCGACCCGGATCTGGTGGGCCGGCGCAAGATCATGGGCATGGCGTGCAATTCGACGCCCACCACGCTCGCGGAGATCCGGCATTTCCTCGGGGTCATGGAACGGACCTCGGCGGCCGAACAGGCCGCGTTCTCCGACACGTTCTTCGAGATCGCGGAGGAGGCCGAGCACCTGGAGTACGTCGATCCCCGGCACGGCACCCGCGCGGTCATGGACCACCTCCGCGAGGACCTGGTGTGGAACCAGCAGGCGGGGCCGCTGGACTGGGGCGACCAGCAGATCGTGCCGGCCGGTGAGATCAGCGTGCTGCCCGTCGAGATCCGGGAGTTCCAGGAGGATCTCAAGCTCCCGCTGGAGGGCGAGATCACGCTGCGCGGCTATCCGATCCTGCACAGCGGCACCCCCTCCTTCTCCCGTGCCGACCAGGCGCGCATCCACGCGCGGCTGTGGGCCATGCGCGAGAACGCCATCAAGGCGACCGTCGAGGACGGCCGGATCACCCACCTGACGGCACTCGACCCCGGCGCGGCCCCGGCGCTGGACATGCTGGAGCAGATGTTCGCGGTGGACTCCCGCTACCGCATCGTGTGGGAGATCGGCCACGCCCTCAACACGGCGCTGGACATCCTGCCGGGCAACCACGCCATGAACGAGGTGTACGGCGGCACCGAGGGCTGCCTGCACTACGGGCTGGGCCTGACGCCGTACACCCAGTACCACCTCGACATCATCTCGCCCGACACGCGCGTGCTGAGCAGCAACGGCCCCGCGCTCATCGGGCACCCGGACCACCCCACCGTGGAGCGGGTCGTCTCCGGCGACTGACGACGCACGGCCCGGGGTGCGCACCACCACTGCGCTGCGCCGACGGGAGGTGAACTCATGAAGGCCATCAAGAAGATCAAGGTTCAGAAGAACCGCAACTACCTGGGCACGCTGCTCGGCTGAGTACCGACCCGTGGCGGGGACCGAAAGGACCCCGCCACGGGGTTTTTCCGAAGACCCGCGTCCACCGGGAACCGTCAAGGAGGCAGCTTTCGTGTCACCTCTGTCCGCACCCTCACCGGTGGACATCACCGCGAGCGACTTCGGCCAGTTCGGCGAGCCGGGCGGGACCTTCGCCCTGATCACGGACGAGGCGGGCCGCGAGGCGATCCGCTGCCGGCCGGGCAAGGGCTACGAGCGGGTCCTGCACCTGGCGCTGCCGCCCGGGCAGAGCGTGCAGGAGCTCCTCGCCGAGCAGGTGCCGCCGGACGCCCACGTGCTGGTGGCCTGCCCCGGCCGGTTCCTCGGCTCCGCGGGGGCGATCGAGCCGGGGGCACGCAGGCTCTCGGTCCTGCCGGCCGGCTCCACCCCGCTGACCGGCGGGCACGTCCGCTACTTCCTGCAGTCCGCGGCCCGTACCGACGTGGGCCGCCAGGAGGCGGCGGCGGAGGAGTTCTTCGAGCACGCCGCGGCGAGCGAGCGGCTGCTGATCACCGACGACACCACCGGCAGCGAGGCCGAGTTCGACCACGGCGTGGGCGAGTGCGTCTGGAACCAGCAGGCCGGCGTGCTCGGCCCCGGGGAGCAGCAGATCTTTCCCGCGGGCAAGCTCAGCGTGACGGCGGCGGAGATCACCGTCTTCTCCCCCGAGGCCCGCCTCGGCGGCCTGAACGGCACGCTGACCCTGCGCGGCTGGCCCATCGTGCACCGCCACGCCGACCCGGCCGACGAGGCGGACCAGCGGCGGCTGTTCGAGGCGCTCGCCCCGCTGGTCTCCCACGCCGTGCTGCTGGAGGTGAGCGGCGGCACCATCGGGCGCGTCACCCCCGCGGACCCCGCGGACCCCGCGGCACGCCCGGCCGCCGAGGCGCTCGACGCGCTCCTGGCGGCCGAGCCGCTCTACCGCACCATCTGGGAGCTGGGCTTCGGCATCAACACCGGCACGGAGGTCATCCCGGCCAACTGCGGCCCCAACGAGGTGTACGGCGCCCGGCACGGCGTGCTGAACCTGGGCATCGGGGTCACCCCGGCCACCCGGTTCGCGCTCGCCTTCCTCTGCCCGCGCAGCTCACTGCTGACGGCGGACGGCACGCCCGTCCTCGGCGCGCGCAAGGCGGTGCGGCGCGGACGGCTGCAGCGGGTCTCCAGCGCGAGCTGCGGCTGCCACTGAATCGACGGAACGGAACCGAACGGACAACGAGCGGATCTGCTCGCGGGAGGAAACCATGTCGGCCAGGCCCGGACTGAGGGAGCGCGTCGACGCGCTCCTCGACTCCTTCATCAAGGACTTCTACGAGACCGTCCCCTACGCACAGCACCAGCGCAGCGCCGGCGAGATCGACCTCGGCTACTACAAGCGGCACAACATCGAGACCATCCTGCGCCTGCGCCGCAAGCGCACCGTCGACGCCCTGGCCATCAAGTACTTCACGAAGGCCGACCCCGTGCAGGCCAAGGCCTGGGCGCACTACACGGACGACGAGATGCTGCACGACCGGCTCTTCGCCGCCGACCTGGCCAAGGTCGGGGTGACCAAGGAGGAGATCTACTCCACCGAACCGCTGCTCTCCACCAAGCTGCTGACCGGCTACCTCCAGTACGGCATGGAGTTCGAGGACAGCCCGCTGGCCCTGATCACCAGCGTGTACTTCGTGGAGTACACCACCACCCGCACCCAGCCGGAGTGGCTGGACAACCTGGAGAAGGTGCTGGGCCGCGACGAGGTCAAGGGCCAGCGCGCCCACGTCAACACCGACCTGGACGACGACCACGACGACTTCGTGTGGCGGGTGCTGACCAGCCTCGTCTCGTCCGAGGAGGACGAGCGCAGGGTCGAGCGGCACCTGCACGACATCTACTGGCTGTGGAAGCTGTACTTCACCGAGCTGCACCAGCGCACCGTCCTGGGCCGGACCGGCGAGGAGATCACGCTGCCCGGCCCGCCCGCGACCGCCACGGACGGCTGAGGCCGCCCGGTGGCGAGCCGTACCGGCCGGGCGGAACCGCTCCCCGGCACGGCCGGGACGTCCGGCCGGCGCGGCGCCGAGGTACTGGCGCTGCCGCCGGGCCGGGAGTTGCGGCCGGAGACCGAGCG
The DNA here is from genome assembly GCF_040638465.1 of Streptomyces sp. NPDC026206. Taxonomy (NCBI): domain Bacteria; kingdom Bacillati; phylum Actinomycetota; class Actinomycetes; order Kitasatosporales; family Streptomycetaceae; genus Streptomyces; species Streptomyces sp. NPDC026206. The sequence goes on from NZ_JBEZYL010000006.1 coordinate 241,568, forward strand.
GTGGATCGTCGACGGCCTGGTGGAGGCCATGCCCGGGCTGCGGGCCCGCGAGCTGTTCGCGCTGCGCCGCGACATGCTCGCCGAGGCCGGCTACATCGTGGTCGCGGTGGACCCGCAGCGGGACGCGGTGGTGGCCCTGCTCACCTCGCGCTGGGTGCCGCTGCCCTCGGGCAGGCCGTGCCTGCACGTGATGACGCAGTTCGTCGGGGACGCCTACCGGCACGGCGCGATCTTCGGCCGGAGCTGGGCCGCGCACTTCGCCCGGCTGCTGGCCGAGGGCCGCCCGTTCCCCGAGGTGATCGCCCTGAAGACCTACAACCCCGTGGTGCACTGCGCGATGAACGCCTTCGCAGTGCACCCCGGCGTCCGCCTGTACCCGGACCTCACCGGGGCACACGACGCGGCGCTCCCGCTGGTCACCGAGGTGGCCGGGGCCGTCGCTCCGGGGCACCCCTTCGACGCCGGGCGGTGCGTCTTCCCGGGCGCCGGGCGCCCGGTGGACCTCTACCGGGAGCGGCCGCTGAGCTCGGCGGAGGCTGCGAACGCGTACTTCGGCAGGCATCTGGTGCCCGGCGACCGGATGCTGTGCGTCCTGCACGCCCCCACCCCGGCCGGGCAGCACGGCATCCTCACGGCGCTGGGACTGGCCCGGCCCGAGTGAACCGGGAAGGCGGAGCGCCATGACCGACCCCTGCGCCGACGGATTCGCCCCGGACTACCGCCGGGCGCGCGCGAACTTCCTGCGGGCCGCCTCGGCTGCGGGCGCCGTGCAGGGAAGCTTCCGGCTGCCGGGCCCGGGCGGCCCCGACGGCACGCCGATCGGCGTCGACACGGCGTACCTCGGCCCGGACCGGCCGGTGAAGATGCTGGTCACGGTGTCGGGGACGCACGGCATCGAGGGCTTCTGCGGCTCCGCCTGCCAGACCCGGGTGCTCCTGGAGGAGGGGCTGGCGGGGGCCGCGGGGCCCGGCACGGGCGTGCTGCTCGTCCACGCGCTCAACCCGTACGGCTTCGCCTACCTCCGCCGCGTCAACGAGGACAACGTCGACCTCAACCGCAACTTCGTCGACCACGCCGCCCCGCCGCACAACGACGCGTACGACGAGGTCCACCCGGCCCTCGTCGCCCGCGGCACCGGAGCCTTCTCCGCGCGGGAGGTCACCACGGAGCTGCTCGCCCTGCGCGACCGGCTGGGCGCCCGGGTCTTCCAGGAGGCGGTCACCCGGGGCCAGTACCGCCACCCCGACGGCCTGTTCTACGGCGGCCGGGAGCCCGCCTGGTCCCACCGGGTGCTGCGGCGGATCGTGGCCGAGCGGGTGGCCGGCACCCCGCACATCGCCTACATCGACCTGCACACGGGCCTGGGCGAGCGGGCCGCCGGCGAGCCGATCTTCCGCGGCGGCCGTGACGCGGGCGCCCACGAGCGGGCCCGGGCCTGGTACGGGGACGCGCTGACGGCTTCGGAGGCCGGCACCTCCTCCTCCACCCCCATCGTCGGCAACACCGCGAGCGCGGTCGCGGACGGGCTGCTGGGGCACGAGGAGCTCACGGCGATCACCCTCGAGTTCGGCACTCTGCCGGGCCCGGAAGTGCTGCTGGCCCTGTGCGCCGACAATGCCCTGCACCTGCGCCACGCACCGGCCGAGGCGGTGCGGGCGAGCGGGAAACAGCTGATCCGGGACGCCTTCGCGCCCGCGGACGGTCAGTGGCGCAAGGCCGTTCTCCAGCGGGCCAGGGAGGTTTTCGATCAGGCCCTCAGAGGGCTGGCGGGCTGCGATACGAAGGCGGAATAACGCCTCCGGCCGCGTTTCACGTGGTGAGACGGGCACGTAACGGCTCCATCTCGGCCATGGAGACGGGTGGGCGACGCGTTACGCTCGTGGTGGAGCAATCCGCCTCTGCCCAGCCCATCACAAGCCAGGAGTCCGCCGACGTGGCCATCTCCGTTTTCGACCTCTTCTCCATAGGCATAGGTCCGTCCAGCTCGCATACGGTCGGCCCGATGCGGGCCGCCCGCATGTTCGTGGGCCGCCTGAAGAAGGACGGTCTGCTGGCGCAGACGACCGCCGTGCGGGCCGAGCTCTTCGGCTCCCTCGGCGCCACCGGCCACGGGCACGGCACGCCCAAGGCCGTCCTGCTCGGCCTGGAGGGTCACTCCCCCCGCACGGTCGACGTCGAGACCGCCGACGACGAGGTCGAGCGCATCCGCTCCACCAAGCGGCTGCGGCTGCTCGGCGCCGAGATCGGCTCCGCCCACGAGATCGACTTCGACGAGCCGGCGCAGCTGATCCTGCACCGCCGCCGCTCCCTGCCGTACCACGCCAACGGCATGACGCTCTTCGCCTACGACGAGAGCGGCGCGCCCCTGCTGGAGAAGACCTACTACTCGGTCGGCGGCGGCTTCGTCATCGACGAGGACGCGGTCGGCGCGGACCGGGTCGTCCTCGACGACACCGTGCTGAAGTACCCCTTCCGCACCGGCGACGAGCTGCTGCGCATGTCCCGGGAGACCGGCCTGTCGATCTCCGCGATGATGATGGAGAACGAGAAGGCCTGGCGCACGGAGACCGAGATCCGCGAGGGTCTCCTGGAGATCTGGCGCGTCATGCAGGCCTGCGTCGCGCGCGGCATGTCGCGCGAGGGCATCCTGCCCGGCGGCCTGAAGGTGCGCCGCCGCGCCGCGAACTCCGCCCGCCAGCTGCGCGCCGAGGGCGACGCACAGGCCCGCGCCATGGAGTGGATCACCATCTACGCCATGGCCGTCAACGAGGAGAACGCCGCGGGCGGCCGCGTGGTGACCGCCCCCACCAACGGCGCCGCCGGCATCATCCCGGCCGTTCTGCACTACTACATGAACTTCGTGCCCGGCGCGGACGAGGACGGCGTCGTCCGCTTCCTGCTCGCCGCGGGCGCCATCGGCATGCTCTTCAAGGAGAACGCCTCCATCTCCGGCGCCGAGGTCGGCTGCCAGGGCGAGGTCGGCTCCGCCTGCTCCATGGCCTCCGGCGGCCTCGCCGAGGTCCTCGGCGGCACCCCGGAGCAGGTCGAGAACGCCGCTGAGATCGGCATGGAGCACAACCTGGGCCTGACCTGCGACCCGGTCGGCGGCCTCGTCCAGATCCCCTGCATCGAGCGCAACGGCATGGCCGCCGCCAAGGCCGTCACCGCCGCCCGCATGGCGCTGCGCGGCGACGGCCGGCACCACGTGTCCCTCGACAAGGTCATCAAGACCATGAAGGAGACGGGCGCGGACATGAAGGTCAAGTACAAGGAGACGGCCCGCGGCGGACTCGCGGTCAACGTCATCGAGTGCTGATCCCTTGATCCACTGATCCGCCGGCCCGCCGGGCCCCGCACCGGGGGCGGCGGGCCGGCGGCGTTGTCAGTGGTGGCGCGTACGCTCGCGGGTATGAGTTACGCAGACCTGCGCGAACTCCAGAGCGCGCTCAGTACCGCCTCGGACATCGCCTTCTCCCTCGACGCCACACCCGCGCCCCATGAGGCCGACCAGCTGCTGGACGCGCTGCGGCGGGCGCTCTCGGCCGCGAACGCACTGGGGGCCGGGATAGGCGCTACGGGGTGCTCGGAGCATCCGCGGGGGGCCGTGGATCCCCTCTACCGGGACAAGGACGATCCGCTGCCGCAGGGCTGGGGGCGGTGTCTGCTGTGCAACGACCGGCGGCGTCGGGCCAGCGCACAGCGTCGGGGCTGGCGCTGACCCGGGGCCCGGTCCCGTAACACGGCGGGATCAGTGGTTCAGGGAGGCCCAGAACTCGTCGAAGGACAGCACGCCGTCGCTGTTGCCGTCCTTCTTGTTGATCAGCGCCTGGGCCACGGTCTCGGTCACGTTGTGGTCGCCGAGCTGAGCCATCACGCTCTTGTACTCCACCGCCGTAATGAACCCGTCGCCATCCACATCGAAACGGTTAAAAGCGGTACGTGCGGCATCCATGTCAGCCATAGGGGCCTCCCCTTGTGTGCGTGTGTGACCGGCACAGATTAGCCGCCGGTCACCAGCTCCAGATAACGCTCCCAGTCCCAGTGCGGACCGGGGTCGGCGTGGGTGGATCCGGGCACTTCGACATGGCCGATGATGCGCTCGCGGGTCGGGGGGATGGCGAAGCGGGCACAGACGGCAGCGGTGAGCTTCGCGGAGGCGCGGTAGAGAGCGTCCGTGAAGTACTCGGGCCGGTCGATCCAGCCCTCGTGCTCGATGCCGATGCTGCGGGTGTTGTACCCCCAGTTCCCGGCGTGCCAGGCGATGTCCTTCTCGCGGACGAACTGGCCGATGTAGCCGTCGGCGGAGGCGATCATGTAGTGCGCCGAGACCTTGGACTCCCGGTCGCGGAAGATCCTCATGGCGTCCGGGAAGGTCTCCTGGGTCACGTGGATCACGATGTGGTCGACCGGGTACGCGCCGGGGCGGGCCGAGGACGTGTAGTTGGCGCTGCTGGCCGGGATCCAGTGCGTCGGCGGATAGGCGGGGATCGTCACGAGGACATGACACCCGGCTACCGGTGACCCCGCAAGCCATTCAGCAGCCTTGTATAAAAATTAGCGATTCCGCCACCTCATTCATTGATTGCAAGGCTCGTGGCGCAGCTCACCTTTGATTTCAGAAGTCTCACTTTGGCCCATCGCTACCCGGCGTGACATAGTCGACGGCAGCGACCCCCATTGACCCGGGCCAGGTCGTTCACATCGCCGTGGGGGCACACCCCAACTTCCCCGCGGCCATACGAAGAGGCCCCCGCCACGTCGTCACGACGACGGATGGGGGCCTCTTCGTACGGGGCCGGTCGTTGTTTGTTGGTTGAGGACCCGCTCAGCGGTCGACCACGCGCATCTCGAACCACGTCGTCTTCCCCCGCGCCAGCAGGTCCACGCCCCACCGGTCCGAGAGCTTGTCCACCAGGAACAGCCCCCGCCCGCTGGTGTCCGTCTCCCGCACCGGCAGCAGGCACGGCAGCCCCCGCGAGGGGTCGCGCACCTCTATCCGCAGCCATCCGCGCCGGCGCAGCATCCGCAGCCCGAAGAAGCGGGCCCCGGTGTGGCGGACCGCGTTGCCGACGAGTTCGGAGACCAGCAGCACCGCGTGCTCGGTGACCTGGGCCGACAGGCCCCAGTGGCGCAGCACCACGGACTGGGTCAGCCGGCGGGCGGCGACGGCGGATTCCGGGCGGGAGGGCAGCCGGACCTCGCCGAGGGTCGGATTGCCGAACAGCTCGAGCGCCTTGAGCGCCAGCTCGTCCTCAACCGTCGGGGTCCACCGCGCAGGGGCCGTCCCGACCCGTTGCCGCGGCTGCTCCGTTCCCTCCAGGCCCGCCATGACCCCCATCATGGCCGCCCGCAAGGCGCCACGGAGGGGAACGGGGGGATTCGATTCAGCGGAGCCTGTGGTTCCGCAGCCGTCGGCCGACATATGCCAGAGGCCGCAGGCCACCCTTCAAAAGTGGACTGACCTGCGGTGACCTCAGGCGCATGAGGGGCCGTCGGGTGCGCGGGGCAGGGTCGTTCGCGGCGTCGCATACCGCCGACGGAATTCCCCCACAAGAGGCATCCTCCGGAGCACGCCCTTCCGGGCGCATTCCCCCAATCACCGGCAGCTCAGACGAACTTGGCCTTGCCGGGGCCGTCCTCCACAAAGCTGCGCATACCGATCTCCCGGTCCTCGGTGGCGAAGAGCCCCGCGAACCAGTTGCGCTCGATGGCGAGCCCGGTGTCGATGTCGGTCTCGAGACCGGTGTCCACCGCCTCCTTGGCCGCGCGCAGCGCGATGGCGGGACCGGCGGCGAGCCGGGCCGCCCAGGCGTGCGCCTGCTCGTGGACCTCGTCCGCGGGGACGACGCGGTCGACCAGGCCCAGGGCGAGTGCCTCCTCGGCCCTGACCTGACGGCCGGTGAAGATGAGGTCCTTGGCCTTGGACGGGCCGAGGAGCCGGGACAGCCGCTGGGTGCCGCCCGCGCCCGGGATGAGGCCGAGCAGGATCTCGGGCTGGCCGAGCTTGGCGTTGTCGGCGGCGATCCGGAAGTCCGCGCACAGGGCCAGCTCGCAGCCGCCGCCCAGGGCGTAGCCGGTGATGGCGGCGACCACGGGCTTGGGGATACGGGCCACGGCGGTGAAGGAGTCCTGGAGACCGCGGGAGCGCGCCACCATGGCGGCGTGGTCCATGCGCTGCATCTCCTTGATGTCCGCGCCGGCCGCGAACACCTTCTCCCCGCCCCAGATGACCACGGCCCGGACGTCGTCGCGGCGGGTCACCTCGTCGGCGAGCTCCCGCAGCCGGTCCTGGGTGGCGATGTCCAGCGCGTTCATCGGCGGACGGTCCAGTCGGACGGTACCGACGCCCTCGGCTACCTCAAGGTGCACAGTCATGACAGAAGGTTAGACCCGGCCGACGCACCGCGGCCCGGTGCACTTGGTCACAGTGCACCGGGCCGCGGTCCCCGGCTGTCCTCGAACGCCGGAGGTGCCGGGTGGGAAGCCGTCAGCTGTCCTTGCCGGGCTTGCCCCACTCGGACCACGGCATGTTCCAGCCATTGAGGCCGTTCTCCGGCTGGATCGTTTTGTCAGGGGAGTTCTTGACGACCACGACGTCACCGACGAGGGAGTTTTCGAAGAACCAGGCGGCCGGGGTGGAGGAGTCGCCGCCGCCCCGCTGGTCGAACAGGCCCACGCAGCCGTGGCTGACGTTCTCCGAGCCGAAGGTGCCCTCGCCGGACCAGTAGTTGCCGTGCAGGAACGTGCCGGAGTTGGACAGGCGCATCGCGTGCGGCACGTCCTTGATGTCGTACTCACCGCCGAAGCCGACCGTGCTGCCGTCCATGCGGGTCACTTCGAGCTTCTCGCTGATGACCATCTGGCCGTTGTACGTCGAGTGGCCCGGGGCGCCGGCCGATATCGGGACGGTCTTGAGCACCTTGCCGTCGCGCTCGACGGTCATCTGGTGGCTCTTGACGTCGACCGTGCTCACCTGGGAGCGGCCGACGGTGAACTTCACCGTCTTCGTCTGCGTGCCGTAGACGCCCTCACGGCCCTGGACGCCGTCGAGGTTCAGATTCACCGTCACCTTGGTGCCGGGCGCCCAGTACTTCTCGGGCCGGAGGTCCAGGCGGTCGTTGCCGAACCAGTGGCCCTTGACGTCCACGGCCGGCTCGGCGGTCACCTTGACGGCCCGCTCCACGGCCTTGGGGTCGGTGATGCCCCGGCTGAAATTGATCGACACGGGCATGCCCACGCCGACGGTGGTGCCGTCCTCGGGCGTGAAGTAGCCAACGAAGGTGTTCTGCGGGGTGAGGGTGGTGAACGTCGCGTGCTTTGCGGACGTACGCCCCTTCTTGTCCTTGGCGATCGCGTCCACCGTGTACTTGGTGGAGGCGCCGAGGTGGGTGGTCGGCTCCCAGGCCGCGCCACCGCTGGTTATCTTGCCGTCGATGGCGTTGCCCTTGGCGTCGGCGACCTTCACCGACGTGAGGCTGCCCTGCTCCGCCGTCACCTTGAGGGCGCCGCTCGTCGCGACGTCGCCCGCACCGTCCTTGGGCGCGATGTTCACCACGGCCTGGGAGGGTCCGTCGGCGGGCTTGTCGCCCTTGTTGCCGCTGCCGCCCCCGTCACAGGCGCTGACCAGCGTCAGCACGGTTCCGAGCAGCAGAGCGGACAGCGCACCCCGGCGCCCTCGGCTTCTCGATATCGGCTGCACATTCACAACGGATCGTCTCCCCTCGCACGGCCCGCGGCCACGCGGCGCCCCCTGAGCGCGGCAGGCGCGCTTGTCGATAGATAACCACACGCCACCGACAACGCTGACCTCGTGAATGTCACCGTTCGGTCCCAAATGGGAGCGGTGATACGAACCGTGCGCCTGTGGTGAGGGCAGTGACCGAAGTGAAGCGGCAGATTCCAGCCAGGTCAAACCGGGGATCTCAGCCGAGCGCGGAGCCGGCCCGCCACTCCTCCCACGTCATGTTCCAGCCGCCGAGCCCGTTGTCCGGCGCGACCACCCGCTCCCGGGAGCCGACGACTTCCACCACATCGCCGATCAGCGACTCGCGGTAGAACCAGCCCGCCGGGCTCGACGGGCTGCCGCCCCGCACGTCGCGCAGGCCGATGCAGCCGTGACTGGTGTTCAGGGCGCCGAAGGCGTCGGGTCCGGCCCAGTAGTTGCCGTGCAGGAACGTCCCCGAGCCGGTCAGTCGCATCGCGTGCGGTACGTCCGAGATGTCGTACTCACCACCGAAGCCCACTGTGTCCCCGTTCATCCGGGTCATGGGGAACTTCTCGCTGATCACCATCCTGCCGTTGTACGTGTCGTTGCCCCCGCCTCCGGCCGTGATGGGCAGGCTGGCCAGCGGCCTGCCGCCCCGGAAGACGTCCATGGTGTGCCCGGCCGCGTCCACCCGGCTGAACTGGCTGCGGCCGACGGTGAACCCGACGGACTTGTACTGGCTGCCGTAGACGCCCTCCGCCACCCGCACGTCCCGCAGCCGCAGGTCCATCGTGACCCGCGTGCCGGGCCTCCAGTACGTGCGCGGGCGGAAGTCCAGGCGCGCGGGGCCGAACCAGTGGGCGGCGATCTCGGTGGCCGGCCGGGCGCTCACGCTGATGGCGCGCTCGACGGCGGCCCGGTCGGTGACGGGGTGGCTGAAGCCGAACGAGACGATCATGCCCGTGCCGACGACGGACTCCGGCTCGGGCGTGAAGTAGCCGATGACACGGTGCGCGGGAACGTAGGTGGTGAAGCTGGTGTGACGGGCCGTCCGGCGTCCGGAGGCGTCCCTGGCGAGCACGTCCACCGTGTAGCGGGCGCCGAGCCCCAGGGGGCGGGCGGCGGCGGGCCGCCAGCTGTGCCCGTCACCGGAGATCCGGCCGGCGACGGTCCGCGGGCCGCCGTCCTGGAACCCGGCGACCCGCACCCGCTCCAGCCTGCCGTGCGGCACCCGCACCTCCAGCCGGTCCGTCACCTCCACACCGCTCGCGCGGTCCCGGGGGCTGACATGGATCAGCTCGCTCGCCGCCACCGGGCGCGCGTCGTCGGTGAGGGTGGTCTTCGGGGAGACGGTGGCGCACCCGGCGAGCGCGGCCAGGAACGCCAGCAGGGCGATTCCCCGTGCCGCGCGCGAGAGGGCATGTGTCACACCGGGCCCAACGACGGGCTTCCCCGCGGGAAACGTGGCTGCACTCGCTTGCTGCGCCCGATCACACGTGTGAGCGCATGCGTGGATTTGGGAAGAAGGGGGAGAAGGGCCCAATCGCCAGTCACCCGGTCCCGGGATACCGGGTGCCCGGCACGCTACCCGAGAGCCGCCGGAGGCGAAGACGTGTCGAGTGCAGCCGAGCAAGAGGCCCCACAGGCCGCCGAGTTCGGGGGCGGGCACCCGCACCGGTCCTCCCCCGGCCCGGCCGGCGTCAACGGCCGCCGGAGGGATCCCGGGCCGGGCCGCGCACCGGCGGTCGCCGTGTGGCCCGGCAGCCCGGAGCCGCTCGGGGCGCGGTTCAAGGACGGCGCGAGCGGCACCGAAGGGGTGGCGGGGACGAACTTCGCGCTGTGGGCCGGCGGGGCGGAGGCCGTGGAGGTCTGCCTCTTCGACGACACGCCGGGAGGGGGTGAAACCCGCCATCCATTGACGGAGTTGACGCACGAGGTCTGGCACGGCTTCCTGCCGGGCGTCCTGCCCGGCCGCCGCTACGGCTATCGCGTCCACGGCCGCTGGGATCCGTGGACCGGCGCCCGCTGGAACCCCGCCAAGCTGCTCCTGGACCCGTACGCGCGCGCGGTGGACGGCGAATTCGGCGGTCCGGAGCCCGGCCGCCGCGGACCGCTGCCCCCGGAGGTGTACGGACACGTGCGCGACTGGCCGCAGCAGCACGTCGCCGACACCGTCCGCGACGAGCGGGACTCGGCCCCCTGCGTCCCCAAGGGCGTGGTCGTCGCCGATGACGACGACTGGGCCGACGACCACCGCCCCAAGACGCCGTGGCCCGACTCGGTCATCTACGAGCTGCACGTCCGCGGCTTCACCATGCGTCACCCCGGCATCCCCGAGCACCTGCGCGGCACCTACGCCGGGCTCGCCCACCCGGCGGCCGTCGAACACCTGACGCGCCTGGGCGTGACGGCGGTGGAGCTGCTGCCGGTGCATCAGTTCGCCCACGAGGACCACCTGCTGCGGCGCGGACTGCGCAACTACTGGGGCTACAACTCCATCGGCTACTTCGCTCCGCACGCCGCCTACGCCGCCTCCGGGACGCGCGGCGAGCAGGTGGGCGAGTTCAAGCGGATGGTACGGGCCCTGCACGCGGCCGGCATCGAGGTCATCCTCGACGTCGTCTACAACCACACCGCCGAGAGCGGCGAGCTCGGGCCGACGCTGTCGCTGCGCGGCATCGACAACCGCCGCTACTACCGGCTGCAGGGCGATGCGCGCCGCTACGCCGACTACACCGGCTGCGGCAACACCCTCCATGTGGTGCAGCCCAATGTGCTGCGGCTGATAACCGACTCGCTGCGGTACTGGGTGACGGAGATGGGCGTCGACGGCTTCCGCTTCGACCTGGCGGCGGCGCTGGCCCGGTCCATGCACGACGTGGACATGCTCTCGCCGTTCCTCGCCGTCATCGCCCAGGACCCCGTGCTGCGGCGCGTCAAGCTCATCGCCGAGCCCTGGGACGTGGGCTCCGGCGGCTACCAGGTCGGTGCCTTCCCGCCCCTGTGGACGGAGTGGAACGACCGCTACCGCGACGCCGTCCGCGACTTCTGGCGCGGCGCCCTGCCGGACGTGCGCGACCTCGGTTACCGCCTCTCCGGCTCCAGCGACCTCTATGCCTGGGGCGGCCGGCGCCCGTACGCCTCCGTCAACTTCGTCACCGCGCACGACGGCTTCACCCTGCGCGACCTGGTCAGCTACGAGCGCAAGCACAACGAGGCCAACGGCGAGGGGAACCGGGACGGCACCGGCGACAACCGGTCCTGGAACTGCGGCGTGGAGGGTGAAACCGGCGACGCCCGCGTCCTCGCCCTGCGCAGGCGGCAGATCCGCAACCTGCTGACGACCCTGCTGCTGTCGACGGGCGTGCCGATGCTGGTGGCGGGGGACGAGATGGGCCGGACGCAGGACGGCAACAACAACGCCTACTGCCAGGACAACGAGACGGGCTGGGTCGACTGGTCCCTGCTCCGGGAACCGGGCTGGCGGGCGCCGGCCGACCTGTGCTCCCGGCTGCTGGCCCTGCGTCGCGCCCACCCCGTGCTGCGCAGCCGCTCCTTCTTCTCCGGGCGCCCGCAGAGCGCGGACGGCCTGCGCGACCTCGCCTGGTTCACGCCGGGCGGTACGGAGATGACCGAGGCCGACTGGTACGCGCCGGCCGCCACCCTCGGCATGTACCTCTCCGGACGGGACATCCCCCAGCGCGGCCGGCGGGGCGCACCGGTGACCGACGACAGCTTCCTCGCCGTCCTGCACGCCGGCGCGCGTCCCATCCGCTTCACCTTGCCGGGTCCGCCCTGGGCCCAGTCGTACGAACTCCTGGTCAACACCGCCCTGGAGGACCAGGGAACCGCTCCTGGCCTGCGCCGGGACGCGGGCAGCCGGATCTCCGTACGGGCCCGTTCGGTGCTGCTGTGGCGGGTGGTGCGGGAGCCGGCCGAGGCCGGTCCTGGTCCGCAGGTTCTGGGCCGAAAAACCGAGTGAGCGGTGTCAGTGGCGGACCGTAGTCTCCCCCCTGACGACCCCGACCCGTGAAGTGTCCCGTCGATCCGGGCGCCGTTCGGCGGTGCGCTCGCTGCTGCGCCTGTGGCCCTACGTCCGCCCGGTGCGCGGCCGCCTCGCCGTCGCCGCGCTCTCCGCCGTGCTGGCCTCGTGCCTGGGCCTGCTCATCCCGCTGACCCTCAAGTGGATGGTGGACGGGCCGGTGGCCGGGCACGACCCGTCGGGGGTATGGCTGGGCGGCAGGGGGTGTCGTTCGCCTACCGCACGGGCGGCGAGGTGCTGCCGCGCTTCGACCTCACCCTGCGGGCGGGGCGGACGGTGGCGGTCGTCGGCGCGACGGGCGCAGGGAAGTCCACGCTCGCCAAGCTCCTCGCGCGCTTCTACGACCCGGCCGGGGGCCGCGTCCTGCTCGACGGGGTCCCACTGCGCGAGCTCGCCGGTCCGGAGCTGCGGCGCGCGGTGGTGATGGTGACGCAGGAGGCGTTCCTCTTCTCCGGCACGGTCGCCGACAACATCGCCGTCGGCCGTCCCGAGGCGACCCGCGCGGAGATCGAGCGGGCGGCCAAGGCCATCGACGCACACGACTTCATCACCGCCCTGCCCGAGGGCTACGACACGGACGTCCGCAAGCACGGTGGCCGCATCTCCGCCGGCCAGCGCCAGCTGGTCGGCTTCGCCCGCGCCCTGCTCGCCGACCCGGGCGTGCTCGTCCTCGACGAGGCAACCTCCTCGCTCGACACCCCCGGCGAGCGGGCGGTGCAGCGCGCCATGCACACGGTGCTGCGCGGACGGACCGCCGTGGTCATCGCGCACCGGCTGTCGACCGTGGAGATCGCCGACCGGGTGCTGGTGATGGCCGACGGCCGCGTGGTGGAGGACGGCACTCCGGCCGAACTCGCGGCGGGGGCCGGGCGCTTCGCTGACCTGCACCGGGCCTGGCGGGACAGCCTGGTCTGAACGCCCGTTATACGGACATCGATCTTTGGCCAACGGACATTTTCCGGCCAACTTGTTGACGCGCCCCTGACACCTGCGTCACGGCGGTGGGACTCTTCACCTCAACCGGCGTGGAAGGCCCCCCACTCTCTCCCCACCCGCCCGAGCCGGCCAACACGATATTTCCGCTTTCCCCCCTTTCTCCATTCGTTCTGCCGTGCTCTGCCCGGTCGGCCATCTCGCCGCCCGGTCGCCCACCGGCCGCACCCACCTCGAGGCGGCCACCGCAGAAGGAGTCAGTGTGAGACCCACCCCCCAAAGACGCGCCGTCGCCACCGGCGCCCTCGTCGCCGTCACGGCGATGCTCGCCGCAGGCGTACAAGGCACAGCCAGTGCCCGCACCGACGACGCCGGCCAGAGCCGGCCGGCCCTCGCCAAGGCCGACCCCGGCACCCTTCCTGCCAAGCTGTCGCCCTCGCAGCGCGCGGAGCTGATACGCGAGGCCAACGCGACCAAGGCGCAGACCGCGAAGACCCTCGGCCTCGGCGCCAAGGAGCAGCTGGTCGTCCGCGACGTCAGCAAGGACGTCAACGGCACGCTCCACACCCGCTACGAGCGCACCTACGACGGCCTGCCCGTCCTCGGCGGCGACCTGGTGGTCGACGCGACCAAGGGCGGCACGGTCAAGACCGTCGCCAAGGCGACCAAGGCGCGGATGGCGGTGGCGACGACCACCCCGTCACTCGCGGCGGCCACCGCGGAGAAGGACGCCGTCAAGTCCGCCACGGCCAAGGGCTCGAAGGCCACCAAGGCCGACCGGGCGCCGCGCAAGGTGATCTGGGCGGCCGGCGGCACCCCGGTCCTCGCCTACGAGACCGTCGTCGGCGGGCTCCAGGAGGACGGCACCCCGAACGAGCTGCACGTCATCACCGACGCGAAGAGCGGCGAGAAGCTCTTCGAGTTCCAGGGCGTCAAGCAGGGCACCGGCAACAGCCAGTACAGCGGCAAGGTCACCATCGGCACCTCGGGCTCGGGCAGCTCGTACCAGCTCACCGACGCCTCGCGCGGCGGCCACAAGACGTACAACCTCAACCACGGCTCGTCCGGCACCGGCACGCTGTTCACCGACTCCGACGACGTCTGGGGCAACGGCACGACCGGCGACGCGGCCACGGCCGGCGTCGACGCGGCCTACGGCGCCCAGCTGACCTGGGACTACTACAAGAACGTCCATGGGCGCACCGGCATCAAGGGCGACGGGGTCGGCGCCTACAGCCGCGTCCACTACGGCAACGCCTATGTCAACGCCTTCTGGTCCGACCAGTGCTTCTGCATGACCTACGGCGACGGCTCGGGCAACGCCAAGCCGCTGACCTCCATCGACGTGGCCGCCCACGAGATGACGCACGGCGTCACCTCGGCCACCGCCAACCTCACCTACAGCGGCGAGTCCGGTGGTCTGAACGAGGCGACCTCCGACATCTTCGCCGCGGCCGTGGAGTTCTGGGCCAACAACCCCAGCGACCCCGGCGACTACCTGGTCGGCGAGAAGATCGACATCCGGGGCAACGGCACCCCGCTGCGCTACATGGACAAGCCCAGCAAGGACGGCCAGTCCAAGGACAGCTGGTACTCCGGCCTGGGCGGCATCGACGTGCACTACTCCTCGGGCCCGGCCAACCACTGGTTCTACCTCGCCTCCGAGGGCAGCGGCCCCAAGACGGTCAACAACGTCAAGTACGACTCGCCGACCTCCGACGGGCTTCCGGTCACCGGCATCGGCCGGGACAACGCCGCGAAGATCTGGTTCAAGGCGCTCACCCAGCGCATGCAGTCCAACACCAACTACGCGGGCGCGCGGGACGCGACGCTGTGGGCCGCCGGTGAGCTCTTCGGCGTCGGCAGCGAGACGTACAACAACGCGGCCAACGCGTGGGCGGCCATCAACGTCGGCAGCCGGGTCTCCTCCGGCGTCTCGGTCGCCAGCCCGGGCGACCAGACCTCCATCGTGAACACCGCCGTCTCCCTGCAGATCAAGGCGTCCAGCTCCACCACGGGCTCCCTGACCTACTCGGCCACCGGCCTGCCCGCCGGCCTGTCGATCAACTCCTCGACCGGCCTGATCACAGGCACCCCGACCACCACCGGCACCAGCAATGTGACGGTGACGGTCAAGGACGCGGGCGGCAAGACGGGCACCGCCTCCTTCAAGTGGACCGTGAACACCTCGGGCGGTGGCAGCGTCTTCGAGAACACCACCCCGGTCGCGATCCCGGACGCCGGCTCCGCCGTCACCTCGCCGATCATCGTGACCCGCAGCGGTAACGGTTCCTCGGCGCTCAAGGTGGACGTGAACATCACGCACACCTACCGCGGTGACCTCAAGATCTCCCTGGTCGCCCCCGACGGCAAGACGTGGAACCTGAAGGACTCCGACGCCTGGGACTCCGCCGAGGACGTCAAGGAGACCTACACCGTCGACGCCTCCGGCGTCTCCGCCAGCGGTACCTGGAAGCTGCAGGTCCAGGACGTCTACGCCAACGACGACGGCACCGTCAACAGCTGGAAGCTCAGCTTCTGACCGGGTGAAGACCCGCACCGCGGGCTGAACCGGGCGCCGTCCGGGGTGAGTCATCCTCCCCCGGACGGTGCCTCAGCCGTTCCGGGTCACCGCATCAGCACCCCGGCCGCCTCGCCCGCCGCCTCCGACGGCACCGCCACCAGCCCCAGCTCGGCCCCGCCGGCCAGCAGCCGGTGCGAGGGCAGGATGCGCACGGTGTAGCCGAAGGGGCCCGTGCGGTCGAGGGTCAGCGGGCCCTCGTAGAGCCGCCGCCCGTCCATCGCCGGGGCACCGGTCGCCTTGAGCGGGAAGGCGACCGTCCGCGCCAGCCGGTCGGACTGGTCGACCCGCCCCGCGACGGCCTGCACCTCCACGTCCGAGGGGTCCAGCTCGCCCAGCGTCACGCTCACCCGCAGCGAGACCGTGGAACCCAGCTCGGCCGTGCCGTTCAGCGGCCCGTCCGACACCGTCTCCACATGGTCCACGGCCACGGCCGGCCACGCCGCCCGCACCCGTGCCTTCCACACGGCCAGCTCCCGCGCCGCCGTGGGGTCCAGGGCCCGCTGCGCCTCGGCGGCGGGCCCGTAGAGCTGCTCCACGTACTCGCGCACCATGCGCCCGGCGAGCACCTTCGGCCCGAGCGTGGCCAGCGTCCGCCGGACCATCTCGATCCAGCGGCCCGGCAGCCCGCCCGTGCCCCGGTCGTAGAAGCGCGGTGCCACCCGCTGCGCCAGCAGGTCGTACAGCGCCGTCGCCTCCAGGTCGTCGCGGCGGTCCTCGTCCATGGCCGCGCCGTCGGCGGTGGGGACGGCCCAGCCGAAGTCCGGCTCGTACCACTCGTCCCACCAGCCGTCCAGGACGGACAGGTTCAGACAGCCGTTGAGGGCGGCCTTCATGCCCGAAGTGCCACACGCCTCCAGGGGCCGCAGCGGGTTGTTGAGCCAGACGTCACAGCCGGGGTAGAGCTTCTGGGCCATCGCCATGCCGTAATCCGGCAGGAAGACGATGCGGTGGCGCACGCGCGGGTCGTCGGCGAAGCGGACGAGCTCCTGGACGAGCCGCTTGCCGCTGTCGTCCGCCGGGTGGGCCTTGCCCGCGACGACGATCTGGACCGGCCGCTCGGGGTGGAGCAGCAGTTCCGTCAGCCGCTCGCGGTCGCGCAGCATCAGTGTGAGCCGTTTGTACGACGGGACGCGCCGGGCGAAGCCGATGGTGAGGACGTCCGGGTCGAGGACGCCGTCGATCCAGCCGAGCTCGGCGGTGCCGGCGCCGCGCGCCCGCCAGGAGGCGCGCAGCCGCTCCCGTACCTCCTCCACCAGCTGTTCGCGCAGGGTGCGCCGCAGCTCCCAGATGTCGGCGTCGGGGATGTCGGCGACGGAGTCCCAGCGCTCGGAGCCGCCGACGGTCAGGGCGTCCTCGGCCCGGGCGAGGCCGATCTGGCGGGCGCCGAGGCGGAAGACCTCGGGCGCCACCCAGGTGGGGGCGTGGACGCCGTTGGTGATGGAGGTGATCGGCACCTCCTCGGCGTCGAAGCCCGGCCACAGCCCGGCGAACATCCCCCGGCTGACCTGGCCGTGCAGGGTGGAGACGCCGTTGGCGCGCTGGGCCAGACGCAGGCCCATGACGGCCATGTTGAAGAGGTTGGCCTCCCCGCCGGGGTAGTCCTCCCGGCCGAGAGCGAGGACGCGGTCGACGTCGATGCCGGGCAGCTCGCCGCCCTCGCCGAAGTGCCGGGCGACCAGGGAGGCCTCGAAGCGGTCGATGCCGGCGGGGACGGGGGTGTGGGTGGTGAAGACGGCACCGGCGCGGACGCACTCCAGCGCGGCGTCGAAGTCGGCGCCCTCCTCGCACAGTTCGCGGATGCGTTCGAGGCCGAGGAAGCCGGCGTGGCCCTCGTTGGTGTGGAAGACCTCGGGCCCGGCGTGTCCGGTCAGCCGGCAGTACGTACGGACGGCGCGCACCCCGCCGATGCCCAGCAGCATCTCCTGCAGCAGCCGGTGTTCGCTGCCACCGCCGTAGAGCCGGTCGGTGACGTCGCGCTCGCCGGGGCCGTTGTCCTCCACGTCGGAGTCCAGGAGCAGCAGCGGCACCCGGCCGACCTGCGCCTTCCAGACGGAGGCGTGCAGGGACCGGCCGCCGGGCAGGGCGAGGGTGACCCGGCTGGGGGTGCCGTCGGGCTCGCGGAGCAGGGACAGCGGGAGCTCGTCGGGGTCGAGCAGGGGGTAGTGCTCCTGCTGCCAGCCCTCGCGGGAGAGGGACTGCCGGAAATAGCCGTGGCGGTAGAGCAGCCCGACGCCGATGAGGGGAACGCCCAGGTCGCTGGCGGACTTCAGGTGGTCTCCGGCGAGGATGCCGAGGCCGCCGCTGTACTGCGGCAGGGCCGCGGTGATGCCGAACTCGGGTGAGAAGTAGGCGACGGCGGCCGGCAGCCCGGCGGGCTGTTCCTGGTACCACCGGCGGCCGGTCACATAGTCGTGCAGATCATCGGCGGCCGCCGCGAGCCGCCGGCGGAAGCGGCGGTCGTCGGCGAGGGCGGCCAGCCGGGTGGCGGACACGGAACCCAGCAGCCGCAGCGGGTCGCCACCTGCGGCCTGCCACCCCTCGGGGTCGACGGACTGGAACAGTTCGCGGGTCTCGGGGTGCCAGGACCAGCGCAGATTTCGCGCCAGCTCGCTGAGCGGTCGTAGGGGCTCCGGAAGGACGGGACGCACGCTGAATCGACGAATGGCCTTCACCCCCACGACGTTAGCGGCGCGGCGCCCGCCGTTCGCCCTCATGCGGGCAAGTGCCCCCTTCTGCCTGACCCGTCACCGCTGCCTGACCCTGACAGGGTCAGGCGGACGGCGGACACCTGCTGTTGACTGGGCGCATGGACACACCGCCCGAGCTGGGGAACTTCCTGCGTACACGCCGTGCCGCGCTCCGGCCGGAGGACGTGGGCCTGATCCCGTACGGCCGTACGCGGCGCGTGCCGGGGCTGCGGCGCGAGGAGCTGGCGCAGCTGGCAGGCGTGAGCGTGGCCTACTACACGCGGCTGGAGCAGGGGCAGGCGGCGGGCGCCTCGGACGAGGTGCTGGACGCGATCGCCCGGGCGCTGGGGCTGACGCCGGACGAGCACCGGCACCTGAGGAACCTGGCCCGCCCGGGACGGGCGGCGCGCCGTCCGGCGGCCCGGCCGGCGACGGCCGGGGCGGGGGTGCGGCAACTGGTCGCGGCCATGTCCGCGGTGCCGGCGGTGATCGTCGACCACCGCTTCGACGTGCTGGGCTGGAACGCGCTGGGCCATGCGCTGCTCGCGGGCCACCTCGCCGCGGACAGCCCGGACCGCCCGGCCGGCCGCCCCAACACCCAGCGGCTGTTCTTCCTCGACCCTCACGCGCGGGAGCTGTATCCGCAGTGGGAGGCGGAGGCGCGGCGCGCGGTCTCCTCGCTGCGGCTGGCGGCGGGCGAGCATCCCGACGACCGGCGGCTGGCGGAGCTGATCGGCGAGCTGACCATGCGCAGCCCCGAGTTCGCGGCGCTGTGGTCCCGTCATCCGGTGCGAGGGTGCACCTCGGGCGTGAAGGCCTTCCACCATCCGGTGGTGGGGGCGATGGAGCTGTCGTTCGAGATGTTGCGGCTGCCGGGCACCGATGGCCAGGGCGTGGTCGCCTTCAGTGCGGAGCCGGGGTCGGCCTCGGAGGCGGCGCTGCGACTGCTCACCGCGGCGGGCGGGTTGGGCGGTCCCGGGCAGGAGCACGGAGGGACGGCGGCTTTGGTGCCGGACGGGCGGACCGGCTGATGTCATCACCCGACGGGAAGCACTGCGAAAAGTACTAGGCAGAATTACGCCGCGCGTACAGCAGTACTGTCCAAGGCCAGAAGCCGCTACGACCTTCGAAGGCAGCGCCGTGTGCCCGTTCCCCCGTACGGCCGTCGATTACCCCCTTTCGTCACATTGCACGCGATCGGCCCGTCGAGGAGACTCCGTACGGGTGACGGAGGAATGGCCGCCCTCCGCACGGAGTGCCACGGGAGCTACGCACGAGTAGTTCACACGGTCGGGGCATGACCGGGCGGGCCCGGTGGGAAAGCTCAACCGGTACGCAAGGAAGCCCGTCCGGCGTCCTGCTCCCGGCTCCCGTTCCCCCTGCCCGGTTTTCCCCCTCTCCCGCGCGAACCAGAGTTTGACTTTCTCTCTTCAGTCCACCCGAGTGAATGCGGACAGGAGCAGTCATGCCCGCACCCCGCCGACTGCCGACGGAGCAGATAGAAAGTACAGAACCTTCCCCCGGCCATCGCTGGGGAGGGGCCCGCATGCCTGCCCAGAGTCCCGTCGATCCGCCAGGTGATCCCATGATCGGTCGCATCCCCGTCCTGGACCTCGGCCCGCTCGTCGACTGCGGCCGAAGGCCCGTCAAGGCGGTGGCGGGTGAGACCTTCGAGGTGACCGCCACGGTCTTCCGTGAGGGGCACGACGCGATCGGCGCGAACGTCGTGCTGCGCGGCCCCGCGGGCCGCTCCGGCCCGTGGACGCCGATGCGCGAGCCGGTGCCCGGCACCGACCGCTGGGGTGCCGAGGTCACCCCCGACTGCGAGGGCCGCTGGACCTACGCGGTGGAGGCGTGGGGCGATCCGGTCACCACCTGGCAGCAGCATGCGGTGATCAAGATTCCGGCGGGGATCGACACCGAGCTGGTGCTGGAGGAGGGTGCGCTGCTGTACGAGCGCGCCGCGGCCGGAGTGCCCAAGAGCGAGGGCCGGGAGGCCGTGCTGGGCGCCGTCGACGCGCTGCGCGATGCCGCCGTGCCGCCCGAGGACCGGCTCGCCGCCGCCCTCGCCCCGCCGGTCACGACGGCGCTCACCGGCCATCCGCTGCGCGAGCTGGTGACCTCCTCGCGCCCGGTGCCGGTGCTGGTGGAGCGCGAACGGGCCCTCTTCGGCTCCTGGTACGAGCTCTTCCCGCGGTCGGAGGGCGCGCTGCTGCGCGAGGGCCGCCCGCCGCGCAGCGGGACGTTCCGCACGGCCACCCAGCGCCTGCCGGCGGTGGCGGCCATGGGCTTCGACGTGGTGTACCTCCCCCCGGTCCACCCCATCGGCACCTCCTACCGCAAGGGCCCCAACAACGCGCTCAGCGCGGGTGGTTACGACGTCGGCAGCCCCTGGGCCATCGGGTCCGCGGAGGGCGGTCACGACGCGATCCACCCCGACCTCGGCACGTTCGAGGACTTCGACCGCTTCGTGGCGCGGGCGCGCGAGCTGCGCATGGAGGTGGCGCTCGACTTCGCGCTGCAGTGCTCCCCCGACCACCCGTGGGTCGGCAAGCACCCCGAGTGGTTCCACCACCGCGCCGACGGATCGATCGCCTACGCCGAGAACCCGCCGAAGAAGTACCAGGACATCTATCCCCTGGCCTTCGACGAGGACTTCGACGGGCTGGTCACCGAGACGCTGCGCGTGCTGCGCCTGTGGATGTCGCACGGCGTGCGGATCTTCCGGGTGGACAATCCGCACACCAAGCCGGTGCTCTTCTGGGAGAAGGTCATCGCCGAGGTGGGCCGCACGGATCCGGACGTCGTCTTCCTCGCCGAGGCCTTCACCCGGCCCGCCATGATGCGCACGCTCGGCGCCATCGGCTTCCAGCAGTCGTACACCTACTTCACCTGGCGGAACACCAAACGCGAGCTCACCGACTATCTGACCGAGCTGTCAGGGGAGTCGGCGGCCTGCATGCGGCCGAACCTGTTCGTCAACACGCCCGACATCCTGCACGCCTATCTCCAGGAGGGGGGCCGGCCCGCCTTCGAGGTGCGGGCCGTACTCGCCGCGACGCTGTCGCCCACCTGGGGCGTCTACGCCGGGTACGAGCTGTGCGAGAACACCCCGGCGCACGAGGGCAGTGAGGAGTACCTGGACTCGGAGAAGTACCAACTGCGCCCCCGCGACTGGGAGTCCGCGGAACGCGAGGGCCGCAGCATCGCCCCGCTGATCACGGTGCTCAACCGGCTGAGGCGCCGTCAGCCCGCGCTGCGGCGGCTGCGTAACCTGCGTTTCCACGACGTCGACAACGAAGCCGTCATCGCCTACTCCAAGCGCTCCGGGGCGTCCTGCGTCCTCGCGGTCGTCAACCTCGACCCCCACCACACCCAGGAGGCGACGGTCTCGTTGGACATGCCGGAGCTCGGCCTCGACTGGCACGAGTCCGTCCCGGTGCGCGACGAGCTCACCGGAGAGACCTATCACTGGGGCAGGGACAACTATGTGCGCCTCGAGCCGGGCCGTTCCATGGCGCCCGCGCACGTGTTCTCGCTGCGACCGTCCTCACCGATCGGAGGGTCACCCACACCATGATCGTCAATGAGCCCGTCCAGGACACCTTCGAGGACACACCCGCGAAGGACCGGGATCCCGACTGGTTCAAGCGCGCCGTCTTCTACGAAGTCCTCGTACGCTCCTTCCAGGACAGCGACGGCGACGGCATCGGCGACCTCAAGGGACTGACGGCCAAGCTGGACTATCTCCAGTGGCTGGGCGTCGACTGCCTGTGGCTGCCGCCGTTCTTCCGCTCCCCGCTGCGGGACGGCGGCTACGACGTCTCCGACTACACCTCGGTGCTGCCGGAGTTCGGTGACCTCGCGGATTTCGTGGAGTTCGTGGACGCCGCGCACCAGCGCGGCATGCGCGTCATCATCGACTTTGTCATGAACCATACGAGCGACCAGCACGACTGGTTCCAGCAGTCCCGCACCGACCCCGACGGGCCGTACGGCGACTACTACGTATGGGCCGACGACGACAAGCAGTTTCAGGACGCGCGCATCATCTTCGTCGACACCGAGACCTCGAACTGGACGTTCGACCCGGTGCGCAAGCAGTACTACTGGCACCGCTTCTTCTCGCACCAGCCGGACCTGAACTACGAGAACCCGGCGGTGCAGGAGGAGATCCTGGCCGCCCTGCGGTTCTGGCTGGACCTGGGCATCGACGGCTTCCGGCTGGACGCGGTCCCGTACCTCTTCGCCGAGGAGGGCACCAACTGCGAGAACCTGCCGCGCAGCCACGCCTTCCTCAAGCGCGTCCGGGCCGAGATCGACGCGCACTACCCGGACACCGTGCTGCTGGCGGAGGCCAACCAGTGGCCCGAGGACGTGGTCGACTACTTCGGCGACTACGCCAAGGGCGGCGACGAATGCCATATGGCGTTCCACTTCCCCGTCATGCCGCGCATCTTCATGGCGGTGCGGCGCGAGTCGCGCTACCCCGTCTCGGAGATCCTGGCCAAGACCCCGGCCATCCCTTCCCGCTGCCAGTGGGGCGTCTTCCTGCGCAACCACGACGAGCTCACGCTGGAGATGGTCACCGACGAAGAGCGCGACTACATGTGGGCGGAGTACGCCAAGGACCCGAGGATGCGCGCCAACATCGGCATCCGGCGGCGACTGGCGCCACTGCTGGACAACGACCGCAATCAGATCGAGCTCTTCACGGCCCTGCTGCTGTCGCTGCCCGGCTCGCCGATCCTGTACTACGGCGACGAGATCGGCATGGGCGACAACATCTGGCTCGGCGACCGCGACGCCGTGCGCACGCCCATGCAGTGGACGCCCGACCGCAACGCCGGCTTCTCCTCCTGCGACCCGGGGCGGCTGTACCTGCCGACCATCATGGACCCGGTCTACGGCTACCAGGTCACCAACGTGGAGGCGGCCATGAGCAGCCCCTCCTCGCTGCTGCACTGGACCCGCCGGATGATCGAGATCCGTAAGCAGAACCATGCGTTCGGCCTCGGCTCCTACACCGAACTGCAGTCGAGCAACCCGGCGGTGCTGGCGTTCCTGCGGGAGGCTCCCGCCCGGGACGGGGACGACGACCTCGTCCTGTGCGTGAACAACTTCTCCCGCTTCGCACAGCCGACCGAGCTGGATCTGCGGACCTTCAACGGCCGCCATCCGGTCGAGCTGATCGGCGGGGTGCGCTTCCCGGCCATCGGGGAACTGCCCTACCTGCTCACCCTGGCCGGCCACGGCTTCTACTGGTTCCGGCTCCGCCGCAACGCACCGGCTCCCGTCTCCTGATCGCGGCCCCCGCGTGGCAGGCCACTCCGGCCGGCCGCGCCCGGGCGGTTTCCCCTGCCGGACCCGGGGCACCGGTACTACTGCACGCGGACGGACGGCCCGGGGAGGGCCGCTTCCGCCGAACGGATCCGTACGGGTCCGCAGGGTCCGCACGGGTCCGCACGGGGTCAGGACGGGTCCGCACAGACTCGTACAGACCTGCGCAGATCTGCAGGAATCCGAACGAATCAGCACAACGCCTCATGACAGCACGGATTGCACAGCACGGATCGCACGGTTGCACGTACGCACGGGCTGCAGTCATCGACCGCAGCAGCCGCACGACACCGCACACAGGGGCCGCAGGCGCTGACCGTACGGACGATCCTCGCCCGACACGTCCCGCACCGCGCACGGGCCATAGCCGCAATCCGGGACACTTTGCCCCATCTGTCGTGTGCCCCGGGGAAAGGACGCGACGCATGTCGGACGCTGCACCGCCCCGCCGGGAGACCACCGCCGCCCACCGGGAGGCGACCCCGGGCCCCCTGACGCCTTCGAGCGCTCCCGCACGACCGGCGATCCCGGGCACGGAACTGCTCGCCTCGCTCGCCCCACTGCTCACCGAGTGGCTGCCCCGGCAGCGCTGGTTCGCGGGCAAGGGCCGCCCCATCACCGGCTTCACGCTCGTCGCGGCCACCGAACTGCTGCACCGCCCCTACGGCGGCACCACCCCCGGCCTGCTCCATCTCCTCCTCAACGCCCAGCAACCGGCCGCCGCCGGGCAGGGCGGCCACCCGACCCCCGCCGACGACTGCTACCAGCTGCTGCTCGGCGTGCGGGACGTCCTGCCCCCGCACCTGGCGCCCGCGCTCATCGGCCGCCCCACCGACGGGCCGCTGCGCGGCAGCACCGTCTACGAAGGGCTCGCCGACCCACGGCTGGCCGCCCTGCTCCTGGAGCGGCTGCGGGTGCCGGGGCGGCTGGGCCCGCTGCGTTTCACCCGCGAACCGGACGTCTCCATCCCCGCCGGTCTGACGCCCCGGCTGCTGGGCGCCGATCAGTCCAACTCCTCGGCGGTCTACGGGGAGACGTACATCCTCAAGCTCTTCCGCCGGGTCGGCCCCGGCACCAACCCCGACCTCGAACTGCCGCGCGCGCTCGCGAGGACCGGCTGCTCGCGCGTGCCGGCACCGGCCGCCTGGTTCGAGGCCGACCTGGCAGCCGTGTCCGGATCGTCCGGGACCGGGCCGACCCGGTCCCCCGGTTCCGCCGTGGAGCCCCTGACGCTCGGTGTGCTCCAGCCCTTCCTGCCGGGCTCCGCCGACGGCTGGCAGCTGGCGCTGGGCGCCCTCGCCGTACAGGCCGACTTCACCGCCTCCGCGCGCGCCCTCGGCCACGCCACCGCCGAGGTCCACCAGGCGCTGGCCGAGGCGCTGCCCACCGTCGCACTGCACCGGCCCCAGCTCGAACACCTCGCCGCCGGCATGACCCGCCGCCTCGACACCGCGGTCGCCGCGGTGCCCGCGCTGCGCCCCTACCGGGACGCGCTGTGCGCCGCCTACGACGAGTTGGCGGTGCTCGGCCGCGACGGGCGCACCTGGCGCGCCCAGCGCATCCACGGCGACCTGCACCTGGGGCAGGCGCTGCGGACGGCAGACGACGGGCGCTGGTCCCTCATCGACTTCGAGGGCGAGCCCGCGCGCCCGCTGGCCGAGCGCCGCCGCCCGCAGCCCGTCGCCCGGGACATCGCGGGCATGCTGCGCTCCTTCGACTACGCGGCGGCGGTCGGCCGGGCGGCGGCCACCGACTGGGCCGAGCGGGCCCGCGCCGCCTACTGCGAGGGCTACGCCGCCGTCCACCACGACCCGCGTGAGGACCCCCGGCTGCTGCGGGCACACGAGACGGACAAGGCCGTCTACGAAGTGCTCTACGAGGCCCGTCACCGACCCGACTGGCTCGCCGTCCCCATGTCCGCGATCCGCAGGCTCGCGGACGGCGAGCGCGCCACGGGCAGTGCGGCCCTATGACTCCGACGCCGACCGGATCCCGAACCCGGAGGACCGCCCCGTGACAGCACGACCGCCATTCAGTCCACCGCCGGCGCCTCGCGGACGCGAGGGCAGCGTCCCGGCGACGTTCCTGCCAGGGAGGCCAGGGAGTTCCGGGAGGCCAGCGAGTTCCGGGAGTTCCGGGGGGCCCGGGAGTTCCGGGAGGCCAGGAAGTTCCGGGAGTTCCGGGAGTTCCCGGAGGCCCGGGACGGCCGAGCAGACCGGGCGCGCCGAGCCGGTCGGCCAGACCGGGCAGACCGGGCGCGGCAAGCCGGCCGGGCAGACCGAGCCGGTCGGGCAGGGCAAACGCGCCGAGCGGGCCGGGGGCACCCAGCACGCCGAGCCGATCGGGTGCGCCGAGCCGGGCGCGCAGGCCGGGCGCGCCAAGGAGACCGAGCGGGCCGCGCCGTCGGCCGACGGCGAAAAGGCCGTCACCCGGTCCGTACCTGCCGCCCCTCCGTCGGCCGGCAGCAGGAAGACCGCCACCCGGTCCGCACCCAACGGCAGCACGGCGGACGCCGCACCCGCCGCCCGCGCCGCGCGCGTCTCCCGCGCCGCGTCCGCCGCGCCCCGCGGCGGGGCCGTGCGACGGGCCGCGCCGCTGGACGATGCCACGCGCGGCCGCCTGCTGCACGGCGCGCACCACGACCCGCACGGCGTGCTGGGGGCGCATCCCGTGCCCGGCGGGGTCGCCTTCCGGGCCCTGCGCCCGTACGCACGCGCCGTGGCGGTCACCGCCGAGGGGCTGCGGGCGGAGCTGTACGACGAGGGCGAGGGTTTCTTCGCCGCCGTGCTGCCGTTGGGCGAGGCCCCGGCCGGCTACCGGCTGGCCGTCACGTACGACGACGCCCGGCTGGAGATCGAGGATCCCTACCGCTTCCTGCCCGCCCTCGGCGAGCTGGACCTGCACCTCATCGGCGAGGGCCGCCACGAGGAGCTGTGGCAGGCGCTGGGCGCCCGGCCGATGACCCACGAGGGCGTCGCCGGCACCCGCTTCGCGGTCTGGGCGCCGAACGCGCAGGGCGTGCGCGTGGTGGGCGACTTCAATTACTGGGACGGCACGGGCCATCCGATGCGCTCGCTGGGCGGCACCGGGGTGTGGGAGCTGTTCCTGCCGGGCGTCGGCGAGGGGGCGCTGTACAAGTTCCAGCTCACCCGCCCGGACGGCTCCCACACGATGCGGGCCGACCCGATGGCGCGGCGCGCCGAGGTGCCGCCCGCCAACGCCTCCATCGTCCACGCCTCGCACCACCTGTGGCGCGACGGCACGTGGATGGAGCAGCGCGGCGCGCGGCCGGTGCACGAGGCGCCGTTCTCCGTCTACGAGGTGCATCTTCCCTCGTGGCGACCTGGTTTGACTTATCGTCAGCTAGCTGATCAGTTGCCCGCGTACGTCAAGGACCTCGGCTTCACCCACGTCGAGCTGATGCCCGTTGCCGAGCATCCCTTCGGCGGCTCGTGGGGCTACCAGGTCACCGGCTTCTACGCCCCGACCGCGCGGCTGGGCACGCCCGACGACTTCAAGTACCTCGTCGACGCGCTGCACCGGGCCGGCATCGGGGTGCTCATGGACTGGGTGCCGGCGCACTTCCCGCGTGACGACTGGGCGCTGGCGGAGTTCGACGGCCGCCCGCTGTACGAGCACCAGGACCCGCTGCGGGCCGCGCACCCCGACTGGGGGACGCTGGAGTTCGACTACGGCCGCAAGGAGGTCCGTAACTTCCTGGTGGCGAACGCGGTCTACTGGTGCCAGGAGTTCCACATCGACGGGCTGCGTGTCGACGCGGTGGCCTCCATGCTCTACCTCGACTACTCGCGCGAGGCGGGCCAGTGGACGCCCAACGAGCACGGCGGCCGGGAGAACCTCGACGCGGTGGCCTTCCTACAGGAGATGAACGCCACCGTCTACCGCCGCTGCCCCGGCGTCGTGACGATCGCCGAGGAGTCCACCGCCTGGGACGGCGTCACCCGCGCCACCCACCACATGGGGCCGGGCGGCTTCGGCGGCCTCGGCTTCGGGCTGAAGTGGAACATGGGGTGGATGCACGACTCGCTGGAGTACGTGTCCAAGGAGCCGGTCCACCGCAAGTACCACCACGGCGAGATGACGTTCGCCATGGTCTACGCGTACAGCGAGAACTACGTGCTGCCGATCTCGCACGACGAGGTCGTGCACGGCAAGCGGTCCCTGGTCTCCAAGATGCCGGGCGACTGGTGGCAGCAGCGCGCCACCCACCGGGCCTTCCTGGGCTTCATGTGGGCGCACCCCGGCAAGCAGTTGCTGTTCATGGGGCAGGAGTTCGCGCAGGGCGCGGAGTGGGCCGAGCGGCACGGCCCCGACTGGTGGCTGCTGGACCCCTCGTACTCCGCCGAGGCCGACCACCGGGGCGTACGGGACCTCGTGCGCGACCTCAATGTCTGCTATCGCGCCGCCCCCGCGCTGTGGCAGTACGACACCGTGCCCCAGGGCTTCGAGTGGGTGGCCGGCGACGCCGCCGAGGACAACGTCTTCGCGTTCCTGCGCTTGGCCGCCGACGGCTCGCCGCTGCTGTCGGTCAGCAACTTCTCGCCGGTGGTGCGGCACGGCTACCGCCTGGGGGTGCCGGCGCGGAACACGGCGTGGGGCGAGTGGGAGGAGGTCCTCAACACCGACGCCCTCCGCTACGGCGGCAGCGGCATCACCAACCCGGACCCCGTCAAGGCCGAGTCCGTCCGCAGCCACGGCCGCGCCGCGAGCATCGACGTGACGCTGCCGCCGCTGGCAACGGTGTGGCTGAGGCCGGTGTGACCGGGGCTCCGCCCCGGGCCCCGGTCCTCAAGCTCCCCCAGCTACCGCTGGGAGGTGCCCCCAGACGGGCTGGAATTCCAGCCCGTCCGGCGCTTGAGGACACAAGCACAGCCAGCCCGTCCGGCGCTTGAGGACACAGCACAGCCAGCTCGTCGGGACAGACGATGATGCCGCACGGCTCAGACGCCCGCCGACTCCCTTTCCGCCTGCTCCGCCGCGCCAGCGGCGTCCGGCTGCGGCAGGCCGGCCGCCTTGCCCGGCAGCAGCAGCGCGACCAGCACCGTGCCCACGCCGAGCACGACCGCGCCGACGAGGCTGGTGTGGGCCACGGCGTCGGAGAACGCCTTGTGCACGGCTTCCACGACGGTCTGCGCCTGCTGGGCGCCGAGCGCGGCCGCCTTCTCGGCGCCGATCTTCGGCGCGGCGCCGGCCGCGACCTGCTTGCCGGCTTCCTGGGCCACGTACAGGCCCGCGCCTACCGAGTCCTGCGCCGCGGACAGCGCCTTCTCCGGCAGCTTCGGGCCACCGGCGGCGGCCGCCTCGGCGGCGGCGTCGGCGAGGTTGGAGGAGTAGGTCTTGGCCAGCACCGTGCCGAGGATGGCGATGCCGAGCGAGCCGCCCATCTCGATGGAGGTGCTGTTGACGGCGCCGCCGACGCCCAGCTGGTCCTCGGGGAAGGAGCCCATGATGGCGTTGGTGCAGGGCGACAGGGACAGGCCGATGGCCAGGCCCAGGATCACCAGGGGCAGCACGAAGTCGTCGTACGTCGAGGACGAGTCGACCCGGGTGAGCAGCGCGATGGCCACCGTGCCGACCGTCATGCCCAGCGCGACGGTCACCTTCATGCCGACCTTCGGCGTGAGCAGCGCGGTCAGCGCGCCGCCCACGAACACCGCGCCGGCCAGCGGCAGCATCCGCACACCGGTGTCGAGCGGCGAGTACCCGAGCACGAACTGCAGGTGCTGAGTGAGGAAGTAGAAGGCGCCGAAGACGGCGAGGAAGAACAGGGCCACGGCCATCGTCGAGCCCGCGAACGCGCGCTGGGTGAAGCGGCGCACGTCCAGGACGGGGCGCGGGTGGCGCAGCTCCCAGAGGACGAACAGGACGAGCCCGATGCCGGCGATCACCGCGGCGGCGATGGCCTTGGCGCCCCAGCCGAAGTGCGGCCCTTCGATGATCATGTAGATGAGGGAGCCCACCCACACGACGGACAGCGCGCCACCGATGTAGTCGATCTCGCCGACATTGTCGGCCTTGGACGGCGGCACGAGCAGCAGCGCGCCCACGATGCCGAGGACGGCGATCGGCACGTTGATCAGGAACGTCGAGGACCAGCCGTGGTCCTCCAGCAGCGCACCGGCCACCAGCGGGCCGACGGCGATGGCGAGACCGGCGGTGGCGGTCCAGATGGTGATGGCCTTGGCACGCTCGGCACGCGGGAAGGTCGCGGCGAGCAGCGACAGCGTGGCCGGCATGATCATGGCCGCACCGACGCCCATCACGGCGCGCGCGGCGATGACGCCGGTCGAGCTGTCGACGAGCGACCCCGCTACGGAGGCCGCGCCGAAGACGACCAGACCGAGGACGAGAGCCCCGCGGCGGCTGTACTTGTCGCCGACGGCGCCGAGGATCAGCATCAGCGCGGCGTAGGGGACGGTATAGCCGTCGATGACCCACTGCAGGTCGGAGCTGCCCAGGCCGAGGTCCTTGACCATGTCGGGGGCGGCCACCGTCAGCGAGGTGTTCGCCATGACGATGATCAGCAGGCTGAGGCACAGAACGCCCAGCGCCGCCCAGCGCTTCTTGTACGGACCGTCCATCTTGTCGACCGGTGTCGACATCACGAGGCCCATCGGCCCCCCTTTCACGATCTTGCACAGTGCTGTGCAATTACACAGTGGTGTGCAAATTACGGGACGGGGGCGCCACGTGCAAAATGAAGGGCGGGCGAACCGGCCACGAGGGCCGCCCACCGACCGAGAAGAGAACCGATGACCGGCAGAGCGGACGCCAATCGCCGCCGCATCATGGACATCGCGCTCACGGAGCTGTTGCGCGACGCCGACGCGAGCATGGATCAGATCGCGCGCGCCGCGGGTGTGGTGCGACGCACGGTCTACGGGCACTTCCCGAGCCGCGACGCGCTGATCGGCGCCCTCGTCGACGACGCCGCCGAGACGGTGGCCGCGGCCCAGGCCGAGGCGCTGCGCGGGGTGGCCGACCCGGCCGAGGCGCTGGCGCGCTCGATGCTCGCCGCTTGGGAGATCGCCGACGGCTACCGGCTCCTTCTCTCCTTGGCCCAGCGCAGTGTCACGGTGGAGGGCATCCACCACCGCCTGGAGCCGGTGCGGCGCGAGTGCGCGGCCATGCTGCAACGCGGGCTGGACGAGGGCCGCTTCGTCTCCCCGCTGCCGGCGGTGGCACTCGCGTACGTGCGCGAGCAGGTCCTCTTCGGCCTCATGCAGGCCGTCAACGACGGCGTCCTGGCCCCCGCCGAAGCGGGCCGCTCGGCGGCGGTGACGGCCCTGACAGCAGCGGGCGTCCCGGTCCCGGAGGCGACGGCGCTGGTGGCCAAACTGTCATAACCGGGGCCCCGCGCCGCCCCTCGCCCACTGCAGTAAGCGGACGAAAGGATCTCAGACCTGCCTGGCAAGTCGATTTCCGGTCCCCCTGACGGCGCCCTCGTGCATCATTGATCCGACCGCCCCTTTGCCATGCGATCGAATCGGCATCAACTGCCGCCCCGCTGCGGAGGTTTGAGATGGTGGCACCGATATGCGTTCACCTTGTGTTCGTGCACGGCCTGTTCTCGTCAGCCAAGGTGTGGACAGCCTTCCGGCAGCTGATCACCACTGACCCGGAGTTCTCCGACTGCGTCAGCGTCTACTGCTTCCAGTACGACTCGCCCGTCGTCCGGCTGCGCCCGGACCGGCGGGTGGCCGAAATCGACGACATCGCCGATCAGCTGGCGACCTGCCTGGAGACGGAACTCGTCGACGCGAAGTCGATCGTCCTGGTCACCCACAGCCAGGGCGGACTGGTCGTCCAGCGGTTCCTCGCACGCAAGCTGGCCAACGGCGGTGGCCGCGACCTCACCCGTATCAGGCACCTCACGATGTTCGCTTGTCCCAACACCGGCTCGGGGTTCTTCCTGACGGTACGCAAGGCGATGAAGCTCTGGCGTCATCCTCAGGAGGAACAACTGAGGCCCTTCGACCGCTCGGTCACGGAGGCCCAGCGGACTGTCCTCGCCAGTGTCGTGCACGCGCGCCACCCCAGCGACCAGGAATGCCCCATCCCGGTGGAGGCCTACGGCGGGACCGCCGACAATGTCGTGCCGCCTGTCATCGCCCGGGGCGTCTTCCCGGTGGGCGGCGCCATACAGGCCGACCACTTCTCCATCGTGCAGCCGGCCGATCGCAGCGCCGGTTCGTACATCGTGATCCGGGAGGCGCTGCGGTCGGTGATCCGGCCGCGGCCCGAGCCGGGCCCCGCGCCGGCCGCGCCGACGCTCAGGCAGCGAGGCGGTCACACCGTCTCACCGCCACTCGTCAGGCTGGAGGGCCAGCTGAAGGGCCAGGAGCAGCAGAGCCTGGTCGCCTCGGTCATCTCCTCGGCCTGGCCGCAGAAGGTCCACATCCTGGCGGGCCTCGGCGGCACGGGCAAGAGCCGGCTGGCCCTCGAGATCGCGGACCGGGCGCTCCGGGCAGGGCGCAAGGTCTGGTGGGTCTCGGTGTCCCAGCTCAGTGCCCGCATGCGGACGGTTGCCAACGAGCTGGGGACGTCCGACGCAGAGGTGGAACGGGCGTGGCTGGGCGTAGGCAGCGCCACGGATCTGTTATGGCGCCTGCTCGACTCCTCCCGGGAGCCCTGGCTGCTGGTGCTCGACAACGCCGACGACCCCCAGCAGCTCGGCCCGGGCGACGGCCCGGTGTCGGACGGTACGGGCTGGCTGCGGGAACCGGCCTCCGGAAACGGGCTGGTCGTCGTCACCAGCCGCGTCCGCAGCCAGGACGCCTGGGGGCCCTGGAGCCGTGTGCACCGGGTGTCCCCGCTCGACGAGGAGGACGGCGCGTCGATGCTGCTGGAGCGTACGGAGGGAGTGGGCGGTACGAATGAGCAGGCCAGGCAGCTGTCGGCGGAGCTCGGCGGGCTCCCCCTCGCCCTGCGGACCGCGGCCGCGTATGTCAAGGCGGTCAACGAGAAGAAGGTGTCCCTGGACGACGGGGACGTCAAGGACTTCGACAGCTATCGCAGGGCCGTCAAGCGCCGCTTCGAATCCGCGCCGGGCACCCGCGCCGAAGGCCTCGACGAACTGCTCGGGCGTGAGATCGTCGAGGAGGTCTACGGCATAGCCCTGCGCCAGCTCGTACGGCAGGGCCTGCCGGAGGCGGCGCCCCTGCTCAAGGTGTTCGCCTGCCTGAACATCGCGCCGATCCCCTACCGGTGCCTGGTCAACGGCGACGTCCTGGCCCAGTCGTCCCTCTTCCCCGGGTTCTCCCCGGCGCAGCGCAAGGCGGTGCTCCAGGGGCTGGAGGACTTCGTCCTCGTCGACGCCGACGAGCGCGCGGACGTCGCCGATCCGGATCTGTCCCATGTACTGACCCTTCACCCGGTCGTCCACGGTGTGCTGCGTGAGGACGAGGACGTGCAGCTGCGACGCGCCGACTACTACGGGCTGACGGTGCGGATGCTGCTGAGCGCGACGAAGGACAAGGACCCCGGCCATCCGTCGAACTGGCCGCTGTGGGCGGCAATCTCACCGCACGCCAGGGAGGTGACGCGGGCCTGCCTCCTCGGCACCATGCGGCTGACGGACCGGACCGCACTCACCGCGGCACTCGAGCTCACGCGGTTGACCGCCCGCTACCTGATCAGCACGGGCCTGCTGGGACCGGCCCACGACCTGGTGCTGCCGATGGTCGCCGGCTGCTCCTCCTTCGGCTTCCATGAGGAGGACCGGGAGATCCTGGCCCTGCGGCACGAGAAGGGCCGCATCGCACTCGAGCGCGAGGACCACGCCGCCGCGGAGGAGGAGCTCCGGAAGGTCGTCGCCGCCCGCGCACGGGTGCTCGGCGAGAAGGACCCCGACACCCTGGCGAGCGGCCACAAGCTGGCCCGCGCCATCTTCGAGCAGGACCGGTGGGAAGAGGCGGAGCCACTACTGCGGTCGATCGTCCAGGCGGAGAACACCGTGCGCGGCCCGGAACACTCCGACACCCTGGTCGTCCGGCACAGCCTGGCCCGGGCAATGCTCGCGCTGGGCCGCGCCCCCGAAGCCGAGAGCGAAGCACGCCGCATCCTCGAGATCAACCGACGCGACAACTGGCCGCCCACGCACCCGGAGACCCTCTTCGTCCGGTCCACCCTGGCGCGCAGCCTGCTGAATCAGGGTCGGTACGGGGAGGCCGAGGCCGAGATCCGCGGTGCGCTCCACGACGCCGCCCAGCCCCCGGACTCGGAACGGATGATGCACCTGCGATACAACCTCGGCGTTGTCCTGCTGGCCCTGGGACGTCCGCCCGAGGCCGTGCAGGAGCTCCAGGATCTCCGGACGGACCTGCTCCGGGTGAAGCCCGCCAGTCCCATGCGGAAGCAGACCGAAGCACTCCTGAAAGACGTCTTGCAACAGATGTCTCCTGGCAATCAACCTCGGTCAGAAGTGAGTTGACTGGAAGCCGTCCCCCCATCGGGGGCTTGCGCCTACCATGGCTCCACCCCGACTCTGTGTGACGCAGCACATGTCCGACGACTTGGGAGTTCCGCCCATGACCCCTTCCCGCACCGAGCCGACATCCGATCAGTTACCGTTGTGGGGTGCCCCCGGAAGTCCCCTGCAAAAGATCCAGTCGGATATCGCCCGGCGGATCGCCCAGGAAATCATGAAAGCCGACCGTCAGGCGCTGGAGCTCGACGCCAAGACGGCATTCCGCGCCGTGAGCGACTCAAGTCCCGCCTAGTTACTGTCGAGAATCGGGGGCACCCGTATGACCCCAGGAGACTTACACGACCCGTTCTTCCGCGTCATCGTCTCACCGACGTTCCGGCGTGAACAGATCGCCGATCTCGCGGCCGGGCGTTGCGCGGCGATCCGGGTACCCGGATTCCTACCACGGTCCAGATGCGAGGAGACCCTCCGGGCCCTGCAGAGCAGGTCATTCGACGCCTACGGCAGGGAGCGCGTGGACCCGCCGGTGATGCGGTTCGGTGTCGGCGTCAGCGACCACCGCGAGGGCGGCGTGATGATGGACGGCTACTGGGACGCGGTGGAGCACCACCGAAAGGAATGGCTGGGGCTCGGGCTGCCCTTCGACCCGTTCGAGGAGTGCCGTGCCGCCCTCGGGGCGGAGTGGCCCGGCGGGGTGTCCGTGGGCCGGCGGGGCGGCCGTGAGATGGGTTCCGGGGTCGCCCGCGAGCCCAATCAGGGATTCCAGGTACATTTCGACGACGCGCTGCGCGAGTTCTCCGGCGATCTCCTTGATGCCACGCTGGTCGCCCAGTTCGCTTTCAATGCGTATATCAGCGTTTCGGAATCCGGCGGCGAGACGATTGTGTGGCGGCATCTCTGGGGCCCCGCCGACGAGGCATTCCGCCTGCCCGGGTCGTACGGCTACGCCGAGGCCGTGGTCGGTGAGGCCGAATCGATCGAACTCAGTCCCGAGATCGGCGAGGCCGTTCTGATCAATCCCCGCTATTTCCATGCGGTACGGCCCAGTCAAGGTTCCCGGCGTATCGCGCTGGGCTTCGCCGTGGGTCTGAGCACGACCGGAGAATTACTGGCCTGGGGCTGACCGGCAGTTGACCCGGATCTACGTGCGAGCCGTTTGTCCAGCGGCTTTGACGCACTCATCGGACGCCGCTACGTTCGACGAATGGAGCTCCTGCGCTACGTCGCATTCAGTACCGATCCGTCGGGCGGCAATCCTGCCGGAGTGGTGCTGGACGCCACCGGGATTGACGAACCGACGATGGCGGCGACAGCGGCGGAGGTCGGTTTCTCGGAGACGGCGTTCGCAGTTCCGCTCGACGACGGCAGCCCCGACGGCCACGGCAGCCTCGCCATCCGCTATTTCAGCCCCTGTGGCGAGGTACCGTTCTGCGGCCACGCCACCATCGCCACGGCGGTCGCGCACGCAGAGCGCCACGGGGTGGGGAAGCTTCGGCTCCGGACGAAGGCCGGACCGGTCTCCGTCTCCACCAGGGCCGACGGAAACGGCTCCGTCGTGGCCACCCTGGTCAGTGTGGAGCCCCGGACGGCCCCCATCACCCCCTCCGACCTGGCCGCGCTGCTCGCCGCGCTGGACTGGCCGGCCGCCGACCTCGACCCCGCACTGCCGCCCCGCGCGGCCTACGCCGGCGCCTGGCACCCGGTGATCGCCGCGGCCACCCGCAGCCGGCTCTCCGACTTGGACTACGACATGCCCGCGCTCGCCGATCTGATGGGCCGGCGCGACTGGGCCACCGTCGACCTGGTGTGGCGGGAGTCACCCACGGTCTTCCATGCGCGCAACGCGTTTCCGCCCGGCGGGGTCGTCGAGGACCCGGCGACCGGCGCGGCGGCCGCCGCCCTCGGCGGCTACCTCAGAGAACTCCGGCTCGTCCCCCTGCCCGCCGAGCTGACGGTATATCAGGGGTACGACATGGGCCGTCCCAGCACGATCAGGGTGGGGGTTCCGGCACAGCGCTCCAGCGGCCTGGCCGTCACCGGAACCGCGGTGCCGCTCTGAGCGGCGGGTCAGTCAGTCTGACCGGCGGATCAGTCGGCGACCTCGAACAGGACCTCGATCTCCACGGGTGCGTCGAGCGGCAACCGGCCGACCCCGACGACGCTGCGCACATGCCGGCCTGCGTCGCCGAACACCGCCCCGAAGAGCTCGCTCACCCCGTCGACCACTGCCGGTTGACGGGTGAAGCCCTCCGCGGACGACACGTATCCCACGACCTTCACTACCCGCACCAGCGTGGCCGGCCCGACCACGGCGTCCAGAGCGGCCAGCGCAGCCAGGCCGCACTGCCGACTGAGCTCCCGCGCCCGCTCGGGCAGCACCTCGGCACCGACCCTGCCGACCGCGGTCAGCTCACCGTCCACCATGGGAATCTGCCCCGACACCTGCACATGCCGGCCGCTGCGGACCGCCGGGACGTAGACGCCCTTGGGCGGGCTCACGCTCGGGAGGGCGAGGCCGAGCTCGGCGAGTCTGTCGCGGACATGGGCGCTCATCACACCCTGAGTGACCTGGGACACATCAGGATTCTCCCACCCGGCCAGCCGACGTGGGCGAGGAATGGGGGGAAACCCCCACGGCGTGGCCCGGCGGTGCCGTACCGGGCCCGGGCCGCCGTGGGGGGCGGCCCCGCCGTGGGGGTGGTCTTGAGGGCCGTCAGGCTGCGGCCGGCTCCTTCTCTTCACCGTGCGCCGCCGGCACCGCGCCATGCCCGTCATCCGTCAACGTGACCTCGTCGAACGGAGCCCGGCCCGCGAGGACCTCGGCCATCCGCGCCTTGTCGATCTCCTTGGTCCACGTCCCCACCAGCACCGTCGCCACCGCATTACCGGCAAAGTTCGTCAGCGCCCGCGCCTCGCTCATGAAGCGGTCGATGCCGACGATCAGCCCGACGCCGTCGACCAGTTCCGGCCGGTGCGACTGCAGGCCGCCCGCCAGTGTGGCGAGCCCCGCGCCGGTCACGCCCGCCGCGCCCTTCGAGGCCACGATCATGAACAGCAGCAGTGAGACCTGCTGCCCCAGTGACAGCGGCTGCCCCATCGCCTCCGCCACGAACAGCGACGACATCGTCAGGTAGATGGCCGTGCCGTCGAGATTGAACGAGTACCCGGTCGGCACCGTGATGCCCACGACCGGCTTGCTGACGCCCAGGTGCTCCATCTTCGCGATCAGGCGCGGCAGCGCCGACTCCGACGACGAGGTCGAAAGGATCAACAGGAACTCCCGGCCCAGGTACCTCAGCAGGGCGAAGATGTTCACCCCGGCCACCAGCCGCAACAGCGTGCCGAGCACCACGACCACGAAGATCAGACACGTGGCGTAGAAGCCGAGCATGATGACGGCGAGCGACTTCAGGGCGTCCATGCCCGTGGCCCCGACGACGGCCGCGATCGCGCCGAAGGCGCCCACCGGCGCCACCCACATCACCATGGCCAGCATGCGGAAGACCAGCTTCTGAAGGTGTCCGATGCCGCGCAGGACCGGCTCGCCCGCCGTGCCCATCGCCTGCAGCGCGAAGCCCGCCAGCAGTGCCACCAGCAGGGTCTGCAGCACCTGGCCGCCGGTGAGGGCGGAGACCATGGTGGTGGGGATGATGCCGAGCACGAAGTCCGCGGTCGACTCGTGCGCGCCCTTGGCCTGGGCCTCGCCGGCGTGCCGGAGGGACTCGGTCAGGTGCAGCCCGCTGCCGGGCTCCAGGAGGTTGCCGACGACCAGGCCGATGGCGAGGGCCACCGTAGACATCAGCAGGAAGTACCCGAGGGCGAGCCCGCCCACGGCGCCGACCTTCGCGGCCTTCCGCACGGAACCGATGCCCAGCACGATCGTGCAGAAGATGACCGGCGAGATCATCATCTTGATCAGGTTTACGAAGCCGGTGCCCAGCGGCTTCAGCTCGACCGCGACGCCGGGCGCGGCGAAGCCGACCGCGATGCCGGCGAGTACCGCCGCGATCACCGCGAGGTAGAGATAGTGCGTACGGTCCGGTCTTCTGCTCGCCTGCTGTTGCTGCTCCGGCGGCGGTGACTGCACTGCCACGGTTCTCTCCTCGTTGTCGCGGCTCGTCGCGGACTCCTGCGCTGTCGCCGTGGTCCCCGGACCCCGCTCGACGGCGAGAGGGCTCGCGGTGACTATGCACGGCGCTGTGACGGCGGTCACCCTTGCGTGCATTACGTTCACGAACGCACCGGAAGGCACACTGTCGGCCATGCGCACACCCCGCATCCGCCCCCGCCCCCGCAGCCTGGCCGGCC
The DNA here is from genome assembly GCF_040638465.1 of Streptomyces sp. NPDC026206. Taxonomy (NCBI): domain Bacteria; kingdom Bacillati; phylum Actinomycetota; class Actinomycetes; order Kitasatosporales; family Streptomycetaceae; genus Streptomyces; species Streptomyces sp. NPDC026206. The sequence continues at coordinate 279,617 of NZ_JBEZYL010000006.1, forward strand.
AGCTCTTCGCGATGCAGATCGTGCTGGTCGCCCTGGTCGTGGCCGGATGCGCGGTCTTCACGTACGTCTCCGACCGCCGGCAGGCGGAGGAGGCGGCCCGCCGCCAGGTGACCGCGGCCGCCACCGCCGTCGCCGCCTCCCCGGCCGTCCGGGCGGCCGTGCGCGGCCCGGACCCGGCCGCCGTGCTGGGGCCGTACGCCGAGCAGGTCCGCCGGGACACGGGCGTCGACTTTGTGACGATCATGAGCCCGCGGGGCATCCGCTGGACCCACCCCGACCCCGCCCGCGTCGGCGAACGCTTCCTCGGCCACACCGGCCCCGCCCTGCACGGCCGTACGTTCTCGGAGACCTACACCGGGACGCTGGGCCCCTCCGTACGGGCCGTCGCCCCCGTCCGCGAGGAGCGGGCGGACGGCTCGGTCCCGGACAGGCGGGCGGACGACTCGGCCCCGGACAAGCGGGCGGACGACTCGGGCCGGGAGCAGCGGGCGGACGGCTCGGCCCCGGAAGAGCGGGCGGACGGCTCGGTCACCGCCCTGGTCAGCGCGGGCATCACGGTCGACGCGATCAGCGCCCAGGTCCGCCGCCAGGTCGCCGCCCTCCTCGGCATGGCCGTGGCCGCCCTCGCCCTCGGCGGCGCCGGCACGTACCTCCTCAACACCCGGCTGCGACGCCATACCCACGGCATGAACGCCGCCGAGCTCAGCCGCATGCACGACTACCACGAGGCCGCCTTGCATGCGGTGCGCGAGGGGCTGCTGATGCTCGACGGGCGGCAGTGCATCGCGCTGGTCAACGACGGCGGCCGCGAGCTCCTCGGCCTGCACGGCGATGTCATCGGCCGCCGCGTCACCGGCCTCGGCCTCCCCGTGCCGCTGACCGACGCGCTGCTGGCCCCCGGGCCACGCGTGGACGAGGTGCACCTGACCGCCGAGCGCGTCATCGTCGTCAACACCTCACCCGTCTCCGGTGGCGAGCGGCGCGGAACTGTCGTCACCCTGCGCGACCATACCGAACTCCAGTCGCTTTCCGGCGAGTTGGACTCCGTGCGCGGTTTCGCCGAGGCGCTGCGCTCGCAGGCGCACGAGGCGGCCAACCGCCTGCACGCCGTCGTCTCCCTCATCGAGCTCGGCCGCGCGGAGGAGGCGGTGGAGTTCGCCACCGCCGAACTGGAGCTCGCCCAGGCCCTCACCGACCGCGTGGTCGCCGCCGTCGCCGAACCCGTCCTCGCGGCGCTGCTCCTCGGCAAGGCGGCCCAGGCCAACGAGCACGGCGTGGAGCTCGTACTGACCGACGACACCCACATCGACGACGGCCTCCTGCCGCCCGGCCTGCCCGCCCGCGACCTCGTCACGATCCTCGGCAACCTGATCGACAACGCGGTCGAGGCGGCCACCGGCTCCCGCCAGACGGCCCGCGTCACCGTGACCGTCCGCGCCGACGGCGGCGGCAGCGACGGCAGCGATGGCGATGGCGATGGCGATGGCAACAGCGATGGCGGCGGCGCCGGGGAGCTGCTGCTGCGGGTCGGCGACTCCGGCCCCGGCGTCGCCCCGGAGGCCGTGGACGAGGTGTTCCGCCGGGGCTGGTCCACCAAGTCGCCCGGCGCCGTCCCGCACGGCCGCGGCCTCGGCCTGGCGCTCGTGCAGCAGGCCGCCCGGCGCAACGGCGGCGCGGTCACCCTGGACCGCTCGCCCGCCGGCGGCGCCGAGTTCACGGTCCGCCTGCCCCTGCGTGTCCGTACCCCCGAAGGAGCCCCCGCATGAGCATCAGCCACAGCCCACCGCAGTCCGGTGCCGCGAACCCGGTCCGCGTGCTGGTCGTCGAGGACGACCCCGTCGCCGCCGACGCGCACGCGCTGTACGTGGGCCGGGTGCCCGGGTTCACGGTCGCCGGGGTGGCGCACACCCGGAGCGACGCCTCGCAGTTCCTCAAGCGGACGCCGGTCGACCTGCTCCTGCTGGACCTCTACCTCCCCGACGGCCACGGCCTGCAGCTCGTACGCTCGCTGCGCGCCGCCGGGCACACCGCCGACGTCATCGCCGTGACCTCCGCCCGCGACCTGGCCGTCGTGCGCGAGGGCGTCTCGCTCGGCGTCGTGCAGTACGTACTCAAGCCGTTCACCTTCGCCACCCTGCGCGACCGCCTCGCCCGGTACGCCGAGTTCCGCGCCGCCGCCGGGGAGGCGAGCGGCCAGGAGGAGGTCGACCGCGCGCTGGCCGTACTGCGGGCCCCGCAGCCCGCTGCGCTGCCCAAGGGGCTGGCGGCGGACACCCTGCAGTCGATCACCGACACCCTGCGGGCCGCCGGCCCGGGCGGCGTCTCCTCGGGCGCGGCCGCGACCACCGTGGGCATCTCGCGGATCACCGCCCGCCGTTATCTGGAGTACCTCGTGGACACCGGCCGCGCCGCCCGCGCCCCGCAGTACGGCCAGGTCGGCCGCCCCGAACTGCGCTACAGCTGGCTCAGCCGCCGCTGACGCCGGCGAGCGGCGACGCGCGAGCGGCTGGCTACGGCACTCGTGCGACGGGCGACGGGCGACGGGCGACGGGCGACGGCAAGCGAACAACAGCGGCGACGCGCGTGCGACAGGCGCCGGCACGCGTGCGGCGGGGCCGCCGGGGGAACGTACGACTCGACATCCCAAGGTGCAGGAGGTCGTGCCGTGCGCCCCACCACCCCCGTACTCCTCGTCGCCACCCTCACCACCGCTCTCGCCACCGCATCACTGACGGCCTGCGGCGGCTCCGGCAGCGATCCGGACACCGTGCGGATCGCCTACCAGCGCAGCACGGACAACAAGGTCCGGATCATGGACGACCACCTGGCCGTGATCAAGAAGCAGTTCGAGCGGGAGCACCAGGGGAAGAAGCTCGAACTCGTCCCCGTCCAGGCCTCCCAGGACGACTACTACGCCAAGATCCAGCAGATGATGCGGTCCGCGAAGACCGCCCCGGACGTGGTCCGCGAGGACACGTTTCTCATCAACTCCGACATCAAGAGCGGCTATTTGAGACCGCTGGACGACAAACTGGCGGGCTGGAAGGCCTGGGACCGCTTCGAGCGGGCCGCAAAGGCGTCGGTGAAGGCCGAGGACGGCAAGACGTACGGGGTGCCGGACGGCACCGACACCCGCGGCCTGTGGTTCAACAAGCAGGTCTTCGCCAGGGCCGGCCTCCCGGCGGACTGGCGGCCCCACACCTGGAAGGACGTCCTCGACGCCGCCCGCACCATCAAAGGCAAGGTCCCCGGCGTCATCCCCCTCAACGTCTATACGGGCAAGGGGCCGGGCGAGGCGGCAACGATGCAGGGCTTCGAAATGCTGCTGTACGGCACGGGGGCCGACCCCCTCTACCAGCCGGCGGCGAAGAAGTGGGTGGCGGGCAGCCGGGGCTTCAAGGACTCCCTCGACTTCGTCCGCACCGTCTACGCCGAGAAGCTCGGCCCCGACCCCTCCGACGCGCTGGACCCCAACGTCTCCACCCTCGTCGCCACGGAATGGCTGCCGGCCGGCAAGCTCGCCATCGCCCTCGACGGATCCTGGCTCGGCAAGAACTGGCTGCCCTCGGGCGCCAGGCCCTGGCCGGAGTGGACGAACGTCATGGGCCGCACCGCCTTCCCCACGCAGGACGGCGGAGCCCCGGGCCGCGTGAGCCTCTCCGGCGGCTGGACGTGGGCGATCAGCGCCAAGTCCGGCAAGGCGGACCTCGCCTGGCAGGTGATCGAGACGCTGCAGACCACCGCCAACGCCATCGACTGGACCGTGCGCGACGCACAGATCGCCGTACGGGACGACGTGGCGGCGGCCCCGAAGTACCGCGCGTCGATGCCCGGCATCGAGTTCTTCACGAGTCTGGTCGAAATTACCCACTACCGCCCGGCACTGCCGGTGTATCCGCAGGTGTCGCACGCGATCCAGGAGGCGATGGAGTCCGTCACGACGGGCGACGCCGACGCGACGCAGGCGGCGCGCCGTTATGACGACCGGCTGAAGTCGATCGCGGGGGCGTCGGGCGTGACGGGGCGTGACTGACATGACAGGCCTGACGGGCGTGAAGGGACTGACGGGCATGACGAGCCTGACGGGCATGAAGGGCGTGAGGGGACCGACGGGCGTGAACGGCCTGACAGGTATGACTGGCATGACGGGCGTGACCACGCGATGAGAGGGCGGACGGCCACACGGCAGGCGAACGCGGGCCAGGTGGGCCACCGGGCCCGTCCCGCGCAGCCTGTGACGGCCCACCGGTCCCGTGCCGCGCGCTGGCTGCCCATCGCCCCGGCGACGATCCTGCTGCTCCTCTTCCTCGCCGGCCCGATCGCCTACTGCGTCTACCTGGCCTTCACCGACACCCAGCTGACCGGCCAGGCATCGGCTTCGTTCGTCGGCCTCGCCAACTTCCGCCGGGCCTTCGTCGACCCGGACTTCCGCAACGCGGTGCTGCTGACGCTCGCCTTCACCGTCCTGTCGTCCATCGTCGGCCAGAACACCCTCGGCTTCGCCCTCGCGGCCCTGATGCGGCGTGCGTCCAAGGGCGTACGCACGCTGACGGGGACGGTGGTGATCGCCGCGTGGGTGCTGCCCGAGATCGTGGCCGGCTTCCTGCTCTACACCTTCTTCAACCGGCGCGGCACCCTCAACGCCGTGCTGGAGTGGCTGCATCTCCCGCAGCAGAACTGGCTGTTCACGCTGCCCATCCTCGCCGTCTCCTTCGCCAACGTCTGGCGGGGCACGGCGTTCTCGATGCTGGTCTACTCCGCCGCCCTCGCGGAGATCCCCCGAGACGTCACGGAGGCGGCCGAGGTCGACGGCGCGAGCGGCCTGCGCCGCTTCCTGCACATCACCCTGCCGATGATCCGCCGCTCGATCGGCACGAACCTGATGCTCAACACGCTGCAGACGCTGTCCGTCTTCGGCCTCATCTGGGCCATGACCCGCGGCGGCCCGGGCAACCGCAGCCAGACGCTGCCGGTGTTCATGTACGACCAGGCGTTCCTCAAGGCGCTGATCGGCTACGGAACGGCGGTGGCGCTGCTGCTGTTGCTGGTGGGAGCGGCGTTCGCGGCGGTGTACGTGCGGCTGCTGCGGGAGGAGGTGTGAGCTGCCGGCCCGGTGCGCGTTGCCGCCGACGGGCGCGTGGGCAGGCCGCATGGCGCGTGGGGCAGGCCCGCATGGCGCAGGCCACAGGCCGCGTGGCGCATGGCGCATGGCGCATGGCGCATGGCGGCGGCAGACCGCGGACCGAGAACGGGCACCACGTCGACGCCGTCCCGGGGTGCGGTCAGCAGGCGGGCGGCACCTGGCGCCGGCCCGAACGGCCACAGGCAGCGGCAGCGGCAGCGGCAGCGCATACGGTGGGCCCATGCCCGACACCTGGAACCCCGCCGGCGCCGGAGTCCTGCGGCTCCCCTCCGGACGTCTGGTCCGCGGCCGCGCCCTGCGCCGCCCGCTTCCGCCCGGACCGGCGCCGGCCTTCGCCGTCCACCTCCTCGGGAAGCAGCCCCCGCCCGTCGCCTGGGAATCCCGCTGGCTGCGCTGGCCCGACTTCCGGCTCCCCCATGACCCCGACCGGGCCCGGGAGACCCTCGTCGAGGCCTGGTCCCGCGCCGCCACCGAACGCGTCGAGATCGCCTGCGGCGGCGGCCGCGGCCGCACCGGCACCGCCCTGGCCTGCCTGGCCGTCCTGGACGGAGTACCTCCCGCGAAGGCGGTGTCCTACGTCCGCCACCACTACGACCGCCACGCCGTCGAAACCCCGTGGCAGCGCCGCTACGTACGATGCTTTTCCGCCCGCTGACCGGCCTTTGGCGGCCCTGCTTGACGGCCGCCCACCGCAGGGACGGACCGCCGCAGCGCACCGAACTCGGCTGATTCCGATGCCGATCGCACCGGTACGAACGACGATGGCACGATGATGACTGTCTTAGGGCCCAACCTCGGCGCTCGAAGCGCCAGGCCGCCAGCACCGGCCTGCGAGGCCGTCTTCGCCCGGCCGTAGACGTGGCAGAACAACCGCTCCGCCGAGCACGGTGCGTCCGAGCGGAGCCATGGCGAGACATCGACGGCCAGCACCAGCCGGCCGTCGGGAAACCGCGGCAGCGGCAGGCCAGCCAGCAGGTCCCCCAGCCGGCCGGCATCGACCCGGCCCCGGTTCAGCCCGCCGTACAGGGTGCCATGACCACGGCGGTGTTCAGGCAGCAGCGTCAGATCCACAGGCGTCTTCACCCACCCGTCCGCACACAGCATTGCGTCCACGAACTCGAAGGAGCCGCGCCATGACCGATCGGCCGGGGTGTTAGGCGACGTGATTTGCGCGTCAACGATAGCCTCCGCGCTCGTGTGACCTATTGCTGTCGCCAGCGTGGCGCAGGTAAGGGCGAACGAGGATGGGGCCAGCTCCGTTAGGAGCCGGCCCCATCGCTGAGGATTCGTACTACAGCTTGTTCGTCCAGACCTTGCGGGGCTCGTTGAAGCCGTCGCCCTTGCTGGTGAGGGTCCACAACGCGGTTTCGTTGCGGCCGTCGGCGCTCTGGCCGTAGTCGTAGGTGATGCCGATGTCGGCCTTGCCGTCGCCGTTGAAGTCGCCGGCGGTCAGCTCGCTGTTGTTCCAGTTCCAGCTGTCGATGGTGCCTGCCGTGCCGCTTTCCCACAGCTTACGGGGGTCGCTGAATCCGGTGCCGGTTCCGTAGAACACCCACAGGGCGCTCTTGTTCCGGCCGTCGACCTTGTCGTAGCCGTAGAGGACAGCGACGTCAGCCTTGCCGTCACCGTTGAAGTCACCAGCGGTGACCTTGCTGGAGTCCCAGTTCCAGCTGCGTCCGCCGCTTGTCCACGCGTTGCTGTCCCAGGCCTTGCGGGGTTTGCTGAAACCGTTGTCGCCGTTGGAGGTGAAGAACAGCGCGGTCTCGTTGCGGCCGTCGCTGGTCTTGCCGTAGCCGTAGAGAATGGCGAGGTCGGCCTTGCCGTCACCGTTGAAGTCACCAGATGTCAGCTTGCTGGAGTCCCAGTTCCAGCTGTCCGTCCCGCTCTCCCACACCTTGACGGGGGCACCGAGGCCGTTGCCGTTGCTGGTGAAGGTCATCAGCGTGGTCTCGTTGCGCCCTTGCCCGTTCTTGCCGAGCCCGTAGAGGACGGCGAGGTCGGCCTTGCCGTCACCGTTGAAGTCACCGGACGTCAGCTTGCTGGAGTCCCAGTTCCAGCTCTTCCAGGCACCGGAGCCGCTTTCCCAGGCCTTCTGGGGAGCGTCGAAGCCGCTGCCGTTGCTGGTGAAGGTCCAGAGAGCGGTCTTGCTGACACCGTCGCTGGTCTTGCCGTAGCTGTAGAGGATGGCGAGGTCGGTCTTCTTGTCGCCGTTGAAGTCGCCGGAGGTCAGCTTGCTGCCATCCCACCGCCAGCTGTCGAGTGCCCCGGTGCCGGTTTCCCACACCACGCGCGGCTCCTTGAAGCCCTCACCATTGGCGGTGTGAACCCACAGGGCGGCCTGGCTCTTGCCGTCCTTCGACGGACCGTAGTCAGTGAGCATGGCGACGTCTGCCTTGCCGTCGCCGTCGAAGTCACCAGTGGTGGTCACATAACTCTTGGGCAGCGAACGCACCTGCTGGATCCAGCCAGTGATGTCGTCCACGCGGGTGTCGAGGGCTGCTGTGCGGGTCTCCGACGGGTCGGTGCCCAGGCAGCCGCCCTGCCAGGAACGGACGTTAACAGCAATGAGCTCCTGGCGACCGCCAGCTTCACGGAACGCGGGGCCTCCGGTGTCGCCCTGGCAGATCACGGCACCAGCCGACTTGCCGGTGAGGCCGATCGAGGTGCCTTCGGCCGAGCCGACGGTGAAGGACGCGGAGTGCAGACGGTTCGGGACCCACTCGTTCTTCATACGGCCGTAACCGCTGACGCGCAGTTCCTCGCCCTGTACCGGGGCGCTGCGGGTGATCGCCACCGGGGTGACACCGATCACCGGTTTGGCCAGCTTGGCCATCACCAGGTCACGATCCTCGCGCGGCACGAGCTGCACGACGTCGACCACGGCGCCGTTGTCCCGTGTGAGATCGGTACGGCCGATGGTGGCGGTGGTCTTCAGCTTTGGGGCGCCCGCCTGGACCTTGATGTCCTGCGCCGGGTTGTCGGCGAAGCAGCTGGCCGCGGTGATCAGCCACTGCTCGTCGATGAGCGCGGCAGAGCAGCTCCGCTCACCGCCTATGTCGAGCTTGGCCGTGAACTGGGAGGAGTCCTGGGCAGGCGCTCCTTCCACGGACTGGGCCGGGGCCGCGCTCAGGATGGCCGCGGCGGCCGCGCCGGTCGCGACGAGTCCTCTCGTCCACGCTAGGCGTGAGCGCTTGTGAGACATGATCTTTCCCCTCAAGGTGATCACAAATGTTGGAGGCGGGTGGTCAGCCCGGTATCCCTACGCGAGTTACTTGCGATCGCGTGACTGTCTGATTGGTGCACTGGTTCGGCTGGCCTGATCTCGGAGCCCAGGGGTTGCCGCTGGCAAAGAAGCGCAGGTGATGCTGAGGCCGTGATGTCTCAACGGATGCGGTCAAAACACCTCTGTCGGGGGCTGGATCAGCGCCAGCGCGGACTCCCAGCCGCATGCCCTGCGATCAGCTCGTGACGCGGAGCTCGACGAGCATAGAGCGCTGGCTGATGTCGCCGGCCTCGCCGATCGGCTTGTAGTCGTTGGCGGGGGCATCGACGACAGTCTGCTTGCCGTCGGTGCTGATGGTGGCCTTGACCGGGTGATCCTTGGTCCACATGCCGAAGGAGTCCTCCAGCTCCAGGGTGACCCAGCCCTTCGTGCCGCGGACGTTGAAGCAGTACGACTTCTGACCGTTGCGGGCCCTGACGCGGATGGCGTTGGTGCCGTCGCAAGTGGCGAAGGTGATGTTGCCGTCGCCACGCTTGAGGAGAATCTGCTGATTCTGCTGGATCTGGGCAGCGCCGGGATAAGCGTGGTTCTCGATGGCGAGCGGCATGTCGGCGTCCGCGGCGGCGATCGGCGTCTGCGGGTCGGCGTGGGCGATGCCCAGAGCACTGAAGGCGGCGACGGCCGCAGCCGAGCCGGCGATGGCGGTGAAGAGTGCCTTGCGGGCACGAGTGATCGCCACGGGTTCCTCCGGAAAGTGTGAGCGCGAGTGCGCTGATGCATCCGCAAATCTCCGGTAGTAAAACACAGGTAAGATCATATTCTGAGCCGTTGTGCGGCGATCAGGGGGGAGGGCAGCCGCTCAAGTCGTTGAGGGTCGGTCAGAAGGCGCCGACGGAAAAGACCCAGCGGCCTGGCGCTGCATCTTGCTATGACGTTCGCAAACGTGCGATTGACCGCATCGAGCGAGGGGGGAAGCGCCGTATGAAACGGCCAACACTCCTTTCCGGAAGATCGAGATCCGGAAAGTTGTCCCGCGTGACGGGGACAGGCAGAGGGCTCAGCGTTGTGCTGCCCTTGGCCCTTGCGATAGGCCTGCTGGGGGCCGCGCCCGCGTCCGCCCAGGAGGTTCCCGAGGGCTTCACTGACCGAGCCCTGGCCGTCTCCTATTGGGAGTCCGGTGGTTCGGGTATCCGGGAGGCGGCCGAGCGGGCGCTTCTGGGCTCCGACGAGGACATCCGCAAGTTCCTCGGCGAGGCCGACGCGATCCAGTACGACGACGACTACGTCGACGCCAGCCGGATCTTCAACACGGGCAGCATTGCCGTGCGCGAAGCGACGAAGAAGGCGCTGCAGGGCAGCCCTGACGAGTTGCGCGCGTATCTGAAGAGCGGGTGGCAGAAGCCGCTGGAAGAAGACCGCGAGGTCGAGGCCTCCCGTGTCATCAACTTCGGCGGTCCGGGCGTCAAGGACGCTGGTAAGGCCGCGCTCCAGTCTGGTGCCGAGGCCGTCGCGAAGTTCCTGGCGACCGGCCAGTACGAGGCGCGGGAGACCGACAACGAGGTTGAAGTCTCCAAGCTGATCAACTTCGGCGGCCCGAACATGAAGGCTGCCGGCAAGGTCGCATTGCAGGGCTCTGCGGACGACATCGCCGAGTTCCTGGAGGTCGGGCAGTACGTCGCCCGCAACCGTGACCAGGAGCACGCGACGATCGCGCAACTGACCGAGCAGGCCAAGCAGGCCGGTATTCAGGCCGAGGCGGCCACCAAGAAGTCCGAGGCGGCCTCCGCCCGTGCGGTCGCTGCCTCGAACCTGGCCAAGGAAGCCGCCGCGAAGGCCGCCCGGGAGACCGAGGCGGCCCGCAAGGACGCGAACCGTGCTGCCTACAAGGCCCAGCAGGCTGCTGCGTCCGCGCGAGCAGCGGCTGCCGCCGCCCAGGAAGCCATCAGCGCGTCCAATGCCGCCAACCGGGCGGCGCGTACCGCCGCGATCGCCGCGGCTCAGACCGCCAACGCCGCTGCTGCGGCGGCGAACGCGGCCAACGACGCCTACAACGCGGCGATCGCCGCAGCCGGGGACGCGAGCAAGGCCGAGGCCGCCAAGCTGGCCGCGGTCGTCGCCCGCAACGCGGCGACGCTCACCCGCGCCTCTGCCGAGGCCGCGAAGGCCGCCGGCATGGCTTCGGAGGCCGCCGGCGTCGCAGCAGAAGCCTCCCGCAGCGCCGGCGCCAACGCGAGCGCCGCCGCCGATTCAGCGGAAGAGGCCAACCAGTTCGCCGAGGCTGCCGGTGTCTACTCCGCCGAAGCTCGCGAAGCTGCGGCCGAGGCACGCCGCTATGCCAATGTCGCCAACCAGGCCGCGAACAACGCCGCCGCCCTGGCACGCCGCTCGGCGCAGCAGGCCTACGCGGCCCGTGAGGCAGCGATATCCGCCGCCGGCCATGCCGAGAAGGCCGCTGATGCCGCCGAACTGGCGGCGAAGTACGCCGGTCAAAGCGCGGAGGCCGCCGCCAACGCCCGCAAGTGGGCCGACGCGGCAAAGCTCGCCGCTGACGCCGCGACAACTGCCATCAACACCGCCAAGAACGTCCACCAGGTCGCGCTCGATGTCGAGACCCAGGAACTCTCCACCCGCGCCCAAGCCGCCCTGGAGCGAGCCCGCTCGGAGAAGGCCCGGGACGACAAGCTGATCTCGGCTTCTGCGACTGTCGCCCGTGACGCGCGTGCCCTGGACACCACGGCCGAGACCCTGGCAGCCGAGGCGGCCAAGCCGGGCACGGATGTCGCAGCTGTCGCTGCCAAGGGCCGTAAGCTCGCCATGGACGCCTTGAAGCTGCGCGGCCCCTGGCATCAGCAGGCCGCCGCGACCGCGCTCGGCGGTTCGGACGCCGACGTGCTGGAGTACCTGCGCAGCGGCTGGAAGAAGGCGGGCCTGGAGGAGACCCGCAACAAGGTTCTTCAGCTCAGTGTGAACAGCCCCTACCCCTCGATCCGGCAGGGTGCCATCGAAGCACTCAAGGGCACCCCGGAGCAGATCGCGGCGTTCTACACCACCGGCCAGTACGTCGTCGGCGAGGACGACCTCGCCGTCGCTGTCTCCAAGATCAACAATGCTGGTGGGGTCAGCGTCAAGGACGACTCCAAGGCGGCCCTGGCCAACGGCAGCGGCAAGGCCCTGGCCACTTTCCTTGAGATCGGCCAGTACTCGGCCCGTGTGACGGACGAAGAGGTCATCGCCTCCCAGCTCATCAGCAACAAGAACAGCGGTGATGAAGTCAAGGCCGCCGCCAAGGCAGCCCTGGACGGCCCTCCGGCGAAACTGCACGAGTTCCTCACGGTCGGCCAGTACACGGCCGCTCGTAAGGACGGCCTCACCGACCACCACCGCGCCCAGATCGAGCGGCTCCTGGCCGAAGGCCAGATCATTGCCGCCAATGCACAGGTGAACCGGTGGCGTGCCGCCGAAGCTGCGGCTATAGCAAGCAAGGCCTCTGACGAAGCGGCTACCGCCGCCAGCGAAGCCAAGAAATCGGCCGACGCAGCCAAGGGCTACGCGGCAATGGCCCAGAAGTCGGCCGACGCCGCAGCTGCAAGCTCCGCCCGGGCAAGTCAGTCCGCGGCCACCGCGCGCAACGCTGCGGCCGCCGCCGATCGCGATGCCGACGACGCCGAGGCCTCCGCCATGCAGGCCGAGTTCTCCGCCGGCTACGCCCGTGAATCCGCCGCAAGGGCAGACTACGCCGCCGAGGACGCGCGCGCCTCCGCCGTCGCAGCCGGCAAGAGCAAGGCCGAGGCCGACGCGGCTGCGGGGCAGGCCTGGACTGAGGTCAAGCGCAAGCGTGAAGCGGAGATCGCCGAAGCGAAGCGTCTGGCCGAGGATCAGTGGAAGCAGCAGGCCGAGGCGGAAAAGAAAAAGAAGAAGACCTGTATCGTCCCCTTCAACCGGGACACTGTGCCGCCGTGCATGATGGCGCAGGATAAGTACGAGATCGTCTTCGCCAAGCCCGACCCTGAGCTTGCCAAGCTTGTCGGCAAGGCCGCCTGGGAGCTCTCCGGTGGCGCCGACATCGAAAGGTGCATCAAGGAACCCACCTTCGGCGGTTGCGCCATGGCCGCTGCCGGTGTGCTCCCCATCGGCAAGCTCAAGCTGCTCGAGAAGTTGACCGAGGGCGTTGAGGGCATTGCCAAGGGCACACGGTGGGGCAATAAAGCTACCAAGTGCCTGACGAATAGCTTCCCGGCCGGCACTCCCGTCCTGATGGGCAACGGGACGACCCGCCCAATCGAACAGATCGAGCTCGGCGACCAGGTTCTGGCCACCGACCCAAAATCCGGGGTCACTGGCCAGCGCCGCGTCGATGCGACGATCTACACCCCTGACGATCGCGATTTCACGGAAATCACTCTCGCCCAGAACAACGGCGGCGGCTCCCTCACCACCACCGACCACCACCCCTTCTGGGCCGAGAACGACAAGCAGTGGAAGAACGCGGCCGACCTCACCCCGCAGGACACCCTCCGCACCCCTGACGGTGACACGGCACAGATCGGCAGCATCCGCCACTGGACCGGACTCGCCCCCGCCTACAACCTCACCGTCAACGACCTCCACACGTACTATGTGCTGGCGGGGCAGACTCCGGTCCTGGTTCACAATTCCGGAGGGGCGTGCAAGGAAGTAACCCTGCCTAGCTTTGACAGCTTCGAACAAGCCCGCAACAAAGCGCTTGATCTGTTGGGTGAGGTTGATCCAGCTACTCGGCAGCCGTACATCGGACGTCTCGAATCTGCGCCGACGACCTACGGCAAGGTAGTGGGATTCACTACTCGGGTTAACGGTGAATTCAAGAGGTTCAGGATGGATTACGATCCAGTGAAGGGTCCCCATATCAACGTGGAAGTCGGCAAGGGGGACTCGGCGCGTAAGTGGGCAGTGCCATGGAATGGGACAGAAGACGATTTCGCGAGAATGCTTGGCGGTAATTCGTGACGCTCGACGATGTATACGGAACCAGGCCGGACCTCCTGCCCAAATCTATGGTTCGAGTGGTTCGTGCAGATCAGCAGGGTGGCCGACGGCTAACTTGGGTTGGCCGGCCGGGTGTGCAGCTGCTGAACCTGGATCAGCATCTCCAGTACGAGCGCGAAAGCCTCAGTCATTACCCGCGCAGCTCCGACGGTGCGATCGCGTGGAGCGCGGTGGCTGATGGTTTGGTGCTCAGCTCGATGGAGTCGGGTTCCATCGAGCTGAGCACCGTAATCCAACAGTTCGCCCCGAAGGCTGGCAGCCTAATCTTTTTCTGGGGGAGCTTGGCGGTTCCGAGTGTAGAGACGGGGCTTGAATTCTCCATTTCTCACCTGCCGGATATTGCAGAATCCGAACCGGAATTCTGGGTCTATTCTCCAGGTGACCGCATTGTGGTGGAAAGTTCGTTCTCTGGCGTAGTGACTGTGGCCCATATTCCTGTGGAAGCAGATGGCCAGGGTCCTGCGTAACGCCGTTTGACGGCAACGCTGACGGCAACGTCAGCGGACGACCACCGCTGAGGGCGGCGGCTCTTCGGAGTCGTCGCCCTCAGCCAGTGCGTCGCTCAGGGTGTCGATGGCCTGGCGCTGGAGGCGGAGTCGGACGTGGGCGCAGACGCCGGCGGTGACGCCGATATGGGCGTGGCCGAGGAGTTCCTTGATGACGACGAGGTCGACGCCCTGTTCCAGGAGCAGGGTGGCTGTCGAGTGGCGGAGATCATGGAAGCGGATCGTCCGGAGTCCGGCGCTGTGGAGAAGGCGGCGGAAGCGGCGGGTGAGGTTGCCTGGGTCGAGTGGCCTGCCCTTCGGGGTGGTGAAGACGAGACCGTTGTCCGTCCAGCCCGTTCCGGCTGCCTGACGCTCTTCCTGCTGCTGTTCCTGGTGCATCTTGAGGGAGTTGATGCATTCGGTTGGGAGGGCGATGCGGCGTTCGGAGGCGAGGGACTTGGTGTTCAGGACAGTCAGACCCTGGCTGCGGGTGCGCTGGAGGAAGCGGTGGATGGTGGCGGTGCCGCCGTCGAGGTCGAGGTCTTCCCAGTGGAGACCGAGGAGTTCGCCATTTCGGAGTCCGGTGCGCAGAGCGAGTTCGTACAGGGCATGCAGCCGGTCGGCGCCGACCGACTGGAGGAACTGTCGGGCTTCGGCGGCGGTGAAGGGCTGGAAACGCCGGGGGCGGGGCGTGGTGATCTTGACGTTCCGGGCGACGTTGCGCGGCAGTTCGTCCTCGCGGACGGCGTGTTCCAGGGCGGACTTGAGGACCGCGTGGACGTACGTCACGGTCAACGGTGACAGCCGCTTTCCACAGCACTGGCCGATGGCGCAGCAGGCCTGCCGAGCAGCGTCCCGTTCTTGGGCGCAGCACTGGCAGGTGGTGCGGAGTCCGTCGAGGAAGGTGCGGATGTCGCGGGTGGTGAGCCGGGCGAGCTTCTTGGCGCCGAGGCCGGGGTTGAGGTGGAGGCGGCGTAGCGGGTGTGGGTGTTCTCCCGCAGGTGGTGAACGGCGACGGCGTCCAGCCAGTAGGCAAGGTAGGCGCTCACGGTGCTGTCGGCTGCCGCGACGGGGAGACCTCGGTTGCTGGCGGCGATCTTCTCGGTGAGCTTGGTCATCGCGTCTTTGCGGGTGGTGCCGTAGACGCGGACGCGCTTGCGGGTGTTGCCGGGGGCCAGCACGTATCCGGCGGCTTCCCACCGTCCGTCCTTGCGCTGGTAGACGGTCCCGTCACCGTTCGCGCGAGCGCGGGAGCGGCGGGGCGGAGCGGGGCAGTGTGTGGTCATCAGGCGGCCCTGCCTTCCTTGATGGGCTGAGCGAGCCAGTCGTAGGGTTGGCTCACCCAGGAGTGCCAGGTGTGGCTGATCGGGCGGTGCCCTCGATGGCTCTGGAGGCTTGGCCGCCCAGCACTCCGCGACGACTCGGCTGCGGCAAGGAGGGACCCCCTTGCCGTACGGCCGAAAAGCCCCAGTAGCTCCGCTACGAGGGCGCCCCGGCCGTACGCCGAGCGCACGCACCGAACAGCCATGCCTGATCCGACTCGAATTGTCAGACAGGTCCTAGTGGTCCTTGCAACACCCCAGTTCAAGAGTCCGATGGATTTCAAGATCCGGAAGAACTGGAGTCCAGAGGGGCGGTCGCCGTCTGCTGCGTGGGCGAGAGGTATGTCTCCAGCTCACGCAGCAGGGCTACAGCAACGATGCCTGCCGGATCGGCCGGCATCAACACGCAGACCGGCAAGCGGTGGCCCAACGGCTGGCACTCGCCACCGACTGGGAAGGCGGAGCCTCCGATCCTTGCGGAGGCTCCGGTTTCCGACCCGTCGCGGTACCTCCGGGAGGAGGACCGCATCCAATCGCCGACCGGCTGCGGGTGGCGCTCATTGAACTGAACCAGGGCAGCGCATCCGCGTTGGAGGTCTACTGCTGGACGGCGGACAGTGACGCAGGCGGCAAGCCGTACCAGATCTGGCACGAGGCGAGCAGCCAGCGCGTCGACTCTGTTCGGTGCCACTCCTATAGCGCGGACCTGTACATCTATAGGTGGGTGTCGGACGGCAAGGGCGTGATGGCCTATGTGAACGGCGAGGAGTACCCGGGCCGGCCCAGCGAGTACGGGCCCATCACGTACAACCTCGGTGTCACCGAAGGTGCAAGGTCAGCTGACGTCGTGCCAGACCGATAGCGGCCCGGGTGTACGACTGCCACGCCGAAAGGCCCATCGCCTGATTCGCTCGCGGTCATGGATCCGCCCGCAGCCCTCGAAGGCGCCGGCTTCCAGCGAGAAGGACACCGCCCCCACACCTGGACAACGGCGAAGGGACCGACGACCTCCTCTACCGGACCTCTGCCAGCAACGTACTGACGTCCCGGGGCATATCGTGCTCGGCAGAGTTGCCTGGGCGGAGCCGCGTCGACCCTCCCTACGGGTGGGCCGGCGCCTGCGCTGGTGCCCCCGCACGCGGTAGCAGGCGTCTTGCGCGGGAACTGGCTGTGAATCCCAGCCCGCTTCAGCTGGACCAGTCGGCCTCGACCTCCACGGCGACTGGGTCAACGATAGATCGCCACCCATCGCACCCTCTGACCCGCACACAGCCGAGAAAGCAGGGTCGCGCACTACCGTCCCATTGAGCCGGGAAGCCCTGCTTGTGGAAGAAGCAGGGCTCACCGTGCCCAACGGCGCTCCGCTCAAGCGGTACGCCCGACCCGTCGGACACGGTCGACACCTACAGTTGCGCGGCGCGTCCGTCAGACAGTGGTACGTACTGGACGCGTGAGCCGCCCGAGCGCTCCGCCGCCGACACCCACAAAGCGGCACCTGGCAGACCGAATTCACCGCCCCACCGGCGCGCAGCCGACGGCCATCCCTTCGCGGAGCACGAACCACACCCGCTTGCCGATCACCTTCAGCCCGTCCCACACCAACGTCACCCCCGATTCGCACGAGAGGCTCCGCACGAGCATGAGCCCCCTGCCGCTCTCCTCGTCGGCCCGCGCCTCCCGCCGGTACGGCCGCCTCGCCGGGTCGTCGTCCCGCACCGCGACGATCACCCGGTCCCCGTGCACGGCCATCTCCACGGCCAGCACCGGCACGCGGGCGTGCAGCACGACGTTCGTCACGGCGTCGGACACACAGACCCGGGCGTCGTCGATCAACCGGCCCCGGTCCGCCGCACTGAGTACGGCGGTTACGAAGTCTCTCGCGATGCGGGGCGTCGTCACGACCGCCGGTGCGGCCAACTGGTAGTACTCCACGGGCTCGTGATCGATGGCTGCCTCGGCAACGCCGAGTGTTGCTGTACCCATTCGTTCCGCCTCTCAACGTGGTCTCCGCGGCACTCCGCGCATCCGACAGGCGTCCATGACCCGACCGCTCAGAGCAGTCAACAGGCATGCCTACGACTGCGCTTCGGCCCACCAGACACGGCTTCGACGGTAGAGCATCGCGCCTCAACTGTTGGACACATTTGGCTAATCACTTGAACGAGTGGACCGCCGGAGGGTCACGGTCCACACTGATTGCCAACAGGAGGGGATCCGATGCCATCAAGGAAGGCCCCCACCGCCCGCCAGCGGCGGCTGGGCGCCGAGCTCCGCAAGATGCGTGAGCATGCCGGGCTGACGCCCACGCAGGCCTCCGAACTGCTGAGCACCGATCGAACAAGCATCAGCAACACGGAGTCGGGCCGCTTCGGCGTCAGCGGAGAACGCGTTCGCGCATGGGCTTCGCACTACAAGTGTCCCGATGCCGTCTATGTGGACGCGCTCATCGCCATGGCTGAAGAGCGCGGTAGAGGCTGGTGGGAGGATTCGCGCGGGACCCTCTCCACGGGAGCGCTCGATCTGGCCGAGATCGAAAATCACGCGACATGCCTGATGGCCTTGCAGGTCGTCTACATCCCCGGCCTGCTCCAAACAGAAGAGTACGCCCGAGCCGTATTCGGCCAGAGTGTTCCCAAGCTGAGCCCTCTGGACGTCCAGCGCCGAGTCTCCTACCGAATGCAACGCAAGCGCGTAATGGAGCGCACCCCGCCAACGCCCTGCACTTTCCTCGTACATGAGGCTGCCTTGCGAATGATTTTCCCAGGGAGCGACGGCCAGCGGCGACAGCTGGAGAGAATGGTCGAGACAAGCGACCAGGAAGGCGTCTCCATCCACGTGATCCCGTTCGAGGCCGGCGCGTTTCCCGGCGCCAACGGATCACTCACCTTCGCTGCCGGTCCTGTGCCACAGCTGGACACCGTAGCGCTCGATACAGCTCACGGCTCGGTCCTCCTGGATGCGCAATCCCATTTGGAGAACTACCGGTGCATCCTGAGCCGCACTCTGGAAAAGTCTCTTGCGCCACGGAAATCGCGAGATTTCATCAGCAGAATCGCAAAGGAACTGTGAAGGCATAAGAATGTCCGAGATGACCTGGCAGAAATCATCCTTCTCCGGAGACAGGGACGACTGCGTCGAGCTCTGCGGCCGGAACGACCACATCGCCATACGCGAAAGCGACGCCCCCCGCACCGTCATCAACACCACCCCCGCCCGCCTGCGCGCTCTCATCGCCACCGTCAAGGCCAGCGCCTAGAGCTTTCTCGTAACTCGCAGTCGGGTACTGCGGTGAGCTGGTCGCGCAGATCATCCCCGCTCAACGTGGCGAGCTCATAGAGGCGTTCACCAGGCTACGCCTGTGCCAGTTCCAGCGCCTCGTGCGTGCTGTCCATCGCAAGGGTGGCCGGGCCCTGGGTCCGGAGGATCGGCCGGGCCGCCGAGCCGACGCATCGTGCCCTCGGCCATGCGCTGAGCACCACCGCCCTGGCGGTCCTGCTCGTCTGGAGCGTAGCCCTGGCTGTCTTGCTGCACGTATCAAAACATTGCGGCGGGGGAGCTGATTCGTTGGCTGCCTCACCGGAACGCATCAGACCTTGCACTACCCGGACATACCGCAGGCACCTTCTCTGGTCCGCCCATTGACCCACGGAAGCTGCTTGGTGCCAGCTGTCGTGGATCGGTACTCCCAGTGTCAGAGGGCACTGGCAGCATCGTCGCTATGAATGTCGTCCGTACCACCCCGCCGCGACCGCTCGACGTCACCGCGGTCTTCCCCCAACTGGCTCCGCTGGCACGCACGGCGACCCGGTTGCATCCCCGCCGCGGAGCTCCTTCGGCGCACGACAGTTCGATCGGCGGGCCACTGCTGTGGCCCGCCGACGACCCGTGGCCGCACTGCGACGCCCCGCACGAGGGTGGGGACCACGCGCTGGCTGAGCTGCGCCTGCGGCAGCGCATCCGGGCGAGCGAGGCGATGTACCCGGACGGCGATCCCCATGTTCCCCAGTACACGCCTGAGGAGCAAGCGGTCTTGGACCGGCTCGACTCCGACGAAACGTGGCACGACAGCACGTGGCTTGAGGGCCCGGTCGCCCTGCTGCCCCTGGCCCAGCTCTATGTGCGTGACATCCCCCTGTTGCGCCCGCCCGCGCAGGCCGGGGCGGATCTGCTCCAGGTGCTGTGGTGTCCCTTCGACCACCCTCCGGAGAAGTACATGCCCAGGACCGTGCTGGTCTGGCGGTCCGCGGCCGCCGTCACCGACATCCTCACCTCACCCCCGGAACCGCCCCTGGTGGTCGAGGATTACGTGCCGGAGCCGTGCGTGCTCGCGCCGGAGCAGGTCACCGAGTACCCCAGCCCCATGGAGTTGAGCAAGGAACTGCGAGAGCAGATCGGGGATTGGAGCATTTGGCAGGCAGCCGACGCCGGTGTGGACAGCTCCTACGCCCCCTACCCGGATTCGTTCTATGGGAGCCACCTGTCCGTCGCCCCCGGCTGGAAGGTCGGCGGCTGGCCCATGTGGGGCTACACCGACCCCGCTCCCCGGCCCTGCCCCGCGTGCGACACCCCGATGGACCCGCTGCTGAGCATCGACACGTTCGAATGGGACAGCAGCAACCGCAGCTGGATCCCGTACGAAGACCAAGCCACCACGTCCTCGACTGACCCCCGCTACCGCGACCTGATGCGACCGACCGAGATCCAGATCGGCGGCGGCCACAAACAGCAGATCTACTTCTGCCCGGCGGCGCCGGAGCATCCCCACATCGAGCTGATGCAGTAGCCGGCCAGATGGCAACCGACCCCCCAGTGGCCGCCTCTGCCGACGCCCACCCGAGAAGAGAACCTGGCTGAACTGGGCCCTCTCGGTGGACTCCACGATCGTACGTGCCGACCAGCACGCGGCCGGGGCCCGCAAAACGCGCGGGCCCCGGCCGGTGAGCCTGACGACCATGCCATCGGCCGGTCCCGCGGCGGACTGACCACGAAGATTCACCTCGCGGCTGACGCCCACTGCCGGCCCCTGGCCTTCTTCCTCACCGCCGGACAGGCCGGTGACGCACCCGCCTTCGCGCACGTGATAGCCCGCTTGCGGGTTCCCCGCCGACGCGGACGCCCCCGCACAAGGCCGGACATCGTCCTGGCCGACAAGGCGTGCTCATCACGCGCCATCCGTGAGCACTTACGACCGTGAGGGGAATTAAGGTCGGGGCGGGTTGGCCTGGCGGTTCGGCTGGTGGCTGATCAGCAGGGAGTGTCGCGGGCGAGGACAAGTTCGGTGCTTGTCCGGCGCTGGGTGGGGCGCTTGGCGGCGCGGTCGGAGATCAGGCTGGCGATCGCGAGGTAGGTCTCGGCATAGGTTGCACGGCGGCCGGTGAAGCGTCGGAGCGGAGCCCACTGCCTCAGTTCGGCGTTGGTGTGCTCGACACAGATGCGGGCCGAGGAGTGGCGGCGCCTCGCCTCACCCCAGGCGTACTTGTCACCGTCGCAGGCATCGTCCTTGGGTTTCTTCGGCGGGGCGCTCACCTGACGGGGGAACTCCTTGGCCAGCCCTTGGTATCCGGAGTCGACCTTGGCTTTCACGCGGGGGTGCTGGCGGAACTGCTCGGCGATGCCCTCGCTGCGGACGGCGGTCTGATCGTGTATGCGGCCTGGCCGGACGACACCGGACAGCACCATGCGGCCCTGGCCGTCGCTGAACGTCGTTGTCTTGATGGTGTTCTGCCGGCGCTTGCCCGAGACGAACGCCCGGCGGCCTGGGCGGGCCGCCTGCGGGCGGCGTACCTGGGTCTCCGCCCCGTCCAGCCGCAGTTCGACCCTCTCGGCCTCGGCGTAGGCGAAGACGTCCGCGAGCGTCTTGAGCCGCAGGCCGGGCCGGTCGGGAACGGCGAAGCCCCGGGCCGCGAGCAGAGGGCGGACCTGCCGGACCGCAGCGGAGACCGTGGAACGGTCCACGTCGAAGAGCTCGGCCAGGACCGCGTGCGGCAGCCCGTGCCGCAGATGGACCAAGGTGACCAGCAGGCGGTCGACGAAGACCGGCTTCGGCTTGCGCCCCGCCCCAACCGCTCGCTGACGAGGTCCGCCACGCTCGGCACGCAGTACGGATTCCCGGGCGGCTTCCCACGGGCGAGCGAGCTCTTCGAGTAAATCGCCGAAATGTGCACGGGAGACCCCGGACAGGGCAGGATGGCAGCAGGCCGCACGGGCCCAGGTCGGCTTCACAACTCACCCAACCTGCACGGCCCTTCTCATGTCACGGCCCGACCGGGACGATCGCCATGTCCGCCGAGGCCGTAAAGCTGCTCAGCCTGAATCGCGTCTGCCGGGACCTCGAAGACGGTCTCGAGCCCGTCGCGTTCGTCCCCCTGCTCGCCGACGCGCCTGAAACCGAAGCCCGCGATGGTGGCCAGGGAGGCGTTGTTGTCGGATCTGATAGTGGCCCGCACGGTCCTGACATCGGGTTCGGCGGCCGCCCTGACGAGCAGCGCCGTCAGCATGGCGCGGGCATAGCCCTGGCGGCGGTACCCGGGCACGACGGTGTAGCCGACCTCGACCATGCCGGCCTCGTCCGGCGGCCCGTGGAACCCGGCGTCGCCGACGACGGCCCCGTCCGGCTCGGACACCACGGCCCGCGTGATCCAGGGCGCGACAGACGGGTCCTCGGCGAGCTGGTCAGCGCGATAGCCGAAGATCCAGCGTGCCCGGTCACACACGAAGTGTTCGTCAAGGGCGACCCCGGCCTCGGCACTGCCGCCAGCGAGGTCACCGTCGGCAAGCGCCCGCAGCGCCTTTGCGCTGAGCGCGACGAAGCGGACGCGTTTGGGTATGGAGAGAAGTTCGCTATTCATCGCGGAGATGCTCGCCCAGCACCGGAGGGCTGTCCACCGCTTTACCGCCTCGGCGGACAGGATGATCGTCTCGGTCGGGCCGTGACATGAGAAGGGCCGCACGGACGCAGTGATACCTACGCCGAGACCCATCGCGCGATTCACTCACTCGTCTCCGACCGATCCGCGAGCGGGCCACCCGCCGCCGGATGTGCACCGAATCGTCCTCGTCCGCGACACCGCCCGCTGATCACCCACCAGCCGAGCCGCCAGGCCAGCACTCCCGAAGCTCATTTTCCCCCGAGAGCGTTACGCAAGCGCGGGATCCGGGCAGTGATCCCCGTCCCAGCGGGCCAACGCGGCCATCGGCGGCGTCGAGGCAGCCGGGGCGGCAGGCCGCCCCTCTTTGACCGCGAGGCCTACAAGCAGCGCAACACGGTCGAACGATGCATCAACCGCTTGAAGCAGTGGCGCGGAATCGCCACCCGCTACGAGAAGACAGCCAGCATCTACCTGGCAGGACTGCACGTAGCGGGCATTTTCCTGTGGTCCGCCCGGTGATCCAAACGAAACGGCCTAGTCGATGCCGAACCGCGTGCGGATCACCTCGGCGATCCTGGCCAGGGTCCAGCACTGGTCCTCGGCCCAGCCGTGTGCGGCCGGCCGGCGTCCAGCAGGGCCTCCAATTCCCGCAGCTGGCCGGGGGTGAGACGGCAGCGGGCACCACCGGGCCCCTTCGAAGCCAGGGCTTCTCTCCCGGCCCATTCCTCAGCAGTCAACCCGCCACCGTCGGGATACCTCATGGCTACGACATAGCAAACACCGCGTCAGCTGTCACCAGTCTGGAACCCCCACAGTTAAAGATCTCTAGATCATGCCTACGCCCCCTTCAACCAGTGTCGAGGCCGCGCGCGAGGCCGTTGGTGATCGCCTCCGGGATATTCGACGCGATGCCGGTCTTTCGGCCAAGGAGGTTGCTCGGCAAGCGGGTTAGCACCCCTCCAAAGCCTCACGCCTGGAAAACGCCGTTACTCCGCCGTCGGATGCCGACATACGCGCATGGTGCGCCGCATGTGGGGTCGATGGTGCAGCCGCTGATCTGATTGCCGCCTCCCGCGCCGTCGGCGTCGACGTATCCCCCGTCCAGCTCGACGCCGCCCGCGAGCGCTGGGGCGGCCTGCCGGGCCTGGAGCTGCACCAGCGGGGCGCGCTCGACTTCATGAGCGAAACCACCGAGCGCTTCGACGCCGTGCACTCCGCGTTCGGTGCCATCTGGTTCACCGACCCGGACCAGATGCTCCCCGCCATCCGCCAGGTCCTTAAACCCGGCGGAGTGCTCGCCTTCTCGCAGCGGCCTCCGCCCCGAAGGCTGGAAGACCGGCACGCTCCTTGTCCGGGCGCTGGCACCCGGCGTCTGATCCCCGCGCCCGAGCGGGCTCCCTGCCCGCCACCCGGGTGGGCTGCCCGCTCGAGGATTCTCTAAGTGCCCGTGTACAAACTGATCCACAGCTCTCGGTTGGGTGGGCCGGTTCGCCGATAACTGCACGTTGAAACAGGGCCTCTTGGTAGTCCAGGGG
>NZ_JBEZYL010000007.1:0-272392 GCF_040638465.1 Streptomyces sp. NPDC026206
GCGGCTGTCGAGCTGGTCAATACGGATGGCTTCCTCTTCACCGGTCGTCTGTCGGTCCAGTCGCATCCCTGGCTCGCCGATCATGTGGTGATGGGTTCGGTTCTGGTGCCCGGTACGGCGTTCCTGGAGCTGGCCGTCCGTGCCGGTGACGAGGTCGGTTGCGATGCGGTGGAGGAGCTGACGCTTGCCGCGCCGCTGGTGCTGCCCGAGCAGGGTGGCGTCCAGGTGCAGGTGTGGGTCGGTGAACCGGACGAGTCCGGCCGTCGCTCCCTCACTGTTCACTCCCGCCCCGGCCATGCGCACGAGCAGCAGCCCTGGACGTTGCACGCGAGTGGTGTTCTGGCGCCGGCTGCTGCGGCGGGTACGGGCTCGACGGCGTTCGATGCGACGGTGTGGCCGCCCCGGGGCGCTGAGGCAGTCGATGTGAACGGCTGCTACGAGCGGTTCGCGGATGCCGGCTTCGAGTACGGTCCGGTGTTCCAGGGCCTGCGGGCGGCATGGCGGCTCGGCGAGGACGTATTCGCCGAGGTGAGCCTGCCCGACGGTGTCGACGGCCGCGCGTTCGGCCTGCACCCGGCACTGTTCGACGCGAGCCTGCATGCTTCCGCCTTCGGCGCGGACGACGACCGGAGCAGCGGTGGCGTGCCGTTCTCGTGGAGCGGGGTCACCCTGCACGCCACGGGCGCGTCCGCTGTGCGGGTACGCCTGTCCCGGGGCGGTGACGGCACGGTGTCGATCGCGATCGCGGACACCGCCGGTGCGCCGGTCGCCTCGGTCGAGTCCCTGACGGTTCGTCCCATCTCGGCCGAGCAGTTGAATGCCGCTGATCACGAGGCGCTGTTCAAGGTCGACTGGGACGCCGTTCAGCTCGGTGCTCCGTCCATTGCGACGGAGGCACTGGCCGTGGCCGGGCCGGACGCGCTCGGCCTTGCCGAGGTGCTTCCACCCGGGATCACCCTGTTCGCGGACTTCGCATCCATGTACGAGGCAGCGGATGTTCCGGGCGTGGTGCTCGTGTCGCCGGCCGTCGGCCCCGACGGGCCCGGCGGCTGTGCCGGGCCCGACGACATGGCCGGGTCGGTTCACGCGGTGACGTCGCGGGTGCTGGGGCTGGTGAAGTCGTGGTTGGTGGAGGAGCGGTTCGCGGGGTCCCGTCTGGTGTTCGTGACGCGGGGCGCGATGGCCGGTGAGGATCTTGCTGCGGCTGCGGTGTGGGGTCTGGTGCGGTCGGCGCAGGCGGAGAATCCGGGCCGGTTCGGTCTGGTGGATCTCGGCGGTGGCGAGGGTGCCTCGGAGGTTTTGTCGAAGGCGCTTGCTCTCGACGAGCCGCAGTTGCTGGTGCGTGACGGTGAGGTGCTGGCGCCGCGACTGGCCCGGGTGCCCGCTGTGGCCGGTCCGGCCGGTCCGGCTGGTCCGGTGTGGGGTGCGGACGGCACGGTGCTGATCACCGGTGGTACGGGTGGTCTGGGTCGTGTGGTGGCCCGGCACCTGGTGGCCGGGCATGGTGTGCGGAGTCTGCTGCTGGTCAGCCGCCGGGGCCCGGACGCTGAGGGCGCCGAGGAACTGGTTGCGGAGCTGAAGCAGCAGGGGGCGGATGTTGCCGTCGAAGCGTGTGACGTGACGGACCGGGATGCGGTCGCCGGGCTCGTTGCGCGTCACCCCGTCTCGGCTGTGGTGCACACCGCCGGTGTACTGGACGACGGCGTGATCGGGTCCCTGACGCCGGAGCGGCTGGCGGCCGTGCTGCGCCCGAAGGTGGACGCGGCGTGGAACCTGCACGAGGCCACCGAGCACCTCGGCCTCCACACCTTCGTCACCTTCTCCTCGGCCGCCGGTACGTTCGGCAACCCGGGCCAGGGCAACTACGCCGCCGGCAACGCCTTCCTCGACGCCTTGGCGCAGTACCGCCGGGCGCAGGGGCTGCCGGCCGCGTCGCTGGCATGGGGGCCCTGGACCAAGGAGGGTGGAATGACCGGGGCGCTGCAGGACGTGGCGGCCCAGCGCATCGCCCGTTCGGGCATGCCGGAACTCTCTCCGGCGGAAGGCGTGGCCTTGTTCGACTCCGCGCTGACCACCGCCGAGGCCGTGGTGTTGCCGGTGCGCCTGGACCTTCCGGCGCTGCGGGCGCAGGGGGAGATCCACCCGCTGCTTCGCGGGTTGATACGGACGCCTGCCCGCCGGTCGGCCACGGCCGGAGCCGCGGCCGCGGCTGCCGACCTCGCTCAGCGACTGTCCGGTCTGTCCGAGGCCGAGCGGCGCGATGTGCTGCTGGATGTGGTGCGCGGTCAGATCGCGGCCGTTCTTGGGCACGCGGGTGCGGAGACAGTGGATCCGGCGCGGGCGTTCCAGGACCTCGGGTTCGACTCCCTGACCTCGGTGGAACTGCGCAACCGCTTGAGCGCGCTCACCGGGGTCCGGCTGCCGGCCACCCTGCTGTTCGACTACCCGACCCCCGCCGAGCTGGTCGACCACCTGTACGGGCTGATCGTGCCGGAGTCGCCGTCGGGGCCGGAGTCGGTGCTGAGCGAGCTGGACCGGCTGGAGAAGGCATTCGGCGACCTGGAGGTCGACGAGGAGGCCTACGAGCAGATAGCCGGCCGACTGGAGGTGCTCAAGTCCAAGTGGAGCGCCCTGCGGAAGGACTCCCGGGCCGAGGAGGAGTTCGACTTCGACTCCGCCTCCGACGAGGAGGTCTTCGACCTCCTCGACAACGAGCTCGGTCTCTCCTGACCGACCGGTTGGAGCAAGCCGTCCGAGGGCCTGGTCTTCTCCCGAAGACCGGGCCCTCGGGCTTTATGCGCAGCGAGCCGGGCGACCCCGGGTATGCGAGAAGCGACGGACGGCAGCAAGCCGTCCGTCGCTTCTCGCAGGCGGTAAGGGTTGAGTCGGCGGCTCTAGCTGCCTCCGCCGTCCATGAGCCGGAAGAGCTCCTCGTCCGTGGCCGCGTCGATGTCGATGCCGGCGCTCGTCGCCGTGAGGGCCGGGGCGTACTGCGCTGCTATGGCCTTCAGCCGGGCCGCCGAAGCGGCATCGACGGTGGCGCCGGCCGAGAGCAGGCCCTCCAGTTCGTCGACGAGACCGGCCATGTCCCGGTGCCTGTTCGCGTCGGACCGGCCGGAGACCTCCCCGCCGAAGCCCTCACCTTCCCCGAGAGCCTCCCGGACCAGGCGGACGATGGCGGTAGGAGTCGGATAGTCGAAGACGAGCGTGCTCGGCAGCTGTATTCCGGTGCCGGCGATCAGCCGGTTGCGCAGCTCGATGGCGTTCACCGAGTTGATGCCCATGTCCGCGAAGGACTGGTCGGCGGCCTCGTCGCCCTGCGGCGCGTGCCCGCCGAGTACCGCGGTCACCTCGCTCAGAACCATGGCCAGCAGGACCTCTTCCTGTTCGAGGTCGCCGAGCCCGGACAACCGGACTGACAGCGACGGCTTCTTCCCGTTCCCGTCCCCGTCCCCGTACCCGTACTCAGACCAGGCGTCGGGGCCGCCCATCGCGCTCACCGCCGTCCCGATGACCGCCGTCCCGATGACCGCCGACGCCGACGCCGACGCCGTCGCCGGCATCAGCCAGTACCTCCGGTGCGCAAAGGCGTACGTCGGCAACGGCACGGCTACGGCCCCGGGCAGCACGGCGGTCCACGCGACCGGCACCCCGTGGCCGTACAGCCGGGTGATCGCCGTGAGCACGTCCCGCACTTCACCGTGCTCCGCGCGCACGGTGGGTACGACCGCGGCCGTCGGCCGGCGGCCGGCCGACCCCAGGCACTCGTCGATCATCGGAGTGAGCGCGGGCGCGGGCCCCAGCTCCACGAAGACCGTCGTCCGCCCGTCCCGCAGGTGATCGATCGCGTCCTTGAAACGCACCGTCTCGCGCACGTGGCGTACCCAGTACTCCGGATCCGCGGCCTCCGCCACCGTCAGCGGGCGGCCGGTGAGGCCGGAGACGAGCGGAACGGACGGTTCGGTGAAGGTCAGGGTGCTGATGGCGGTACGGAAGTCCGCGAGCATCGGGTCCATCAACGGCGAGTGGAAGGCGTGGCTCACCACGAGCTGCTTGGCCTTGTAACCGGCGGCGACGAGCTTGTCGGTGAGCTCGGCGAGCGGTGCACAGGCACCCGACAGGACGACGGAACGGGGGCCGTTCACCGCGGCGACCGACACGCTCTCCGTCAACCCGGCGAGCCAGGGGGCGACCTCGTCCTCCGCGATCCGCACGGCCGTCATCGCCCCGCCCGGCGGCAGGGCCCGCATCAGCCTGCTCCTGGCCACCACCAGGGCGCACGCGTCGGGAAGCGAGAGCACCCCCGCCACATGAGCGGCGGCGATCTCGCCGACCGAGTGGCCCACGAGGTGGTCCGGAGCCGCTCCCCACGACGCGAAGAGCCGGTACAGCGCGACCTCGACGGCGAACAGAGCGGGTTGCGCCCAGCCCGTGTCATCGAGGAGAGCCGCGGCCTCCGGGCCCGGCTCCGCCCACATCACCGAGGTGAGCGAGCGGCCCAGCAGCGGGTCGAGAGCCGCGCAGACCTCACGCAGAGCGGCGTCGAACACCGGGAACGCCCCGGCGAGCTCACGCCCCATGCCGAGCCGCTGACTTCCCTGACCGGTGAAGACGAAGGCCGCCCTGCCATGGCCGTCGATACCGCCGCCCTGCTCCTCGACGACCGCCCCGGGGGTCTCACCGCGCCCGAGCGCCGCTGCCGCGGACACCATCGCGGCACGGTCGTCCCCGGTGACGACGGCCCGGTGGCCGTGCAGCGCACGGGTGGTGGCGAGCGAGAAGGCGATGTCCCGGGTGGACACTCGGGGGTTCGCTTCGAGGTGTCCGGCCAGCCGCCGCGCCTGGGCCCGCAGGGCCGAGTCGCTCCGGGCGGACAGCAGCCACGGCACGGCCACGCCGGTCTCCCGGCCGGCCTGCGGCTGCTCCGCGGGAGGCTCCTCCGGCGCCGGGTCCTCCGGCGGCTCCTCCAGGATGACGTGGGCGTTGGTCCCGCTGATCCCGAACGAGGACACCCCGGCCCGGCGGGTCCGCCCGCTCTGCCGGGGCCAGGGCCGGGCCTCCGTCAGCAGCCGTACCGCGCCCGCCGACCAGTCGACGTGTGACGACGGCGTCCGCACGTGCAAAGTCTTCGGCAGTACGCCGTGCTGCATGGACAACACGGTCTTGATCACACCGGCGACCCCGGCGGCGGCCTGCGCGTGCCCGATGTTCGACTTGACCGAGCCCAGCCACAGCGGCTGCCCGTCCTCGGGGCGCGCCCGTCCGTATGTCGCCAGCAGGGCCTGCGCCTCGATGGGGTCGCCCAGCGTCGTACCGGTGCCATGGCCCTCCACCGCGTCCACGTCCTGCGCCGACAGCCCGGCGCGGGCCAGCGCCTGGCGGACCACGCGTCGCTGTGCGGGCCCGTTGGGCGCGGTGAGCCCGTTCGACGCGCCGTCCTGGTTGACGGCGGAACCGCGCACCACGGCCAGCACCCGGTGACCGTTGCGTTGCGCGTCGCTCAGCCGCTCCAGGAGGAGCAGCCCCACGCCTTCGGACCACGCCGCGCCGTCGGCTCCGTCCGCGAACGACTTGCACCGGCCGTCCGGGGACAGACCGCGCAGCCTGGAGAATTCGACGAAGGACGACGGCGTGGCCATGACCGCGACACCACCGGCCAGCGCCAGGGCCGACTCTCCCGACCGCAGGGACTGGCACGCCAGGTGCAGGGCGACGAGCGAGGACGAGCACGCCGTGTCCACGGTCAGGGCCGGGCCTTCGAAGCCGTAGGCGTAGGCGATCCGCCCGGACAGCGCGCTCGCGGCCGTACCGATGCCCAGCAGCCCCTCCAGCTCCTCCGCGCCGCCGGTGGTGCCGGCCGCGTAGTCGTGGTACATCGCGCCGGTGAAGACGCCGGTGCGGGTTCCCTTGAGCGTTCCCGGGTCGATCCGCGCCTGTTCGAAGGCTTCCCACGCCGTTTCGAGGAGGAGCCGTTGCTGCGGGTCGGTCGCCAGCGCCTCCCGGTCGGACATGTCGAAGAAGCCGGCGTCGAAGTGGCCCGCGTCGTGCAGGAACCCGCCTTCCCGGGCGTAGGAAGTGCCCCGGTGCTCCGGATCGGGGTGGTACAGGGCTTCGAGGTCCCAGCCGCGGTCGTCGGGGAAGGCGGAGATGGCGTCGGTCTCGTTGCTGACCAGGTCCCACAGGCGTTCCGGGGAGACCGCCCCACCGGGCAGCCGGCAGGCCATTCCGACGATGGCCACCGGCTCGGGCACATCGCCGGTGCCCGGCGCCAGGGGATGGCCGAAGTCGTCCGCGCGACCGCCGGCACCCTCACTCTCCCCGTCGCCTCCCGCCGACCGGCCCGCCAGGAACCGCGCGACCGCGATCGGTGTCGGGAAGTCGAAGGCGAGAGTGGCCGGAAGGGGGATTCCGGTCACTTCCTGCAAGGCGTTGCGCAGCCGGATGGTGAGAATGGAGTCGAGGCCGAGGCTGCGGAAGGTGACCTCGCGAGCAATGCCACTTGCAGTGGCGGTAGTGGCGGTAGTGGCGGCAGCGTCTGCAGCTTCGGCAGCGCCCGCAGTGCTTCCAGCGTCTGTAGCTTCCGCAGCGCCCGCAGTGCCTCCAGCGTCTGCGGCTTCCACAACGCCCGCAGTGGCGGCAGTGACTTCAGCACCCGCAGCACCCGCAGCACCCGTCGCACGCGCCGCGTCCTCGGCGTTCTTCCCGAGCACCTTCGCGACGCCGGCGGCCACGAGGTCGAGGGCTTCTTCGACGGTTCGCGGTGCGGCTGCCCAGGCAGGGGTTCCGGCGGGTCGTGCCGGCGGGACGGCGGCCGTTGCGAGCATCTTCTGCAGCGCCCGCCGGTGGAGCTTTCCCGCCGGGGTGAGTGGGAGTTCGCCGACGGTGACCAGGTCCAGCGGAATCTTGTAGTCGGCCACTCCGCGGCTCTGCAGGAATTCCGTCACGTCCGTGAGACCGATCGCGGGGTCCGCCCGGTCGGTGAGGACCAGGCACGGGTACTCGCCGAGGCGGGGATCGGGGGTGCCGAGCACGGCCAGCGGGCCGATCCCGGGGAGTTCCGCGAGCAGGCCCTGGATCTCCGTGGCGTTGAACTTCCTGCCGCCCACGTTGATCAGTTCGGCCGTCCGGCCGTGGAACATCACCAGGCCGTCCTCGTCGACGCTCGCCAGGTCCCCGGTCCGTAGCCAGCCGTCTTCCGTCAGCGCGGCCCGGGTCAGCTCCGGATCGCCGAAATAGCCCCGGAACATTCCGGGGCTCCGGTACTGCAGCTCGCCGGCTTCACCCGGCGGACACTGGCTGCCCTGCTGGTCGACGATACGGACCCGGGCGCCGCTGGTCGGCCGCCCCACGCTGCGGACGGCGACGTCGGCCGGGTCCTCCGCCCGGGTGCAGGTGCCGGTGCCCAGCTCGGACATGCCCCACACCACGACGAGGGAGCAGTCGAGTGCCGCCCTGACGTCCTCGACGAGCGCACCCGGTACGGCCGCGCCTGCCGTCCGTACTTCCACGGGTCGGAAACCGGCGGGCTCCCCGGTCCCGGCGAGTCGCGCGACCACGTCGTGCAGCTGTGTGGGAACGGCGAAGACGACGCTCGGGCGGGCCTGCCTGGCCAGCTCCAGGAACCGGTCCGGGTCCCAGCCGTCCAGCAGGACTTGCCGGCAAGCGGCGAAGAGCGCCGAATGCATCGACTGCAGACCGAACAAATGGGTAAGAGGGCAGGCCGTGATGACCGCCTCACTGAACGCCTCGGCGGCATCCGCCGTCACGGATGCCGTGTTCGACAGGAGACCGTCGTGACTGTGCACACAGATCTTCGGCCTCGCCGACGTCGTGCCCGACGAGGGCACGAGGACGAACGGCATGTCCGGCCGCACCTCCACCGGGTGCGGGGCGCTGCCCGCCCAGGTGTCGCGCAGGGAGTCCAGCGAGACCACTCCCGGTGCCGGTTCCTCGCCGGCCGGCCCGGCCACCACGACGGCCCGTAGCGACGGGACGGTCCGCAGAAGCGCGCGTCCACTCAGCGGCTCTTCGTGCCCCGGCTCTTGGCGCCCCGGCTCTTCGTCGCCCGTCTCTGCGTTCCCCGGTCCCTCGCCGCCTTGTCCGCCGCGGCCCTGAGTGCTGCCGTGCGGCAGGACGACGACCGCCGGTTCGACTCTGGCCAGCAGCGCGTGCACGTCCTTGCTGCCATTGCCCTGGTGAATGGGCATCATGACGGCGCCCACGGTCGCGACGGCGATGTGCAGCGTCTGGAATTCCACCGAATTCGGCAGATGGACCGCCACCACGTCGCCGGCCCCGACGCCCAGTTCCTGCAGGCCCCGGGCCAGCGCGTCGGCCTCCGCCTCCCACTGCCGCCAGGTCAGCGACCGCCGGCCGTACGTGAGGGCCACGGCGTCGGCCCCGGCGGCCACGGCGGCCTTGAACACACCCGGGAGCGTGAAGCCGCCCAGCGCGCTGCCGGCACCGCCTCCGGGATCGGCGGACGGATCGAACGCGTAGTCATCTGTGTGGACGGACACTGTCACTCCCGTATCGAGCGTTTGCGTTGGCTTGGCCGGCCGCCGCTTCCGCTACGGCCGGCCGGTCACCCGGCCGTAGCGGTTCTCCGGCCGGGGAACCCGGCGCCGAGCAGCCTGAGGAGCGGCGTCGCCTTCACTGCCGTCTCCTCGAATTCCGCCTCGGGGTCCGACAGCGCGATGATCGCGCCGCCCACCCCGTAACGAAGGCGGTTTCCGTGCACCACCAGCGTGCGGATGACGATGCTCAGGTCGGCCGCCCCCGTCAGGGAGAAGTAGCCGATGGCCCCTGAGTAGACGCCGCGCGGACCGCCCTCGAGGCGGTCGATGATCTGCATGGTCCGGATCTTCGGGGCACCGGTCATCGACCCTCCGGGGAACGCCGCCCGGACACCCGCCACGGTGCTGCTGCCGGCGCGCAGCCTCGCCCGCACCGTGCTGACCAGCTGATGGACGGTCGCGTAGGTCTCGACCTGGAAGACCGGGGCCGCCGTGACCGAGCCGACCTCGGCGCACCGGCCCAGGTCGTGCCGGACCAGGTCGACGATCATCAGATTCTCGGCCCGGTCCTTCTCGCAGGCCGCCAGCTCGGAGACCAGGGCGGCGTCCTCCTGCGGCGTGGCGCCCCGGGGACGGGTGCCCTTGATGGGCTTGGACTCCATGACCCCGGCCCGGTCGATGCGCAGAAAGCGCTCCGGTGAGGTGCTGAGCACGGACAGGTCGGCGAATTCCAGGTAGGCGCCGAAGGGGGCCGGGCTGGTGCGGCGGAGAAAGCGGTAGGCGTGCCAGGCGTCGAAATCGGTGGCCTCCGCCTCGATCATGTTGGTGAGGCACACCTCGTACGTCTCACCGGCCTTGATCTCCTCCTGGCACGCGTCGATGAGCTTGAGGTACCCCTCACGGTCGTGGCGGAGCCGCACCTTTGTGCCCTGCTGCGGCGCCGGGGGCTCGCACGGTCCGGGCGCCTGTCCCGCGACGTCATCGAGGGCAGCGGCCGCAGCCCGCAGCCATGCGCGGGCCGCCTCCTCGTCGCCGTCCTCGGCGAGGGCCATCAGACAGGTGGTGCCCGAGCGGTGGTCGAGGACGACAGCACGGTCGCAGAAGACCATCGCCGCGTCCGGTTCGGCCGAGCGGTGCGCCCCGTCGCCGTCGCACTCCGCCTTGAGCTCGTAGCCGAGGTAACCGACCCAGCCGAGGGCGAAGTCGAAGGGGAGCTCCGGAGCGTCGACCCGCATCGACCGCAGGTCCCGGTCCAGCCATTCCAGGAACGTGTCCGGCACGACGCGCTTCGAGCCTGCGGACGTGACCGTCACCGTGCCGTCGAACACCTCGGCCTTGGCGATCCGCGCGAGCGGCCCGGAGGCATCGCCCATGATCGACAGTTCGCCGAGTACGCCGCCCACCTGGCTGCTGTCCAGCCAGAACGGGTGGTCACCGGTCCGGAACAGCCGGTCGAAGGCCACCTCGGGATCCCAGCGGGTGGGCAGCTGCTCCACGAGGACCCGTAGCCGCCGTACGTCGGGGGTCCGGCCGGCGTCCGCGGAGGTGAAGCCGTCCGCCGAGCGGGCGTCGGCCACACGACTGCCGGTGCCGGTGCCGGTGCCGGTGCTGCTGCCGCTGCCGCTGCTGTCCGTGAGGGCCGCGGTTCCGGTCGCAGTGGATTTGGCAGTGGATTTCGCAGTGGATCGAGCGGTCGTTTTCGCGGTCCGGGTAACCGGTTCCTTGCGTGCCTGGTGCAGTTCGGTGAGCCGGCGGAAGTTCGCCAGGAGCCGGTGGCCGCCGCGGGTGCCTATGGACTCTGGGTGGAACTGCACGCCCCACAGCGGGAGTTCGCGGTGGCGCAGCGCCATGACCACCCCGTCCTCGGCCCACGCGATGGGCTCCAGGTCCGGTGAGTCGCCGGTGACGGCGAGCGAGTGGTAGCGGACGACCTCCAGCGGGGAGGGCAGCCCCTCGAAGAGGCCGGTGCCGTCGTGCCGGACGGCGGAGGTACGGCCGTGGCGGGGCTCGGGGGCGCGCCCGACGGGGGCGCCGTGGGCCAGCGCCAGCCCCTGGTGGCCCAGGCACACGCCCAGGACGGGCAGTCTGCCCTCCGCCGCTATCTGGGCGCAGAAGCCGAAGTCCGCCGGCCGGTGGGGGGTGCCGGGCCCCGGCGACAGCACGACGTTGTCGAAGGTGTCGAGGACCTCCGGTTTCCACGCCGGGTCGTCGTTGCGCACGACCTCGGGCTCTTCCCCGTTCACCTCGGCGAGGTAGTGGAAGAGGTTGTAGGTGAACGAGTCGTAGTTGTCGACCAGCAGCGTCCGCATCAGCTTTTCCCGATTTTCTCGAGTTCGCGCGAGATCTGGGCGTTCACCGCTGCCGGCTGGGTGGCGAGGAAGAAGTGCCCGCCGGGGAAGACCTCCAGCCGGAAGGCGCCTTCGGTGTGCCGCTCCCAGGCCGCCGCTTCGTCGAGCGTCGTCCGGGGGTCGGCGTCACCGGTCAGTACGGTGATGGGACAGCGGACCGCGCGGTCCTCGGGGTCGCAGCGGTAGGTCTCGATGGCCCGGTAGTCACCGCGAATGGCGGGCAGTGCCATCCTGAGGATCTCGTCGTCGCCGAGCAGCCCCGGGTCGGTGCCGTTGAGGAGCTTGAGTTCGGCGATGATGCCGTCGTCGTCGCGCTCGTGCACCGTCTCGGGGCGGGTCGTGGCGGGCGCCCTGCGGCCGGAGGCGATGATGGCCCGGGGCGCGTTGGTGCCCTTCTGCTCCAGCCGCCACGCCGTTTCGAAGGCGAGCACCGCTCCCATGCTGTGTCCGAAGAAGACGGTGGGTTTCTCGCTCTGCGTCAGGAGCTTCTCGGTGATGAGGTCGGCCAGAGTGCCGATATCGGTGACGCACGGCTCACGCCGCCGGTCCTGCCGCCCCGGGTACTGCAGGGCGATCACGTCGGCCACGGGGGAGTGCTTCGCCGAAACGGGGTGGTAGAAGCTGGCCGACCCGCCGGCGTGCGGGAAACACACCAGACGGACGTCGCGGTCCGTTGCCGGGTGATAGCGCCGGAGCCACAGAGCCGTGGAACCGTCCGTGGAATTGTCCGTGCTGTTCAAGAGCTTCGGTCCTTTCTGCGCGGGAGAGCACTTTCCGGGGCCACAGTGCATCGCACAGGGAACGCGTGAATCACTAGAGTCGTGTAGATCACAGGCGGGAGTGGTGGGCTGGTGGCGTGCCGGAATGCGGTCAGTCCTCGTGGACGGTGATCGTGCGGGCCGGGCAGAGATCGTCCGCCTGCCGGACCGCCTCCGTCTCGGAGTCGTCGGGCTCGGGGTTCAGGACGACGACCAGGCCGTCGTCGTCCTGGTCGAAGACAGCGGGAGCGGTCAGTACGCACTGGCCCGCTCCGACGCAGCGGTCGGTGTCGACGGTGATGCGTATCAAGGATTCTCCTGCGGCGAATGAAGCGCGCGAATGAAGCGCGCGAATGAAGCGCGGGAACGAAGCGCGCGAATGAAGCGCGGGAACGAAGCGTGGGAACGAAGCGCGGATGAAGCGCGGCCGTGCAGGCCGCCGCACGAACGAAGGCCTCCCGGGCAGCGAGCGGGACCGCCCGGGAGGCCGGCCCTCGGTTACCAGCTGACGGGCAGTTCGTGCAGCCCGTACAGCACGCCGTCGTGCTTGAACGGCAATTCGTCCACCGGCACGTCGAGCTTGAGCGTGGGAATGCGCTCGAAGAGCTTCCGGTAGGCGATCTCCATCTCGACCCGGACCAGGTTCTGCCCCAGGCACTGGTGCACGCCGTAGCCGAAGGCGACATGGTGGCGGGCGGTGCGGGACGGGTCGAACTTGTGCGGGCACTCGAAGACGTCCGTGTCGTGGTTGGCCGCGGCGACCAGGGGCACGATGCCCTCGCCGGCCCTGACGAGCTGGCCGGAGATCTCGACGTCCTCGACGGCCACCCGCAGCGACACCAGGTCGGCGACGGAGTGGAAGCGCAGGGTCTCCTCGACGGCCCGGTCGTCGCCGATCCACTCGGGATTCGTCAGCAGCGTCACCACGCCGAGCGCGATGTTGTTGGCCGTGGTCTCGTGGCCGGCGATGAGCAGGAGCAGCAGCACACCCGACAGCTCCTGGGAGTCGAGCGCACCGGTGGCCAGCAGCCTGCTGATCAGGTCGTCACCGGGCCACTTCTCCTTGATGGCCACCAGCCGGTGGATGTACCGCAGGAGCTCCTTGGTGGCCGTGTCGCGCTGCTGGTCGGTCGAGGCGCGGATGGCCACCAGGGTGCGGGTGCGGGACTCGAAGAAGTCACGGTCGACGGGCGGCACGCCGAGCAGCGTCGAGATGACCAGCGACGGTACGGGCAGGGCGAACTCGGCGACCAGGTCGGCCGAATTGCCGGCGGCCAGCATCGCATCGATGCGCTCCTCCACGGTCCGCTCGATCGCCGGGCGCATCGCGCGGATGCGCCGCACGGTGAACTCGGGGATGAGCGCCTTGCGGAAGCGGTCGTGCTCCGGCGAGTCGAGCCCCACGAACCAGCCGGGAATCTGGTCCTGCTTGGGGACCCCCATGGTCTGGCTGATGTTCGGGAAGCCCTCGTGCTCGGGGTTGGAGCTGATCTTCGGGCTCGTCAGTACGGCACGTACGTCCTCGTGCCGGGTGACCAGCCAGACCCGGTTACCGTTGGGCAGATAGGAGAGGACCAGCCCCTCCTTTTCCCGGTAGTCGGTGTAATGCGGGGGCGGGAACGCCACACCGGGTTTACGCAGGGGGAAGTCGACCACTGTCGGATCGGTGCTCGTCATATCCATTCGTCCCGTCTCGGCAGCCGGCGGCTGCGGTCAGCTCGCGCCGTAGAATTCACGGATCTTTCCGATCACGAAGTCCTGGTCGGTGGCGGTCAGACCGGTGTGGGTGGGCAGGTACAGTCCGTCCTCGGCGAAACGGTTCGCGTTCAGCGAGGGCCAGTGCGGCGCGAGGTATTCGGGCTGCCGGCTCATCGGCTTGAAGAACAGCCGCGTCTCGATGCCCTCGTCCGCCAGGAACGCACGGAGTTCCTCCCGGCGTTCGGCACGGATGTCGTACATCCACAGCACGTCCCTCGGCGGCATCAGGGTGATGCCCGGGACTCCGGCCAGGCCTTTGTCGTAGCGCTTCTCGATCTCGGCCCGCGTGGCGAGGATGTCGTCCAGCCGCTCGGTCTGCGCCAGCGCGACAGCAGCCTGCATGGCCGTCATCCGGAAGTTGTAGGCCAGCTTCTTGTGCAGGAAGTTGTGTTCCTTGCTGAAGGCCATGCCCCGCAGGTGGGCCAGCTGGCCGGCCAGCCGTGGGTCGTCGGTCAGACAGATGCCGCCCTCGCCGGAGGTGATGATTTTGTTGGCGAAGAGCGAAAAGCAGGCGATGTCACCCACCGGGCGGATGCCATGCGCTTCGGCGGAGTCCTCGACGACCCTGAGGTTGTACTGGAACGCGATGTCCATGATGGCGTCCATGTCACAGCGACGGCCGTAGACATGGACGGGCATGATGGCCTTCGTCCGTGGCGTGATCTTCTCTTCGATGCGTGTGACATCGATGTTGAGGTCGTCCGCGCAGTCGACGAAGACGGGCGTCGCACCCGTATAGGTGACGGCCCACGCGGAGGCCACCATGGTGAACTCGGGCACGATCACCTCGTCGCCCGGGCCGATGCCGAGCGCCCTTATGGCCAGCGTGAGGGCCGCCGTTCCGGAGGAACAGGCGACACCGTGCGCGATGCCGTTGTATTCCGCGAACGCCTTCTCGAACCGCTGCACATACGGCCCTTGGGAGGAGATCCACCCGTCACCGATCGTGCCGGTGACGTATTCGAGTTCTCGCCCGTCGAGACTGGGCCTGGAAACCGGATACTTGAACGACATGGATGTCTCCCTTGTCAGGCCAGGGCCGGAAGGCCGAGGATCAGGTCGGCCGCTGTCTGGCGGCCGCCCGCCGCCCGCTGCAGCGCCCCGAGCCGTTTAGCGTTCTCGCGGAACGAGGGGTCGTCGAGCACCCGGGTGAGCTTGTCGACGACATCGTCGGGGGCGATGGTCTGGGGCTGGTCGAGCGTCAGGCTGATGCCGAAGTCCTGGCCCCGCACGGCCTGGTCGAAGCAGTCGACCCACAGGGGCCGCACCACCAGGGGCTTGCCGAAGTACACGCCTTCGTGGAATCCGTTGCCGCCGCCGTGCGTGAAGAACACCTTGACGTTCGGGTGGGCCAGGACGTCGAGCTGCGAGGGCACCCAGCTCTCGATGCGCAGATTGCCCGGGAGAGATTCCTCGGCCGGCAGCAGGTGCTGCTGCTCCTTCGGCAGCTTCCACAGGACCTGGTGCCTGCCGTCGAGCCGCCGGGCGACCTCCACCAGCGCACCAACCTGCTCCCGCGTCAGCCGGGTGATGGTGCCGAAGCCCATGTACACCACCGACGACTGTGTATCGAGCCAGTGGGAGAGCCCGTCGTCGTCCCCCGCCTCCGGAAGGGGCGGCATCATCGCACCGACCAGACGCACCTTGCCGGGTATCTCGAACGGGTAGTCCAGCTCGGCGATCGAATTGCACAGGACCATCTCGGCCTTGTCGATCCTCGTCATCGGGCTGGGCGCCGGAAGGCCGAGTTCCTTGCGGATGCGGCCGTCCTCCTGGAGGACCTTGCCCATGGCCGGGTTGAAGAACAGCGCCAGTGTCCGCAGCTTGAACAGCTCATTGCTCAGCCGCTGCAGCGCATTCATCCGGCCCGGCAGACCGGAGTGCGGAACGGGGAAGTCCCGGGGGGTGTAGCCCTTCGCGAACGGATTGAGCGACGTCAGCACATTGCTGGGCACGAACGGCACGCTCAGCACGAACGGGATGTTGCGGGTGAGCGCCAGGTCGACGGCGAAGGCACTCATGCAGTCGATGACCATCAGCGCCGGCTGGACCTCGTCGACGACCGCCTCCAGTCGGCGGTACTTCTTCGCCTGCAGGGCCGGCTTGTAGGACTGCTTGATGACCGCACGGTGCGCCTTGAAGCGGGAAGCCTGCGTGACCTCACGGTAGACGTCGTCGGGCCAGCTCACCGCCGAGAGCTCGGAGATGACCTCCCCGAGCGAGGCGAATTCCACCGGCGACTTCTCGGCCAGGTTCTCCACGTCCCCGCGCCGGTTCTCGTCGGTGGCGAACCAGAGGTCCCCCACACCCCGGCGTGACAGCTCGGCCGCCAGCACGAGCAGCGGATTGAGCAGCCCGCTTTCCGGAAGACTGACGAACAGGATCGGCCGTCGGACGGGGTCCATGGATGTCCCTTTCAAGGTGGCTGCCGGGGCTCGACGAGCCATGTGCCCCGGGCGCGTGTGACCGCACCCCCACTTGATCTCACGCCTGACGCCGGGAAATCCTTAGACCTTCTCCCACAGGGGCCCACTCGCCGATTTGCCCACGGCGGTCCCGGCCCGTCGCCTTGCCGCTGCCGCCGCGCAGCGGGTATGCGGTGGAGCATGGCTGATACCTTCACCACACGCGTCATCGACATCACCACGGGATCCCGCGAGACCGTGTACGACCTCACGGAGGCGTGCGCGGAGTTCCTGCGGAGCGCCGCCCAGGGGCGGGACGGACTGCTGAACGTTTTTACGCCCCATGCAACGGCCGGCCTGGCCGTGATCGAGACCGGCTCGGGCAGCGACGACGACCTGCTCGCCGCCCTGCACGACCTCCTGCCGGCCGACGACCGCTGGCGGCACCGCCACGGCAGCCCCGGGCACGGTCGTGACCACGTACTCCCCGCCCTGGTCCCGCCGCACGCCACCCTGCCGGTGATCGGCGGCCGGCTGGAGCTGGGGACCTGGCAGTCCGTCGTCCTGGTCGATACGAACGTGGACAATCCCGACCGGCGCGTGCGGTTGTCCTTCCTCGGCTGACCACCGGGGAGCGGAAGCCCGGTAGCCCCCCTGGGACGTGTGCACAGGGGGGCCCTGCCGGGGCCGGTCAGTCCTTCTGGGCCGACGGCGGGAGCTCGCGCAGCTTCACCGCGGTCTTGGTACCGAAGGCCCAGTCCAGCATCTTCGCGGCGTCCGGGTAGCGGTTGGCGGGATCGTTGAGGATGACGCCCACCAGCGTGCGCTTCCCGCGCTGCGCGGCGAACACCAGGCACGGCCCGGCTGCCGTGCCGGTCCCGGTCTTGATGCCGATCGCGCCCTTGTACGACCCGAGCAGCTTGTTGGTGTTGTCCCAGTAGTAGGTGCGGTTGACGTTCGCAGCCTTCTGGCGGGTGGAGGTCGTCCGCACGACCGTGCCGAACGTGCTGCCGGCCATGGCGTGCCGGGCCAGCTGCGCCAGGTCGCGCGGGGTGGTGTAGGTGTTCCCCGCCTGCGATATGCCGTCGAACGAGTCGTACTTGGTGTTCTTCATGCCGAGGTCGGCGGCCTTCTTGTTCATCCTGGCGACGAACGACGTCGTGCGGGCCGCCTCCGTGCCGCCCTCGCCGAAGCTGTCGGCCAGCGCGTACGCCGCATCACACCCCGAGGGAAGCATCAGGGCGTACAGCAGCTGCCGGACGGTCATCTGGTCGCCCGTACGCAGATCCGCCGTGCTGGCCCCGGTCCGCGCCACGTAGTCGCGGTAGGACTGCTTGACGGTGATCTTCTTGTCCAGGTCGACCTTGGGCGTGTCCAGGACCGTGACCGCCGTCATGATCTTGGTGGTGCTGGCCATCTGCCGCTTGGTGTCGGCATCCTTGCCCCACAGGCTGCGGTTGGGGCCACTGTCGAGCAGGAACGCCCCCTTGGCGCCGATGCCCGACGGCCCGGAAGCGGCACCGGCGGTCGTCACCGGGAGCACGACGGCTACGGCCGCGGTCGACGCGACCACGGCGGCGGCCCATCGGCGCGTGGGTCTTCTCCCACTTCGCTCCATGTATGCACCTTTTTCTCGCGTGTTGGGATGAGCGAGCCGATGATCGCATCAACGCCTTCGCGAGAGAAAGCCGGATCCTACGGGCGTTACCGGCGCTCGGGTCAGGCTTCCTGAGCCGGCGGGCGGGCGGACCCGCGCGTGCGGCCCTCCTCCTTCTTGCGGGCGCTCTGCTCAACCGCGTCCACCAAAGGCACCATCCGGTACGGCACCCGCTCGCGCAGCACCATCTCGGTACGGGTGCGCACCACGCCCGGCAACTGCACCAGCAGCTGGATCACGTCCTCCAGGTGAGCCGCGTCCCGCGCCACCACCCGCGTCATCAGGTCGCCGCCACCAGTGATCGAAAAAGCCTCGATGATCTCCGGCACATCGGCCAGCGCGTTCGCCACCGTATCCAGATGGCCCTGAGTGACCTCTATGTGCACGAAGGCCAGCACCGGGTGGCCCAGCGCGGCGGGAGACAGCCGCGGACCCGTGCCCGTGATCACACCGTCCCGTTCCAGGCGGTCGAGCCGAGCCTGGAGCGTGCCGCGCGCGATGCCCAGCACGCGCGCGTACTCCCGCACGCTCGTACGCGGCTGCTCCAGCAGCAGGCGGAGGATCCTGGCGTCCAGCGCGTCCACGGCCATGGGCCATCGGCTCCCTATTGATCGAGGTTCAGGCCTCCGCACTGTACCAATGGCTCAATCGCTGACAGCGCTGACAGCGCTGGTGCCGATGCCGCGACGGTGACTGCGCCACACCGGCGGAGTCCGGGCGCCGCCACGACGCGCTCCACGCTGTCGCGGGCACCCCGGTTTACTGTGCCGCCATGGAGAAGCAACAGGCCCCGGTCGTCGTGCATCCGCTGATGGAGGGCACGCGGCTGGTGAAGATCCACGGTGAATCGGTGGGCAAGGCACACTCGGCGCAGGACTTGGAGGCGTTCATGAGCCGGTTCGGCCTGCGGGACGTCGACCTGGACAATCCCGCGCTGGTGGAGTGGCGGGGCGGAGGGAGCAGCGTGTGGCCCCAGTGACCGCCAGGGCCTCCGCCGGTGGCCATAAATGGGCACGGCGGCACGCCCCCGGCCCACGGTCCGCCGCGCCCGCGTCGGGCGTCAGATCTCGTCGTCGTCCCTGACCCGTACCGCTTCCTCTTCGGCGGACAGGCCTTCGGTCGAGCCTTCTTGGGAGTACACGTCCTGCTCCCGCGGACGATCGGGATCGGGCTCGTCGTAGAGCAGCCCCGCCGGGGCGTCCTCCAGGGCCGGGGCGGCGGGCTCGTCGGGCTCGGGGTCGTCCCAAGCCGGCGGCCGCGGCTCGGCGAGCCGGGCCGGGTCGGGCTCCGGTTCCTCCTCGGCGAGGCGTTCGTCGAGGGACTCGCCCTCCTGCGCCTCCTCGGGGGTGACCCCTACGCGGGTGACGGCCGCCGGCTCGTCCCCGGGCACGGACTGCTGTTGCGGGTCGCTCGCCCGCTGCTGCTCGGGTGTGCCGTCCTGCAGGTCGGGGA
This sequence comes from Streptomyces sp. NPDC026206, assembly GCF_040638465.1. Lineage (NCBI taxonomy): Bacteria > Bacillati > Actinomycetota > Actinomycetes > Kitasatosporales > Streptomycetaceae > Streptomyces > Streptomyces sp. NPDC026206. The sequence continues at coordinate 18,895 of NZ_JBEZYL010000007.1, forward strand.
TGCCCTCCTGCTCGGGGGAGGTGCCCGGATCGTGTGCGGCGTTCACCGTTCCTCGCTCCCTTCGTCGCCGGGCTGCCCCCGGCCCCGGGCGCGCTTCCCCGGCGGCCGGCCGTACCCCGGGGGCGGATCCACTTCGACCGGCGGATGCCAGGGCCCACGCTCTACCCGCTCGCCGGGTTGCAGCCCCTCTACCGGCCCCTCGGCGATTTCCGGTTGCTGCACGTCGCTCCCCGCGACGTTCGGAGTGTCACCCTTGCCGATGGGGGCCGGCCGCGAGCGTGCCTTCCGGCCTTCGTGCTTCTTGTCGTCTGCTTTCTCGCCCGCGCGGGGCCGGTGATCCTTGCCTTTGTTCACGGCTTTCCTCCAGGGAAGGAACGTGACAACGGTTCCTCTGGGGACACGAGTGCCCCCTGATTCGCCATCGATGCACGCCCTCATTCCACCGGCGCGGCCGCGACGCTACCGGTCGGGCTCGTGCGTCTCGATGAACGACGAGCTCAAGCACCGGCCAGCGGGGAACGCGGGCTGCTGAGCACCGGCGTCGCCAATTCCGCCAGCGCCGTCTCCAGGTGGTGGAGGTGAGCCAGGGCACGCTCAGCGCCCGGGTGGTGCTGCGGGGCGGCGGTGCCGAGGCCGGCTGCGGAGGCAGGGGCCCCGGGCGCGGGCACGATGGCGTGCAACGCGGTTTCGACGCGCTGACAGGCGGCCGTCAGCCGGGCGTCGTGCGAGGCGGCGGGGTCGGCGGCGACCTCTGCCAGGCCGCGGGCCTGGCGGACGCAGTCGTCGAGGTGCGCCATGACCAGGCGCGCACGCTCCTTGCGGGCCCGCCACGGGTTGAGCGGGTGCAACAGGGGAGCGAGGGAGACCCGGACCCTGCCGAGGAGGAGCTCGAGCTCGGCGACCTGCGGGCCGGGGTCGGCCGCCTCGTCACCGGCCAGCCGACGCGCCGATTCCGCTGTGCACTGCCGCACGGCCGCCAAAGCCCGCCGGATCCAGGCGTCGGTTGCGGCGTGCGTGGTCACGGGCAGGACGAGCGCGACGGCCAGCGCTGCGCCGGCGGCTCCGACGAGGGTCTGCTCGAAGCGCAGGGCGAGCAGCCCGGGGTGGAGCACGCCGAGGAGCCCGTAGAGCAGGCCGGCCATGATGGTCACGAAGAACATCATCCAGCTGTACGACGGCGCGGCGGTGTAGAAGATCCCGAAGACGCAGACGGCGACGAGGACGACGCTGGGCACGGGCGCGCCGTGCAGCGGTACGGCGACGACCAGCCCGACCGCGATGCCGGCCAGGGTGCCGACGACGCGGCGGAAGCCCCGGACGAGGGTCTCCCCGCGCGAGGCGGTGTTGACGAAGATCCACCAGGCGGTGCCGACGGCCCAGTACCAGCGCTCGTCGGACACCAGCTGGCCCACGCCGAGCGCTATCGCGCAGGCGAAGGTGTTCTGGAACGCCAGACGCGTCGTGGGGCGGGCGAGGCCGCGCGCCACCAGGGGAGCGGGCACCGCCGGCGACGGCGAACGCCGCTCGATGCACCACAGACCGAAACGGACGAGCGAGGACGTGCCGAGAGCCATGGCCATGGCCGCGTACAGCTCGGGCAGCTGTCCGGGCACAGCGTGCAGAAACTGCGCCATGAAGAAGGTCATGAACGCGAAGATTCCCAGTGCCTGGCCACGAGGGCCCCAGCGGCGCGCGTACACCCCCGCGAAGACGACCACGAGGAACGCCGCGTCGCGCAGGAGGGGGGAGCTGTGGAGCGCTGCCGCGAGTGCAAGCGCGGGGAAGCCCACGGAGGGCAGCAACATCGTGGTGACGGCCTGACCACGGACCTTGGCATCGGTGACGGTGAAGAGGGCGAGCAACGCGGCGAGGCCGCCTGCGACGGCCGCGGTGAGCGAGCCAGTGACCAGGTGGGAGACGGCCACGGCCGACCCGACACCGAGAACGGCTCGAGCCGAGCTGCGCAGCCGCAGCCGGCCCGGATCCGGAAACGCGAACATCCTCTTCAGCTTCAGCACCTCTTCCGGCTCCCATGACGCGCGCAGTGAAAGCGCAATAAAACGCAATAAAAGAGGCGCCGCGGGATCCGCAGCGCCATCGACAGGATCATCAAAGCACGCAGGACCCCATTGGCTCAAGAGATCCCATTCCAGCTGTGCCATTGGCTCAGCTGGATGGGCCCTTGGCTGTGCCAAGGCGGGCCATCGGACCACACCTCGGACAGGCACAGCGCCGACGACGTTCCGGCAGCGGGGGCGAGCTTGCCCGCGCCCCGGACCGCCGGAGGCTTCCAAGAGGGCCGGCGCGGGGCTCGCCGGGTCGGCCCGGTCGCTGTCAGTGGCTGCGTGTAGCGTCGGGCGCACAGTGAGTGGTTCCGGCGACGGGGGGCAGCGGTGGTGACCGGAAGCAGGCAGAACGAGCAGGGCAGCCAGACCAAGAGTGAGCCGGACAGGCGGAACGGTGAGCGGGGGCGGTGGGCGTACATCGGGTCGTTCACCGAGGCGGGCGGCCGTGGTGTCACCGTCGCGCGGGTCGACGGCGAGACGGGCGCGCTGACGCCGGTGTACTCCACCGACACAGTCGTGAACCCCTCCTACCTGGCCCTCTCGCCCGGCCGCGACGTGCTCTACGCGGTGAGCGAGACCGAGGAGGGTGCGGTCGCCGCCTTCTCCCTGGCGGACCCGGCGCGGCCCGAGCTGCTCGGAGCGCCGGTCCCGGTGCGCGGTGACGGGCCGACGCACCTCGCCCTCGCCGGCCCCTGGCTGCTCACCGCCAACTACGGCTCCGGCAGCGTCAGCGCGCTCCCGGTCCGTACCGGCGGAGGCCTCGGCGCGCCCTCGGCGGTGCTTCCGCACCGGGGGCACGGTCCGGTGGCGGACCGGCAGGCCGGGCCGCACGCCCATGCCGTCGTGACCGATCCCTCCGGACGCTGGGTCCTCGCCGTCGACCTGGGCACCGACTCGGTGTGGAGCTACGCACTCGACCCGCTGACCGGTGCTCCCGGCCCGCACCGCGAGACGGCACTACGGCCCGGCAGTGGTCCCCGGCACCTTGTCTTCCACCCGCGCGGCGATCGTGTGTACGTCCTCAACGAGCTCGACCCGACTGTCACCGTGTGCACGTGGGACGCGGCGACGGGGGCGCTGGAACCGGTCGGTGAGACGCGCGTCCTGCCCTGTGGGGCGGAGCGGACCACTTACCCGTCGGCGCTCGTCGTCTCGGCCGACGGACGCCACCTGTGGGCGGCCAACCGCGGGCACGACAGCATCGCCGCTCTCGCCCTCGACACGAGGGGAGACAGCCTCGAGCTCCGCGGCACCGTCGACTGCGGCGGCCGTTGGCCCCGCGACCTGACCGCACACCCGGGCGGCGGTCTGCTGTACGCCGCCAACGAGCGCTCCGGCGACGTCACCTGGTTCACCGTCGATCCGGAGACGGGGCTGCCGGTGCTCGCCGGTGCGACCGGGATACCGGCGGCGTCCTGCGTGCTCTTCGCCTGAGCCGTGAGCCGTGAGCCGTGAGCCGTGAGCCGTGAGCCGTGAGCCGTGAGCCGTGAGCTCAAGCCTTGGCTCCCGAGCAGCGGGAGCCTCCCGGGCCCTGACAAGCCCGGAGGGGCCTCCGGACAACGGAAGCCCCTCTCGTGCGGGTCTGCGCTACGCCTCAGCGAACCGGCGCGCCCTGCGGGGCCGGCTGAACGGCGATGCCCAGCGCGGCCGCGTACTTGGCCAGGGCGAGCTTGCCGATCGCGGGGTACGAGCCCAGCGGCTCGGCGGCCGAGCAGCCGGCCTCCTTCGCGGCCATGGCCGTCAGCGTCTCGTCGACCTCGGGGCCCACGAGGCAGGGGGCGAGCGCCAGATTGCGGGAGCCGGAGCCGCGCAGCTGGTCGGCGGCACGGGCGACAGCACCCTCCTCGTCCAGCGCGGCGGCCAGCACCGGCACCGCGAGGCGGGCGGAGAGCAGCATGCCGGTGATGCCGGCGGCCTGCACCGCCTCTTCGCCACCGACCGTCGCAAGGACGATGCCGTCCGCAGCTGTTGCAACTGTGAACAGTCGCGCGCGGTCGGCGCGGGCCAGCCCGGCCTCGGAGAGCCGTACGTGCAGCGCCTCGGCGAGCAGCGGGTGCGGGCCGAGCGTGTCGGTGAGCTCGCTGGCCGAACCGCTGTTCATGACGGACTGGCGTATCCGCCGCAGCACCGCGCTGTCCGGGCCCGCCAGGAGCGGCACCACGACGGCGTCGGGCGCCTGGGCCCAGGCGTCGGCGGTGGCGTCGCCCTCGCCTGCTTCACCGGCTTCGCTGCTGCGAGCGGCGCGCTGGGCGGTCGCGTAGGCGAGGACGGCATCCAGTGCCGGGAAGCCCTCGGTGTCCCCGCCGGCGTCGACGTAGCCGACGCGCGCGTCCAGGCCCGGGAGCTCGGAGCGGGCGATGCTCAGGGACTCCTCGGCGAGGCGGCGGGTGGTGGCACTGGGCGTCCCGGGCACGGCGAGCACCAGCGGCGGCGCACCAGCCGGAGCGGCCGCCGGCTCCGGCCGCCGGTGCCTTCCGGGCTGGCGGGGTCGCGGCATTCGTACAGGCAGGCCATTCGCGGGCCCTGTGGGGGAGCTCATGGCGCCGCATGTTAGCCGTTCATAGGACTCTGACGTTCGGGTGGGGGTAACTGAACAACGTCTGTCCTGATTTATTCACCAGTTCGTGCGATAAGGACGGATGTGATCAGCAAACGACGCGGAGCAGCATGTCGTCGGCCGGGAAGGTCAGGCTGTCCGTCGCCAGAGCCCTGGCCACGCGCAGTGCCCCGGCCAGCGGATCGCCCGCGGCGGCGACCGGCCGCACATCCGGGATTTGCTTTTGCAACTCCTCGTGCAACGGTGTCAGCAGGGGTGCGCCCATCCGGAAGACCCCTCCGGTGAGTGCCACTTCGCGGGCCCGGTGCGCAAGCGGTGGCGGGCAGGCCGCGGCGGCGGCCTCGGCGATGTGCCGGGCGGCTGTTCGTACGATGCCCGTGGCAACCGGGTCGTCGGGTGCGCACCGGCCCACTTCCGGGGCGAAGGACGCCAGGACGGCAGGCCGGTCCGGCCGCGGATAGAGCTTGCCGGGCAGTTCCCCCGCCGGGCCGAACACGGCCTCCAGGCGGCCGAGCAGCGCGTGCGAGCCCCCGGCGCGCCCGTCGTACGCGCGCATCGCCGCCTCAAGGCCCGCGCGTCCGATCCAGGCGCCGCTGCCGCAGTCGCCGAGGAGATGGCCCCAGCCGTCCACGCGCCGCCAACCGCCCTCCGGCGTCAGGTCGGTGCCGAGTGCGACCAGTCCCGTCCCCGCGGCCACGACCACTCCCGGCCGCTGCCCGAGCGCACCCGCGTAGGCGGTCACGGCATCGGAGGCCAGTGCGAGCCGGCGGGCCCCGAACTCCTCGCGGAGCGCGTCGGGCAGCACGGCACGGAGGTCGTCCCCAAGGGTGGCCATGCCGGCGGCACCCACGCAGACGGCCTCGCACCGCCGGGAGCCGGCCTTACGGAGCAGCTCCCGGGCCACGGGCAGCACGCGGTCGAGAAGGTCCCGCGCGTCGATGCCCCTCTCCCCGGTGCCGACCGGCACGGGGGAGGACCACGCCGACGCCTCACCCTCACCGTCGGTGCGGGCGAGCGCGACCCGGATGCCCGAGCCGCCCGAGTCGACCCCCAGTATCCAGCCGGGTACGGCCCCCATGGCGGCCCGTCACCCGGTCCTGCGGGCGCCGGCCCGGGCGCCAGCAGCCGTGCTCGTGGGAAGCGGCATGGCGCGCACCCTACCGCCGGCCGGGTCGCGGCGTCAGGGGAGCTGCCAGTCCACCGGAACCGAACCCTGCCGCGCGAGCAGGTCGTTGGCCCGGCTGAACGGCTGCGAGCCGAAGAAGCCACGGTCCGCCGACATGGGGGAGGGATGCGCGGACTCCACGCACGGAACCCCGCCCAGCAGCGGGCGCAGATTGCGCGCGTCCCGCCCCCACAGCACGGCGACCATGGGCTTGCCACGCTCGACCAGCGCGCGGATCGCCTGCTCGGTGACCTCCTCCCACCCCTTGCCGCGGTGTGCGGCGGGCTTGCGCGGGGCGGTGGTCAGTGCTCGGTTGAGGAGCAGGACGCCCTGCCGGGTCCACGGCGTCAGGTCCCCGTTGGACGGCCGGGACAGGCCCAGGTCGGTGTGCAGCTCGCGGAATATGTTCTCCAGGCTGCCCGGCAGCGGCCGCACCTCGGGTGCGACGGAGAAGCTCAGCCCGACGGCATGGCCCGGCGTGGGGTAGGGGTCCTGACCGACGATCAGTACTCTTACGTCGTCGAACGGTTGCTGGAAGGCGCGCAGCACGTTCGCGCCCGAGGGCAGGTACGTCCGGCCCGCCGCGATCTCGGCGCGCAGGAAGTCGCCCATCGCGGCGATCCGCCCGGCCACCGGCTCGAGTGCCTTGGCCCAGCCCGGTTCGACGATCTCGTTCAAGGGTCTAGCCACGGAGCGTCACTCTACTGGCTCAGCCCGTGCGCGTACGAACCCGCTGACGGGCACCGGCCGGGGCCGGCGCCCGCCGGTGTCAGACGGCCCAGCCGTACTGGTCCGGGGTGCGCACCTCGCAGCCCAGCGCCCTCGCGGCCCGGCGGGCCCAGGAAGGGTCGCGCAGCAGCTCCCGGCCGAGCAGGACCGCGTCGGCCTCGCCGTTGCTGACGATCTTCTCGGCCTGCTGGGGGTCGGTGATCAGACCCACCGCGGCCACGGGCAGCCCGGTCTCGTCCTTCACCCGCTGGGCGAACGGCACCTGATAGCCCGGCCCCACCGGGATGTGGGCGCCGGGGACGAGGGCGCCGGTGGAGACGTCGAGGAGATCGACGCCATGCGCCTGCAGTTCACGCGCGAGGCGTACGGTGTCGTCGCCCGTCCACCCCTCGCGGGGGTCCTCGGGGTTCTCCGTCAGCCAGTCGGTGGCCGAGACGCGGAAGAACACCGGCAGCTCCTCGGGCCACTCCGCGCGGACGGCGTCCACGACCTCCAGCGCGAGGCGGATGCGGTTCTCGAACGAGCCGCCGTACTCATCGGTGCGGTGGTTGCTGTGCGGGGAGAGGAACTCGTGGATGAGGTAGCCGTGGGCGCCGTGCACCTCGACGACCTCGAAGCCGGCGGCCCGGGCCCGTCGTGCGGCAGCCCCGAACCGGCCCACTATCTCCTTGACCTGCGCGGCTGTCAGCTCCTCGGGCACCGGGTGGCCGTCCTTGAACGGGACCGGGCTCGGGCCCACCGGCTGCCAGCCCTCCTCCGGGCCGACGGGCTCGCCGCCGCGCCAGGGCCGGTCCGTCGCGGCCTTGCGGCCGGCGTGGGCGATCTGAATGCCGGGCACGGTGCCCTGCTCCTTGAGGAACGCCGTGATCCTTCGCAGCGACTCGGCCTGGGTGTCGTTCCAGATGCCGAGGTCTGCGGGGCTGATCCGGCCCTCGGGGCTGACGGCGGTCGCCTCGACCAGGATCAGGCCGGTGCCACCGGTGGCGCGAGCGGTGTAGTGCGAGAAGTGCCAGTCGTTCGCGACACCCGCGTCGGGGCCGGACACCTCGGCCGAGTACTGGCACATCGGCGCCATCCAGGCGCGGTGGGGAATGGTCAGCGACCGCAGGGTGAAGGGCTGGAACAGGTTGCTCACGACGGGCTCCGTTTCGAGTTCGAGGCGTGGTCGGCTTCGCTGCTCCTACGATAACCCTCGTACTACGAAGGATGTCAAACTACGACGCCCATCGTACAATGGAGTCCGCCCGAGCCGCCCGACGAAGGAGCAGCCATGACGACGCGGACCAGCCGCTCCCTCGACCACCCCGCCCGCGACGAGATCCGCCTCGAAGGCGTCCTGCACGCCCTTTCGGACCCCATGCGGCTGCTGATCCTGCGGGCGCTGGCGGCCGAGGCGGAGGCCGAGCAGTCGTGTTCGGTCTTCGATCTCCCCGTCAGCAAATCCACCACCACGCACCACTTCCGGGTACTGCGGGAGAGCGGTGTGATCCACCAGATCTACCGGGGAACGGCGAAGATGAACTCCCTGCGCCGCGACGACCTCGACGCGCTCTTCCCCGGCCTGCTCGACAGCGTCCTCACCGCCTACGCGTGCCAGAGCGCCCGGCTCGGGCACGGCAGCGGCAAGGACCGGCCCGCCGACGAGGACGGCCGGGACTGAAAGGTCCCGCCGGGCGGGCTCAGCCCTCCTGCCCGACTGGCTCAGCCTCCCCGCCGGGCGGGCTCAGCCCTCCTGCCGGGCCGCCGTGAGCAGTCCGTCCCAGTCCGGGATCTTCACCCTGCCCCGGCCCAGCCGCTGCCCGAGCGCGGCCTCCGCCGCCTCGATCCCCAGCCAGCCCGGCCACCGCACGGGCTCCTGGCCCGCCGAGCGCAGCGCGGCGACCGGATCCGCCGGAAGCGGCCGTGCCGCGAGGGAGCCGGCATCGGCGAGCAGGGAGGCCACCGTCTCCTTGGCGCACGAGCGGTTGGTGCCGATCACCCCGGTCGGCCCGCGCTTGATCCAGCCCGCGACGTACTCGCCGGGCGAAGGGGCGCCGTCGCGCAGCACCCGCCCCTGTTCGTGCGGGACGGTCCCGCGCTCACCGTCGAACGGCAGCCCCGGAATCGGCACCCCTCGGTACCCGACCGACCGCAGCACCAGCTGCGAGTCGATCTCCTCGAACCGCCCCGTCCCGACCACACCGCCACGCCCGTCCGGCACCGTACGCTCGAACCGCACCGCCCGCACGGCGTCCTCGCCGAGCAGCGCGACGGGCCGCAGGAAGAAGCGCAGCCGGATCCGCCGTCCGTGTCCCCGCGCGGCCGACCCGGCCCAGCCCCGCAGCACTTCGACATTGCGCCGAGCGGCCGGCGACAGCCCCGACGGGTCCGTCCACGCCGGGTCCAGGGCCGCCTCGTCGTCCTGGACGAGCGCCTCCGCGCCCGGCAGGGCGCCCAGTTCCCGCAGCTCCTTCGTGGTGAACTTCGCCTGCCCCGGCCCCCGCCGGCCCACCATGTGGATGTCCGCCACCCGGCTCTCGGCCAGCGCCGCCAGGGCCGCGTCGGGCACGTCGGTGGGCCGCAGCTCCTCCGCACCGCGCGCCAGCACCCGGGCCACGTCGACCGCTACGTTGCCGACCCCGATGACGACGGCGGAGCGCGCCCCGAGCACGAACCCGCCGGGTGCGGCATCCGGGTGAGCGCTGTACCAGGAGACGAACTCGGTGGCCGAGAAGCTCCCCGGCAGATCCTCGCCGGGAATGCCCAGCCGCCGGTCGGCCGCGGCGCCCACGCAGTAGACGACGGCGTGGTAGAGGTCCAGGAGCCGCCGCGGCGCGAGGTCCTCGCCCACCCGGACGTTGCCGAGGAAGGTCACGGCGGGGTGTTCCAGGGCCTCCCGGAGGTTGTTCTGCAGCGACTTGATCTTCTCGTGGTCGGGGGCGACCCCGTAGCGCACCAGCCCGTACGGGCAGGGCAGGCGGTCGATCACGTCCACGGTCACGCCGGGGACGGCGCGCTGCTGCACCAGGGCCTGGGCGGTGTAGACCCCGCTCGGTCCCGATCCGACGACTGCGACTCGAAGCACGGAGGGCTCCTTCCCGCGAGTGAGTCCAGGATCTCACCGGGAGCCGGGTTACGGGAGGTGCAACGGCCGGCGGGGAGCCCGGCACCGCGTCCGGCACCGGTCGGCGGGCCGGGTGGTCCCCGCCGGCGGGGTGCTTTCAGACGCCCGGAGGCGGCGGTTCGGCACCGGGCGGGAAGCCGAGCTCCCAGGTGAGCCCGTACCGCTGGAACAGCTCCGCCCGCATCCGCGCGGCCGGCATCGGTGCCCCCGGCACCAGGATCGCCGTGACCGCGCCCATCAACTGGGCACGCAGCAGCCGGTAGTCGGTCTCCGGATCGGCGGAGCCGTAGCGTGTCACCGTCTCACGCAGCAGGAACGCCAGGCGCTGCTGTTCGGGACACTGGATGAAGCCCTCCGCCGTCAGGATCCCCGCCATGTGCGTGCGTATCAGCCGGGGCCGTTCGCACGCGAGCCCGAGAACGGCGTCGATGGCCCGGGCCATCAACTCGCGCCCGTTCTGCGTGCGCGGGTCCCGCTCCAGGCAGGCCGCCAGCTCCAGGTGCATCAGCCGGTGCACCGCGGACTGCAGCAACTGCCGCTTGCCGGGGAAGTAGTACGAGATCAGCCCGCGCGCCGCCCCGGCCCGGTCCGCGATGTCCGCCAGCGTCGTCGCCTCGTAACCGCGCTCGTCCACCAGCTCGACGGTTGCCCGCAGCAGCCGCTCGCGGGAGCGGCGGCGCAACTCCTCGTTGAGCGCTGCGCTGCGCGGTGACATGCCTTTAATCTCCTGCGTTGACTGGCTCCAAGCCAATATACTCAGCACGTATCCGGCTGTCCTGCCGCTGAGCAGGGCGTGGTCCGGTATGCCTGTTGATGTTCGGGCGACGCGGGGGATCGCCCGAACATCAACGGCCTTTCGTTGCGCTGTGGTGCCCTGTGGTGTCCGTCGGCCCCCGGCGCGTCCGCGTTCTCCGCCGCTCGCCTCAGCCCGTGAGCTCGCCCGCGTGCGGGGCGAGGGCGCCGGTGCCGACCAGGGCGAAGAGCAGGAGCCCGAGCAGGACGCGGTAGACGACGAACGGCATGAAGCTCCTGCTGGAAATGAAGCGCATGAACCACGCGATCACGGCGTAGCCGACGACGAAGGCGATGAGCGTGGCGAACACCGTCTGCGGCCACGCCGTGCGCCCGTCGCCCGCGTCCTTGAGTTCGAAGAGGCCGGAGGCGAGGACGGCGGGGACGGCCAGGAGGAACGAGTAACGGGCCGCTGCCTCACGGGTGTAGCCGAGCAGCAGGCCGCCGCTGATGGTCGCGCCCGACCGGGAGACGCCGGGGATCAGGGCCATGGCCTGGCATATGCCGAAGATCAGGCCGTCCTTGGTGTCCAGGTGCGTGAGGTCCTTGCGCTGTTCGACGGCCCGGTGCCTGCCGCCCTTCTCGTCGCGCGCCGTCAGGCGGTCGGCGATGCCCAGCACGATGCCCATGACCACCAGTGTTGTCGCGATCAGGCGCAGATCACGGAACGGGCCCTCGATCGCATCCTTGAGCACCAGGCCGAGCACGCCGATGGGGATCGAGCCGACGATCACCAGCCAGCCCATGGTGGCGTCATGGTCCCGCCGCATCCGCCGGTCCCACAGCGACCTGAACCACGCGGAGACGATGCGCGCGATGTCCTTGCGGAAGTAGATGAGGACGGCGGCCTCGGTGCCGATCTGTGTGATCGCGGTGAATGCCGCGCCGGGGTCCTGCCAGTCGGCGAAGGCGGCGGTCAGCCGCAAATGGGCGCTCGAGGAGACCGGCAGGAACTCGGTCAGCCCCTGGACGAGCCCGAGGACGAAGGATTCGAACCAGCTCATGAAAGTCTGTGCCATCCAAGTAATGGTCACGGCCGGACGTGTGGCCTGGCCCCTGTTTCCGTTGTTTCCGTGTGCGGTCATATGAAGAAATTGCGGGCGGAGCTTTTCACCTTTTGGTGAATGCGGCTGACGATAGGTCAGATACCTGCTACGGCAGGGGTGTCCGCTGGTGCGGGGCAGCCTGGTGGGCCTCTATGGGAGGGCCCTTGCGGCCCCATGTCCTCCGTGCCCGGGGCTCGTTGCCGGGCATGTCACTCAACCAGGCGACCGCACCGGTATTTCGAATCGTAGGCTCTCATTTTTCTGTAACCGTAAACACGTCATGTTGACCTTGAGACCAACAATTCACGCACTGTACGTGCCTACGTCAGGGGAAATTCATGCATCACGGCAGGGCTCTGCTGGACGAGGTCGCCTCCGGCCGGACCACGCCCCTCATCGGCGTCTACGACATGTATTCGGCGTCGATCGCGGCTCAGCACTACAACGGATTCTTCGTCTCCGGCTTCGGTTTCGCCGCCTCGTACTACGGGCTGCCCGACATCGGGTTCATCGCCTGGCCGGACATGGTGGGCTTCGTCGAACGCCTGCGTCTGGCGTTCCCCGCCCACCATCTGCTCGTGGACATCGACGACGGATACGCCGACCCCGAGGTCGCCTGCCATGTGGTCCAGTGCCTGGAACGGGCCGGCGCCTCGGGAGTGATCCTCGAGGACCAGCGGCGGCCGCGCCGGTGCGGCCACGCGGACGGCAAGCTGATCCTCCCGCTGGAGGAGTACCTGGAGAAGCTCGGCCTGGTGCTCGGCAGCCGCGACGACCTGCTCGTCGTGGCACGTACGGACGCGACCGAGGAGCCGGAGATCCTGCGGCGGGCCGCCGCGCTGGCGGCGACCGACGCGGACGTCGTCCTGGTCGACGGCGTACGCAGCGTGGAGCGGATTCACCGCATTCGCACGGTCATCGGGGACAAGCCCCTGCTCTTCAACCAGATCGCGGGCGGCAGGTCGCCGCGGCTCTCGCTGTCCGAGCTGACGGAACTGGGCGTGGACGCCGCCATCTACAGCACGCCGTGCCTCTTCGCGGCCCACAGCGCCATCGACGGCGCCCTGACCGGTCTGAAAGGGGCGGACGGCCGGCTCCCGGACCCCCGGTCCGCCGGTGCCGTGGATGTGGAGACCTCCACACTCCTGCTGGAGAAGAACATCAGCAGGCACCACCGCACGCCGCGTCCCGGCACCGTCCCGCCGACGGCGCCCCCGTGACTCGGTGAGGGCAATCGGACGCGGCCCGGGGGCAGGGTCCGAGCCAGGGGGCGAGCCCGGTCAGGAACCGGTGCGCCGGCCCGGCCCGGGCATCAGGGACTTCCGGCGCCAGGCAACGACGACGGCCGCCAGCCCGGTGACCGCGATGAAGGCCGTCGCGGCGATGAAGGTGGGCGAGGTGGGCGACGCCGCATGGCTGCCCGCGATGACGTAGGCCGCGGTGTTGGGCACGGTGCCCAGACCCGTCGCCAGAAGAAAGGGAGCCCATCCCATTCGTGAGACGGCCGCGCAATAGTTCGCCGCGGCGAACGGCACTCCGGGAAAGAGCCGCAGCGCCAGCATCGACCGGAAGCCGTGCCGGCTCAACTGCCGGTCCGCGGCCTTCAGCCACCGCCCGCGCAGCAGCGGCCGCAGGGCGTCCTGTCCCAGCAGCCGCCCGAGGCCGAAGGCCATGGCCGAGCCCAGTACGGTGCCCACGACGGCCGCCGCCGTCCCCAGCGGGGCACCGAACAGCGCGCCCGCGGCCAGGTTCAGCACCGGCCGCGGCACGAAGGCCGCCGTGCACAGCCCGTACGCGACAGCGAACAGCACTACCGCTGTACCGCCCGAGAGCTGCGGCGGCCAGCCACCGGCGAGCAACCTTTCGGGACGGCAGAGCAGCACGCCCGCGACCGCGGCGCCGAGCAGTACGACGAGCAGCCCCAGACGGGACCACGGGGACAGCAGCGCACGCATGCAGCGCTCGGCGAGGCCGGAGGACGGCACGGCGGCGGTATCGAGCATCGAAGGAGCGTAACCGACACCGCCGTAAGGGGGATGTGATGTCACCGAGCCGGTACGGAACCACAAGCTGCCGGTCACTTCCGCTCATGCTGTGCGGACGGCTCCCCACCAGTGGGCCGGGCAAAATCACGTGCCGCCGAGCGGGGCCCGGCCTAGGGTGCTGCTATGGAAGAGCGGTGGGAGGGAGCATCCGAACGGGCTGATCAGATGGCGTTGTTCGTGGCGGCGGAACGACGGGCGAGGCTTGCGCTGAGGCAGGGGCACCTGGAGAAGGTCCTCACCGCCCAGCAGCTCACGATGGTCATCCGTCACATGGTGCAGACGTGGATGGACGGTTTCGCGGTGGGCAGGGCGCAGCACGCCGGCGAACAGCCCTAGCGGACGCCACCGGGGACGATGACCGCGGCAGCGGGGCGCGAGGGATGACGCAAGGAGTACGGGAGGGACGCGTCGGGGCAACCGGGTCGGCACAATGTCGGCACAATGGAGACGTGGACGAACCGATACCCGTGACCCGTGACGTCGACTGGGGCACCGCCAAGCTCATGCCCGACGTGGACGTGGCACGGGCGTGGCTGCTGACCGTCAACGGCGCCCCCCAGTCGTATGTCGACCTGGACGACCCCACTCACCTCGAATTCGAGTACGCGCGGCGCCTCGCACACGTCCTGGACACGGTTGCCGAGGAGAGCCGGCCGCTCGACGTGCTGCACCTGGGCGGCGGCGCCCTCACCCTGCCCCGCTACCTGGCCGCCACCCGGCCCGGTTCGCGGCAGCGGGTCATCGAGGCCGACCGGGGCCTGATCGCCCTGGTCGGTGAGCACCTGCCGGTGCCCGACGGCTCCGGGATCGAGGTACGGGCCGGGGATGCCCGGGCGGCGCTGGAGGATGCCCCCGACGCCTGCGCCGACGTCATCGTCGCGGATGTCTTCGGCGGCTCGCGCGTGCCGGCGCACCTCACATCCGTCGAGTACGCCCGCACCGCCGCGCGGGTGCTGCGCCCGGACGGCCACTACACGGCGAACCTCGCGGACGGTGCGCCGTTCGGCTTCCTCCGTGCTCAGGTGGCCACCTTCGCCGCCGTCTTCGAGCACTTGTGCCTGATCGCGGAGGGTCCGATGCTCCGGGGCCGGCGCTTCGGCAACGCCGTCCTGGTGGCCGCGCACAGGGAACTTCCCGTGGCCGCACTCGCGCGCCGCGCCGCCGCCGACGCCTTCCCGGCCCGGGTCGAGCACGGGGCCGCACTCGACCGGTTCGCCGCCGGGGCGGCGCCGGTGGGCGACGCGCAGGCGGTGGCCTCGCCCGAGCCGCCCGGCGGCGCGTTCAGCGTCGGCTGAGCCGGCCGGGAAGGCCGGGACGCCGGGACGGGCCAGCGCGGGCAGCCGGCGGGCGCGTCGGTCAGGAGGACTTCAGCGGGCGGAGCGAGCTCATGATCTTCTTGATGGTGTCGTCCGGGAGCTCCCCGTCGATGCCCTTGTCGGCATAGAGCACCCAGGTGGCCAGGTCGCCGTTGGTGTCCTTGTACGTCACCGTGAAGGTCTTGCCGTCCGTCGTGCACTTGTCGGTCTTCTTCACGCCGGTGACCGTCGCCGAGGCCGTGTAGCCGGTGAGGCCGTGGTCGCTCTTGAAGGGCTGGGCCTTGGGCTTGCTGAAGGTGCCGGTCTCCTCCTGGTCGAAGGCCGCGTAGAGCCAGTTGACCGCCTCGATCTCGGCGGCGCTCGCCTCGCTCTTGGCACCCTGCGCGCCCTTGGTACCGGCGGCGCCCCGCTTGCTGTTCTTGGCGCACTCGCCCTTCTTGTACGAGGCGGTGGACGTCATCGTGATGAGGGGCTTGCCGTCTTTGTCCTCGAAGCCGTGGGACATGGTCGGCGGCTCGACCTCCCAGTCCGGCGGAACGTCGAACGCGTTGTGCCGCTTGGAGCTGACGACGGTCTTCCAGCCGTCGATCACCGGCTTGACCTCGCCGCCGGCGCGCGGGTTGTCCTCGGGGGCCGCCGCGCTCGCGCTCGGGGACACGGGTGCCGTCGCGGACGGCTTCGCGTCCTTCGCCGAGGGGTCCTGGCCGTCGTCGCCGTCGTCCTTCAGCACGACCACGCCAGTGATCACGGCCGCGGCGACGACCGCCACCGCCGCCGTGACGGCGATCACCGTGGTGCGCTTGCCCCGGCCGCCGGCCGGCGGCTGCGGGCCACCGGGCGCGGCCGGGGCTGTCCACTGCGGGGGGCCGGGGGGAACCGGCTGGCCGGGCTGCGGCGGTACGCCCGGCTGCGCGTAGGAATTGGGCTGCTGGTAGCCCGGCTGCTGATAAGGGTTGTTTTGCGGGTATCCCGGCTGCTGGTACGGGTTCTTGTGAGGGTCCTGCGGGTTCTGCTCGCCCCCGGGCGCCTGCTGTCCTGGCCACATGGCCGATAACCATAGAGGGCGATGGTGACACTTGTGGTCCGAGCCCCTTCACGGTTGTGCTACTGGCTGGTAACTTTCGGGTCATGTCACAGACCCAGCCCTCGATCGGGGACGCCCTGGCGGCCACCGTGCCCATGGTCCGTACCCTCAACCTCGTCTTCGAGGAGACCACCGCCGAGCGCGCCGTGGTCCGCCTGCCCGACCAGCCCGAGTACCACAACCACGTCGGGGGCCCGCACGCCGGCGCGATGTTCACGCTCGCCGAGTCCGCGAGCGGTGCGATCGTCCTCGCCGCCTTCGGCGACCAGCTCTCGCGCGCGGTGCCGCTGGCCGTACGGGCCGAGATCGGTTACAAGAAGCTCGCCATGGGCCCGGTCACCGCGACCGCCGAGCTCGGCCGCCCGGCCGCCGACATCGTCGCCGAGCTGGACGCGGGGGAGCGCCCGGAGTTCCCCGTGCGGATCTCGATCACGCGTGAGGACGGCGCGGAGACCGGTGAAATGACCGTTGTGTGGACCCTGCGGCCGAACAAGTAGCCGCTTCCGGTCAACCGGCGGGCCTCTTCGCGAGTCCTACCTCCAGTAGGCTTCCCGGCGTGCGCCTCGCCGCGCACGCCGGGAAGCAGGTCGTCAACCGGGGAGGAACCGGCGTTGCACATCCAGGAGTGGCTCGAAACAGTACCGGCGATCGCCGTCTACCTCCTGGTGGGTGGGGTCATCGGGCTGGAGAGCCTGGGCATCCCGCTTCCCGGTGAGATCGTCCTCGTCAGTGCCACATTGCTGGCCGCCACCCAGGACCACATCAATCCGTACGTCCTGGGCGCCAGCGCCGTCGCGGGCGCGATCGTCGGTGACTCGATCGGTTACCTGATCGGCCGCAAGGGCGGCAAGCCGCTGCTCGCCTGGCTCGGCCGCAAGTTCCCCAAGCACTTCGGCCCGCACCACGTCGCCACTGCCGAGCGTTCGTTCCAGAAGTGGGGCATGTGGGCCGTCTTCGTCGGCCGCTTCATCGCGCTGCTGCGGATCTTCGCCGGCCCGCTCGCGGGCGTGCTGAAGATGCCGTACTGGAAGTTCCTGATCGCCAACGTGCTCGGCGGCATCGTCTGGGCGGGCGGTACGGTCGCGGTCATCTACTCCGTGGGCAAGGTCGCCGAGGAGTGGCTGAAGAAATTCTCCTGGCTCGGCCTGGTCGCCGCCCTGCTCTTCGGCCTGGGCTCGTTCGTCGTCATGCGGATCAAGGCCAAGAAGGCCGGCGCCACGCAGGCCGCCGAGGCCGCGGCGGAGCAGCGTGCGCCCGAGTCGGAGGCCGTCGCCGCCGCGGAGTGAGAACCGCCAGGACACACGACACGGTGAGGGCCCCCGGCAGCAGCCGGGGGCCCTGCCCATTGCCGCCACGGCCGCCGCACTCCTGTGATCTCGGCCCCAGCCGGACGCCCGTCGGCGGCCCGTCGCTTACGGTGCTGGGAATGCTGAGGACGACGACGAGGAGTGCGCAGTGGCTGAGCGATCGATGGTCTTCGGTGTGGGCGGGAAGCGGCCGGAGATCGACCCGGCGGCGTTCGCCGCGCCGACATCGGTCGTGGCCGGTGACGTCACCGTCGCTGCGGATGCGAGCATCTGGTACCACGCCGTGCTGCGCGCGGACTGCGGGCCGATCACGCTCGGCGCCGGCAGCAACATCCAGGACAACTGCACGGTGCACGTCGACCCGGGCTTCCCCGTGAGCGTCGGCGAGCGGGTGACCGTCGGGCACAACGCGGTCCTGCACGGCTGCACCGTCGAGGACGACGTGCTGATCGGCATGGGCGCGACCGTGCTCAACGGTGCCAGGATCGGGGCCGGTTCCCTGGTGGCCGCCCAGGCGCTTGTACCCCAGGGCATGCAGGTGCCGCCGGGCTCCCTGGTCGCCGGCGTGCCCGCCAAGGTACGGCGGCAGCTGACGGAGGACGAGCGCGAGCACATCCGGCTCAACGCCGCGATGTACCTGGAGCTGGTGAAGGCGCACCGCGAGGCGCTGGAGGACTGAGTACGACGCGGGCGGGGTGCCCTCCGGCCGCGGTGCGACGGCGCCCTGTCGCCAGGCGACCGCCGGGCGACAGGGCGAGCAGTTTCATTCAGGGATCAGGGTCTTCTCAGAGATCAGGCGGAGGCGAATGCAGCTTCCAGGCGCGGGACATAGTCCACGAGGTCCTGTGCCCAGCAGCCGTAGGTGTGGCCGCCCTTGCAGTTCTCGCCCCAGCCGGAACCGTTGCCGTACTCCACGTAGTGGTAAGGGTATCCGAGGGCGTCCAGGCGGTCCTTGGCGTGCTGTGACGCCGACTGGACCCAGAATTCCGGCTCGGTGGGGTTGCCGCCGCCGTTGCCGGTGTAGATCGAGATGCCCATGCCGGCCAAAGCGTTCATGTGCGAGGCCGGGTCCGCCGCGTTCCAGCGCCAGTCGGCGTCGAACACCGGATACGGCGTGCCGAAGATCGCGTCGCTGGACACCGTGGGCCCGAAGTTGAGCGAGCACGTGGGGCTGGAACTGCCGCAGAGCGGGGCACCGATATTGGTCAGCGTGGCGACGACGGCGGCTCGCATGACGGCATGATTCCGCGAGAGCTCGTTGGCGCCGGAGAGCGAGGCGACCTGACTGAACAGCCCGGGATGACTCTGGGCGTAGTGCAGGGCCCCGAAGCCGCCCATCGAGAGGCCGCCGACGGCCCGCCCCTGCTTGGACGCGAGGGTGCGGAGGTTGGCGTCGATGAACGGGATCACCTGGTTGATGTGGAAGTTCTCCCAGTTCTGCGCGCCGGCGGCGGTCTTCTGGTCGAGCCAGTTGGTGTACCAGCCCCGCCGGCCTCCGTCCGGGATGACCGTGATCATCGACTTGGCCGCGGTCAGGGCGGGGTAGGCCACGCCCGGGTTGGCCGGGTCGTCGGACGCGCCGTGCAGGAAGTAGAAAACCGGGTAGCGCTTGTCGGGGCTGTACGCGTAGTCACTGGGCAGCAGGATCCGGATGTGATGCTCACCGGCGACCTGGGCCGTCTTCACGGTGATCACGAAATTGGTGGCGGTACCGGTGACGTTGCCGGTCTGGGTGAGGCCGAAGCCGTCGGTCAGCGGCGGCGGCGCCGGAGCATCGGCATGCGCGGAAGGCGCGCTCAGCATGAGGACGGCGGCGGCCGCCGCGGCGACTGCGGCCTTCGCGCGTAAGAACCGGGGGACCTTGAGCGTCATTGGATGCCTCTTCGCGTCAGACCGACTGCCCGCCCGCGGACGGACACTCCCTGGGCGTAGGGGAGTTGCGGGAGTGAGGCGACGGTGGTGTGGTGGTTCGCCATGCCACGCACCATAGTCAGGTCCAGACCGATTTTCTATAAGTTCGCTCCAGTACGGCCGGTACCCGAGCCCCGCGGTGCCCTGCCTGCCAAGCTTCTGACCTGCCGTCAATTCCACTGCAAGCGTTTCGATCCACTTCTGTTCTACGCTGACCGGCATGGCGAACGGAATCGTGAAGGCGGTCGTGGTGGCCCGCCGGAGACCGATGGCGGTCACTGTGCCGAGGAGGCCGTGCGATGTCTCCTAAGCAGCAGCGTGGCGAGGCCACCGTCGAGCAGCTCCTGACCACCGCGCTGCGCGTGTACGCCTCGGCCGGCCAGCAGGGCTTCACTGTGAACGCCGTCACCGCGGCCAGCGGGGTCAGCCTCGGCAGCCTCTATCACCACTTCGGCAGCTTCGACGGCCTCGCCGCCCGCCTCTACACGCGCTGCATGGAGCAGCTGTTCGACGGGATGATCGTCGCGCTGCGCCGCAGTCGTACCCCCCGTACCGGCATCCAGGCGCTGGTCAAGGCCTATCTGCGCTTCACCGTGGAGCACCGCGACGCCGCCCTCTTCCTTCATGCCTCCGCCTACTCCGGCTACCTCGACGGACATGCCGAGGAGATCCGCGCCGTCAAGCAGGCCACGTTCGGAGACATCGCCGCATGGCTGCGACCGAGCATCGAAGCCGGCGAGATCGCTCCCCTCCCCACCCCGCTGATCGAGGTGCTCGTCATCGGCCCGGTCGCCGAGACCGCACGCCGCTGGTTGTCCAGCACCTATGACATCGACCTGAATCAGGCCGTACGCATCCTCCCCGACCGGATCTGGCGCTCGCTGCAGCCTGACCGGGACAGGTAGGCGCACGGGACCGGACGGTGTGCGTGCTGCGGGATCGGGACGCGTCCGCGGGGTGGCCCCCGTCCTTCGGCAGCGTGGTCAGCCCGTGGCCAGCAGGACCGTGCCGACGAGTGCCAGGCCCGCGCCCGCCGCCTGCACCGTGCGCAGCCGTTCGCGCAGGACGCCGCGGGCGGCGAGTGCGGTGACGACGGGGTAGAGCGAGGCGAGCACGGCGGCTACGGTCACGGGGCCGTTGTGGGCGGCGATGCTGTACGTGCCGTTGGCGGCCACGTCCGCGAGGCCGACGAAGGCGAGGGCGGGCAGGGCCGAGCGGATGCCGGCCCAGCCGTCCTCGGGCAGGGCGGGGCCGCCGCGGCGGACGGAGGCGTAGAGTGCCCCGCCGCCCACCACGACGTTGCACAGGCGCTGGACGAACAGGGCGAGGAACAGCCCGGTCAGGTTGTGCGAGGCCTCGGCGATCAGGGCCATCACCGAGCCGAAGCCGAAGGCCGCGACGAGGGTGAGGAGCAGCGTCTGCCGCTGTACGGGCGCGCCGCCCCTGCTCGGGCCGCTGGCCAGCACCACGCCCGCCACGGCCACCGCGATGCCCGCGAACTGCAGGATGCCGGGGCGCTCGCCCAGCACCAGACCCACGCCCAGCGGCACCGCGACGCCGCCGAGCGCGCCCAGCGGGGAGACGACGCCCATCGGGCCGAGGGCCAGCGCCTTGTAGAAGGCGAGCATCGCCGCCGGGCCCACGACGCCCGCGGCGACCGCGTACCAGAGCTGGGGCCCGGCCTCGGACCAGCCGCCGGTGGCGACGACGATCGCGCCCAGGGCGAGGACGGCCAGCACCTGGGAGACCAGGACCACGGTCAGGGCGGGCATGCGCCGGGTGAGCAGCCCGCCGCCGAAGTCGGCCAGCCCCCACATGAGGCTGGTGGCCAGGGCGAAGACCGGTGTCATGGGTGAGACCTCGCAGTACAGTGTGGTGAATGGTGGCGTCCATGACACCGTAGTGCATGCTGCTGAACTTCCTTGACCAATATATTCAACTGGATGGACCGTGACGGACCTCGAGCAGCTCACGCAGTCGCTCGCCCGCAACCTCAAGCGCTGGCGCGGCGAGCGCAACTTCACCCTCGACGCCCTGGCGGCCCGCTCGGGCGTCAGCCGGGGCATGATCATCCAGATCGAGCAGGCCCGCACGAACCCCAGCGTCGGCACCACGGTCAAGCTCGCCGACGCGCTCGGCGTGAGCATCACCACCCTCCTCGACTACGAGCAGGGCGACCGCGTCCGGCTCGTGCCCCCGGAGCAGGTGGTGCGCATGTGGTCCACGGAGGCCGGCAGTCACACCTCGCTGCTCGTCGGCACCGAGGCGCGGGGCCCGCTGGAACTGTGGGAGTGGCGGCTCGCCCCCGGCGACGGCACCGCATCGGACCCGCATCCGCCCGGCACGATCGAGCTGCTGCGGGTGACGGCCGGTGAGCTCACGCTCGTCGTCGACGGGGAGGAGCACGCCGTGGCCGCCGGCACCTCGGCGACCTTCGAGGCGAACGTGCCGCACGCCTACCGCAACGACGGCGCCGAGCCCGTCGAGATGACCATGGTCGTGGCCGTGCCACCCGCACGCTGAGACGGTGCGGCGGGCGCGGCGCGGCGGCTGTTAGGTTGGCGGGCATGAACAGGACGCCGACGCCGATGGAAGCCTTCGACGACGTCCGGCCCGTCATGGAGCGCCTGGACCTGCTGGTTCCGCCCGTCGCCGCCGCCGTCCAGGCCTGGAGCGGCTCCGTCCCCGTGGCCGACCTGCTCTACGCCGACACCGACCCGGAACGGGCGGACACGGCCGTTCTGGCGCAGAGTTACGGTCCCTGGCTGCTGGAGCAGTCCGCCAACTGCGTCGTGGTCGCCGCCAGGCGCGGAGGGACGACGACGCTCGCCGCCTGTCTCGTCCTCGGCCACACCCGCGCGGACGTCAACGGCGTCGTGCGCCGCCATCTCGGGGCGCGCAAGGCCTCGTTCGCCCCCATGGACACCGCGCTCGCCATGACCGGCATGGAGTACGGCGGCATCACCCCGGTCGGGCTGCCCGCCGACTGGCCCGTCCTGGTGGACGCCGCCGTCGCCGACAGCCCGCACGTGGTCATCGGCAGCGGCAGCCGGCGCGGCAAGCTCATCGTTCCCGGCAAGGCACTGGCCGAACTGCCGGGTGCGGTCGTACTCGGAGGGCTCGCCGGCTGAGGGACCGGCCGGGCTCAGGCCGGCCGGCTCGCCCGGGAGGCACCGAGCGACGAGGCACCGAGCGACGAGGCACCGAGCGAGGAGACGTCGAGCGACGAGGCACCGAGCGACGAGGCACCGAGGGAGGAGACGTCGAGCGACAGGGCGAGCGAGTGCTCGGCGAAGCCAAGGCTGCGGTAGAGCGGTTCGGCGTCAGGCGTCGCATGCAGATCGACACGCGTGACGCCCTGTGCGGCGAACCATTCGAGCAGGGCCTGCGTCGTCGCGCGGGCGAACCCCCGCCCCCGGTAACGCCCATCGGTGCACACCGTGAAGACGAAGCCGAACAGCCCCGACGGATGGCCGGGCGCGGGCAGCCGTTCCTCGACCCGCCCGACCGCGCAGGCGGCCAGGTGCGGACCGTCGCCTTCGGGGTCACCGTCCACCACGAATGCGCCCAACGCGGTCCCGTCCGCCGCGAGTCGGCGGCGGGCCATCTCCTCGGCGTCGCGCTCCCACGCACCGGGGGAGTCCTGCCCGTCCATCGCAGCGAACATCAGACGGCGCAGCCGGACTATCTCGGCCGCGTCCTCGGGGCGGGCCCTGCGTGGCGTGATCATGCTCCGACGTTAACGCACCGCGACCGCCGCTCCCCGGGCCCGGGCACGCGGTTCTCCTGAACGGAGCGAGCCGAAGTGGCCCGTCGTGGCCGGCGGCTCCGCGTCAGGCGGGGCCGTACGCCTCGCCGCCGAGCTCCAGGACCGCCGAGCCCGCCGTGGTGTCCGCCAGCCAGGCCCGGAATCCCTCCACATCCGCCTCGGGCAGCCCGATCTCGATCCGCACACCGGCCCCGTAGGTCACCTCGCGCACCGCCCGCCCGGTCGCCCGCAATTCGTTCTCCAGCTTCCCGGCCCGCTGGTGGTCGACCGTGACCGTCGCCAGCCGGAATCGCCTGCGGGTCACGGTCTCCAGGGAGTCGAGGGCCTCCCCGACCACACCGCCGTAGGCCCGGATCAGGCCGCCCGCGCCGAGCTTGATGCCGCCGAAGTAGCGGGTGACGACCGCGACGACGTACCGCATGTCGCGCCGGACGAGCATCTGCAGCATGGGCACGCCCGCCGTTCCCCCGGGCTCGCCGTCGTCGCTCGCCTTCTGGACGGAGCCGTCGGCGCCGATGACGTACGCCCAGCAGTTGTGCCGGGCCGTGGGGTGCTCCTTGCGGATGCGCGCGACGAACGCCTGCGCCTCCTCCTCGGTGGCGGCGGGCGCGAGCGCGCAGATGAAGCGCGACCTGCTGATCTCGATCTCGTGCACGCCCTCGAGCGCTACCGTCCGGTACTCGTCCTGCATTCCGTAAGCCTAAGCCTCCCCCAACCCCGGGAATGCTCCGGTGACCTTGCTCGTTGAGCCGGCATGTACGCAGAACCGGGGATCATCCGGAAGATCATCGAGGGCACAGGCGACACCTGGGCGGTTGTCGGTCTGTCGGCCAATCAGCAGCGCGCGGCATTCGGCGTCGCCGAGGTGCTCCAGCGCCACGGCAAACGCGTCGTGCCCGTCCACCCCAGGGCCGAGACGGTCCACGGCGAACGGGGCTACGCCTCCCTCGCCGACATTCCCTTCCCCGTCGACGTGGTCGACGTCTTCGTCAGATCCGAGCTCGCGGGCGCCGTGGCGGACGAGGCCGTCGCGATCGGCGCGCGGGCGGTCTGGTTCCAGCTGGGCGTGATCGACGAGGAGGCGTACGACCGCACGCGGGCGGCGGGCCTCGCGATGGTCATGGACCGCTGCCCCGCGATAGAGATCCCGCGTCTGGGCTGAGCCCGCCGGGGCGGGCGCGGCACGAGCCGTGGCGCCTGCCCCGGCCGGACCGCGCACCACCGCCCGGGAAATGGGCGGCCGCCGTGCGCGTACCGGTCCGGGCCGAGGGGCGTCAGCACGAGACCGTCAACGGGAGTCCGGGAGGGGCCGGGTGGTGGGTGCGGCCACCAGCCCGTCTGTGTCACCCCTCTGCCGGCGTGGGGCCGAGCCGTCTCGCGAAGGCCGGTGGAGGCGGCCATGGACCCGGCCGGAGGCAAGGCATTCGGTCAACCGTGTCATCCGCCCCCGGCCCGGATGCGAAACTGTGAGCAGTGATGGACAGCGTGCTGCCCGGAGCGGGAGAGGCCGGTGAGGCCACGGGCGCCTGCGCCCGGCCGGTGCGGGAGACGACAGTGGAGGGGACGGGGAACATGCGGGTCGGAGCCGTCCTGTGAGACTGCTGCACACCTCGGACTGGCACCTGGGACGCTCCTTCCACCGCGTGAGTCTCCTCCAGGCCCAGCGCGACTTCCTCGGCCACCTCGTGCGGACCGTGCGCGAGCGGGACGTCGACGCCGTGCTCGTCGCAGGCGACATCTACGACCGGGCCGTGCCGCCGCTGGCCGCCGTAGAGCTCTTCGACGAGGCCCTGCACCGGCTCGCCGCACTCGGCGTACCCACGATCATGATCTCCGGCAATCACGACTCGGCCCGCCGGCTCGGCGTCGGCGCCGGGCTCATCGACCGGGCCGGTATCCACCTGCGCACCGACCCCGCCGGTTGCGGCACACCTGTACTGCTGTCCGACGACCACGGCGACGTCGCCTTCTACGGCCTGCCCTACCTGGAGCCCGCACTGGTGCGGGAACAGCTCGGGGCCACGAAGGCCGGCCACACGGCCGTGCTGGACGCCGCCATGGAACGGGTACGGGCCGACCTCGCCGCCCGGCCCGCCGGGACCCGGTCCGTCGTGCTCGCCCACGCCTTCGTCGCCGGGGGCGCGCCCAGCGACAGCGAGCGCGACATCACCGTCGGCGGCGTGGCCTCCGTGCCCGCCGGGGTCTTCGACGGCGTCCACTACACCGCCCTCGGCCACCTCCACGGCAGCCAGGCCATCACCGGGCGCGTCCGCTACTCCGGCTCCCCGCTCGCCTACTCCTTCTCCGAGGCCGCCCACCGCAAGACCATGTGGCTCGTCGACCTCGAAGCCGACGGTGCCGTGAGCGCCGAGCGGGTCGACTGCCCCGTGCCCCGCCCTCTCGCCCGCATCCGCGGCCGCCTGGAGGACCTCCTGGCCGACCCGGCCCTCGACCGCCACGAGCAGGCGTGGGTCGAGGCCACCCTCACCGACCCGGTGCGCCCCCAGGAACCCATGGCCCGCCTCGCCCGGCGCTTCCCGCACACGGTGAGCCTCCTCCTCGAACCCGACCGGGCCCCCGAGGACCCCCTCGCCTCCTACGCCCAGCGCCTCCAGGGCCGTAGCGACCGGCAGATCGCCGAGGACTTCGTGGGCCACGTACGAGGCGGCCGGGGCCCCGACGAGGCGGAGAGCGCGGTGCTGACCGCCGCCCTGGACTCCGTGCGCATCGACGACACCCTCGGCGAGGCCGCCCGATGAGGCTGCACCGGCTCACGATCACCGCCTTCGGCCCCTTCGGCGCCACTCAGCACATCGACTTCGACGAGCTGTCCGCCGCCGGGCTCTTCCTGCTGCACGGCCCCACCGGCGCCGGCAAGACCTCCGTCCTCGACGCGGTCTGCTACGCCCTCTACAACGGTGTCCCCGGCGCCCGCCAGGGCGCCGGCCTGACCCTGCGCAGCGACCACGCCGACCCCGGCACCCCCACCGAAGTGGTGCTCGAACTCACCGTCGGCGGCCGGCGGCTGGAGATCACCCGGCGGCCCGAGCAGCCGCGTCCCAAGAAGCGCGGCACCGGTTCCACCAAGGAGAAGGCCTACAGCGCCCTGCGCGAACGGACGGGCGACGGCCGGTGGAAGGCCCTCAGCCGCTCGCACCAGGAGATAGGGGAGGAGGTCACCCAGCTGCTCGGCATGAGCCGCGAGCAGTTCTGCCAGGTCGTCCTCCTGCCGCAGGGCGACTTCGCCCGCTTCCTGCGCGCCGAGGACGCCGCCCGCGGCAAGCTGCTGGGCAAGCTCTTCGACACGGGCCGCTTCGCGGCGGTGGAGGACCGCCTCGCCGAGCTGCGCCGCGCCGCGGAGGCACAGGTGCGCACGGGAGACGAGCGGCTGCTCGCCCTCGGCCACCGGATGGGGCAGGCCGCCGGCGACCCGTCGCTGCCCGAGGTGGGCACACCGGCGCCGGCCACGGCGGCCGGTGCGGAGTGCGGCCGCCCCGCGGCCCCCGCCACCGGTGCCCGGCAGCCCGCCCGGGCGTCCGTGCCCGCTCCCCGCGCCGCCGAGCCGCCGCTCGCGCCCGGCGAGGCGGGGCTGGCCGAGGCCGTGCTGGAGTGGGCCGCCCTGGCCCGTACGAACGCGCGCGAACGGCATGCCGTCGCCGAGGCCGCGGTCGCCGCCGCCGAGCAGGCCCACCGCGTCGCGCAGGACCGCGCCGACGAGGTGCGGGAGCTGGCCCGGGCGCAGCGGCGGCACGGCGAGGCGGCACGGCGGGCCGAGGCGCTGGAGGCACAGCGCGGCGAGCACGACGGCGTGCGCCGGCGCCTGGAGCGGGCCCGGGCCGCCGAGGCCGTCGCCCCCACCCTGGAGCTGCGCGACAAGGCCGAGGCCGAGCGACTGGCCGCGGCCGCCGCCGAGCGACGGAGCCGCGCGGCGCTCCCGGGCGAGCACCGCGACAGCGGCGCCGGACAGCTGGCCGCCGCCGAGCGTGCGCTGCGCGAGGACCTCGGCGCGCTCTCCGCCGCCCGCCGCTCCGAGGCACGGGCCGCCGCCGTCGCCCGCGATCTCGCGGAGCTGAGCCGCGCGACCGGCGCCGACGAGGACGTACTGGCCGAGGCCGGCGAGTGGCTCGGCTCCTGGGAGGCCAGCCGCCGCGTCCACCAGGAGCGCATCGATACCGCCCAGGAGGCGGTCGGGCTCGCCGAGCGGCTCGCCGGGCAGCTGGAACCGGCCCGCCGCAGGCTCGCGGCCGCCCGCCGCCGCGACGAGCTCACCCGCGAGGTCGTCGGCGCCGAGGCCCGGCTGCTGGCCGCCCGCGAGGAGGCCGGCGCGGCCCACGAGCACTGGCTCGGGCTCAAGGAACGCCGGCTGCGCGGCATGGCCGCGGAGCTCGCGGCGGAACTGGCGGCCGGGGAACCGTGCGTGGTCTGCGGCTCCGCCGAACACCCCGACCCCGCCCGCCCGGGCGCGGGCCACGTGGACCCGTCGGCCGAGGACGCCGCCCTGCAGGCGTACCGGCGTGCCGACGCCGTCCGCGAGGAGGCTGCCGGTCTGCTGCGGTCGCTCGGGCAGGACCTCGGCGTCGCGGCGGCCGAGGCGGGAGCGGCGGCGGTGGACGAACTGGTCCGCGCCGTCGCCGGTGTGGAGCGCTCCCTGGCCGGGGCCCGCCACGCCTCGGCCGGTCTGCACGCGGCCCGGGAGACGCTGGCCGCGGCCGAGCGCGAGTGCGAGCGCCGCCGGGCCGTCCAGGACGAGGCGCGGCTGCGCGCCGCCGCCCGCTCGTCCCGGCGCGAGCAGCTCGAAGGCGAACTGCGGGCGCTGGAGGAGGATCTGGAGCACGCGCGCGGGGGAGAACAGAGCGTCGCCCGCAGGGCCGCCCTGCTGGAGGAGCGGCTGGCCCGCCTCGCTGACGCGGCCGAGGCCGCAAGGGAGGCCGAGCGCACGGCTGACCGCCTCAAGGAGGCGGACGCACTGCTCGCCGACGCCGCCTACCGCGCAGGGTTCGACACGCCCGCGCTGGCCGCCGGAGCCCTGCTGGACGGCGCCGGGCAGCGGGAGCTGCGGCAGCGGCTCGACCGGTGGCACAACGAGGTGGCCGCCGTCGCGGCGGAGCTGGCCGACGTGGCCGCGGTGGACGCCGCCCGGCGGCCGCCCGCCGACCCGCAGGCCGCGCAGGCGGCCGCCGACGCCGCGACCCGGGCGCTGCGGCGGGCCTCCGCCGGGGAGGCGGCGGCCCGTACCCGCTGCGAGGAGCTGGACCGGCTCTCCGCCGAGGCCGTCGCCGACGCCCGCCGGCTCGCCCCACTGCGCGAGGAGTACCACCGGGTGGCCGAGCTGTCGTTCCTCGCGGCCGGTACCTCCGCCCGCAACGAGCGCAAGATGCGCCTGGAGTCGTACGTCCTCGCGGCCCGGCTCGAACAGGTCGCGGCCGCGGCGACCGCCCGTCTGCAGCGCATGTCGTCCGGGCGCTACACCCTCGTCCACTCCGACGCCCGCACCGGTGGCCGGGCCCGCTCGGGCCTGGGGCTGCATGTCATCGACGCCTGGACGGGCCGCGAGCGCGACACCGCGACCCTCTCCGGCGGGGAGACCTTCTTCGCCTCGCTCTCCCTGGCCCTCGGCCTGGCCGACGTGGTCACCGAGGAGGCGGGCGGCACCCGGCTGGACACCCTCTTCATCGACGAGGGCTTCGGCAGCCTCGACGAACAGACCCTGGACGAGGTCCTGGACGTGCTGGACTCCCTGCGCGAACGCGACCGCACCGTCGGCATCGTCAGCCACGTCGCCGACCTGCGGCAGCGCATCCCGGCGCAGCTGCAGGTGGTCAAGGAGCGCTCGGGTTCGGCTGTCCGGCACCGGACGGCGGGGTCCGCGGGCTGAAGGCGCGGCGGGGGAGCGGCGAGGAGTAGACCACGCTCGTGGTCACCGAGCCGAGCGCACCGATCCGGCCCGCGACCTCCTCGAGGTGGCGCATGGACCGGGCCGCGACCTTGATCACGAAGCAGTCGTCGCCGGTGACGTGGTGGGCCTCCAGGATCTCCGGCGTCGCGGCCAGCAGGTCGTGGAACGGTTTGTAGTTGCCGTTCGGGTACCGCAGTCGTACGAACGCCAGCACCGGCATGCCCAGCCGCTCGGGATCCACGACGGCGGTGTACCCGCCGATGATCCCGGCCTCCTCCAGGCGGCGGACGCGTTCGGTGACGGCACTGGAGGACATGTTCACGGTGCGCGCCAGCTCGGCGTAGCCGGCGCGGCCGTTGCTCTGGAGGGCGTCGAGAATGCGCCAGTCGGTGGCGTCAGGGGAATAGCCGGTCATGTGCGATGTCTAGCAGTGAAATCCCCTGTTCATCAAGAGTTTCCCCGGTGATCGTCCATTCCCGTGGATGATCAAGGAACGTAGATTATGGGGCATGACAGCAACCGCCGCCCCGGCCCCCAGCTCCGTTCTCGCCGTTCCGCCCGCCGCACCCGACGCCGCCGCGGCCTACTTCGCCGCCCGCCTCGCCTTCCACACCGACGTGGCCGACGTCCACGCCGCCCTGGCCGCCGGGCCCGCGGACTTCGTGGTGGTCGACTCCCGCTCCACCGGGTCCTGGGACCAGGGGCATGTGCCGGGCGCCGTGCACCTGCCGACCGCGCAGATCCCGCAGCTCGCGGCCGAATTCCTGGACCCGGCCGTCCCGGTCGTCGTCTACTGCTGGGGCCCCGGCTGCGACGGCGCCACCCGCGCGGCCCTGGCCCTGGCCCGCCTGGGCTACCGCGTCAAGGAGATGCTCGGCGGCATCGAGTACTGGATCCGCGAGGGCTACGAGGTCGAGACGTGGGAAGGCACCCGGCAGCTCCCGCCGGACCCGCTGACGGCACCGGTCGACGGCGGCGACTGCGGCTGCTGACCGCTAGCGGGCCCCGGCCAGGGCCCGCAGCAGTGGCTGTGGGTCCGTGCCCCGCGGCAGATCGCTGACCTGTCCGTCCCCGACCTCCACCACGCGCCACTCACCGTCCTCGCGCAGGGCGAGATCGGTGGTGACGAAGCGGCAGCCCAGGGCCGCGACCAGCGGCGACACGGCGTCCAGCGCCGGCTCGGGGCGCAGGGCGGGGCTGTCCGGGTGCGCGGTGGTGAGGACGGGAACGCCGTCCACCCACCACACGCGGGCCTCGCCCGCCTCCGAGAAGCGCTCGAAGGCCCGTACCACGACACCGCCCGCGAGAAACGTGTCCTGGAGCTCGACGAAGCGGGCGACCACCGCCGCCAGCCGGTCCGTGTCGGCGAGGTCCGGTACGTAACAGGCCTCGTGCCACTCGTGCTTGCGTGACTTCACATAGTCCTTGACCACCGCCGGGCCGCCACCGAGCGGCGCGGTGACGACCGTGAGCTCGCGGTCGCCCGGAGCGTGGCCCGGCTCGGCGCGCAGCCACACGCTGGGCGGCGTCACGGCGGCGAACGTGGCGTACCAGCCCGGCAGTTCATGGGCGCGGCGATACCCTTCCGGCGAGGTCAGCAGCGTGGCCCCACGAGCGGTCAGCGCGTCCGCCAGTTGCGCGTACCGGCCGGAGGGCACCATCCAGCCCCGGTACCACGCGGTTTGCGCCCCGCGCGGAATGCGGGCGACCGCTCCCGCCGCGTCCCCGGCGAGCAGCGCGTCGTGGTCCAGCAAGGCGACGGACAGCCCCAGCTCGCGGGCGGCCCGCACCTCCTCGGTGAAGTGCGGGTCCGCCCGCCGGGGGTTGAGCGGATCACTGCAGAAGATGATCAAGGGTGCCATGCCCGGCACCCTAACCGGCGGGCTCTTCAGAGCGCCGACAGCTCCGCCACCAGGTCGTCCAGGCCGAGCGAGCCCTGGGACAGCGCCGCCATGTGCCAGGCCTTGGCGTCGAAGGCGTCACCGTGGGCCTTGCGGGCCGCCTCCCGGCCGGTCAGCCAGGCGCGTTCGCCGAGCTTGTAGCCGATGGCCTGCGCCGGCATGCCCAGGTAGCGCACCAGCTCGCTGTCGACGAATTCCGCCGGGCGGCCGCTGTGCATGCCGAAGAACTCCCGCGCCAGCTCCGGCGTCCAGCGCTCGCCCGGGTGGAAGGGGGAGTGCCCGGGGATCTCCAGCTCCAGGTGCATGCCGATGTCGATGATCACGCGTGTGGCGCGCATCATCTGGGCGTCGAGATAGCCCAGGCGGCGCTCGGGGTCGGTGAGGAAGCCCAGTTCGTCCATGAGCCGCTCCGCGTACAGCGCCCAGCCCTCGCAGTTGGCGCTGACGAGGCCGATCGTGGCCTGGTAGCGCGAGAGGCGGTCCGCCACGTGCACCCACTGCGCGAGCTGGAGGTGGTGGCCGGGAACGCCCTCGTGGTACCAGGTCGACACCAGGTCGTACACCGGGAAACGGGTCTCGCCCATGGTGGGCAGCCAGGTGCGGCCGGGGCGGGAGAAGTCCTCCGAGGGCTGGCTGTAGTAGGGAGCCGCCGCGCCGCCGGGAGGGGCGATGCGGGACTCGACGCGCTTGACGCGCTCGGCCAGCTCGAAGTGCGTGCCGTCCAGCGCCTCGATGGCCTCGTCCATCAGCTGCTGCAGCCAGACGCGGGTCTCCTCGACGCCCTCGATGTGCGTTCCGTGCACGTCGAGATGGGCCAGCGCCTCCCAGGGCGTCTTCGCGCCGGGCAGGATCTTCTCGGCCTCCGCCCGCATCTCCTCGAGGATGCGGTGGTATTCGGACCAGCCGTAGGCGTATGCCTCGTCGAGGTCGAGATCGGTGCCGTTCCAGTAGCGCGACCAGCGGGCGTACCGCTCCCGGCCCACGACGTCCGGCGCGCCCTCGACGGCCGGGGCGTAGACCTTACGCAGCCAGTCCCGCAGCGCGGTGAGGCCGCCCGTCGCGACGGCGGCCGCCTCGGTGAGCTCCTCGCGCAGCTCCTCGGGCCCGGCGGCCGTGAACTCGCCGAACCAGTCCGTGCCGATCCACTGGTCCAACTGCCCGGTCACGGTGGTCACCTGGCGCGGGCCGCCCGGCAGCCCGCGCCCGATGCCCTCGGCGAGGGAGGCGCGGTAGCCGTCGAGCGCAGCGGGGACCGCGCGCAGCCGCTCGGCGATGGCGGACCAGTCCTCCCCGGTCCGGGCCGGCATCATGGTGAAGGCCTCGCGCACCGCGTGCAGCGGCGAGTGGATGTTGCTGACCGCGCGCAGCGGCTCGCCCGCCTCGTGCACGGCGAGTTCGGCGGTCAGCCGCTCGCGCAGCAGCCGGGCGCAGCGCCGCTCGCTTTCGGTGTCCGCCCCGGGCCGCGCCTCGGCCTCGGTGAGCGCCCGCAGGGTCGTACGAGCCAGGTCGGCCAGGGCCTGCTGGCCGGCCGGTGAGAAGTCCGGCAGCCGCCGCGCGCACTCCGCAATGCCCAGATACGTGCCGGTGATGGGGTCGAGTTCGGTGAAGGCCTCCACATAGGAGTCGGCGACCTGACGGGGCAGCGGAGTGTTCGTGGTGTTCGGCATGCGCCCATCCTCGTATGCCCGGGGCGGCCGCGTCAGCGGCATTTTTCTGTTGGCTGTCCGAAACCCGGCTGACTGTCCGAAGCCCGGCGTGCCGCCCCGGACGCGGCACCGGGCGCCACGGGGGCGGGGGCGAGCCGGGCGGTGACGACGAGGGTGCCCTCCTCGATCTGGTAGTCCAGCGGCAGGTCCAGGGCGCGCATGGCCGCGACCATGCCGGTGTTGGAGGACGTGGTGACGGCGTACACGCTCTCGCAGCCCGCTTCGCCGGCCAGGGCGATCAGCCGGCGCAGCAGCTCACTGCCGACCCCCCGCCGCTGCCAGTCGTCCTCGACGAGCAGCGCGACCTCGGTCTCGTTGCCGTCCCACAGCAGATGGCCGAGGGCCACGAGCCGGCCGGAGGCGGTGTACGCGGCGAGGGTGCGGCCGAAGCGGGGGCTGAGCAGATGGCGCAGGTAGCGGTCGGCGTCGGTGACGGGGCCGTGGTAGCGCCGGGTGAGCGTCGCCCGGGAGCAGCGCTCGTGCATCCGGCGGGCGGCGGCGAGGTCACCGGCGCCGGCCCGGCGGACGGTGATCTCGTTGCCCTCGGGGAGCGTCAGGACGTCGGTGCGCCGCGGTACGCGCGGGCCCAGCCGGGCGTCGAGCTCGACCAGCGCACGGGCCCGGGCGAACTCGGTGGGCGTGAACGGCAGGTACGGGCGCTCGATGGTGATCGACCCGCCGGAGGGATCGCGCAGCCGCAGCACCGTCTCCTCCCACACCCCGTCCTCGGGCACGGGCTCGGCCGAGGCGCCGGTGTGGGGGGAGCGGGCCGGTATCGAGTGGATGGTGCAGCGGCCGAGCAGCTGCCGCAGGGCGAGCGGCAGTTCGGCGGCGTCGATGGCCGTGCGGGTGGCGAGGCCCAGTATCCGGGTCGGGGCATCCACGAGGTCGTGGGCGTCGGCCCGCTCCAGCCAGGTCCCGCGGCCGCCGCCGGCCGCGGCGGCCCGGGTCAGCTCGACCGGTGCCAGCGCGGCGGGCGCGCGCAGCAGCAGCTCGTCGACGGTGCCGTCGGCCAGGGGGTGGGTCTGCAGGGCGAGTATGTCGACACGGCGCTCCGCCAGGGCCAGGCACAGTGCCGCCAGGCTGCCCGGCTCGTCGCACACGGTCGTCCGCATCCGCCACAGCGCCGTGCCGCCGTCCGCCGGGATGCCCCCGGCGGCGGGCGGGGACGCCGTGGCGCCCGTATCGGACGGCGGGTCCGCGGCCGGCCGCGGGGGTGAGTGGCCCCGGCGCCGCGACCACCAGGTGTGGAAGCCGGCCGTGGCCAGCAGCGCGACTGCGGAGCCCACCAGCAGGCCGGGGCC
This sequence comes from Streptomyces sp. NPDC026206, assembly GCF_040638465.1. Lineage (NCBI taxonomy): Bacteria > Bacillati > Actinomycetota > Actinomycetes > Kitasatosporales > Streptomycetaceae > Streptomyces > Streptomyces sp. NPDC026206. Next base: position 52,592 of record NZ_JBEZYL010000007.1, read on the forward strand.
GTCGGGGCCGTGTACGACCGTGTCGGCGACACAGTCGGCAGCGGCGACCGCCGTGAACAGGGCGGCCAGTTCCGCCAGGTCCCGGCGCCAGTGGTGGTGGCCGTGGTGCCGGGGGGAGCTCTTCGCGAAGGTCTCGTCGGTCATGTCACCACCCTGACCGAGCGGTGTTGCGTGATCACGAACGCCCCGTGTCCGATAAGTAAAAGGACAGTTCTGCCCGGGTCCGGGCGATTCAGGCGGCCGTGGCGCTCGCGGCCGGTCCCTTTTTAGGACCGCAGCTCCCGCAGCGCGTCCTCCACGCCGCGGTGGAAGGTCGGGTAGGCGTAGATCATGTGGCGCAGCGCCTCGACCGGCACCGTGGCCTGCACCGCCACCGCCAGACCGTACATGACCTCGCCGCCCGCCGGTCCCGCCGTGGTGGCGCCGACCAGTACGCCCCGGTCGGCGTCCTCGACGAGCTTGACCAGCCCCTCGTTGCCCGCCTTGTGGATCCAGCCGCGGGCCGAGGACGGCACCCGGGCCAGGCCCGTCCGCACCCGCAGCCCCTTCTCGCGCGCCTGCTTCTCGGTCAGTCCCACCGCTCCGACCTCGGGGTCGGTGAAGGTCACGCGCGGCAGGGCGCGGTAGTCGGCATCGGGGCCGGGCTCGCCGAGCAGGGCCCGGATCACGATGTCGGCCTCGTACATCGCCACATGCGTGAACGCCCCGTGCCCGGTCACATCGCCCACGCCCCACAGCGCCGGCGCCGCCAGCATCTGCCCGTCGGTCCGCAGCGCCCGCGCCGCCGGGTCCAGCCCCACGGTGTCCAGGCCCAGGCCGGACAGGTCCGCCCGGCGGCCCGTGGCCACCAGCAGCCGGTCGCCCGTCAGTTCCGAGCCGTCCTCCAGCACCAGCGTGAACACCTCACCGCCGTGCCGCACCTGTGCCGCCCGCGCACCCGTGCGCACGGTCAGCCCCTCGCGGCACAACACCTCGGCCAGCAGCCCGCCGGCCTCCGGCTCCTCGACCGGAATCAGCCCGTCGAGGGCCTCCACCACCGTGACCCGGGTGCCGAAACGGGCGTAGACCTGGGCGAGTTCCAGCCCGATGGCGCCACCGCCGAGCACCAGCAGCGAGCCCGGCGGCTCCTTCGCCGCGATGGCGTCCCGGTTGGTCCAGTACGGAACCGCGTCGAGACCGGGCACCGGCGGAATCTGCGGCCGGGTGCCCGTGGCGATCACGACGCCGCGCCGCGCCTGGAACACCTCGCCGTTCACCTCGACGCGCCCCGGCCCGGCCAGCCTGCCGTGCCCGCGCACCAGCCTGCCGCCCTTGCCGGTGAAGCGGTCGGCGGCGACCCGGTCGTTCCAGTCGTCGGTGGCCTCGTCCCGGATCCGGGCTGCCACCGGCGCCCAGTCGGCGGCGACCCGGGCGGTGCCGGCCATGCCGGGCACCCGCCGCGCCTCCGCCAGCAGGTTCCCGGAGCGGATCATCATCTTGCTGGGCACGCACCCCCAGTACGGGCACTCGCCGCCCACCAGCTCCGCCTCGACGCCCACCACGGCCATGCCCGACTCGGCCAGCCGCCCGGCCACGTGCTCGCCGCCCGGGCCCATGCCGATGACGACGACGTCCACCTGTTCGGCCACAGCACCGCACCTCTCTCGCGCCGGCCCCCGGTGCCCACCACCTTCCCACCGCGCCACGGGGGCGTCACTGTCCGACGCGCCCCGGTCGAAGCACCTTGGTGAACAGCACCGCGCCCTTCTCGTGGTGCAGCCGCACGGTCGGCTCGCCGCCGCCCGCGTCTTCGGCGACCTCGCCGAAGAACTGGCTGTCCTGCCCGGGCGGCACGTTCGCCGTGGCGGGCGCCTTGGCGAAGGGCTGCTCCGGGCCGAAGGTGCCGTCCAGCTTCACGGCCGGGAAACCACCGGCGTGCAGCGGGCCCGTCACGAATTCCCGGAACGGCGCGAAGTCCTTGAGCGCGGCCCGCGAGAGGGGGTGGTGCTGCGCGGAGGTGTCGTGCACATCGGCCGTCAGCCACACCGTGCCGGGGATCCGGCGGTGCTTGATGTGCCGCAGCAGCTCGGCGACCTGCAGCTCACGGCCGAGGGGTACCCCCGGGGGTCGCCCCGCGCGACCGCCTCGAAGTCCACCGCGCCGCCGCGAGGACGTGGTGACGTTTCCTGCCTGCACGCTCCAGCCGGGCCGCGCCCCTACTGGCCCGGCCGACGCTCCCGTTACTGCCGGCGCCGTGCGCGCGGCGGGGCCACGCACCGTGAACGGCGGGCATTCCCGGCCCAGGAACGTCGCCTTCCGTGAATCAGCGGGTGGCGTCGAGGATGACACGGGCGACGAGCGCCGGGTCGTCGTTCATGGGAACGTGACCGCAGCCGGGCAGCCGTACGAGCCGGGCTGCGGGGATCGCCTGTTTGGCCCGGAGCCCCTGGCGGGGCAGGAGCACCCGGTCGCTGCTGCCCCACGCGATGGTGACCGGCACGTCCGGCACGTCCTGCGTGAACAGGCCCGTGCGCCCGGCGGCGAGCGTGGCTTCGAAGCCGGTCGCCTCGCGCATCGCACGCGTCTCGGCGACCACGGCGTCGGGCGAACGGCGGCCGGGCCGGGCGTATATGGGGCTGACCAGCGCCGCCCGGCCCACGCTCGTACGGGCCAGCCGGCTCACCGTGTGCTCCGGCAGCCGCAGCGCGCCGTGCCGCATGGCGAGCAGCACGCCGAAGGCGTAGCGCCGCTCGGCCTCGGTCCAGAACCCGCCGGGGGAGAGCGCGGTGACGGTCCGTACGAGCTTCTCGCGCCCGAGCTGCAGGGCGATCAGACCGCCGAGGGAGTTGCCGGCTACGTGCGGCCGCTCCAGGCCCAGCGCGTCGAAGAGGGCGCGCAGCACCGGGATGACGCCCCGCAGGTCGTAGGTGACGCCCTCGGGCAGTGCGGGGGAGAGGCCGAAGCCGGGCAGGTCCACACAGATGACGTCGCGCTCGGCGGCGAGGATGCCGACGACCGGGTCCCAGACCTGGAGATGGTGGCCGATGCCGTGCAGCAGGACCAGGGGATCGCCGCCGCCGAGCCGCTCGTACACCACCTCGACGGTGCGCTGCCCGGAGGGGGTCTCGGCGGGGAAGGAGATCGTCTCGGCCATGGCGCGGCTCCTCGTCATCCGTGGGGCGACGTACTGAGACAGGATGTCAGCAGCGGTTACCGCTGGGTAGACCTCGGACCGGTGCCGGTACGGCGAGAACCGGTGAGAGGCGGTTCACGTGGACAATTCCCGGCCGGTTCGGGTGGGATGGCCGGTGTGACCGCATCCGACGCCGCGCTCGACGTCTTCGAGGAACACCGCACCACGCTGACCGGTGTGGCCTACCGCATGCTGGGACGCTTCGCCGACGCCGAGGACGTCGTCCAGGAGGCGTGGCTGCGCTGGTCCGGCGCGGACCGCGAGGCCGTGCGGGACGCGCGCGGCTACCTCGTGCGCGTCACCACCCGGCTGGCCATCGACCGGCTGCGCCAGGCACAGACACGGCGCGAGGCCTACGTGGGGCCGTGGCTGCCGGAACCCGTAGCCACCGACTTCGGCGCCACCGTCCCCGACACGGCCGAGCGCGCCGTGCTCGCCGACTCCGTCTCCCTCGCCATGCTCGTCGTCCTCGAAGCGCTCTCGCCACTGGAACGTGCCGTCTTCGTCCTGCGTGAGGCGTTCGGCTTCCCCTACCAGGACATCGCCGAGGCCCTCGACCGCTCGGAAGCGGCCGTGCGCCAGCTCGCCGGCCGGGCCCGCCGCCACGTGGAGGAGCGCAAGCCGCGCTTCGACGTGGACCCGGCCCGCCGACGCGCCCTCACCGAGCGCTTCCTCGCCGCCGCCACCGGCGGCAGCCTCGAGGACATGCTCGCCCTGCTCGCCCCCGACGTCCGGCTCGTCAGCGACGGCGGCGGCAAGGTGAAGGCCGCGCTGCGCGCCATCGAGAGCGCCGACAAGGTCGCACGCTTCCTCCTGGCCATCGCCGGCACCGCTTTCCCCGAACCGGAGGTCCGCTTCATGGAGGTCAACGGTGCCCCGGCGGTGCTGCTGCTCTCCCGGGGACGGCTCGACAGCGTCTTCAGCCTGCAGATCGCCGACGGCCGGATCGCCGAGATCTACGTCATCCGCAACCCCGACAAGCTGACGGGCCTGCTGCCTTAGCCGAGCCGTGCCGCGCGCCCGGCTACAGCCCGCCGGCCACGCGCAGCACCGCGCCGGTGGTGTACGACGCCTCCGGCGACAGCAGCCAGGCCACCGCCCCCGCGACCTCCTCCGGCTCGCCGGGGCGGCCCATGGGGATCCTGTCGGCCTTGCGCCAGGGACGCTCCGGATCGCCCATCGCCGCGTGAATACCGGTCACGATCATCCCTGGCTGCACCGAATTGACCCGGACGCCCTCGGCGGCGAGCTCCTTTGCCAGCCCCACCGTGAGCGCGTCCACGGCGGCCTTGCTCGCCGCGTAGTGCACATACTCGCCGGGGCTGCCCAGCGTCGCGGCGCCCGACGACATGTTCACGATCGCGCCGCCGCGGCCACCATGGCGCGTGGACATCTCCAGCGCCGCCCGGCGGGCACAGATCAGCGCGCCCGTCACATTGACGTCGACCACCCGGCGCAGCCGCTCCACCGGCGTCTCGGTGAGCCGGCCCAACAGGCCGGTGATCCCGGCGTTGTTGACCAGACCGGTGACCGGGCCCAGCCGCTCCCGCACCGCGTCGAAGAAGGCGTCGACCTGTATCTCGTCGCTGGTGTCGACCTGAACCGCCACGCAGCCGACGCCTTCCGCGCGCACCGCCTCGGCGGTCTTCTCCGCGGCCTCGCGCGCCCACTCGTAGCCGATACCGACGCTGTGCCCGGCACGGGCCAGCCGCAGCGCCACCGCCGCGCCGATGCCCCTGCCACCGCCGGTGACCACCGTGACCTGGTCCGGGACCTGCTCCATCGCTCTTCCCCCGCCGCGCTGTTCGATGATTCCCGACGGTACCCCAGCCCTCTGACAACGGCCGCTGCGCATGTCATTGGTCTTGACCAAGTACGCACGCCGTCCTATGGTCGCAGGCATACTGCAACAACCTTTAATAAAGAAGCGCGCGAAAAGCCAATGCGGAGGATCAGGGTGGGGACCACGCAGCTGGAATCGGTGCCGGAACCGAAGTACTGGCACCTGAAGACCGTCCTCAGCGACGCACTCGACTCCGAGTTCGCCGTGGGCGAGATCCTGCCGAACGAGCGCGAACTCGCGGCCCGCTTCGGCGTCGCCCGGGCCACGCTCCGTCAGGCGCTCGAACAGCTGGAGCTGGAAGGCCGCCTCCAGCGCCGCCGGGGGGTCGGCACCACCGTCGCCCCGCCCCGCATGGGCGTGGCCGTCAGCGACGCCGCACAGACCTGGCCCGGCACACCGGCCGACAGCTGGCAGCCCGTCGACAGCACCGAGGACGTACCGCCCGCGCCGGTCGCCCGACTCCTGGACGCCGCCCCCGGCCAGGCCGTCCACATCGTGCGCCGCAGCCGCAAGACGCGCGGCCAGCCCGTCGCCGCCGAACTGCTGTACGTCCCCGCGAACAGCGTCCCCGGCCTCGCCGCCATCGACGCACCCACCGGGGCGGCCCGCGCCCGCGCCGTGCTGCGTGAGCTGCAGCGCCTGCAACTGGAGGGCCAGGACCAGGCCGTGGAGCTCGGCTCGGCCCGCGCCGACGACGCCAAGCAGCTCGACCGGCTGCCCGGGGCGCCCGTGCTCGTCGTCACCACCCGCTACGTCTCCGGGGGGCGCACCGCGGCCGTCGCCGTCGCCACCTACCGCGCCGACACCTGCCGGCTCACCTTCGGGGACGCCGCCGCCGTACAGCTCCTGGCGGGCTGACCGCCGCTCAGCGGCGCGCCGTGACCGTGCTCTCGACCGCGAAGAGCTGTTTCTCCACGTGGTCGAGAGCCAGCCGCAGCGCGCCCGTCGCCACCGCGGCCTCACCGAGCAGCGACTGCGCCACCTGCGGCGGGCGCAGACAATAGCGGGCCAGCTCGGTGCGCAGCGGCTCCAGAACCCCGTTCAGCCCGGCCGCCCAGCCGCCCACGACGACCAGCTCCGGGTCGAGCGCCAGCACCAGTGCCGCCACATCGTGCACCAGGCGGCGCAGGTACCGGTCCACGGCCGCCCGGGCCCGCTCGTCGCCCTGCTCCGCCAGCGTGAACACCCGGGCCACCTGTGCCTCGTCGAGCGGATGCAGCGGCTCCCCGGTGGTGGACAACACCTCCTCCGGCGTGGCCTCCCGCCCCAGCAGATGCAGTGCCCCGATCTCGCCGGCCGCGCCCCCGAAACCCCGGTGCAGCCGCCCGCCGATCAGCGAACCGGCCCCCGGGCTCAGCCCCGCCAGCACGAACACCACGTCGTCGGAGGCGGTCGCCGCGCCCTTCCAGTGCTCGGCGACGGCGGCGGCGTTGGCATCGTTCTCCACGAGCACCGGGCACCGGAACGAGCGCCGCAACCGCTCCCCGAGCGGCAGCCCGGTCCACTCCGGCAGCGCGGTCCCCAGCCGTACCGTCCCGTCCGCCTCCACGATGCCGGGGGTCGCCACTCCCACCGCCCGCAGCGAACTGCGCGGCACACCCGCGCGCTCCAGCAGATCGGTGACGGCCACCCGCACCTGTTCCAGGCGCTCGTCCGCCGCGGCCGTGGCGGAGACCTCCACATGCGCCGAGCCCATCACCCGCCCGCCGAGATCCGCCAGCAGCGCGGCGATGCGGTGCGGCCCGATCTCGATGCCCAGCAGATGTCCGGCCTCCACGCGGAACCGGAAGCGCCGCGCCGGGCGTCCCTGACGGCGTGTCGCGTTCTCGTCGACGGCCGCCTCCACCACCAGGCCGGAGCCGATCAGCCCCTCGACCACGCCCTCCACGGTCGGCCGGGACAGACCCGTGACCTTGACCAGATCGGTGAGCGTGGGCGACTGGGCGGCGCGCAGGGCGTGCAGCACCACGGCCGAATTGATCCGCCGCAGCAAAGACGGATCCCCGCCGGTGAGCCGCCCCAACGTGCCGCCTCCTCGCTTTGCGCGCCCTTTGCCCGCACGGATCGTATCCGGTGCGCGACGGAGCGGCGAGCGCCGGCCGTCGGCCTCCCCCACGCGGGGGAGGCCCCGGGACGCGTGATCAGCCGGTCGCGTCGGCGGCGGCGCGCAGGCGCGCGAACTCCTCCGCCATCTTCGGCAGCGGCCAATGGGCGTTGAGCCCGCTGGGGTTGGGCAGGGCCCAGACGCGGGTGGTGCCGATGGTCCGTTCCTGGGGGCCGATCTTCGCGTGCTTGTCGCCGAAGGCGACGCGGTAGGCGGTGATGCCGACGACCGCCAGCCAGCGGGGCCGCAGCAGCTCCACCTTCTCGACGAGAATGCGGCCGCCCTCGCGGAACTCCACCTCGCTCAGCTCGTCGGCGCGCGCGGAGGCCCGTGCGACGACGTTGGTGATGCCCAGCCCGTAGTCGAGCAGCTCCCGTTCCTCGGCGGGCCGCAGCCGGCGCGGCGTGAAGCCCGAGGCGTGCAGCACCGGCCAGAAGCGGTTGCCCGGGCGGGCGAAGTGGTGGCCGGTGGCGGCCGACATCAGGCCCGGGTTGATGCCGCAGAAGAGCACCCGGAGGCCGTCCGCGACCACGTCCGGAACGAGACGGTCGCGGGCGGCCTCCAGCTCCTCGGCCCTCATGACGGCAACGACACGCTAGAGGATCGCCCCCGGCGCGTACGCGGCCGCCTCGGGGTGCTGCTTGGCGATCTCATCGATGCGGGAGACCACCGAGGCCACCTGCCGGCTCGCCGCACCGGTGAACGACAGCTTGTCGGCCATCAGCGCGTCGAGGGCGGCGCGGTCCAGCGGGATGCGCTCGTCGGCGGCGAGCTTGTCCAGCAGTTCGTTGCGCTCGGCGCCCTGCTCGCGCATGGCCAGCGCCGAGGCCACCGCGTGCTCCTTGATGACCTCGTGTGCGACCTCGCGGCCGACCCCGGCCCGCACCGCGCCCATCAGCACCTTGGTGGTGGCGAGGAAGGGGAGGTAGCGGTCCAGCTCACGGGCGACGACGGCCGGGAAGGCGCCGAACTCGTCGAGCACCGTCAGGAACGTCTCCAGCAGGCCGTCGAGCGCGAAGAACGCGTCCGGCAGGGCGACGCGGCGCACCACCGAGCAGGAGACGTCGCCCTCGTTCCACTGGTCGCCCGCCAGCTCGCCCGTCATGGAGGCGTAGCCGCGCAGGATGACCATGAGGCCGTTGACGCGCTCGCAGGAGCGGGTGTTCATCTTGTGCGGCATCGCCGACGAGCCGACCTGGCCCGGCTTGAATCCCTCGGTCACCAGCTCGTGGCCGGCCATCAGACGGATCGTCTTGGCGAGCGAGGAGGGCGCGGCTGCCAGCTGCACCAGCGCGGTGACGACGTCGTAGTCGAGGGAGCGCGGGTAGACCTGGCCGACCGAGGTGAAGGCGTGCGCGAAGCCGAGGTGAGCGGCGATGCGCTGCTCCAGCTCCTCCAGCTTCGCGGCGTCGCCGCCGAGGAGGTCCAGCATGTCCTGCGCGGTGCCGACGGGCCCCTTGATGCCGCGCAGCGGGTAGCGGCCGAGCAGCTCCTCGGTCCGCCCGAAGGCGACGAGCAGCTCGTCCGCGGTGGTCGCGAAGCGCTTGCCGAGAGTGGTGGCCTGGGCGGCGACATTGTGCGAGCGGCCCGCCACGACCAGCTCGGCGTGGTCGGCCGCCAGCTTGCCCAGCCGGGCCAGGACGGCGACGACGCGGTCGCGCACCAGTTCCAGGGAGAGCCGGATCTGCAGCTGCTCGACGTTCTCCGTGAGGTCGCGCGAGGTCATGCCCTTGTGGACGTGCTCGTGGCCGGCGAGGGCGTTGAACTCCTCGATGCGGGCCTTCACGTCGTGCCGGGTGACCTTCTCGCGCTCGGCGATCGAGGCCAGGTCGACCTGGTCCAGGACCCGCTCGTAGTCGGCGAGGGCGGCGTCGGGCACCTCGATCCCCAGGTCCTTCTGCGCACGGAGCACGGCGAGCCACAGCCGCCGCTCCAGCGTCACCTTGTATTCGGGGGACCACAGCACGGCGAGCTCCGCCGAGGCGTAGCGGCCGGCCAGGACATTGGGGATGCGGGGCTTTGCAGTCACGTGACGGAAGTCTACTGGCGGTTCGCGCAGGCCAGCGCTCCGCCCCGGTTTGTGGCTTGCTACAACACCGGCGGGGGAGGGGGCGGCGGCGCGCGCCATCCTCTCGCCGAATGGCGTATTTCACCCCTTTTGTACCACTTGGGGGTGTCCCGCCCGGCACTCTGGGCTGTGCCCCGCCCGTCCGGCCCTGCGGCGCTTTGCTGTGCGGGGGCGGCGCGGTTCATGCCGGGGTGTGGCCGTACCGCGCGGTGAGTGACGCGAGGTCGGGTTCGCCGAAGCGGGCTCGCAGGGCGTGGAACGCGTCGGCCTTTTCCTTGCCGAATCTCCGCACGTGCGCGGCGTAGCGGTCGGCGGAGAGGAATGCCGGGGGTGTGGTCTTGGTGTGAAACTTGTCCGCGTACATCACCAGTTGTTCTTCGGCGCTCTCGGCAAGGTAGTCGGCCGGGGGAAGCGGCAGCCCCTGTCTGTGGATGTCGTGCCGGGTGAGGCCGACTCCGGTGTGACACGAGCAGAAGCGGCGAAGGCGCTCCGGGAGGCCTTCCCGGCGGAGGATCTCGTGACCGAGCACGCCGTGGCGGATGTAGTCGCCGTGATCGAGCCGGCCGGCGTGGTCGTAGAGCTGGTAGACGCCGATGTCGTGGAGCAGCGCGCCTGCGCGCACGAGGTCCGTGTCGAACCGGTGGGCGGAGCGAGTCATGAGGTGTTCCGCGATGTGGCAGACGATTTCGCAGTGTGTGTACACGAGGTCGAGAGCCTGCTGTGACGGCGCGTACTTCGTGTGCAGTTCACGTATCTCGGCGAGCGTCGGCAGGACCACCGCAGCAGAGTAACAACCGGGCAGCGCGGGCCGCGGTTCCGGCCCTGCCGCCGGGGCGGTGGACCGGGGGCCGGGCAGCGTGGCCCTTGGCGTCGGGGGAGCTGTGCCGGGTCGAGAGCGGTCCTCGTCGGCGCCGAGCCTCCCGCGGCTCAGGACGGCGGGTCCGGGGTCACCATTCGGCCAGCAGCCTTGCCGGCGCCACGACATTGATGCTCGGCTCGTACACCTGGGCCTGGTCGGGGACCAGGCGCAGGCCGGGTCGGTGGCGCAGCAGCGCGGTGATGCCGGCCCGGGTCACCGTGCGGGCGAGGTTGGCCCCGAGGCAGTAGTGCAGTCCCTGGGAGAAGTGCAGGCTCCCGGCCAGGTGCGGACGGTGCGGGTCGAAGGAGTCGGGCTCCGGGAAATGCCTCTCGTCACGGTTCGCCGACGCCGTCATGACCCACAGGACCGAGCCGGCCGGGATCAGGACGCCGCCCACCTCCACCTCGGCCGCCGTCATCCGGAACACCCCCAGGGCCGGTCCGGAGCGCCGGAGCGTCTCGTTGAAGAGACCGTCGAAGCGGTCGGGCTCCTCCCGCAGTGTCCGCAGGCGATCAGGATCCTGCAGCAGCTCCTTGCACAGATTGATCAGGGCGAAGCTGGTCGGCCGGAAGCCCGCGGTGACGATGTCGAAGCTGATGAGGCTGATCAGCTCGCCCTCGGTGTAGTCGGCCTCTCCCCGGGCCACCTTCTGCGTGAGAAGGCTGATCAGATCGTCCTGGGGCAGACGTCGGCGCATGCCGATGATGTGGGCCAGGTACTCCTCCCATTCCCGAATGTCCTTCGCGTACTCGAGTTGCAGATGTGCGGGAGGCCGGCCGAAGAAGAATTCGTTGACGGCGTGGTGATAGCGCACGATGCGGTCGTAGTCGCCGAGGGGGAACCCGGCCAGCTCGATGACGACGGTGTTCGCCAGCGGTCGGGCGTATGCCTCGACGAGGTCGACCGGGGGTTCGGAAGGGATCTCTCCGGCCCGTAGGCCGGCGATCTCGTTGATCCTGGACTCCAGACGCCTGACGCCCTTGGCGGAGAAGTACGGCACGACGGGCTTGCGTAAGCGGTCGTGCGCCGGCGGCCCGTCGAATCCCATATTGGGCGCGGTGAACGTGTTGGTGCTGCGGAGCAGGTCACGGACCTCCGGGGGATAGCTGGACATGATGATGGACCGCGTGGAAGCGGGAAAGAGCTCGGAATTCTTGAGGATCCACGACACGTCGTCATACCGGGACACGATCCACATGCGCAGATCTTCGCTGTAGAACACCGGCGCCTCGTCCCGGAGGCTCTTCAGCACCGGATGCAGATCGGCCGAGCCGTGCGAGAGGAAGGTGGCCGCCACCGACTCGGGAGAGAGCAGCGGGCAACCCTGTGCCGCCGTCCCGGTATCCGTTCCGGTGCGGGAGCTGATGGACTCCGGCAATGTCGGACCTGCTTTCGTTCGTCTCTGAATCCGCCGCGGATCCAGGCTCGCACCCCTGCCGGGACGGACGAGGACGTGCGTCCTCTGCTCGCAAGTCCCTCTTGACAGGAGGCCGTTGTGCGTCATGTCGTGCGACGGGCCGCGGCGGTCGGAGACTTCCCGCCCGCAGAACACCACGGGCATCGCAGAAATGCACACAGACAATTGCTGCCACACGCGGCACGGACGCGCTCGGTGCCCGTTCACCTGGCAAGACCGATAGGCGTACCCGGAAAGATACGCACACCGGCAGACGGGCCCGCAGTGGCATATACGTTCTTTGATGGGCAGGCCCATGCCGTCGGATTCCGTGTTTCCGGTCGGCGGGATCATCCGGCGAGGGATACCGGCCCAGGCGGGTCATGCCCCACCGTGGCCGGTCATGGACAATGGTCTGCAGATCGCTGGCCGTTCAGGGGGAGTTGCTGAGTTTTTCGTACGGGTATGCAAGACGGGGGAATCATGAATGCGAAGGTGACTGTTCTCGGCCTGGGATCCGTGGGTACGGCGCTGGCCGGAGCGCTTCTGGCAGCCGGCCACCGGACCACCGTCTGGGACCGTACGAAGGGCACGTCTCAGGCCCCGGCCGGGAGTGGCGGCGCCGTGCGGGCGGGCTCGGCCACGGAGGCCGTGACGGCGAGCCCACTGGTGGTGATCTGCATGGCGACGTACGAGGCCGTCCGCGAGGCACTGGAGTCCGTGGCCGCCGGCGGGCTCGACGGCCGTAGCGTCGTCAACCTCACCCCCGGGTCGCCGCTGGACGCCCGTGCGGCGGCGGACCGGGCGCGGCAGCACGGCGCCCGCTACCTCGACGGCGTACTCATGCCGGCTCCGCCCGGCATCGGCAACCGGCACTCCCTGGTGCTCTGCAGCGGCTCGCGGTCCGTCTTCGACGACCATCGCCGGACACTCGCCGCGCTGGGCGAGCCGGTCAACCTGGGCACCGACACCGCTCTTGCCTCCGTGTACGACACCGCGCTGCTGGGCCTGATGTGGTCCACGCTGGCCGGCTGGCTGCACGGTGCGGTGCTCGTCGGCTCCGACGGTCCCGGGGGGAACGAGACGGCGACGGCCTACACGCGGGTGGCCGGCCGCTGGCTGGAGACCGTCGGCCGGCTGATGGAGACCTATGCCCAACAGATCGACTCCGGGCAGTACCCGGGTGACGAGCTCACCCTGCACCGTCACCGCTCGACGCTGGACCTCCTCGTCCACGCGAGCGAACTCCGAGGGGTGGCCTGCGACCTGCCGGAGCTGTTGCGGGAGCTGGCAGGAAGGGCGATCGCGGCCGGACACGGCGGCGACAGCTACGCGCGACTGGCCGAGGTCATGCGGAAGCCCGGCCAGGCGTGAACTGCGGCTTGCGCACCGCCGGAAGCGGGAGGTGACGGCACACCGAACGGCCTAGCGGCCCGACCGCCGCCACCCGGTCACGCAACCGGCCTCGTCGCCGTCCGCGGGGCTCACCCAGAACGCTTCCCCCAGCTCAGCGCTGAAGTGGGCGCCTGTCCGGCCGTCCCCCGAGGATCGGCCCGTCAGGCGGCGGCCGATCCAGGGGGCCAGGTGCTCGCGGGCGAAGCGCAGGTCGGAGGTGCGCCGGGCGGCCCAGCCCGGACGGACGAGCGGCGGCAGGGGCTCACGCCAGTCGGACTCCGCCTCATGGCCGAGCGCCTGCCAGACGGCCTCGGCGACGCGGCGGTGGCCCTCGGCGTTCAGATGGAGGCGGTCCTCGGCCCACAGCCGGGAGTCGCCCAGCACCTCGGCGGAGAAGAGGTCGACGACCAGGGCTCCGTGCCGCTCGGCCAGGGTGTCGATGAAGCCGAAGAGCTGCTCCATGCGCGGCCGGAATCGCTCCATGACCGGTCCCCGGCGGCCGGGGCTGCGCATCAGCACCAGCTGCCGGCAGCTGGGCGCCAGCCGGTCGGCGGCCTCCGCGAGGCGCGCGCAGACGAGGTCCACGTCGCACTGCGGGCGCAGCACGTCGTTGAGCCCGCCCACCAGGGTCACCAGGTCCGCGCCCATGGCGGCGGCCGCGGCCGCCTGCTCGTCGGCGATCTGGCCGATCAGCTTGCCGCGCACCGCGAGGTTCGCGTACCGGAAGCCGGGGGTGCGGGCCGCCAGGCGGGCGGCGAGCAGGTCGGCCCAGCCGCGGTACGAGCCGTCCGGCAGGGCGTCGGACATGCCCTCGGTGAAGGAGTCGCCGAGGGCGACGAAGCTGGTGTGCGTGTACGTGACATTCATCGGCATGGCGCCGTGATCCTACCGCCGCGCGAGGCGGCTCCGGCGCCCGGCCCCGGGGAAGCAGGGCGGCGCCGGAGCCGTTCTCACTGCCGCGGGGCGACCAGCTGGCGCAGTACGTCCTCGAGGGTGACGAGGCCGGCCAGCCGGTTGTCCTCGCCGATGACCGCCGCGAGGTGGGCGCCGGTGCCGCTCATCGCCGGGATCACGTCGTCCAGCGGCGTGTCCGCCCGCACCCGGGCGATCGGCCGCATCCGGCGCAGCGGGAAGGGCATGTCGCGCGGCTTGGCGTCCAGGGCGTCCTTCACGTGCAGGTAGCCCAGGATGCGGCCGGCGTCGTCGACCACGGGGAAGCGGGAGAAGCCGGACGAGGCGGCAAGCCGCTCCAGCTCCTCGGGGGTCACCCCGAAACGGGCGGAGACCACGCGCTCGATGGGCAGCACGACGTCCTCCACCGGGCGCTTGCCCAGGCCCAGGGCGTCCCGCAGCCGCTTGGTGGCCCGCTGGTCCAGCAGCCCGGCCTCGCTGGAGTCGGCGACCATGCGGGCGAGCTGGTCGTCCGAGAAGACGGTCGCCACCTCGTCCTTCGGCTCGACGCGCAGCAGCTTGAGCACCGCGTTCGCCAGCCGGTTGATCGCGAACACGAACGGGCGCAGGGCACGCGCCAGCGTCACCAGCGGCGGGCCGAGCAGCAGCGCGGTGCGCACCGGCTCGGCGAGCGCGATGTTCTTCGGCACCATCTCGCCGAAGAGCATGTGCAGATACGTCGCCACGGCCAGCGCGATCACGAACGACACCGGGTGGATCGGCTCCTGCGGCAGCCCCACCGCGTGGAAGAGCGGCTCCAGAAGATCGGCGATGGCCGGCTCGGCGACCACACCCAGCACCAGCGTGCACAGCGTGATGCCGAGCTGCGCGGCCGCCATCAGCGCCGAGATGTGCCGCAGCCCCCACAGCACGCTGCGGGCCCGCCGGTCGCCGCGCTCGGCGTACGGCTCGATCTGGCTGCGGCGTACGGAGATCATGCCGAACTCCGCGCCCACGAAGAAGGCGTTGGCGACCAGCGTCGCCAGCCCGATCAGGAGTTGGACGAAGGTCATCGGTCCGCTCCCCCGGGAGCGGCGGCACCGGCGCCGGGTGGCAGGGGAGCCGTCAGCAGCACCCGCGCCGCACGCCGCCCGGACGCGTCGGTCACCTTGATGCGCCAGCCGGCGACCTCCACCGTGTCGCCCTCGGCCGGGATGCGGCCGAGCGCGGTGGCGACGAGGCCGGCCACGGTCTCGTACGGGCCGTCCGGCGCCCGCAGCCCGATGTGCTCCAGCTGGTCGGTGCGGGTGGCCCCGTCCGCGTCGTACAGCGTGCGGCCCGAGGCGTCCTCGCCGGCCGGAGCCAGGTCGGGCAGCTCGTGCGGGTCGTGCTCGTCGCGGACCTCGCCGATGACCTCCTCGATGATGTCCTCCAGGGTGACCACGCCGGCCGTACCGCCGTACTCGTCGATGACCACGGCCATACTGCGTTTGGCGGAGAGCCGGTCCAGCAGCCGGTCCACGGTCAGGGACTCCGGTACCAGCAGCGGTTGCCGCAGCAGGCCGGTGACGGGCCGGTGGTGGCGCTGCTCGGCGGGTATGGCCAGTACGTCCTTGATGTGGGCGATGCCTACGACCATGTCGAGGCTGCCCCGGTAGACGGGGAAGCGGGACAGCCCGGTGGCCCGGGTGGCGTTCGCGACGTCCTCGGCCGTGGCCCGGGCGTCGAGCGCCGTGACCTGGACGCGGGGGGTCATGACGTTCTCGGCCGTGAGGTCGGCGAGGTTGAGGGTGCGGACGAACAGCTCGGCGGTGTCCGCCTCCAGAGCGCCCTCCTTGGCGGAGTGCCGGGCCAGCGCCGCGAGCTCCTGCGGGCCGCGCGCGGTGGCCAGCTCCTCGGCCGGCTCCAGGCCCATCCGGCGTACGACGTGGTTGGCGCTGTTGTTCAGGTGCCGGATCAGCGGGCGGAAGGCCGCGCTGAACGCGCGCTGCGGGCCCGCCACCTTCTTCGCGACCGGCAGCGGCCGGGAGATCGCCCAGTTCTTGGGGACGAGCTCGCCGATGACCATCAGCACCACCGTGGAGATCACGGTGCCCAGGATCAGGGCGGTCGAGGATGCTGCCGACGGGGGCAGGCCGAGCGCCTCGGCCGGGCCCGTGAGCAGCGCCGAGATCGACGGCTTGGAGATCATGCCGATGATCAGGCCGGTGACGGTGATGCCGAGCTGGGCCCCGGAGAGCTGGAAGGTGAGGCTCCGGACGGCCTTGAGCGCGCCCTCGGCCCCCAGCTCGCCGGCGTCGGCCGCCCGCTCCAGCTCGGCGCGCTCGACCGTGGTGAGGGAGAACTCCGCGGCGACGAACACGGCGCAGGCGAGCGTCAGCAGCAGGGCGAGCACCAGGAGGAGTACTTCGGTCATCGGTTCACCTCCGTCCCATGATCGGGCAGGGGCGGAAGGACCGCGCGATGTCGGCTCCGGGGACTACTGGGGGGCTCGCCCATGGACGGACGCTCACACCTTTCGCTGAATTCGTCTGCGGGAACGGATCGTGACCCTCAATGGTAAAGGACGAGCAAAGTGTTCGGTGGGTCAGCCCCGGAGTTCCTCGATCACCGGGGCGAACGCCTCCATGAAGGGCTCCAGGACCGTGAAATAGGTGAAGCCGAAGCGCTCGCGGTGGCCCCTGACGCGTTCGGCGATCTCCTTCACCGAACCGGTCAGCAGGGCCGGGTGCTCCAGCAGCTCCTCCTCTGTGAGGCCTTCGGTGCGCCCCATCAGGTCGCGGATCCTCGCGCGCGGGTCACCGCCGACGGCCACGATCTGCACCAGATAGTTGAGCTCGGCGGGCTCGGGCCGGCCGCCCTCGAAGCCGCGGTAGGCCGTGACGCGCTCCTCCAGCTCGGACGGGCTGATCAGGCGCAGCGTTCCGTCCGCCCCGGTCGCGCCGCCGGTGAAGGCCGCGATGTCCGCGTGGCGCGCCGCCATCCGCAGCACCCGGTTGCCGTTCCCGCCGAGCAGCAGTGGGGGACGGGGGGACTGTGCGGTGGCGGGGCGGTGCTCCGGGTCGCCGAGCAGCCGCTTCAGCTCCGTGACCGTGCGCTCCAGATGGTCCACCCGCTCGCGCGGCGACCCGAACGGCAGTCCGGCGCTGTCGTGCTCGGCCCTGTTATAGCCGGTCCCCAGCCCCAACTCGAGCCGGCCGCCCGTGAGCTGATCGGTGGAGGCCACCTCGCGGGCCAGCAGGGCCGGGTTCCAGAACCCCGCGTTGAGGACGAACGTGCCCACCCGCGGACGCTCCGTGGCCTCGGCGGCGGCCACCAGCGAGGGGAACGGGGCGGGCATGCCGAGGTGGTCGGGCACGAGGATGACGTCGTAGCCCATCGCCTCGGCCTTGCGGCACTTCTCGCGCCACTCGGCGGACGTGCAGGTGTTGAGCATATTGACGGCGAAACGGAACGGACGTGACATGTGAACCCCCTGGGACGTCGTTGATCCGACAACGTACCGGAGGGGGGCTCCGGTTTCCTGGTGGGCCCGCCGTTCGTGATCGAACTCACCGGACGGGATCAAGGCCCCGGCTCGGCCGGCCGCCGGGCCACCCCCAGCACACACGCCGAAGCCGGCATCGGCACCCTGCTCCGGGGCACCTGCAGCCGCCGGTAGTCGCCCAGCTCGAATCCGGCCGCCTCGATCGACGCCAGCGGATCACGGGCCGTGTGGCAGCCGCCGAACAGCAGCGGCCACACCGTACGGTCCAACGTCCGCTGCACCTGCGCCAGCGCCCGCCCCTGCGCGACCCCGTGCTCGAAGAACCGCAGCTCACCGCCCGGCTTCAGCACCCGGCGCAGCTCCGCCAGCGAGCGCCGCACATCCCGCACGGAGCACAGCACCAAGGACACCACCGCCGCGTCGAACGCCTCGCTCTTGACCGGCAGCGCCTCCGCCACGCCCGGCACCACGTCCACCGGCACCCCTGCCCGGACGGCGGCCTCCACCGCCAGTCGCCGCAGCTGCCGTTCCGGCTCGATCGCCACCACCTCCGAGACGGTGCGGGGGTAGTGGGCGAAGTTCAGGCCGTTGCCGGCGCCGATCTCGATGACCCGTCCGCAGAGTCCTGCGAGCAGGTCGTGGCGGTGGGCGCCGACGCCGGCCCGCTCGTCGATGACCGGGCTCCATTTGGCGTAGGCCCGCGCGAAAACCGGATGGTGCACTGGGTCGTGCGGCGTTCTGCGACTGCGACTGCGACTGCGGAGCGGCATGGGACACCCCTTTCCGGGGATACGAGCGGCTACCGCGATTGTTCCCCGGCGGGTGGGATTTTCCCCTCCCCGCCCTTTCACCGTTTCTTGTCCTCAAGCGCCGGACGGGCTGGTTGTGGTGGTGTGCTCAAGCGCCGGACGGCTGAGCGTGGTGTCCTCGAGCGCCGGACGGGCTGGTTGTGGTGGTGTCCTCAAGCGCCGGACGGCTGAGCGTGGTGTGTCCTCAAGCGCCGGACGGGCTGGAGAGTCCAGCCCGTCCGGCGCTTGAGGACATCTCCAGCCCGTCCGGCGCTTGAGGACGCCGTGGGCGTCAGTGCTGCTGCGACGCGAAGTGTGTGGCGTCCCAGAGGCCGGAGAGGGGCGGGGCCAGCCAGGTCGGTGACATGGCGCGGAAGTCGCCGGGGGGCAGCGTGGCCGCGCCCTCGGGGACGGCGCCCAGCAGCGGGGCCCGGGCCGCCTCCGGCAGGTCGGCCAGGTTGCACACGGTGGCGAGGTCCGGGGCGGCCGGCCAGCTGCCGATGACCACGCCCGCGCAGCGCAGCCCGCGCGAGCGCAGCGCCTCGCCGGTCAGCGCGGTGATGTTGAGCGTGCCCAGGCCCGCCTGCGCGACGACCAGCACGGGCGCGTCCAGCAACCGGGCCGCGTCCGCGAGGGTCGAGCCTGCCTCGTCCATCTGTACGAGCAGGCCACCCGCGCCCTCGACCAGGACCAGGTCGTGGGAGGCGGCCAGTTTCGCCGCCGCCCGCTCGATCTCCTCGGGTGACACCGGCGCCCGGCCCGCCCGGCGGGCCGCCGTCGCCGGTGCCAAGGGCTCCGGAAAGCGGGCCAGTTCGACGCCGGTCACCGGCCCCGCCAGCCGCAGTACCTCCGCCACGTCCCCCGGCTCGTCCGGGGCGACCCCGGTCTGCGCGGGCTTGAGCACCGCCACCGAGCGCCCGGCGGCCAGGGCCGCCGCCGCGACGGCGGCCGTGACCACGGTCTTGCCGACCTCCGTGCCCGTGCCTGTGACGACCATGACCGGCATGACTTCCGCTCCGTTCCACCGTGGCACCCGTCCGCGTGCGTCGCGGCCGTGCACCTGTCTGCCGCCGTCCGTGCGGTCGGCGCTCTTCCCGGCCGGACCCGCCCGGGTCCGGCCGCCCTGCTCAACCCTGCCGGGCTGCGGCGCACGCCGCCGCGCAGATCCGTGCCAGGTCCTCGTCGCCCGTGATGTACGGCGGCATGGTGTACACGAGATTGCGGAACGGCCGCAGCCACACCCCTTCGCTCACGAGCGCCCGCGTGGCGGCCGCCATGTCGACCTCGTGGTCGAGCTCGATCACACCGATCGCGCCCAGCACGCGGACGTCCCGCACTCCCGGCAGCCCGGTGGCGTCGGCCAGGCCGTCGCGCAGGCCCGCCTCGATCCGCTTCACGTCCGTCCGCCAGTCCCGCGACAGCAGCAGGTCGATCGAGGCGTTGGCGATCGCGCAGGCCAGCGGGTTGCCCATGAACGTCGGGCCGTGCGCGAGCACCGGCACCTCGCCCGAGCTGATGCCGTCCGCCACCCGGGGGGTGCACAGCGTGGCGGCGAGGCTGACGTAGCCGCCGGTCAGCGCCTTGCCCAGGCACATCACGTCGGGCGTGATCCCCGCGTGGTCCGCCGCGAAGAGCCGGCCGGTCCGGCCGAAGCCGGTCGCGATCTCGTCGAGGACCAGCAGCACGTCGTGCTCGTCGCAGGCCTCCCGCAGCACCCGCAGGTATACGGGGTCGTGGAAGCGCATGCCGCCCGCGCCCTGGACGACCGGCTCCACGATCACCGCGGCCAGCTCATGGGCGTGGCGCGCGATCACCTCGCGCAGGTGCGCCGAGTACGCGGGCACGGCGTCCTCGTCGTAGTCGTGCGGGGGAGCGTCGGCGAAGACCTGCCGGGCCAGCGCCCCCGACCACAGCTGGTGCATCCCGCCGTCCGGGTCGCACACGGCCATCGGCTGCCAGGTGTCCCCGTGGTAGCCGCCGCGCCAGGTCATCATGCGGCGCTTCTCCGGCCGGCCGAGCGAGCGCCAGTACTGCAGGCACATCTTCATCGCGACCTCGACCGACACCGAGCCGGAGTCGCAGAGGAAGACGTGTTCGAGCCCCTCGGGGGTGATCTCCACCAGCCGGGCGGCCAGCCGCACGGCCGGCTCATGGGTGAGCCCGCCGAACATCACATGGCTCATCCGCCCCAGCTGTGCCTGCGCCGCCTCGTTGAGCACCGGGTGGTTGTAGCCGTGCACGGCCGACCACCACGACGACATCCCGTCCACCAACTCGCGCGAGCCGTGCACCGGTTCGGCCAGCCGCAGCCGGACGCCGGACGCGGACTCGACGACCAGCGGTTCCTGCCGGCCCGGCATCGGGCCGTAGGGGTGCCAGACGTGCTGACGGTCCAGGGCGGTCAGCCGGGCGGGGGTGAGGGGCTCAGGCATTGGGCGGCAGGTCCGTCCCCGCGCCCCGGCGCCGGACGGCGACCAGGTCCGTACGGGCCTCACCGGCCGGTACCGGCACGGCCGCGGCCTCCTCGGCAGCGGCGTCCGCCGGAGTGCTGTCACCGCAGGGCCCGCAGCCGCCCGCGCCGTGCGAACCGCAGCCGTCCGTGCTCTCCGCGGCGCCCTGCCCGGCGCAGCCGCTTCCGGCGTGCGAGCCGCAGCCCGCGGCCGCGAGCGCGTCCGCCCGGTGCGCGGGCAGCGTCGTGGTGCCCGCCCCCTCCACCTCGAAGCCCGCGTCCGCGATCATCGCCAGGTCGGTCCTGCCCTCCTGGCCCTCGCTGGTCAGGTAGTCGCCGAGGAAGATCGAGTTGGCCAGGTGCAGCGCGAGCGGCTGCATCGAGCGCAAGTGCACCTCGCGCCCGCCCGCGAGCCGGACCTCCACGTCCGGGCAGACGAACCGCACCATCGCCAGGATGCGCAGCGCGCGCTGAGGAGTGAGGTTCCACTCCTTGGCCAGCGGCGTCCCCTCGAAGGGGATGAGGAAGTTGACCGGCACCGAGTCCGGGTCCAGCTCGCGCAGCGAGAAGACCACGTCCACCAGGTCCGCGTCGCTCTCGCCCATGCCCGCGATCAGCCCAGAGCAGGCGGACATGCCCGCCGCCTGGGCCTGCTGCACGGTCTCCACCCGGTCGGCGTAGGTGTGGGTGGTGGTGATGCCGGCGTACGTCGCCTCGGACGTGTTGAGGTTGTGGTTGTAGGCGTCGGCACCCGCCGCCCGGAGCCGCTCCGCCTGACCGTCGGAGAGCAGCCCGAGGCACGCGCACACCTCGATGTCCGCGTTCTCGTCCTTGATCGCCTCGATGGTCTCCGAGACCCGGTCGACGTCCCGGTCCGTCGGCCCGCGGCCGCTGGCCACCAGGCAGACCCGCTTCGCACCGCCGGCGACCCCGGCGGCCGCCGCCTTCGAGGCCTCCTCCGGCTTCAGCCAGGTGTACTTGAGGATCCCGGCCTTGGAGCCCAGCCGCTGCGAGCAGTACGAGCAGTCCTCGGGACAGAGCCCGGACTTGAGGTTGACGAGATAGTTGAGTTTCACCCGCCGTCCGAACCACTTGCGGCGCACCTTCCCCGCGGCGGCCACCACGTCGAGCAGTTCGTCGTCGGAGGTCGCCAGCACGGCGAGCGCCTCTTCGCGGGTCGGCAGCTCCCGCCGCAACCCCTTCTCCACCAGCGTGTTCAGCAGGTCCATGGCGCAGATCCTCGCCTACGGCACCGCTTCCGGCCAAGGTGGGGATCACACAACACAGGAGGATCGAGCTGTGTGTATTGCCACATCGTGACCGGCCCGGCTGCGAGCTAGGTTTTATGCAAACCCACCAAATGAAGAAAAGGGACGGACGATGCCCCAGGACGCCTTCGACTGGATCGATGCGCAGCAGGAGCGGCTGCGGGCAGCGGGCCTCGAACGCATCCTGCGTCCCCGCGCGGCCGACTCCGCCCTCATCGACCTGGCCGGCAACGACTACCTGGGCCTGACCCACCACCCCGAGGTCACCGAGGCCGCGGCCCGGGCGGCCCGCCGCTGGGGGGCGGGCGCCACCGGCTCCCGCCTGGTCACCGGCAGCACCGCCCTGCACGCCCGGCTGGAAGAGGAGCTCGCCGGGTTCTGCGGCTTCGAGGCGGCCCTCGTCTTCTCCTCCGGCTACGCCGCGAACCTCGCCGCCGTCACCGCGCTCTCCGGCCCCGTGGGCTCGGGCACCCTGCTGGTCTGCGACGAGAGCAACCACGCCTCGCTCATCGACGGCTGCCGCCTCGCGCGCGCCGAGAAGACCGTCGTGCCGCACGCCGACCCGGACGCCTTCCGCAAGAGCCTGGCCGCACACCAGGGCCGGGCGATCGCCGTCACCGACTCCGTCTTCTCCGTCGACGGTGACGCAGCCCCGTTGCGCGCCCTCGCCGAGGCCTGCCGGGCGAGCGGCGCGGCGCTGCTCGTGGACGACGCACACGGGCTCGGCGTGCTCGGTGACGGCGGCCGCGGTGCCGTGCACGCGGCGGCCCTGGCCGGCGACCGGGACGTGGTGGCCACGGTCACCCTCTCCAAGTCCCTGGGCAGCCAGGGCGGTGCGGTGCTCGGCCCCGCCCGGGTCATCACCCACCTCATCAGTACCGCCCGCACCTTCATCTTCGACACCGGCCTCGCCCCGGCGGCGGCCGGCGCGGCGCTGGCGAGCCTGGAGGTGCTGCGCCGCGAGCCCGGGCGGACCCTGCGGGTCCGGGCCGTGGCCGGCGAACTGCACCGGCGGCTGACGGCGGCGGGGCTGACGGCGGTGCGTCCGGACGCGGCGGTGGTCTCCGTGCGGGCCCCCTCTCCCGAGGCGGCGGTGCGCTGGGCGGCCGACTGCCGGGAGGCGGGGCTGGCGGTCGGCTGTTTCCGGCCCCCGTCCGTACCGGACGGCGTCTCGCGGCTGCGGCTCACCGCGCGGGCGGATCTCTCCGACCTCCAGGTCGCTCAGGCGGCCGACGCGATCGTACGGACCGCGCCGGCCGTCTGAACCCTCAGCTTCGCGCGGCGGTGGTCCCGTCGCAGTCCCCGTTGCCGGCGCTGCCCTGATTCCCGCCGCGCAGGACCGCCACGAACACGGACCAGGTTGCGGGCGAGAACCGCAGAACCGGCCCGGCCGTGCGCTGGGAGTCGCGCACGCCGAGCAGTTCCGTTCCCAGGCTTGCCGTTTCGACGCAGTTGTTCATCCCGGTGCTGTAGCTGCTGCGATGCCACACTGCGTCGCGGCAGCCTGCGTGAGCCGATGGAGAGGGTACGTACCGAGGCATTGCTGACATGTTGCCTCCTTACGCGCCGTCGCTGATCCCGGCGATGTATTCCAACGAGTTTTCGTGCGAGAGGGCGTGCGCCTGGAGCGTGGTGAACGCCGAGCCGTACGCCCGGAGGTCCTCTTTGCGCTCCAGGTAGAGGCTACTCGTCAGATGGTCGAGAACAACCACGTCCAGATCGGCGATGCGCGGAAAGGAGAAGATAACGAAAGGGCCGGTGATGCCGATATGGTTTCCAGTGGTGAACGGCAGCACGTGCAGCCGCACATGCGGGAGCGAACCCATGGCCAACAGGTGCCGCAGCTGCCCCGCTATCACCTCGGGGCCGCCGACCTCGTGCCGCAGCACCGCCTCGTCGAGCACCGCGCAGAGCTGCAGCGGTTGCTCCCCTTCCAGTACCGACTGGCGTGCCATCCGCACCCGGACGAGCTCCTCGACCTGTTCGGCCGGCGGATCGGCCAGTGCCGCGCGGGTCACCGCCCGGGCGTATGCCCGCGTCTGCAACAGACCGGGCACCACCGTGGTCTCCAGCGTGCGCGCGTGGGAGGCCTCCGACTCCAGGCTGATGAAGTCGAGATACGCCGAAGGCAGCAGATCGCGGTAGGCATACCACCAGCCGCGCCGGGACCCTTCCGCATCCTTCGAGCCCGCCCCGCACAGCGCTCCCAGCAGCGCCCTCAGCTCCGGGTCCGACACGCTGTACACATCCAGCAGCCGGGCCACGTCCGAGGGCTTCACGCCGCTGATGCCCGTCTCGATCCGGCTCACCTTCGACTGGTGCCAGCCGACCGCCCCCGCCGCCTGCCTGCTCGTCATCCCGGTCAGTTCACGCTGCCGGCGCAGCTCCGCGCCCAGTTTGCGGCGGCGCACCGCGGGTCCGTACCGCATCAGCTCTCCTCCCCGCCGCTCAAATCCACACGTCAGAGTCAATAGACCAGTGTGGCGTGCAAATCGGGTCGCTCGTAGCAGAGTTCACCGCTTCGAGCGACAGATATATCCATAATTCGGTGGATCGCGCCCATCGGGGCCGTGAACAGTGGCACTGTGTCGCGAAGAGCCGTCGGAGGCTGCTCTCGACTTCACCGCACGCCGCGCGTCGGAGTCCGGCCCCGGTGGGAAAGGGACAGCGCCATGGCAGACCGCCAGGAAGCAACCGTCACTCTGCCGAGCAGCCCCGCCTCGGTCTCCGCGGCCCGCCGCTATGTCATGGACGTGCTCACGGAATGGGGCCTGCCGGCCGGCACGGAGGCCGCCGATGCCGTCCGGCTGATCGTCTCGGAGCTGGCCACCAACGCCGTGCAGCACACCCAGGGCCAGTCACCCACCTTCACGGTGGACGTCCGTATGGACCGGGGCGAGCAACTGCGGATCGGGGTCACGGACAGCCACCCGTGCCGCCCCCGGCGACTGCCCGCCACCGTCCAGCGGGACAACGGGCGCGGCCTGGTCATCATCCGCTGCCTCACCGCCGAGCGCGGCGGCAGGCTCTGCATCACGCCGACCGCCGACGGCGGCAAGACGGTGTGGATCCGCCTGCCCTGGACGGCATCCGTCCGCTGACGGACGGCGTGGAGGCCGGGCGGGGTTCCGCCCGGCCCGGCGCTCTCGTGAAGCGCGCTCCTGAACCGGTGGGTTCACAGGTGCCGCGGGTGCCGCTGGGGCACCGGAGGGCAGCAGGGTCCGCTGCCACGGAAGGGGCGCTCAGCGCATCGTGTGCGACGCGGTCGCGTCCGGCGCGGTCGGTGTGGTGCCGGCGCGCCGGCCCCGCGGGCGGCTCAGCCGTTCACGCGGCCGTAGGAGACGTTACGGCTCCAGATGCGCTCCAGGCGGACGACCGAGCCGGTCTTGGGGGCGTGCCAGATCTTGTTGTTCCCGGCGTATATCCCCACGTGGTAGACGCCGCCCCGGCCGTGGAAGAACACCAGGTCACCTTGGGTGCGCGAGAGGCCGGGGATGTGCCGGGTGCGGTTGTACTGGTCCTGCGCGGTCCGGGGCAGCTCTTTGCCGGCGCGCTTGAAGGAGTACTGGGTCAGGCCCGAGCAGTCGAAGCGGAACGGCCCCGTCGCGCCCCACTGATAGGGGGAGCCCGCCTTTGAAGCGGCGATCTGCAGGGCTGCGTTGGAGATGGTTGCGGCTTCCGCGTCGGTCGCGCCGCCCGGTACCAGCACCGTGGCACCGACGGCCGCCAGAGTCAGGGCGGATTTCACGGACAGGGGTACGGACCCTGCCCTGGACAGCATTGAGGGACGTTTGTGCGCGCCCATGCCAAACCCTTCGTCAGCCGCCTGTGAAGGATGACCTGTCGGGTTCGGGCAGGCGAAGAATGCCCGGCCGCGTGAGCGGCTTCACCCCAAGGGACGTAAGGGAGTCGGCTTGCCCTCCCGCCGTCCCGCCGTGCTCGGGTCCTCCATCCCTGCCGGTGCACTCATGTCGACCAGTCGTCCCGGCGGCGGCAGGGTTCGGCGTCCGCCCGGACCGCCCCGCCGCGGTGGCGGGGTCTTGTCGTCGGACGGATCTTGGCGCAGTCGCGACGCGGAAGCCGAGCAGATCCGGTGTTATGTGAGCCTCGTCACCTCTGGGCAATTCGGGTGGACGCGCGGCGATTTGACGGTCGCGACCTTCCCCTGGTGAGTCCGTCACCTGCGGTGCGGCGATCTCCGCGAGCGCCGAGTGCGCGCACTGCCCGGGGTGATCACTGCGCGACGTCTACGAACGCATCCGCCGTCTGAAGGAGATCGGGGGGAGAATGTTTCCGCTCCTCAGTTCGGCGGCTTCGGCGGCAACGTGACCCGCATCGCCCGGCGTTCGCCGTCCAGGACCTGCATCGCTCGTGCCAGCGTCCCCGCGCATATCTCGCGTTCGCCGCGTTCGTGCATGACCGTCAGCGCGTCGCGCAGCCCCGCGGCGGCGAGCGCGAGCGTCTGCGCGGCTCGTAGCGCGCCGTACGTGTCATGCGCGCGAGCCGGGTTGATCCGGCCGAGGAGATCCAGTACTTCCAGATAGCGGTCGACCACCTCACCCTCGGCGCGGGTCAGGGCGGGCAGCGGCGTCAGTTCCGGCGGCCACATCGCGCCACTCACCTCGCCCCGGCCGACGGGCCCTGGAGCCGGCGGTCGGTGACGACCGCGTCGGCCAGGCCGTAGGCCACCGTGGCCCCGGCGTCGAGGAAGGTGTCACGCTCGATGTCGCGCCGCACCCGCTCCGCCTCCTGTCCCGTGTGCAGGGCCAGCATCCCCACCAGGCCCTCGCGGACGCGCAGCAGCTCCTCGGTGTGCAGCGCCAGGTCCGAGGGCCGGCCCTGGACGGGCTCGGCGAGGGACGGCTGGTGGATGAGCACCCGGGCGTGCGGCAGCACCAGCCGCCTGCCCGGTGTGCCGGCCGCCAGCAGGACCGCGGCGGCCGAGGCGGCCTGGCCCAGGCAGACGGTCTCGATCGCGCAGCCGATGTAGCGCATCGTGTCGTATACGGCGCACATGGCCTCGAAGGAGCCGCCGGGGGAATTGATGTAGAGCGAGATGTCCCGCTCCGGAGCCGCGTGTTCGAGGTGCATGAACTGTGCGATCAGATCGTTGGCGGCGATGTCGTCGACGGGTGTTCCCAGAAGGACGATGCGCTCGGAGAACAGCTTCGCGTACGGATCCAGCGTGTGGGTGCCGGTGCCGGTGCTGGTGCGCTCGGTGAACTCGGGAAGGACGTGGCGGGCTGCGGGTCGGTCCATGGGTGAGCCTCTCTCGGTCATCTGTAAAAAATGTACAGGATGTACGCCTCGGTAGAATGGGAGCATGGCCTACGAAATTCCTGTGACGCAAGCCCGAGCCGAGCTGGCGGAGCTGATCAACCGCGTCGTCTACGGCGGCGAGCGGGTCGTGGTGACGCGCCACGGGAAGCCGCTGGTCGCCCTGGTTTCGGCCGCTGACCTGCAGCGACTGGAGGAGGGCGCAGCGGCCGCGACCGACGCCGAGGAGCGGGTGACCGGCTCGGCCGACTCGGTGCGGCCGCTCACCTCCCCGCCTTCGTCCGCTCCGGGCGAACGGCGCCGCTTCGGCATCGCCGCCGAGCACCGCGACCCCGGGGACGCCTCGCGCCGCTGAGGGTCATGGCCATGACCGCGCAAAGAGTGAGTCACTGCAGTTAACGCGTTGGAAAAGGTTGCGCCCTAATCTGCACTCAGTGGCCACGGGGAGAACAACCCCAGGTCAACACTGTGTTGAGGTGGGACGCATGCAAATTTCCCCGCACGAGCAGGAGAGACTGCTCCTTCATGTGGCTGCCGACGTCGCCGAGCGGCGCAGGGCCCGCGGGCTTCGCCTCAACCACCCCGAAGCGGTGGCCCTGATCACCGCGCACATCCTCGAAGGCGCCCGGGACGGCCGCAGCGTGGCGGAGCTGATGTCCTCGGGGCGCAAGGTGCTCACCCGCGACGAGGTCATGGAGGGCATCCCCGAGATGATCCACGACGTGCAGGTGGAGGCCACCTTCCCGGACGGGACGAAGCTCGTCACCGTCCACGAGCCCATAGCGTGACGGGAGAGCGACGCCGATGATTCCCGGACAGGTACTGCACGCCACTGGCCCCGTACGGCTCAACGAGGGCCTGCACCGCACCCGGCTCGTCGTGCTCAACGCCGCCGACCGGCCCGTGCAGGTCGGCTCCCACTATCACTTCGCCGAGGCCAACCCGGGCCTGGAGTTCGACCGCGCGGCCGCGCGCGGCAAGCGCCTGGACATCGCCGCCGGCACCGCCGTGCGCTTCGAGCCCGGCATCCCCGTCGAGGTCGGCCTCGTGCCCATCGCGGGCAAGCGGGTCGTCGAGGGCCTGCGCGGCGAGTGCGGGGGACCGCTCGATGCCTGAGCTCACCCGTGCCGCTTACGCCGACCTCTACGGACCGACCACGGGCGACCGTATCCGGCTGGCCGATACCGACCTCCTGATCGAGATCGAGGAGGACCGCTGCGGCGGACCCGGCCGCGCCGGGGACGAGGCGGTCTTCGGCGGCGGCAAGGTCATCCGGGAGTCCATGGGCCAGTCCCGCACCACCCGCGCCGAGGGCGCCCCGGACACCGTCATCACCGGCGCCGTCGTCCTCGATCACTGGGGTGTCGTCAAGGCCGACGTGGGCCTGCGCGACGGCCGGATCACCGGCGTCGGCAAGGCCGGCAACCCCGACACCATGGACGGCGTCCACCCCGACCTCGTCATCGGACCCGAGACCGAGATCATCGCCGGCAACGGCAGGATTCTCACCGCCGGCGCCATCGACGCCCACGTCCACTTCATCTGCCCCCAGGCCGCCGACGAGGCCCTCGCCTCCGGCATCACCACGCTCGTGGGCGGCGGCACCGGGCCCGCCGAGGGCAGCAAGGCCACCACCATCACCCCCGGCTCCTGGCATCTCGCCCGGATGTTCGAGGCCCTGGAGGGATACCCCCTCAACATCGGCCTCCTCGGCAAGGGCAACACCGTCTCGTACGACTCGATGCGCTCCCAACTGCGCGCCGGAGCCGTCGGATTCAAGATTCACGAGGACTGGGGGGCCACCCCCGCCGTCATCGACGCCTGCCTGAGCGTGTGCGAGGAGAGCGGCGCCCAGCTCGCCATCCACACGGACACCCTCAACGAGGCCGGCTTCGTCGGCGACACCCTCGCCGCCATCGCCGGACGCACCCTCCACGCCTACCACACCGAGGGCGCGGGCGGCGGGCACGCACCCGACATCATCACCGTCGTCTCCGAACCCAACGTTCTGCCGAGCTCCACCAACCCCACCCGGCCGCACACCGTCAACACCGTCGACGAACACCTCGACATGCTGATGGTCTGTCACCACCTCAACCCGGCCGTCCCCGAGGACCTCGCCTTCGCCGAGTCCCGCATCAGGCCCGGCACGATCGCCGCCGAGGACATCCTGCACGACCTCGGCGCGATCTCCATCATCTCCTCCGACTCCCAGGCCATGGGCCGTATCGGCGAGGTCGTCCTGCGCACCTGGCAGACCGCGCACGTGATGAAGAAGCGACGCGGCCCCCTGCCCGGCGACGGCCCGGCCGACAACCTGCGCGCCCGCCGCTACGTCGCCAAGTACACCGTCAACCCTGCCGTCGCGCAGGGCCTGGACCACGAGATCGGCTCCGTCGAGCCCGGTAAGCTCGCCGACCTCGTGCTGTGGGAACCCGCGTTCTTCGGCGTCCGGCCGCAGCTCGTCATCAAGGGCGGCCAGATCGCCTACGCGCAGATGGGCGACGCCAACGCCTCCATCCCCACCCCGCAGCCCATCCTGCCGCGTCCCATGTTCGGCGCACTGGGCCGGGCCCCGGCCGCCAACTCCCTCAACTTCGTCACCCAATGGGCCATGGACGACGGACTCCCCGAGCGGCTCGGCCTCGGCAAACGCTTCACTCCGATCCGCAGCACGCGCGGCGTCACCAAGGCGGACATGCGCAACAACGACGCCCGGCCGCGCGTCGAGGTCGACCCCGACACGTTCACAGTCACCATCGACGGGGAGGCCGTCGAACCGCAGCCGGCAGCGGAACTGCCCATGGCCCAGCGGTACTTCCTCTTCTGATGAGCGCCGTGACCGAGCCGGCCACCCAGGAGGAGGGTCCCCCGCACCGCGCTTTCGCCGGTTCCAGCCCTCAGGCGCCGGACGGGCTGGGTGGGGTGCGTCCTCATGCGCCGGACGGGTCGGCGGTGCCGTGTCCTCATGAGCCGGACGGGTTGGGCGGGGTGCGTCCTTACGTGCCGGACGGGTCGGCGGTGCTGTGTCTTCATGCCCCGCACGAGTCAGCGGTGTTGTGTTCTCACCCGCCGGAGGCATCAGCGGTGCCGTGCCCTCAAGCGGCGGACGCATCGGCGGTGCGGGGTGCGCGGTCGGTGTCGCCCCCGGTCAATCGTGCCGCGCTCCTCGTTCTCGCCGACGGGCGCTTCCCCGCCGGAGGGCATGCGCACTCCGGTGGTGCCGAAGCGGCCGTGAAGGCCGGGCGGGTGACGGACGCGGCGTCCCTGGAGGCCTTCTGCCGGGGCAGGTTGCACACCGCCGGGCTGGCTGCGGCCGCGCTCGCCGCCGCGGCCGCAGCCGGGGCCGATCCGCTCGGCCTCGACGACGCCGCCGACGCCCGCACCCCCTCGCCCGCCCTGCGCGCCGCCGCCCGGCGGCTCGGACGGCAGATGATGCGCGCTGCCCGCGCGGCCTGGCCGTCGCCCGGACTCGACGCCCTCGCGGCCGCCCGGCCGCGCGGCGCGCACCAGCCCGTCGTCCTCGGGCTCGCCGCGCGAGCCGCCGGGCTCGGACCGCTCGACGCCGCGTACACCGCCGCGTACGAGGCGGTGAGCGGACCGGCCACGGCGGTCGTACGGCTGCTGAGCCTCGATCCGTTCGATGCCACCGCTGTGCTGGCGCGGCTCGCACCCGAGCTCGACGGGGTCGCCGGGCTGGCCGCCGAGGCCGCGCGGCGCGCCCTGCGCGAGGGCCCCGACGCCCTCCCTGCCCCTTCCGCACCACTGCTCGACATCACCGCCGAACAGCACGCGGCCTGGCCGGTGCGGCTGTTCGCCTCGTAGCCCGTGTCCGATGAGTCTTTCCCCGGCCCCGTCGCCCTTCCACCGTCAGCGGGGGCTCCGCTCCCGGACGCCGGTCCTCAAGCGCCGGACAGGCTCGCTCGTTGCCTGACCGGCGGAAATACAAGCCCGTCCGGCGCCCCGGACACCGACCACCGAACCCCCGGAGGGACCATGCACCTCGACCACCCCGACGCCTACCCGCACCGCCACACCTACAGCGCCGCCACGCCCCTGCGGGCCGACGGGAGCCGCCGTGCCCTGCGCATCGGGCTCGGCGGCCCCGTCGGTTCCGGCAAGACCGCGACCGTCGCCGCGCTGTGCAGGTCCCTGCGCGACGAGTTGTCGATCGCCGTCGTCACCAATGACATCTACACCCGCGAGGACGCCGAGTTCCTGCTGCGCAACGCCGTACTGCCGCCCGAGCGCATCACCGCCGTGGAGACCGGGGCCTGCCCGCACACCGCCATCCGCGACGACATCTCCGCCAACCTCGAAGCCGTCGAGGACCTGGAGGATGCGATCGGGCCGCTCGATCTGGTGCTGGTCGAGTCCGGCGGCGACAACCTCACCGCCACCTTCTCCAAGGGCCTGGTCGACGCGCAGATATTCGTCATCGATGTGGCCGGCGGCGACGACATCCCCCGTAAGGGCGGGCCCGGCGTCACCACCGCCAATCTCCTCGTCGTCAACAAGACCGACCTCGCGCCGTACGTCGGCGCCGACCTGGAGGGCATGGCCCGCGACGCGAAGGCCCAGCGCGGCGACCTCCCCGTCGCCTTCACCTCCCTGGCCGCGGAGGGGGGTGTGGCGCCCGTGCGGGAGTGGGTGCGCGAGCAGCTGGCCGCGTGGACCGCACCCGCGCCGTGACCGCTACCGCAGCCACCGTCGCCACCGCCGTCGCGGCCGTCCCGGTACCCGTGACCGGCCTGCGGGCCGCCGCCCGCATCGTCGCCGCGCCGGACGGCAGAGGCGGCACCGCGCTGCCCGTGCTCGACGGCGCGGGGCCCTTCGCGCTGCGCCGGCTGCGGCCGCACGGGCCGCAGGCCCGCGTCGCGCTCGTCGGCGCCATGAGCGCGCCGCTCGGCGGGGACCTGCTCGCCCTCACCGCCGAGGCCGAGGCGGGGGCGGCCCTGCGCTTCACCACCACGGCCGCCACGATCGCCCTGCCGGGCCGTACGGGCGCGCCCGCCGTGTACGACACCCTCATCCGTGCGGGGGACGGGGCGCGGGTGTGCTGGCTGCCCGAACCGCTGATCTCCGCCCAGGGCAGCGACCTGCGCATGACGACGCGTGTCGGCCTCGCCGCCACCGCCCGCCTGGTGTTCCGCGAGGAGCAGGTCCTGGGCAGGGCGGGCGAGCGCCCGGGGCGGCTGGCCGCCCGGCTGACCGTGCGCCGTGCCGGGCGTCCGCTGTTCGACCAGGAGCTCCGCTACGGGCCCGGGGCGCCCGGATGGGACGGCGGGGCGGTGCTCGGCGGCCACCGGGCGGTCGGCCAACTCCTGGTCGTCGACCCCGCCTTCGAAAGGCACCCGGTGGTGGCCCGCCCGCTCGGCGCGACGGCGGCCCTCACCCCGCTCGCCGGTCCGGCCGCCCTGGTGAGCGCGGTGGCGCCGGACGCGCTGGTCCTGCGCAAGCTGCTGGATTGGGGACTATCCCAGCTGAATGCCGCATTGGGGGCGCCCTAGAGGGAGTTGGGGCGAATGGCGCCTCCTGTACCCTTCTGTGTTTCGTCACGTTTACGGATTAGTAAAGAACGCCCGCCTGCCCTGTCCTTTATGGCAGGGGAGGCGCAAGGATTCCCCCTTGCAGACCGCGTGATCACCGCCGCCTCGGGCGGCACTCAGCAGGGGGATTCCTACGTGAGACCAAACGCGATATCCATCGCGGCCGGCACCGTGGTGGCCGGCACGCTCGTCGCCGGGTTCCTGACCGCCCCGGCGGCCGGCGCGGCGCAGGCGGTGCCGGGTGGCGCCGCCGAGGCCAAGGGCGTGAAGATCGCCGCCGAGCGGGCGGAGAAGGCCGGCATCGACTGGCAGGACTGCCCGGCCGACTGGGGCCTCGAGAAGCCCATCCAGTGCGGCTTCGTGACCGTCCCCGTCGACTATGCCAAGCCCGGCGGCCCCACCATCAAGATCGCCGTGGACCGCGTCCGCTCCACCGGTACCGCGGACGAGCGCCAGGGCTCGCTCGTCTACAACCCCGGCGGCCCCGGCGGCTCCGGGCTGAGGTTCCCGCGCAAGGTGACGACGAAGAACCCGCTGTACGCGAAGATCTCGAAGGCCTACGACTTCGTCGGCTTCGACCCGCGCGGCGTGGGCCGCTCCGCCCCGATCTCCTGCGTCGACCCCCAGGAGTTCGTCAAGGCCCCCAAGGCCGACCCCGTGCCCGACAGCGAGGCCGACAAGCGCGCCCAGCGCAAGCTGGCCAAGGAGTACGCCGACGGCTGCGCCGAGCGCAGCGGCAAGCTCCTTCCGTACCTCACGACGCCGAACACCGCCCGTGACGTCGACGTCGTCCGTGCCGCCCTCGGCGACAAGAAGCTGAACTACCTCGGCGTCTCCTACGGCACCTACCTCGGCGCCGTCTACGGCACGCTCTTCCCGAGCCACGTCCGCCGCCTCGTCGTCGACAGTGTCGTCAACCCGGCCCGGGACAACATCTGGTACCAGGCCAACCTCGAGCAGGACATCGCCTTCGAGGGCCGCTTCAAGGACTGGGAGGCCTGGGTCGCCAAGTACGACTCCGTCTTCCACATCGGCGACACCCGCGCCAAGGTCCAGCAGGAGTGGGAGAAGCTCCGCGCGGCCGCGAAGAAGCAGCCCATCGGCGGCGTCGTCGGCCCGGCCGAGCTGATCAACTTCTTCCAGGGCGCCGCGTACTACGACTCCTCCTGGGTCCCGGTCGCCGACACCTGGAAGAAGTACCGCGCCGGCGACGAGAAGGCTCTCGTGCAGGCGGCCGGCCCGGACCTGAGCGACACCAAGGGCAACATCGCCTCCGAGAACAGCAACGCCGTCTACACGGCCGTCGAGTGCGCCGACGCCAAGTGGCCCACCAGCTGGAACAAGTGGGACCGCGACAACACCCGCATCCACCGCCAGGCCCCCTTCATGACCTGGGCCAACGCCTGGATGAACCTGCCCTGCGCGACCTGGAGGGCCCCGCAGCAGAACCCCGTGGAGGTCACCACGCACAAGGGCCTGCCGCAGACCCTCATCGTGCAGTCCGACCGTGACGCCGCCACCCCGTACGAAGGCGCCGTCGAGCTCCACAAGCGCTTCCGCGGCTCCACGCTGATCACCGAGAAGGGCGCCGGCTCCCACGGTGTCACGGGTCTGACCAACCCGTGCGTCAACGACCGCGTCGACGCCTACCTCCTGACCGGCAAGACCGACGGCAAGGACGTGACGTGCACCCCGCACGCCACCCCCGAGCCGCCGAAGGCCGCCACGAAGTAAGGCCGAAGCCGCTCCACCGCACGGCAACGCTGCGCCCCGGCCCCTCATGGCCGGGGCGCAGCACCATTCCGCGGCCGTCCCGGGTACCCGGGACGGCGGTTTCCGGCCACGCCCAGCTCTCCTGCGGGCAGGTCATGGGCATCGGCCCGGGCAACGCGGTCCGCGCAGGGCCGGCTGCGGGCCGCCGGCCTCACCGACGCCGGCCTGACCGGCACCCGCATGGCCGGGGCCTGCTGGGCCCTGTGCACCGTGTGGCCGCGGACAGGTGCGCCGTGATCCTGCTGCGGTCGGACGAGGTGGGGCCCGGCCTCTTCCGGATCCGCGGGGACAGCGCCCGGGACGTGCTGCAGGAGCCCGGCCCCGCTCCCGTGTGAGACCTCAGCGCCCGTTCGGCGCGAACACCGATGCG
Source organism: Streptomyces sp. NPDC026206 (assembly GCF_040638465.1). Classification (NCBI taxonomy): domain Bacteria; kingdom Bacillati; phylum Actinomycetota; class Actinomycetes; order Kitasatosporales; family Streptomycetaceae; genus Streptomyces; species Streptomyces sp. NPDC026206. The sequence goes on from NZ_JBEZYL010000007.1 coordinate 87,281, forward strand.
AAGGCCGCCCGGGTCGGGGAGTCGGCGCGGCGGTCCAGGACCGCGAAGACGACGTGCTCGAACCGGTTCGCGAACCGGCCCGGGCCCCGCAGGTGACCGGCGAAGGCCGTCGCGACCTGCTGCGGGTCGTTGCGGAAGACCCCGCATCCCCAGGCGCCGAGCACCAGTCGGCGGTAGCCGTGCGCGGCCGCGACCTCCAGGACGCGGCCGGCGCGCTCCGCCAGCGCCGCCGGAACACGGCCGCTCCCGTCCGGCGTGCGCCGGGCGATCACCCCGGCGTTGGGGGCGGGCGACGTCAGGAACCCGGCCGTGTAGGGGGAATCGAGCAGGGCGCCGCGGTCGTCGCGGAAGACGGGGACGCCGGGGGAGTGGATGACCCGGTGGCTGTAGAACGGGCTCGGGTCCGCGCGGTGCGCCGTGTAGTACTCCGGGGCCTGCCGCAGGCACGTGTACAGTGCCGAGCCGCGGCAGAGCGCCTCCTCCTGCGCCTGGGCGCCGTTGAGGTAGCCGCCCCCGGGGTTGCGGGCGGAGGCGAAGTTGAGGACCGCCACCGGACCGGCCTCCGCCACGCGGCGCGACGCGTTCAGGCTGCCTTCGCCGGTCACCTCGAACGCCGTCGCCGCCACGGTAGGTACCGCGTCCGGCACGGCCACCGGCTCCGGCCCGTACAGCCGCGTCCCCGCTCTGGCCCGCCCGACCGCGTCGGCGATGTCCACCCGCGCGCCGCCGGCCGTGGTGTAGCCGCCGGCCTCGACGATCATCTCCGTCATCCGCGCGACCTCGCGCAGTCGCGCACTCATGCGTCATCCCTTGTCAGAAGCTGTGTCACAGGCGCCGAGCGTACGGCCGTCGGCACCGGCCACGCGACGGGTTTTCCGCAGGTCACCCCAGGCGGCCGACCGAGTGGCCCGGCACCCCCACACGGGTGAGGGCGCGGTGCGGCCGCTTGCCGCGCGAGCGTGCGCGCGGTGGCCTGGCGCGGGCACCCCCGCGCCCCTGGAGGCACCACCCATGTCCGTACGCACCACCGCCGCAGCGGCGACCGCCACCGCCCTCCTCGCCCTGTCCCCGGCCGCGGCGGGCGCCGACGAGCGGGGCGAGGGGCGGGTCCTGCTGACCGTCTCCGGCGCCCGGAGCACCTGGATCCGGGGCGTACAGCTCGTCTGCCCGGGGCCGGGCGGGCACCACCCCCATGCGTCCGAGGCCTGCGAGAGCCTGCGCCTGGCGGACGGCCGGCCGGACGCGCTGCCCCGCGACAGCCAGGCCGTGTGCGGCAGGGAGTACGACCCGGTCACCGCCACCGCCGACGGCGAATGGGACGGTGTCGCCGTCTCCTGGCGCAAGAGCTTCCCCAACGGCTGCGCCCTGGAGACCGCCACGGGCCCCGTCTTCCGCTTCTGACCGCGCCGGGGCCGCCCGAGCTGCCCGAGCTGCCTCCGGCCCGCGAAGGGGCACTCCGGCCGCACGGGCCCGCGCGCGGTGCCTCATGTGCCGCGGGCCACCAGCGCCCCTATGGTCGCCAGCCCCAGGACCACCCACGTGAACCACAGCCACCCGTTGCTGCCGATCGTCACGGTGTAGGCGGTCACCAGGACCAGTCCGCCGACGGTCAGCGCCGCCATCGTCTTCGCCGATCCGGGCATCCCCGCACCTTCCTCACGGCGGCCCTGCCGTACACATGCGCGGACCGCGGCCAGGAGACCATCGTCTCTCCGCCGCGGTCCCTACCGCCATACCGCCGACCGGCCGGTCACTGCCCCCGGGCGTTGAGCGAGGCCAGGTAGGCGTTGTAGGCCACCAGCTCCTTGTCACCGTTGCGGTCCGCGGCCCGGTCGCTGCGCCTGGCCTGCCGCTGCTCCGAGCGGTACCACTGGTAGACGAGCGCGAGCAGCACCAGCACCGAGGGGATCTCGCTGAACGCCCAGGCGATGCCGCCGCCCGCCTTCTGGTCGTCCAGCGCGTCGATGCCCAGCGAGGCCGGCGGGTGCATGTACGTGCCGATCATCGGCTCCGAGGCCATCATCAGCGCGATGCCGAAGAAGGCGTGGAAGGGCATGCCGGCGAACAGCTCCAGCATCCGCATCACATACCCCGGCCGGTGCGGGCCCGGGTCCACGCCCATGATCGGCCAGAAGAACACCAGACCCACCGCGAGGAAGTGGACCATCATCGCGATGTGCCCGGTCCGGCTCTCCATGAGGAAGTCGAAGATCGGTGTGAAGTACAGGGCGTAGAGGCTCGCGATGAACAGCGGGATCGTGAACGCCGGGTGCGTGATGACGCGCATGTAGCGGCTGTGCAGCAGGGCGACCAGCCACTCGCGCGGCCCCTTGCGCCCGCGCCCGGCCGCCGGCAGGGCACGCAGGGTCAGGGTCACCGGCGCGCCGAGCAGGATCAGGATGGGGGAGAGCATGCTGATGACCATGTGCTGCACCATGTGCACGCTGAACATGACCATGCCGTAGTCGTTGAGCTTGGTGCACATCACCAGCGCCACGCTCAGCACGCCGAGGACGAACGCCACCACCCGGCTCCACGGCCACGCGTCCCCGCGCCGCCGCAGCCGCACCACGGCCCAGCCGTAGAGGCCCAGCCCCAGCAGGCAGCCGATCACAAAGAACGGTTCACCACTGAACTGCAGACCCCGGCCCAGCGTGAACGGCGGCATGTCCATATGCATCATGCCGTGCCCGCTGTGATCCATCCGCTCTCTCCCATTTCGCACCGATGCGCCGGGACCAGAGTAGAGCCGCCGCCCGCCGGGTCTCCGGCCGGGGCGGTTCCCCCGGCGGCGGGCAGCGGTCAGGGCAGGGGGCGGCTCACAGCACGCACTCCACCTCGGTGTACCGCTCCGCCGGCACCGTCTTGAGCTGTTCGACCGCCGCCGCCAGCGGCACCAGCGCGATGTCCGTGCCGTGCAGCGCCGTCATCATGCCGAATGCGCCCTGGTGCACCGCCTCCACCGCGTGCCAGCCGAAACGCGTCGCCAGCACCCGGTCGTACGCGGTGGGCGTGCCGCCGCGCTGCACATGGCCGAGGATCACCGGCCGCGCCTCCTTGCCCAGGCGCCGCTCCAGCTCACCGGCGAGCTGGCCGGCCACCCCGGCGAACCGCTCGTGCCCGTACGCGTCCGTGGCGCCGACCTGGAAGTCCATGGAGCCCGGGCGCGGCTTGGCGCCCTCGGCGACCACCACGATCGCGAACCTCTTGCCCGCCAGGAAGCGCTTGCCGACCACCGCGGTCAGCTCGTCGATGTCGAAGGGCCGCTCCGGCACGACGATCGCGTGCGCGCCGGCCGCCATGCCCGAGTGCAGGGCGATCCAGCCCGTGTGACGTCCCATCACCTCGACGATGAGCACCCGCTGGTGCGACTCGGCCGTCGTCTTCAGCCGGTCCAGGGCGTCGGTCGCCACCCCCACCGCCGTGTCGAAGCCGAAGGTCACATCGGTCGAGGCGATGTCGTTGTCGATGGTCTTGGGGACGCCCACGATCGGCAGCCCGGCGTCCGACAGCAGGCGGGCCGCCTTGAGCGTGCCCTCGCCGCCGATCGGGACGAGCGCGTCCAGGCCCAGGTCGGCGACGTGGCCGCGGGCCTGCTCGACGCCGTCGCGCAGCTGCGCCGGCTGTACCCGGGAGGAACCGAGGATGGTGCCGCCGGTGGCCAGGATGCCGCCCACGGCCTCCAGGTCCAGCTCGCGGTAGTCCGCGTCCAGCAGGCCCCGCCAGCCGTCGCGGAAGCCGATGACCTCGTCGCCGTGATCGACGACCGCGCGGTGCACGACGGAGCGGATGACGGCGTTGAGACCGGGGCAGTCGCCGCCGGAGGTGAGAACACCGATACGCATGACAGGGAACCTCGCAACAGGGGCGGCACCAGGGCCGCGACAGGGCCGGAGACCGGACCCCGTCGTCCGGTGCGATCCCCGCCACCCTAACGGGCAGCGGCGGCGGGGATCGCGACCGTCCGCTATGCGGGCTGTGTCGCCGCCGCGATCCGCTCGGCGCGCAGCGCCTCGTACCAGCGGTCATCGACCGGAGGCAGGGCGTTGACGTCCAGCGCCAGCTTGATCAGCATGTCCGAGACATGCGGGTTACGGGCCATGACCGGGCCGTGCATGTAGGTGCCGAAGACGGTCTCGTGGTAAGCGCCCTCGGTGCCGTCACCGGTGCCGTTGCCCTTGCCGAAGCGGACCCGGGCGAAGGGGCGGGCCGTCGGGCCCAGGTGCGTGATGCCCTGGTGGTTCTCGAAGCCGGTCAGCGGGGGCAGGCCCAGCGGCTGGTCGATGTCGGCCAGCACGTCGCCGACGCAGCGCTCGCCCTCGCCTCGGGTGCTGACGACGTCCAGCAGCCCCAGGCCCTGCTCACGCTGGCCGAGGTCGTTGATGAACTCGTGGCCCAGGATCTGGTACCCGGCGCAGACCGAGAAGACGATCGCGCCGTTGGCGACGGCCCGGTTCAGGCCGCCGTCGCGGCGCAGCCGCTCGGCCGCCAGCCGCTGCGGACGGTCCTCACCGCCGCCGATCAGATAGATGTCCCCGGAGGTGGGGATCTGCTGGTCGGACCGTACGTCGACCCGCTGGACGTCCAGGCGGCGCTGGTGGGCGCGCCGCTCCAGGACCAGGACGTTGCCCTGGTCGCCGTAGGTGCTGAGCAGGTCGGGGTAGACCCACACCACACGCAGACTGTTCTGGCTCATGCTCACAATCCTTCGGTGCTCGCGGGGCTAGTTGCCCACGCGGCGGCGGACGTCCTGGAACGCGGTGTAGTTGGCGATCAGCTCGATCCTGCCGGGCGGGGCCGCCTGCACGGCCTCGTCCACGCTCTCGCAGACCCGGAACTCCAGGCCCGCGACCTCCAGGCGGACCGCGAGGTCGAGCTTGCGGTCACCGATGACGAAGATCGGGTGCCCCGCGAGCCTGGGGTAGTCCACGTCCCACAGCCACGAGGTGTCCGTGCCGTCCGCGCCGCGGGCGTTCACGCCCAGGATCACCGGCGCCGGCGGCCCGTCGATCAGCGAGAACGTCTCCAGCCAGCCGGCCGGGTTCTTCGCCAGCAGCAGCCGTACCTCACGGCCCAGGAACGACACCACGTCGAACCGGCCCGCGACCGCCTGCACCTGGTACATCCGCTCCAGCGCCACCTGCGGGGGCACCCCGAAGGTCGCGGCCACGGCGGCCGAGGTGGTGGCGTTGGCCTTGTTGGCCCGGCCGGGCAGCTGGAGGTGGATCGGCCACGCGGAACCGTGCGGGTCGAGGACGTAGTCGCCCGACAGCGCCCAGCTCGGGGTGGGCCGCCTGAAGCCGCAGTCGCCGCAGAACCAGTCGTCGCCCGGGCGCTGCATCACACCGCCGCAGGAGGGGCACGACCAGGCGTCGTCCTTCCACTCCTGGCCGGCCGCCACCCACACCACGTTCTGCGACGAGGAAGCCGCCCACACGATCAGCGGGTCGTCCGCGTTCGCGATCACCACGGCCTTGGTGCCGGCCAGCCCCTCGCGCCACTTCTCGGCGAGCATGCGCGTCTCCGCGGCCCGGTCGAGCTGGTCGCGCGAGAGGTTCAGCAGCGCTATGGCCTTCGGTGCGACGTCACGGGCGACGCCGGCCAGGTACTTCTCATCCACCTCGATCACGCCGTACCGCGCGTCCGAGCCGCCCGCCAGGGCGGAGGTGATGCCCGCGGGCATGTTCGCGCCCAGCGCGTTCGACACCACCGGTCCGCTGGCCCGCAGCGCCTCGGCGATCAGCCGGGTCGTGGTCGTCTTGCCGTTGGTGGCCGACACCAGGACCACGTCCAGGTGGGTTGCCAGCCGGGCCAGCAGGTCGGGGTCGAGCTTGAGCGCGACCTTGCCGCCGATCACCGACCCGCTGCCGCGGCCCGCGGCCCGCGACACCGCCGCAGCCGCCTTGCCAGCCGTCACGGCCAGCTTGGCCCGCGGCGACAGTGGCCCCGAGTTGCCTGCCATCGTCCTAGATCCTCCTTGTTCCGGCGCCGCGCCTGTCCCTGGTCCGCCGGTGGAACGCCCCCTCCGCGCCGAATCGTCAGCCAGGAGGCTTCGGTCGGGGATCAGCCTATCGAGATCCGGGCGCGGGCCCGAACCCGCCGTCCATGGAACGTACTCTTGGGCCCATGCGAAGAGGCACGATTCCCGGCAGTTCAGGACGAGTGCGGCCCATGCGGCTGCTCGGAGACCCGGGTCTCGTGGCGCCCTGCGAGGAGGTGACGGACTTTGATGCGGACCTGGCGACTCTGGTCGAGGACATGTTCGCCACCATGTACGCGGCGGGCGGCGTGGGTCTGGCCGCCAACCAGATAGGCGTCCCGCTGAAGGTCTTCGTCTACGACTGCCCGGACGACGAGGACCGCCGGCACCTGGGGCATCTGGTCAATCCCCGGCTGGTGACCGCCGAGGGCATCACGGTCCGCGGGCCCGAGGTCTGTCTGTCCGTGCCGGGCATCGAGGCGGGTACGCCGCGCTTCGACGAGGCCGTGGTCGAGGGCTTCACGGCGGACGGCAGGGCTGTCCAGGTGCGCGGCACGGGTTTCTTCGCCCGCTGCCTGCAGCACGAGTGCGACCACCTGAGGGGCGGCCTGTACCTCGACCATGTGACGGGGCTGCGGCGCCGCCGCGCGCTGCGGGCGGTGCGCCGAAGTGGTCTTGACGGGGCTCCGCCCCAGGCCCCGGTCCTCGATCGCCGGACGGGCTGAATTATCAGCCCGCCCGGTGATTGAGGACAAAACGAGTCAGAAGCCCGGCCCGTCGGCGCGCTCGCCCGAAACGGCCAGGCGCCCCCACAGCAGGTCCGCGAGGTGTCCTACCAGCCGTCCGCGCGAGCAGGGGCGCTCGCGCAGCCACCAGTCGCCGGCCGCGTGCATCATGCCGACGATCCCGTGGCCCCACGCGCGGGCCAGCTCCTCGCCGTCCGGCCCGAGGTCCACCCGCTCGGCTATGACCAGGGCCAGTTCCTCGCCGAGGCGCCGCAGCAGGGGAGCGGAGTGCCGGCCCACGTCGAAGCCCTGCTCGGAGGGCCTGCCCTCGTCGGCGGGGTGCATCAGGAAGCGGTACACCTGGGGCCGGGCCTCTATCGCCGCGAGATACGTGTCGAGGGTCGCCTCGACCCTCTGGCGCCGGCCGGCGGGTGCGTCGAGCGCCGCACGCAGCCCCGTCAGCAGGGCGTCGGTATGGCGTACGGCCAGCGCCCGGTACAGGCCGCCCTTGTCGCCGAAGTGGCGGTAGAGGATCGGCTTGGTGATGCCGGCCTCGGCCGCGATGGCGTTCATCGAGGCCCCCGGCCCGTCCCGCAGTACCACGCGGTCGGCGGCCTCCAGCAGCTCCTTGCGCCGCTGTTCCGCCGCCCGCTGCTGTTCGTCCCGCTGACTGGTCCCCATAAGACGTGCCTCCCCGCCCAGTGATTCACAAACGCCTGCGCAACGTAACACCCGCTCCACGCAGCGGATTCGAGGGGCGGGGGAGTTGACACCATCTACTGGCGGGTAACACACTCGCGTTACCGCAAGTAAGGTGGCCCGGGAGGGGACATGGGGGACTTCGCGCTGGAGCTCGACGAGGACCAGAAGGCCATCCGCGACTGGATTCACGGCTTCGCCGCGGACGTCATGCGCCCCGCAGCCGCCGAGTGGGACGAACGGGAGGAATTCCCCTGGCCGGTGGTCCGTGAGGCCGCCAGGATCGGGCTGTATTCACTTGACTTCTACGCCCAGCAGTTCCTCGATCCCACGGGTCTGGGCGTCCCCATGACCCTGGAGGAGCTCTTCTGGGGCGACGCCGGGCTGGGTCTCGCGATCGCCGGCACCGGGCTCGGCGCGATCAGCGTCTTCACCAACGGTACCGACGAGCAGATCGGCACCTGGGTGCCGCAGATGTACGGCGACGCGAACGACGTGAAGATCGCCGCCTTCTGCTCCTCCGAACCCGACGCGGGCTCCGACGTCTCGGCGATGCGTACGCGCGCGGTCCATGACGGCGCCAAGGACGAATGGGTCCTCAACGGCACCAAGACCTGGGCCACCAACGGCGGAATCGCCGACGTCCACGTCGTCGTCGCTGTGGTCGACCCGGAGCTCGGCGCCCGCGGCCACGCCTCCTTCGTCGTCCCGCCCGGTACCCCCGGCCTCTCGCAGGGCCAGAAGTTCAAGAAGCACGGCATCCGCGCCTCCCACACCGCCGAGGTCGTCCTGCAGGACGTCCGCATCCCCGGCCACTGCCTGCTCGGCGGCAAGGACAAGCTCGACGAGCGGCTGGCCCGTGCCCGCGAGCGCGCCGCCGGGGCCGGCGAGCGGGCCGTGAACGCCGCGATGGCCACCTTCGAGGCGTCCCGCCCCGCCGTCGGCGCCCAGGCGGTCGGCATCGCGCGAGCGGCGTACGAGGTCGCCCTGGACTACGCCAGGACCCGGGTGCAGTTCGGCCGTCCGATCATCGACAACCAGGGCATCGCCTTCCAGCTCGCCGACATGCGCACCCGCATCGACGCCGCCCGCCTGCTCGTCTGGCGCGCCTCGTGGATGGCGACCGCGGGCAGGCCCTTCACCGCGGCCGAGGGCTCGATGTCCAAGCTCTTCGCGGGGGAGACGGCCAAGGCCGTCACCGCCCAGGCCATGCAGATCCTCGGCGGCAACGGTTACACCCGGGAGTACCCGGTGGAACGCATGCACCGCGATGCGGCGATCTATACGATCTTCGAAGGCACCAGTGAGATCCAGCGGCTGGTCATCGCGCGGGCGGTGTCGGGCATGCCGATCCGGTAGGCCCGGTACGTCCGGAGCGGACCGAAATTGCTGCCACGGTTTGATCACTCAACTGTCACAGGAGGCCCACAGGGCGCCCGATGGCCGAATCCAGCCCCTGACGTGTCGTAGAAATGTGCACGTCAATACAGAACCACACGGGGGATTCACCACCATGCGCCGTCAGCTCACCACCGCCGCGATCGCCATAGCGATCGCGGCCACCGCCACCGCTTGCAACAGCGACGGTGTCGACGCCAAGCCCGACAGCAGCGCGAGCGCGGCACAGAGCCGGGCGCCCAAGGACCCGGCGCCCGCTCCGGACAAGGGCGGCGACAGGGGCGGCGATCTGACGGTCGGTGGTACCGCCAACCTCAAGGCCAAGAACGGCGCCCAGGTCGCGGTCACGCTGAAGAACTGGGCCGACCCGGCCAAGAGCGACAACAAGTACATGCAGCCCTCCGCGGGCAAGCGCTGGGTCGCCGCCCAGTTCGAGATCGTCAACACCGGTCGGACCGTGTACGACGACAGCCCCGCCAACGGTGTGAAGGTCGTCGACGACCAGGGGCAGGCCTTCACCCACTCCATGGGCTCGACCACCGCCGGTCCCAACATGCCCGCCTCGGTCAAGCTCAAGGCGGGCGAGAAGGCCCTCGGCTACGTCGTGGTGTCGGTGCCCGAGAACACCAAGCCCAAGGCCGTCACGTTCACGCCCGACTCCGGATTCGCCAAGGAGACCGGCCAGTGGACGGTCGCCAAGTGACCGTGCGGCCGGCCCGCGGTTAATGGCGGGCGCGCCATCGGCACCGGCCACTACAGTGTGGCCTCGCCTGCACCTCCCGGTGCGCGCCCGCTTCAACACCCGTACCACCCGGCCCTGGGAGGACGGCCTCCCGGCCCCCCGCCGTCACCCGTGAACAGCCCCGTGGCGCCCACGCTCAGGCGGTGAGCCCTTCCGGGTCCAACCGCCTGACCTCGTACCGGCTGTTGAGCTTCCCGCGGACCGCCGCCGCGGCGTGCCCCGCGCCGACCGGCACGTCGACGATCGTCCACCCGGCGGGCCACCGCGGGGCGGACGGACCGCCGTTGCCCAGGTAGTCGAGGTCGGGCGAGCGGCCCAGGCCGGTGCCGAGGCCCTTGAGGTAGGCCTCCTTGCGGACCCACAGCCGGGTGAACACCGCCGCCCGCCGTGCCGCGGGCGCCGCCATGATCTCGCGGCGCTCGGCCGGGTGGAGCGCCGCGGACACCTCCGACACGGTGTGAGCGGCCGGGAGTTGCTCGGTGTCCACGCCGACGGGGGCGGTGGCGACCCCGATCAGTACGAGGTTTCCGCCGTGCGACATGGAGAAGTGCGGGGCTCCGGGCGCGGAGACGGCCGGCCTGCCGTGCGGCTCTCCGCAGCAGGGGCACGCCTCGCGGACGAAGCGGACCGCTGCGGGCGCGAGGTCCAGGTAGGCGCCGAGGATCCGGCGCAGCATCAGGTGGGCCGCCGCGTACCTGCCGCGGTCGGCGGGCCGGGTGAAGGAGGCCGCGCGCCCACGCTCCCGCTCGTCGAGCGGCGACAGGTCGAGCGGTGTGGGCAGCCAGGGGTCGGGGGTGTGCAGCAGCCACAGGTCGAATGCCCCGTCGGCCGGAGTGTCCAGGGCTCGTGGCCAGGGGGCGCCGTCGCCGGTGCCCGGGCGGAGGGTGCCGGGGGATCCGGGTGTAGCTGCACAGGTCGCTCCGGTGAGTCGGTGGCGGCCGGGCGGTGGCGGCCGCGACGGATACCCGGCCGGGTCAGCGGTCGGCGGGGACGTACCCGGCCGGACGGGCAGAACGCCGCAGCGTACAGGAGTCATATGTCTGTCGGATATCAAGCTCGGCGAAGGCGTGCATTTTCGGGCTCCATCTATCAAGAGGTGTAATTGCGTTGACAAAGGCAGTCGGAGGGGTACGTCCTCTGGACAGGCCGGTTACCCGGCGTTCCCCATCGGTCACGGCCACTCGCCATTCTGGCTCAAACGTGATGGGTCACCATTAGGGGTACTGTTACCGTCGTTTCCGATCTTGATCGTGCAAGTCAGCCCACGAGGGCCGTGCCCCGGCATGTCGGTCACCAGAGGTCCAGTGTGGCTTCATGAAAGAGGAACGCCATGACGGTCACCTTCGATGCAGGTCAGGGCGGTCCCCGGCGCCTGGCCGGCCGTTCCTTCGAGCTGAGCGGCCTGATACGGCTGGCGGCGCGGGCCCGTGAGGGAACCGCCCGCGTCGTCCTCCTCCGCGGTCCCGCCGGCATCGGCAGGACCTCCCTCCTCGGGGCCGTCACCGACCGCCTGCACCCCGCCGGCTTCACCGTCCGTCAGCACACAGGCCGCCCCGCGGACGAGCGCACCGGCGAACGCCCGGGGGTGAACGCCCTCTTCGGACCCCAGCCGTCCGCCCCCCGCCCCCCGGACGGCACCCTGCTCGCCGGACGCACCCGCGACAGCTTCGCCGCCCACCGCCGGGTCTACGGGCAGGCCGTGGACCTGATGGCCGAAAATCCTCTGGCGCTCGTGCTCGACGACGCCCAGTGGTGCGACGAAGAGTCCCTCAGATGCCTCGACTTCGTCGTGCGCAGAGCCGCCGCCCGGCCCCTGTTCGTCGTCCTCTCCCAGCGCACCGGCTGCGACGGCCCCGGCACGGCCGTGCTCACCGAGATGCTCGCCCAGGACCGCTGCACCCTCGTCGAACTCGGCCCGCTCGGCACCGGGGCCACCGCCCAGCTGGTGGCCCGCGCCCTCGGCGGCAACCCCGACGAGCGGTTCGTCGGCCGCTGCGAGGAGATCACAGGCGGCAACCCGCAGTTGCTGCACCGGCTCCTCGCCGGGCTGCGCGAGGCCGGAGTCCGCCCCGACGCCTCGGGGCTGCACCGCCTCGCGGCCGCCGGCGAAGGCGTCGTCGCCTCCGCCGTCCCCGACTGCCTGGCCGGCCAGCCCCGCCCGGTGCGCCAGGTGGCCCGGGCCCTGGCCGTCCTCGGCCACGCCGAGCCCGACCTGCTCACCGCGCTCTCCGGGGTGACCGGATCGCGGATGACCGCCGCCATGGACGCCCTGCGGCGCAACGAGGTCCTCGTCCCCGCTGCCCCCGGCGCCCCCGGGGCCATGTGCGACCCCGTACGCACAGCGGTCCTCGCCGACCTGCCCGCACCGGAACTGGAGAAACTGCGCGCCCGCGCCGCCCGGATCCTCAACGACACCGGCCGGCCCGCCGCCGAGGTCGCCGACCAACTGGTGCTGCTGGCCGAGCTCGACGAACCCTGGATGCTCGCCGTGCTGCGCGACGCCGCCGCCGAGGCCCCCGGCCGCGCCGCCGCCGAAGCCGCGGTCCGCTACCTGCAACGAGCTCTGGCCGCCGGTCTCACCGAGGACCGGCGCAAGGACATCCGCGTCGAACTGGCCAGGGCCTGCGCCCGCGTCGCCCCCGCCATGGCGCTGTGGCACCTGCGCGAAGCCCTCGACGCCGCCACCACGCCTCTCGACCAGGCGCCCATCGCCGTCGAGTACGGCCTGGCCGCCCTCAACACCCGCAGTGCCCCCGAGGCCGTACGCGCCCTCGGGGACGTCCTCGACGGCCTGCACGCCGAACTGGGCACCGAACCCGACCCGGCCGTACGGGAGCTGCGCACCTCCGTCGAATCCGCCCTCCTGGTCACCGCCGTCAACGAGAAGGCGGCCATGACCGTGGTCCGCGAACGGGCCCGCTCCTGGCCCGTGCCCGAGGGGGACAGCCCCGCCGAGCGCCGCCTGCTGTCCGCCATGAGCACCTACGCGGCCCTGGACGGCGCGACCGCCCGCGAAGCCGCCTCGCTCGCCCGGCGGTCCCTGCGCGTGGAGGAGACCGCGCCCTCCGGCTGGTGGGTGCTCGGCTCGTCCGTCGTCCTCGGCCTCGCCGACGAGGTCGACGAGGCGCTGGCCGGCCTGGAACGGGCGCTGGCCGGCAGCCGCACCCGCTACGAGCCGCGGATGCACATCGCCGCCCTGGTCGGCCGGTCCATGACCCTGCACGGCGTGGGCGACGTCACCGGCGCCGCCAAGGACGCCCGGGCCGCGCTCGACATCGTGGAACACAACGAGCGCACCGCCGGCTACCCCATGCCCTCCATCGCCCTGAGCACCGCCCTGCTCTCCCAGGGCAAGGCCCGCGAGGCCGCCGCCATCCTCGACCCCCTCGGCCGCAGGGGCACCGACCGGCACATCTGGGAATGGCACCACTACCTCTACACCCAGGGCCGGGTACGGCGTGAACTCGGCGACCTCGAAGGCGCGCTGGAGCTGTGGCTGCGCTGCGGGCGCAGCCTGGAGGAGGCGGGCGTGACCAACCCGGTCCTCGCCCCCTGGTGGCTGCCCGCCACCACCACCCTCGTCCGCCTGGGCCGCACCGCGGAAGCCGCCGGCATCGTCGAGCGGAGCGAGCCCCACATCCGGCGCTGGGGGACCCCGCGCGCCCACGGCATCGGCCTGATCGCCGCCGCCGTGGTCGCCGACGGCCGCGCCCGGGTGGACCGGCTCGCCGAGGCCGTGGACGTCCTCGCCGACTCGCCCGCCCGCCTGGAGCACGCCAAGGCCGCCTACCAGCTCGGCCACGAGCTGCTGGCCCGCGACGACGCCCCCGCGGCCCGCCGGCACCTGCGGCAGGCCATCGAACTGGCCACCCGCTGCGGTTACCAGGCGCTCAGCGCCGTCGCCCGTACCCTGCTCGTGACCGCCGGCGGCCGGATGCCCCAGATCGCCGCCAGCCCGCTCGACTCGCTCACCGACAGCGAGCGCCGGATCGCCACCCTCGCCCAGGGCGGCAACAGCAACAGAGAGATCGCCGAAGCCTTGTTCATCACCCCCCGCACGGTCGAGATGCACCTGACCAACGTCTACCGCAAACTCGACGTCCGCGGCCGCGCCCAGCTGCCCGGCGGACTGCGCGCCTTCGGCCCGCCCGGAACCCGCCGCCGCGGCGCGGCCACCGACGTCCACGCACCCAGCCACTAGGATCGAAGCACGAGGAGAGACGGGTGAAGCCGCAGGTGACAGACGAGCGCCCGCCCAGACGCCCGCCGGTCGGCAGCCCCCGCAGCGCACCCCCGCTCGTCGAACGCGGCCAGGAGCAGCGGCTGTTCGGCGAACTGCTCGCCGCCCTGCGCACCGGGCGTTCGGCGCTGGTCGAGGTCCACGGCGTCCCCGGCCTGGGCCGCAGCGCTCTGCTGGACCGGGCCGCCGGTCTCGCCCGCCGGGCCGGTGTCCAGGTCGCCGCCGCCCAGGCCTCGTGGGAGGAGACGGAACTGCGCTACGGCGTAGTCACCCAACTCGCCACTGCCATACCGTCGTTGGCCGCACACCTGCCGCCGGCGCACGAGCGGGACGACCGGCCCGGCCGCACCGCCGAACTGTGCCACGCGTTTCTCGCCGCTGCCCGCGCCCGCCCCCTGATGATCACCGTCGACGACGTCCAATGGGCCGACCCGCACTCGCTGCGCTGCCTCCAGGCCCTGGCCCGCCGGCTGTCCGCCGCCCCGCTGATGCTGGTGACCGCCCGCAGTGGCGCCACCCCGGCCGGGCCCCACGACCGCGTGGAGCCCCGCACCCTGGACGAGGGACGGACCGTCGCCCGGCACACCCTCACCCTCGCCCCGCTGTCGGCCACCGGCGTGGGCGAGATGCTGGCGGCGGCGTTCCGCGAACCGGTCGACGAGGCCTTCCAGGACGCGGCGGCCCGCGCCACCGAAGGCAACCCCGCCGTGCTGCGCGCGGTGGCCATGCGATTCGGCCGTCAGGGCTGGACGCCGCGCGCGGACCACCTCCCGCACCTGACCGACAGCGCGGCCGAAGCCGTCAGGGAACGCGCCGTCAGAACCCTCACCACGCTCCCCGGCGAACTCCTGGACGTCCTGCGCGCCGTCGCCGTGTGCGGGCAGGCCGCCGGCCCCGACACCGTCGCCGCCGTCGCGGCGCCCCGCACCCTGAGCACCCGGCGCGCCCTGGAACTCCTGTGCGCCGCCGGACTGCTGACCGACGCCGCCCGCCCGGCCTTCCGCGAGCCCAAGGCGGCCGACGTGGTGCTGGCCCGTATGAGCGCCGACCGCCGCGAGGACCTGTTCGCCCGCGCCGCCGAACGCGCCCAGCGCGCGGCCGTACCGGACAGCGCCCTGGCGGCCATGCTGCTCGGCGCACGCGTACTGGGCGCCTCCTGGGCGGTGGACGTCCTGCGCAGGGAAGCCGCACGCCACCGCGCCACCCGCAGACCCGCCGAAGCGGCCCGCCTCCTGCAGCGCGCCCTGCGCGAACCCATGGCCCCGCACCTGAGGGCGCGCACCCTCACCGAACTCGCCGCGGCCGTCCTGCCCTCCGCGCCCGACATCGCCGACCGGCACCTGCGCCAGGCCCTGCTCACCCCCGCGGACGCGACCGCCGGCTCCTCCTGGGTACGCGCCGCCGACCTGCTCGTGGCCCGCGGCGACGCCGGCGCGGCCCAGCCCCTCATCGCCCAGGCCGCGGCCCGCTCCGAGCTGCGCGCCCCCGAACGGGCGGCGCTGCGCGCGCTGTACTGGCTCTCCGAACACGGCCAGAGCGACACCACCCACGCCCTCGACCGGCCCCCCGTGCCCCCGTTGCCCGACCGCCCCGAGCACGCCGCCGAGGCCGCCGTCGCCGCCTGGCGCGCCGCGCTGCAGGGCCGGGACATCATCCGCACCCGGGAGCTCGCCCGCGCCGCCCTGAAGCCGGCCGCCGCGGACACCGCCCCGCTGGCCACCCAGGTCGCGGCGTGCTGCGCCCTCGTCCTCGCCGACGACTTCGCCGAGGCACACGCGGGCCTCGACACGGTGCTGCTGCGCGCCGAACACGCCGACGCACGCGCCGTGGCCGGTGCCACCCTGCTCATCAGAGCCCTGGCACGGCTCCAGGAGGGACGGCCCGACGACGCGTCCGCAGCCCTGGACCGCGCCCAGGAACTGATGCCCCCGCACTGCTGGCACCCCCGCATGACCTCCCTCCTCGTCGCCCTGAAGACGCTGATCTACCTGCGCAACGGCAACGTCGCCGGCGCCGAGCGGTCCGTCGCTCTCGCGCGCGCGGGCTGCGCCGAAGCCGGCATCGGCTGGGCCTACCTGCTCTACGCCCGCGGCCGCACCCGCCTGGCCGCCGGACACCGCGACCGGGCACTGGCGGACCTGCTCGAATGCGGCCGGCTCCTGCTCGCCCGGCAGGCCGCCAACCCCGCCCTGCTGCCCTGGCGTTCGGCCGCAGCCGCGGCCCGCGGCCTCGACCCGCACGACGCCACGACCGCGGGACTACTGGCCGAGGAACGCCGGCTCGCCCTCGCCTGGGGCGCCCCCGGCGCGGTCGCCAGAACCCTCTTCGCCACCGGCGGGACCGACGGACCCGCCGCCGGGCAGGCCGAGGCGGGCGCCCCCGCCGGCTGGCAGTACCGGCAGGCGCTCACCGCCCTGGCGACGGCACCGCTCTCCGGCCACGACACCATCGCCCCCCTGCTCAGGAGCCGGGCCGAGGCGGGTGAAAGGGCGGCCGGCACCGAGCAGACCGACCGGCCCGCGACCCAGGACAGCGCCGCGGCCGCTCCCGCGCGCACCCCCGCACCACCCGGCGCGCTGACCGGCGCCGAACTGCGCGTCGCCACCCTGGCCGTCCAGGGACTCGCCAACCGGACCATCGCCACCGAGCTGTCGGTGACACCGCGCACCGTCGAACTGCACCTGACGAAGGTGTACCGCAAATTGGGCATCCAAGGACGCCCGGAGCTGGCCGACGCGCTGGGGCGCGTACCGAGGGAGAATTCATGACACCCCTGCTCGACCGGCGGCGCGAGCTGGACCTGATCACGGCGGCGCTGGAAGCCGCCGAAACCGGCGGCAGCGGCTCCCTGCTGGTGGTGACCGGCGGCATAGGCATCGGCAAGAGCGCCCTGCTGCGCGCCCTGCCCGCCCTCGCCGAACGGCGCGGCACCCAGGCGCTGACCGCGAGCGGGGCCGTGCTCGAACAGGACTTCGCCTTCGGCGTGGCCGCCCAGCTCCTCGACCCCCTGCGGCCCGGCGCCCTCCTCGACCTGCCGGACAACGACCCGCACGGCGAACTCCTGGCGCTCGTCGCCGACCGCAGCACGCAGCGGCCCCTGCTGCTCCTGGTCGACGACCTCCAATGGGCCGACCCGCCCTCCCTGCGCTGGCTCGGCCACCTCGCCAAGCGGCTGACGAACCTGCGGGTCACCGTCGTCGTCGCCGTCCGCGAGGGCGAGCCCGGCGCCGAGGAACCCCGCATCCACGACATCACCGACCGCGCCTGCCACATCCTGCGCCCCGGCCCCCTCACCCCCGCCGGGACGGCCGCCCTCGTCGCCGCCGCGTTCGGCCGCCCCGCCGACCCCGAGTACGCGGTGGCCTGTCACGAGGCCACCGGCGGCCATCCGATGTTCCTGACCGCGACCCTGACCGCCCTCCTGCCCACCGGCGCCCCCGCCACGGCTCAGGCCGGTACCGTTCGCGCACCGCACCTGGCCGCCCTGCGCGACCGCCTCGCCGTGGCCCTGCGCTCCCAGCCCGGCCCGGTACAGGAGCTGGCCAAGGCCCTCGCCGTACTCGACGACGGCACCGACCCGGAACTCGCCGGCCGCCTCGCGGGACTGGACGAAACGGGCCGCGAGGAGGCCGCCCGGGTGCTGCACCGGCTCGGGCTGCTCGCCGGCGGGCCGGAGCTCGCCTTCGTCCACCGGGCCGTACGCGACGCCGTCGAGGAACTGATGACGCCCGCGGAGCAGGAGGACATCCACGTCTACGCCGCCCTGCTCCTGCACAGCGGCGGCCACCCCGCCGAGCGGGCCGCCGCACAGCTCCTCGCCGCGACCTCCTGCCAGGACAATTGGGCGGTCCAGGTCCTGCGGGCCGCCGCGAGCGCGGCGACGCGGCGCGGGGCTCCCGAGGACGCCGCCCGCTACCTGCGCAGGGCCCTGCTGGGCAGCGCGCCCTCCGGAACCGACCGGGCCGCCCTCCTCGTCGACCTGGCCACCATCGAGCGGGCCTTCGACCCGGCCGCGGCGGTCCGCCACATCTCCCAGGCGCTGCTGCTGCTCCCCTCGGCCGCCCAGCGCGCCAAGGCCGCCGTCCGCATCCCGCCCTCCCTGCTCGGCAGCTGCCCGCGGCCCACCGTCGAGGCGGTCGTCGAACTCGCCGCCGAATTCGGCGACCCGGCCCTGCTCACCGGCGACGACCGCGAGCTCGCCCTGCGCCTGGAGGCCAGGCTGCGGCACGTCGCCGTGATCGGACCGGGCCGGCTTCCGCTGTGCACCGCCCGCCTGCGCGAGCTGGGCCCCACGCCATCGCTGTGCACGGCGGCCGAGCGCGAGCTGGTCACCGTCCTGCTGCACGGCACCACCATGGCCCAGGGCATGTCCGCGGCAGAGGTGGCTCCGCTGGCCAACCGGGTCCTGCAGTACGAACCGGCGTCCCCCGAACACACCCACACCGCCCTGCCGCTGCTGACCCACACCCTCATCGCGGCCGACTCCCTGGAGGCGATCGGCCCCTGGCTGGAGACCGCGCGCGAACGGGCCCGCCGGGACAACGCCACCGTCCCGCAGGCCCTGGTGGCCGTCGAGCTCACCCACGTCATGCTCGCCCGGGGCCGGCTCACGCAGGCCCGGGCCCACGCGGCCGAGGCCCTCGAACTGGGCGTGGCCGACTGGGCGACGCTCCAGAGCATGACCGCCGTGGTCATGCTCGCCATCGAGAGCCGTGACACCGAACTCGCCCGGCGCCTGCTGGCCTTCCGCCGCGAGGGCGCCGACCACGGCTACCGGCCCTCCTCCCTGCAGCTCATCCGGGGC
Organism: Streptomyces sp. NPDC026206; assembly: GCF_040638465.1. NCBI lineage: Bacteria > Bacillati > Actinomycetota > Actinomycetes > Kitasatosporales > Streptomycetaceae > Streptomyces > Streptomyces sp. NPDC026206. The sequence goes on from NZ_JBEZYL010000007.1 coordinate 105,869, forward strand.
TCGTCCGCCGTGCAGCGCGGCGACCTGCCGACCGCGCTGGAGTACTTCCTGGACTGGGGCCGCTCCGCGGAGCGCGCCGACTGGCGCAACCCCGCGGTCTTCCCCTGGCGCGCCTGGGCGGCCGGTCTGCACTACCGCATGGGTGACACCCACCGGGCCCACGACCTCATCGAGGAGGAGTACGCCCGCGCCGTGGCCTGGGGCACCCCCGTCGCCATCGGCCGCGCCCAGCGCGTCAAGGGCGCCCTCACCACAGGGGAACGCGGCATCGAGCTGCTGCGCGAGTCCGCGGCGACCCTGGAGGAATCGGTCAACGGCATGGAACGGGCCAGGACCTCCCTGCTGCTCGGCCGGAGGCTGCTGCGCGCCGGGCTGGCCGAGGCCGAGACACAGTTGCGTCTGGCCCGCGACCAGGCCCTCGGCTGCGGGGCGCCCTGGCTCGCCGAAGGAGCCGGGCGGGAACTGCAGAACTTCGCCAGCTCAACGGCGTCCGTCGCGGTCGCCGCGCTGACCAGGACCGAGCGCCGCGTCGCCGGGCTCGCCGCACACGGGGCGTCCAACAAGGAGATAGCCGAATGGCTGGAGGTGAGTTCACGGGCGGTGGAGAAACACCTCACCCACGCCTACCGGAAACTGAATGTGGCCGGCAGGTCCCAGCTCGTCGGCATGGCCCACCTGCTGCCGGGCGGCGGCACGGCAGCGGGGCGCCCCTGACCCCGCCGTGGCCCGCCCGCCGGGCCACCGCGCGGGCCGTAGCGGACCGTACCCGACCGTACCGAACCGAAGTCCGGCCGGCCTCGGGCGACCGAACCTCGGGCCGGATCCCACAGGGTTAGTGCCACACGCATTCGATCCCGTTGACAGCCCTGACGGGCCTTCATACCGTTATTCCGGCGAATGCTGACAGCGTTGTCCAGCGGGCGGTGAACGGCTCGTGCATATGTGAAGTGTGCCGTCCGAAAGCGTGCCGTCCAAAAGTGTGCCGTCCGAAAGGGCCGGAAGAGGCCGGGCGGTGCCATCCCTTGAAAGGCGGGACATGACCCAGGGCGTGCCGGTGGCGATCTCCACTGCTCGCGAGAACCGATTCGACCCGCCGGTCACGGTCCAGGAATTACGTGCGAAAGAGCCGCTCACCCGCCTGCGTTTCACCGATGGCCGCCTCGGCTGGCTCGCCACCGGATATTCCACCGCCCGCGCCGTTTTAGCCGACCCCCGGTTCGGGGCCCGGGGGGAAAGCGGGCATCCGGCCGTGCCGCGCGCGATCACGCTGGCCGAATATCCGGCCACCCCACCGGGAATGCCGGCCCGGCCCGGGGACCGCGAACACCAGCACTACCGCAAGCTGCTGGCCGGCCAGTTCACCGCCCGCCGCATCCGGCTGCTCACCGAGTGGACCGAGAAGGCCACCGCAGAGCACCTGGACGCCATGGAGCGCGAGGGCTCCCCGGCCGACCTCCTCGCCCACTACGCCCTGCCGCTGTCCGCCCGGCTGATCTGCGAACTTCTCGGGGTGCCCCACGCCGACCGTGAGCGGTTCCGGCACGACGCCGCACTCTGGAGCGGCCACGGCGCCTCCGCCGAAGAGATCACCGGCGCCTTCGCCTCCCTCGGCGCGTACCTCCACCGGCTCGTGGAGCTCAAGCGCGCCCGGCCCGCCGACGACGTCCTCAGCGGCCTGATCGCCGCCGACCCCGCCCTCACCGACGACGAACTGACCGCGCTCGCCTTCCTGCTGCTGCTCGCCGGTCACGAGAGCACGGCACACCAGCTCGGCCTCGGCGTCTTCGCCCTGCTCGACCACCCCGCACAGCTCGCCGCCCTGCGCGCCGACCGCTCACTGACCGAGAGCGCCGCCGAGGAACTGCTGCGCTACCTGAGCGTCGTCCACCACGGCCCGACGAGGGCGGCCCGCGAGGACGCCGAGATCGGCGGCACCACCGTAAGGGCAGGCGAGGTCGTCGTGGTCTGTCTCGCCGCTGCCAACCGCGACCCCCAGCGCTTCCCCCACCCCGAACGGCTCGACATCACCCGCGACGCCACCGGCCACCTCGCCTTCGGCCACGGCATCCACCAGTGCCTCGGCGCGCAACTGGCCCGCATCACGCTGCGCGCCGGCCTCACCGCCCTCCTCGACCGCCTCCCCGGCCTGCGCCTGGCCGTACCGGCCGCGGAGGTCCCCCTCCGGCACGACGCCCAGGTCCACGGCGTCCACCGGCTGCCCGTCGCCTGGTAGCGACGGCGGACCGCCACGCGCGGCCCCGCAGACCCCCACGGTCCATCAAGGCCGCACCTCAGCGGCCCGTCAGCAGTATCCGAAAGGTCAGGTACACCAAAGTGGTAGACAACCAGCACCTGTCGCGCCGCCGGCTGCTCGGCATGGCGGCCCTGGGCGCCGCCGCAATCAGCGGAGCGACCACGATCACCACCGCCCCGCGCGCGGCCGCCGCCACCAAGGGCGAGAACGGCTCCTTCGTACCGGCCGTGGTGATCGGCACCGGCTACGGCGCGGCCGTCTCCGCGCTGCGCCTCGGTGAGGCAGGCGTCGAGACGCTGATGCTGGAGATGGGCCAGCAGTGGGACAAACCGGGGGCGGACGGCAACGTCTTCTGCAACATGCTCAAGCCCGACGAGCGCTCCAGCTGGTTCAAGAGCCGCACCGAGGCCCCGCTGGGTTCCTTCCTGTGGTTCGACGTGGTCAACAAGAACATCACCCCGTACGCAGGTGTGCTGGACCGCGTCAACTTCGACCAGATGTCGGTGTACGTGGGCCGCGGCGTCGGCGGCGGCTCGCTGGTCAACGGCGGCATGGCCGTGGTGCCCAAGCGCTCGTACTTCGAGGAGGTCCTGCCGCGCGTCGACGCCGCGGAGATGTACGACCGGTACTTCCCGCGCGCCAACTCCACGCTGAGGGTCAACCACATCGACAAGAAGTGGTTCGAGGACACGGAGTGGTACAAGTTCGCCCGCGTCTCCCGCGAGCAGGCAGGCAAGGCCGGCCTGGGCACCACCTTCGTCCCCAACGTCTACGACTTCGACTACATGCGCCGCGAAGCGGCCGGTGAGGTGCCGAAGTCCGCGCTCGCCACCGAGGTCATCTACGGCAACAACCACGGCAAGCTCAGCCTGGACAAGACCTACCTCGCCTCGGCCCTGGGCACCGGCAAGGTGACCATCAAGACGATGCACAAGGTCAAGACCATCGGCCGGCAGCGCGACGGCTCCTACGTGCTGACGATCGAGGAGGGCGACGCCTACGGCAAGCGGCTCGCCACCAAGGAGATCACCTGCAAGTACCTCTTCCTCGGCGCCGGCAGCCTCGGCTCCACCGAACTGCTGCTGCGTGCCCGCGAGACCGGCGCGCTGCCCGACCTCAGCGGCGAGGTCGGCGCGGGCTGGGGCCCGAACGGCAACATCATGACGGCCCGCGCCAACCACATGTGGAACCCCACCGGCGCCAGGCAGTCCTCGATCCCCGCGCTGGGCATCGACGACTGGGACAACCCCGCCGCACCCGTCTTCGCCGAGATCGCCCCCATGCCGGCCGGCCTGGAGACCTGGGTCAGCCTCTACCTGGCGATCACCAAGAACCCCGAGCGCGGCACGTTCGTGTACGACTCGGCCGGCGACCGGGCGAATCTGCGGTGGACCCGGGACCAGAACACCCCCGCGGTCAAGGCCGCCAAGTCGCTCTTCGACCGGATCAACAAGGCCAATACGACGATGTACCGGTACGACCTCTTCGGCGGCAAGCTCAAGAATTTCGCCGACGATTTCTGCTACCACCCGCTCGGCGGCTGCGTCCTCGGCAAGGCCACGGACCTCTACGGCCGGGTATCGGGCTACCGGAATCTCTATGTGACGGACGGTTCCCTGATTCCCGGATCCATCGGCGTGAACCCCTTCGTGACCATTACCGCTCTGGCGGAACGGAATATCGAACGCATCATCAAGCAGGACGTTTCGGCATCCTGACGTCCTGGGCATCCTGACGTCCTGATTTCGCGTCCTGCCGCTCCTGCCGCTCCATGCTGATCCCGGTGGGAGCGGCAAGTGCGGCTACGACTACGACGTCTGCAGGTCGCTGTGCACACTGCCGTCGTGCGCGATCCAGTCCGTGAAGGCCGATGCCCCCGTGCCCCTGCCCCGGGCGCTGCTGAGCTGCCCGTCCATGCCGAGCACCACCACGACCGGGCGGCCCTTGGCGTCCTGGGCCAGCCCGGCCGTCCCGCGGTGTGGCACGCCCCCGTCCTGCCAGGGGCCCGGGCGGCCCGCGCCTGCCGACAGCCGCATCAGGCCCTTGCCGTCGCGGGCGGCGAGCACGGTGGTGTTGCCCGCCTGGGCCAGCGCCACCCGGCCGTAGCCGCCCACGGACTCGCCCTGGGACGTCACCCGCCAGCCGCCGTGGTCCGCCGGCCGGTCGGCGATCACCACGCGGGCGGTGGCCGGCTGGCGCATGGCCAGGCGTACGCCGCCGCCGGAGAGTGCGGCCAGGGTCAGCGGCCCGGTGGCGGCGGGCAGCCGGGTCGGACCGGTCGGCTCCAGCGGTGCGCCGGGACCGGCGGACACCCAGTGGTGGACGGTCTTGGTATCGGCGGCGACGACGTGGAGGCGGCCCTTGCCGTCGAGGACGGCGTCCAGCCCGTCCTCGACCCTCACCGGCTGTTCCGTGGCCGTGCCCAGTTCCTCCCACTCCGTCCAGTCCCGGCCGCCCGGGCCGGAGCGCCGGCTCACGCCGCCGGACCAGTTCTTGACGAAGACGTGAACGGTGCCGTCCTTGTCCGCGACCGCGACGGGATAGCCCACCTCCATCGACCGCTCGGGCTCCTCCTCGGGCGAGCCGAGGGACTGCCAGGGGCCGAACGCCGGGGCCCCGCCCGGCATCCGCCCGTCCTGCGCGGCTGTCACGACCTCGCGCCGGTGCGCCGTGCCCGGCGCCGGCAGGACCGTGCGCACCGAGAACAGCTGCAGGGTGCCGTCGGCGTGGCGCAGGGCCTGCACCTGGCCCTCCAGCATCGAGCCGCCGGCCGGCACGGGCTTGGACCAGATGCCGCTGCCGGTCCTGGCCTCGGTCCAGCACTGCACCCGGCCGTCCAGAATCGCGAAGGCCGCGAGCCGGCCGTCCGGGAGCGGCTGCACCCACCGCTGGGTGCCGGTGGCCCGGTGGCGGAGGTTGTCGGACCAGCGGGTGTCCTTCGAGCGGTTGCCCACCTTGCGGTCGCCGCAGCCGGCCGGGTCACCGCAGTCCCGGCCGTCGGCCCACCCGTAGATGTCGAGTATCTCGATCTTGTGGGCGGTGGTGGCCGCGTCGAGGCTGTTGGGCAGAAGCGCCACCTCGTAGCCGACGTAGCTGTCCACGGCCGTGGGCCGCGTGTGCTTGCGCCCCCAGTACTGGGCGAGGGCGGCCTGTGCGAAGTGGGCGGAGGCCGTGTGGTCCTGGTGGTCGTGCCGGGATATGCCCTCCAGGACGGGCGGGGTGCCGGCGTACTGCGGCTGCTTCGGCAGGTGCGTGGGATTCGGGTCCAGGGTCCGCACCACGGTCGGCTGGTAGCGCTCCAGCACGGCGGTGAGCGAGTCGATGACCTGCTGGCGGCTGTACTGGAAGGTGCGCTCGACCGGGCTCCCGGCAGGCACGAGCGTGGTGAGGACCGGGGCCGCCCCGAGCCACAGTCCGCGCAGGCTCTCCTTGCGCGGCGCCCGCATGACCCGGGCCTCCACGAGCTCCATGAAGACGAGCTGAACCTGGGGGGCGGCCTTGAGGGTCTGCAGTTCGACCTCGAAGCCGGGCAGCAGCGTCGTCTTCTCCACGGTCCACGGGCTGAGCCAGTCGCCGGTGGCCATGTGGGCGGTTGCCTCACGGAGGCCGTTGATCCGGGCGCGCACGAACTCGGGGCGCTGCTCCGGCAGCTTGGCGTAACCGGGGCTGTGGCTGAGGGCGTTGCGGCCGTCGGACTCGCCACCGGTCAGGCAGACCGTCACGGCGGGGGCGCCGCTGCGTATGGACTGCTCGAGCTCGGGGTTCATGAAGTACAGGGAGTCATCAGCGTGCGCCATGATGTGGACGAACGACTCGGAGACCGCGGCCTTGGCGGGCCGCGCCGTGAACTCCCCGGAGCGGCGGCCCCGCTGCGCGTCGGGGGCCAGCCACTGCCAGGCGCCCACCGCCCCCGTTCCGACGACCAGGCCGCCACCGGCCACCTGGAGCATGCGCCGACGCGGTATTCGCCCTGGCACAGGCGTATCTCCCATCCCCTGCGCCAAGTGAGCGCGGTAGTACACGGACACGGGCGACTAGCACTGATCAGCCCGTTGATCAAGAGTTCGATCTTATGATCCGCAACCCCCCGTTTCCCTGCTGTCGTGTAACAGCCGTGCCACGGCAAGGCATAGATTCCGAGGCGATTGGGCAACGTGATGCCCGGTGCTGCGGGGTCACTACGGTGAGTTACCAGCGGATCCCGGTGGGGAGCGTGGTGGGCAGTCCTGATGCGGGCGACGCGGGACGGCTCAGGCCGTCTCAGACGTCGCCACCGTCGAGCTGCCCGGCGTCGTGAACGAGCAGGGCGATCTGGACACGGTTGGTGAGGCCGAGCTTGCTCAGGACGCGGGAGACGTGCGTCTTGACGGTCGCCACGCTCATATAGAGCGAGGCGGCGATGTCGGCGTTGGACTGCCCGCGCCCCACGGCCACCGCGACCTGCCGCTCACGATCGTTGAGCAGGGACAGCCGTGCCCGGGCCCGGCCGCCCCGGACGTCCTCGGTGCGGTCGGTGACCTGGGCGATGAGCCGCCGGGTCACCGTGGGGGAGAGGACGGGATCGCCCGCCGCCACGCGGCGCACGGCCTCGACGATCTGGGCGGGCGGGGTGTCCTTGAGCACGAAGCCCGCCGCCCCGGCGCGCAGGGCTCGCAGCACGTTCTCGTCCGCGTGGAAGGTGGTCAGGACGATCACCTCCGGGGCCCGCTCGCGGCGGCGCAGCCGCTCGGTGGCGGCCAGCCCGTCCACCGACGGCATGCGGATGTCCATCAGCACCACATCGGGTGTGAGCCGCTCGACGAGCGCGGCGACCTCGGCGCCGTCGGACGCCTCGCCCACGATCCGGATGTCCGGGAGCCCGCCCATCATGAATGACAACCCGGCCCGTACGAGCGGATCGTCGTCGACGAGGAGCACACGGATCGGCGAGGGTCGCGGCTCGCGCGGGGCTTCGTGCCCTGCGGGAACCTGCGGCGGCGGGGACGCGTTCATGGCCGCCACGGTATCCAGCCCCGGAGGCGGAAACCGCCCCCGGGGCCGGGGCCGTGTTCCAGACGCCCGCCCGCCAGCGCGGCACGTTCGGCCAGCCCGATCAGGCCCTGGCCGGATCCGGGCACATCTGCTGCCCCGCCCGCCGCTGCCACGCTTGCGGGGTTGCTCACTTCGACGGTCAACCCCCGTTCCGGGGAACCTTCGACGACAACCGTGACCTCGGATCCGGGGGCGTGTTTACGGGCGTTGGTCAGCCCCTCCTGAACGATCCGGTAGACGGTGCGGCCCGCGGCCGCCGGCACGGACGCGGGGTCGGCGACCCGCTGCTCAAGGGTGACCGCCGTGCCGGCCTGGCGTGACTCCTCCACCAGCGCCCCCATCGCCGCGAGCGTGGGCTGGGGCCGGCCGGCGTCGCAGGCGTCGGCGCCGGTGGGGGCGCGCAGCACACCGATCACCTCGCGCAGGTCCTGCAGCGCCTGATGCGCGCTGGAGCGGATCACGCCGGCGCCCCGGGCCACCTCGACGGGACTGGCATCCGCCCGGAACTCCAGCGCCCCCGCATGCACGCACAGCAGCGACAGCCGGTGCGCCAGCACGTCGTGCATCTCCCGGGCGATGCGCTCCCGCGCCAGCCGCTGGGCCCGCTCGGCGCGGAGCCCGGCCTCGGCCTCGGCGCGCAGGGCCCGTTCGCGCAGCGACAGCAGCAACTGCCGCCGGGAGCGTACGAACATGCCCCAGCCGATCGGGGTGAGCACCAGCAGCGTCCCGATGGCCGTCGCCGCCGCGAACGTCAGCTCGGGATCGGGGCGCACGACGGCCGAGAGCAGGGTGCTCACCAGCGCGAGCGCGCCCACCGACGCGATCACCTTGAAGGGCCGGTGCACGGCCACCGTGAAGACCGCCACCACCATCGCGCCGGTCGAGGGCGGCGAGAGCGTGCTCACCGCTGTCAGCACCAGAGCCAGTCCCACCGGCCATCGCCGGCGCGTCCACAGCGCCGTGCACGCGAGGGCGCCGACGATCTGATCGGCGAGGAACAGGAGAGCGGAGGTCTGCGGATCCGTGCGCAGCGGCTCGGCGGCCAGCAGCCCCACCACCGCGGCCACGGCGAGGAGGACGATGTCGACGGCCCAGTCGCGCACGGTGCGCCTGGACCGGCCCGCGGCGCCGGTGTGCCCGGTGGCGTCCGTGACCGCGGACGGCAGCAGCCACCCGTACTCCTGGCCCGCCGCACGCTCCGCCTCCGCGGTCTCTTCGCTGCTCATGCCGCAAATCTACTGACCGGACCGGGGCCGCCGGCCGGTCGTGGCGCGGTCGGCGACCAAAGTCGCAGAGGTCGAGACTTCCGGACGCGGCATACCCGGGTTTCCGGCTACTTCCGTCCAGGCCGCACAGCCGCCCGGCCGATGACCGGGGCACCGCGGCCGGACGACGATGGCAGGCATGAAGAAACTTCTCGAGGGGCTCGGTGCCCTCCTCGTCGTGCAGGGCCTGGTCGGCATCGTCCATTGGGCCACCGGGTGGTTCCGCTACTTCGGCCTCATACGTCACCTGGGCTTCCTCCACGGCTACGAGATATACGCGAGCGCGGTGCTCGCGGTGCTGGGTGTGGCCCTCGTCCTGGCCGCGGACGCCGGGCGGCGCGGCTCCGCGGCCGGCCGCTGACATCGCCGATATCGCGCCAGCTCATTCCGCTCTCTGTCCTTCTCCCCGGCCGTGGCTAAGTTGGAGCCCGGCGCGACAACTCGGCACACCGACGATCGAGGAGTTTGCATGCCTGTCTCCACCGCTCCGGGTACCAAGTGGGGCAACTGGACCAACCTGGAGGGCTCCGTGCACGGCGAGCCCTCGGCGGCTCTCAACTCCGACAACCGTGTCCAGGCCTTCGTGCGGGGCGGGGACAACTCACTCTGGACGATATGGGAAACGCGCGACCGCGGCTGGTCCTCCTGGCTGCGGCATGAAGGCGCGCGGATCGCGGGCGCGCCCAGCGCGATCCGGGGCAGGGACGGAAGGATCCGCGTCTTCTACCGCACACCGGACGACCACCTCGAAGTGGTCACCCAGACCGTCATCAACGGCGGCTTCGCCCCGCCGCAGCGCATCGTCACCAACGTCGGCGGCGACCCGGCGGCCGCGCTCAACTCCGACGGACGCCTGCAGATCTTCTTCCGCGGCACCGACGGCGCCCTGTGGTACACCCGCAACCAGGCGCTGAGTTACGACTCGTACACCGCTCCCGCTTCGTTGGGCGGCGCGATATTCGCGACCCCGTCACCGGTTCTCGACGGCTCCGGGAGAATCGTCGTGGCCGTCAGGGGGGCCGACGACACGCTGCACACCATCCAGCAGAAGGCGTCGAACGCCGCCGACGCCTGGGACGCGTTCCAGCAGCAGACCACGGGCGTCACGAGCCGCCCCTCGGCGGTCGCGGACGCCGCGTCGAGGGTCCACATCTTCTACCGCGGATCCGACGGTTCCGCCTGGCGCGTGGGACAGAGCGACGACTACGACAACTGGCAGCGCTCGGCCTCCCTCAAGGGCCAGATCACCGACCGGCCCACCGCGTGCCTGGGACAGGACGGCCGGGTCACCGTCCTCGCCAAGGGCGCGGACAGGAAATTGCTGGTCACCGCGCAGACGTCGGCCAACGGTGCCGCCTATGAGGCGTTCCGGTCACTCGACGGAGTGATCGGTGACGTCAACGTCAATCCGGTGATCATGAATCGGGTGGGCTTGCTCTATGTCTTCACCCAGGGCTCCGGCCCGGAGCGCAACCTCTGGCTGCAGCGGCAGAACTGGGCCTAGGCGCGGCAGAACTGGGCCCAGGCGGGGAGCGCGGCGAGGCCCCGGCCTCGCCGCGCGGGGACCGGTCCGGACCCGCGCGGTGGGGTTCAGGCCGGGGTGCGGTCGTTGAGGATCCTGTGGAAGAGGAAGTGGTCCTGCCATTCCCCGTCGATGTGGAGGTAGTTCCGCGCGCGGCCGATCAGTTCGAAACCGCATTTGGCCAGCACCCTCTGCGATGCCGTATTGGTGACGACGGTTCCGGCCTCGATCCGGTGCAGCCCGAGCCGTTCGTCGGCGTCCCGGCACACGGCCTCCGCGGCAAGACTGGCCAGGCCCTTGCCCGTGTGCTCGGCGTCGATCCAGTACCCCAGGCTGGCGCTACGGAAGGGACCTTGCACGATGTTGGACAGGTTCATCGCGCCCACGACCTCGCCCCGGCCGTCGTCGGCTGCCAGCACCCAGGGCATCGCCCGCCCGGCCTGCCGCAGCCCGGCCAGGTCCCGCAACCGCTCCGCCTGCCCTTCGGCGGTGAAGAAGGCCTCGCCCCGGTTCGGCTCCCAGGGCCGCAGGTGCCGGCGGTTGCGGCGGTACGCCCGGGCGAGGCCTTCCGCATCGTCCGTGGTCACCGGACGCAGGAGGATGCCTGGAGCGATGGTGTGGGAGGAGGGATCATTGATCATTTCTCTACGGTAGAACCGTCGCCGCCGGCAACGGGGCGAATTTTTCCGGTCATCCGTCGTCGGCATCGACGGGTCCTCTGCCGCCCGCTCCCGGGGGCCACATCGCCAAGAGTGCTTCGCGAAAGTCTCTTCGCGAAGAGATCTTCGCGGTTATTGTTGGGGTCATGGCAGACCTCAACCAGCCGGGCGACGGCACACCCTCGCCCGCGCCCCCGACCCCGCCGCTCGGCCCGGACCCCGAGACCGACGTCGTCCTGGACGCCAAGGGCCTGCGCGCCCTGGCCCACCCCGTGCGCGTGGAGCTGATCGGACTGCTGCGGGCGCACGGCCCCTCGACCGCCACCCGCCTCGCCGAGCAGCTGCACATCGGTTCCGGCGTGACCAGCTACCACCTGCGGCAGCTCGGCGCCGCGGGGTTCGTCGAGGAGGACACCGCGCGCGGCAACGCACGCGAACGCTGGTGGCGAGCGGCGCACGAGTCGACATGGCTCAACATCACGGACCTCGCCGACGGCGAGCCCGACGCCGTGATGCAGTACATGCGCTCGGTCGCCGACGCCCACACGCTGCGCACGCAGCTGGCCCTGAACCGGTTCCCGGTCCTGCCGCGCGAGTGGAGGGACCGCTTCAACATGAGCAACTTCGCCCTGCGGCTCACGCCCGACGAGGCCGGGCAGCTGGAGGAGGAGCTGCGTTCGGTCCTCGCCCGCTACCGAAAGCACAGCCCCGATCAGACCACGGCAGACGCGCCCGAGGACGCCGAGCGGGTCATGCTGGTCCTCCACCTGCTGCCGGAGCCGGACGCCTTCGAAGCGGACCGGCAGTGAACGCGATACCCGGCGGACGCAGCCTCCGCCCGCTGGCCGGCATCCTGGCCGCAACGGCCGTATCCCTGACCGGCACGCGCGTCTCCGCAATCGCCCTGCCCTGGTTCGTCCTCGTCACCACGGGCAGCGCCACCCTGACCGGCCTGGTCGCCTTCTGTGAGATGGCCCCCTACGTCCTGGTCAAGGCCCTCACGGGCCCGCTCGTCGACCGCGTCGGGCCCCGGGTCGTCTCCTGGGTCACCGACTCCGTCAGCGCGGTGGCAGTCCTGCTCATCCCGCTGACGCACCATCTGCACCTGCTGCCCTTCTGGCTGCTGCTGACGCTGGTCGCGCTGGTCGGGGCGGTACGCGGCCCCGGCGACCTGGCCAAGGAGATCATGGTCCCGGAGGCCGCCGACCGAAGCCGGGTGCCGCTGGAGAGGGCGACGGGGCTGTCGGGCGTCACCGAGCGCCTCGCCTCCACGGTGGGTCCGGCGGCCGGCGGAGCCCTGGTGGCCCTGACCGGACCCATGGCCGGCCTGGTCGTCAACGCGGCGTGCTTCGCGCTCGGGTCGGTGCTCATCGCGCTGGCGCTGCCGCGCGGCATGGGCCGGGCGGCCGGGACGGAGGACGACCGGCAGGACGTGGACGACCCGCAGGACGGGGACGAACGGGCCGGCTACTGGCAGCAGCTCGGCGAGGGCTTCGCCTTCCTGCGCCGCGAGCCCCTGCTGCTCGCCATCGTCGTCATGGTCGGCATCACCAACCTGCTGGACTCGGCGTTCATGACCGTGCTGGTGCCGGTATGGGCCAAGGAAACCGGCGGCGGACCGGCGGCGATCGGCCTGACCGGCAGCACCGCCGGCATCGCGGCGGTCTGCGGCAGCCTCATAGCCGCCGCGGTGGCCCACCGGATGCCGCGCCGCCTCGTGTTCTTCGCCGGCTTCCTGCTGGCCGGTGCGCCCCGCTGGCTCGTCCTCGCCTCCGGGGCCCCGATGTGGGTGGTGGCGGCGGTCTTCGCGCTCTCCGGCTTCGGCGGCGGCTTCCTCAATCCGGTCCTGGGCGCGGTCTCCTTCGAGCGCGTCCCGCGCCGGCTCCTGGGCCGGGTCCGGGCCCTGGGCGACTCGTTCGCCTGGGCCGGCATTCCGCTGGGCGGACTGCTCGCGGGCGCGGCGGTGGCGTCGGCCGGGCTGACGCCGGTGCTGCTGGCCGGGGCCGTGGCGTATTTCTGCACTACCAACCTGGCCGGGCTGCGACCGGAATGGAAGGAAATGGACCGCGGCCGGGGACCGCGCACCGTACGGTCGTCGACCGACAATCCGTATAAGCCTCCCCCAAAAAACAGCAGTGCGGAAATGAATACCTGACGCGTAATCAGTAGCGCCGCTCCGCCGGACCCGCCGGGCTGCTTCGGATAACCGTTTGCAATCGATCTCCACGTGGAGCCCGAACCGATTTGTATGATCGGCCGCGTCTCCTATTGGATCAGTTGTGTGAGTCATTATCAGCAGCAGCCCGGTGCCCAGAACCCCTATGGTTACAGCGCTCCGCCGCCCCAGTACTACCCGCCGTCCATGCCGCCGATGGGTCCCGCCGGCCCGCCCGAGCAGGCCCTTGCCAACCAGGGCGCCCGCCTGGGTGCCCGCGTTCTCGACCTCTTCTTCATGATCGTGCCCATGATCGTCGTGGGCATCATCAACGCAATCGTGGTCGATGCCTCCGGTGTCAGTCCGGCCGGCGCCGCTCTCCTCGGTCTCGTCGGCCTCGCCGTCGTGCTGTGCTACGAGCCCGTCATGAACTCGAAGTACGGCGCCACCTTCGGCAAGCGCATTTGCGGTCTGCGCGTCGCCCGGCTCTCGGACGGCCAGAACCTCTCGCTGGGAGCGGCGTTCGGACGTTGGGCCGTCTACATCCTGATCGGCTTCATCCCGCTCGGCGGCCTCATCAACGTGCTGTCCTGCTGCTGGGACAAGCCCTACCGCCAGTGCTTCCACGACAAGGCGGCGGGCAGCGTCGTCGTGAACCGCAACGCCTGATCACACACCACCGGCGGAGCCCACCACCGGCGGAGCCCACCACCAGCGGAGCACCCCGCCGTCACAGCCGCCGTTCCACCAGAAAACCGGTGAGCGCGAGGAGTTCGTCCGTCGTACGGGGTGCCAGCGGCACCCCCCACAGGCACTCGCGCGCGGCGGCCACCCGGCGGTGGGCCTCCGCCAGGGTCAGGTCCCGGCCCCCGGCCTCCTCGATGAGCCCGGCCGCGCGGTACGCGCCGTCGGTGTCCAGCGGGGCGGCCGGGCCCAGCAGCCCGGCGAGCCGGCGGGCGGCCGGGCCGTCCGCGGCCAGAGCCGCCAGCACCGGCAGGGTCTTCTTCCCGCGGAGCAGGTCCGCGTGGACCGGCTTTCCGGTCGCGGCCGGGTCGCCCCAGATGCCCAGCAGGTCGTCCACGGCCTGGAACGCCGCGCCCAGGTGGCGCCCGGCCTCCGCGAGCACGCCCACCACCGCCGGCGAGGCCCCGGCCAGCACCGGTCCCAGCGACAAGGCGCAACCGAGCAGCGAACCGGTCTTGCCGGCCGTCATCGCCTCGTACTCCGGTATCCGCACGGCCTCCGGGCCCGTCCACGGCCGGGCCTCGAAGAGAAGGTCGTCGGCCTGCCCGGCCACCAGCTCCCGCAGCGCCCCGGCCAGAAGCCGGACGGCCGCCGCCGCGTGCTCGCCCCCTGCCCCCGCCAGCGTCTCCACCGCGAGCGCGAACAAGGCGTCCCCGGCCAGCACCGCCGGCCCGGTACCGAACGCCTTCCACACGCTCTCCCCGTGCCGCCGCCGCTCGTCACCGTCCATGATGTCGTCGTGCACCAGCGAGAAGGCGTGCACCAACTCGACCGCGACCGCCCCCGCGACGGCGGCCCCGGCAGGCGCGCCCACGGCCTCCGCCCCCAGCACGGCGAGAGCCTGCCGCACCCCCTTTCCGCCCGCTGCCGCGCCCGGCGCCCCGCCGGCGTCGCACCAGCCGAACGAGAACGAGCCCATCAGCCGGGGCCAGGGATGCAGGCTCTGCACGGCGGTCCGCAGGGCCGGCTCGACCAGCTCCCGGCAGCGGTCGAGCACTTGATGCGGTGATGCCTGAGTCAGCTGCAGGCCGGTGTGTGACGTCATGGCGGGCTTCTCTCGTCCGGTGAAGTGCGGGGCGGTGGCGGATCTCACGTCAGCCCGCCGGGGCCGGGGACACGGGCGCGATCCCCAGCTCCGCACGCGCCTTGTCCACCATCTGCCGGGCGTGCAGCAGGCCCAGCCCGCCGAGCGTGCGGCGCAGCGCGTCGAGATCGGCGGCGGTCTCCGCCAGGTCACGCCCGAGCCGCGCCCGGGCCTTGACCAGCCCGAGCATGGCGAGCGCCGCGCCCCGGGGCTCGCCCATCGCCCGGAACTCCTCCAGGGCCCCGCTGTAGGTCACCCGCGCCTCCTCGTACCGGCCGGCACGGAAGAGTACGTTGCCGCGCATCTTGTGGTTGTAGGCCAGCGCGCTGACGAGCTGCATCTCGCGGCAGGTGTGCTCGGCCTCGGCCAGCAGTTCCAGCGCCCGGCCGGTCCCGCCCCGCAGGGACGACACGTCGGCTATGCCGCGCAGCGCCCACGCACGGCCGCGCGCGTCGTCGGCCTTCCCCGCTATCTCCGCGGCCTCCTCGAACATGGCCAGGGCCGTGTCGTACGAGCCGGTGTTGCGGTGCATCTGCGCTATACCTTCCAGCGCCCATACCGTGTGCCGGGCCTCGCCCCGCCGTCTGGCCTCCGCCAGCAGCTTCTCGTGCAGCTCGCCGACGGCCTGGTAGTCGCCCTGGATGCGGCCGGTCTCGGCGAGCCCGGCCAAGGAGTAGCCGCGGGCGACGACATCCCCGCCGCGCTCGGCCAGTTCGGCGGCGACCGCCAGCCATCGCCGGGCCAGGGCGAGGTCGCCGCGCTGCCGGGCCAGGGTGCCGCCGCTCCACACCGCCCACGCCATCGCGCCCTCGTCCCCGGCCCGCCGTGCCGCGCGGTAACTGGCCTTCCACGCCTGTTCGGCGTCGGCGACGCGGCCCAGGCGTCGGCTGGCCTCGGCGACGGCGAGAGCGGCGTGCGCCGACTCCAGATGGGAACCGGAGAGTTCGGCCTGCCGCTGCTGCTCGACCGCCCTGGCCAGCACCTCCTCGAGGGAGGAGTTGACCGACAGCTCGCCCAGCGCGCCGCGGTACTCGGGGGCGAATGCCTTGCCGTACATGTCTGCCTCTCGTCGTGACGGACTTCCCGGTCTCCAGGAGCTGTGATCAGGAAGCTCGGTCACGAAGCTATGGCCAAGGGGCATCACGAGAAATCCATCCATCAGGCGGTCTGCCGTACATCTGGGGACTGGCGGCGGCGTCCCCGGTCATCCGCGAGACGTACGGGACGGCCGTCGGCAGCGCTCCGTGGGCCCGCGCCGGACCGTCGGCGGCCATTGACCTGAACCTGTCGGTGATGTCCGACTCGTACTGTTCAACTGTTCGTCAACTGGTAACTTCTCCGCGTTGATCTTCCGTTCGCGGAATCGTTCCTTCGTTTAAGGATGCACAATTGCCCCACCACCGGCCCCGCCGTTTATCCCGCCTCGCCCGCTCCGCGGCGGCCTCGGCCGTCGTCCTGGCCGCGCTGCCCGCGGCCCCCGCCTTCGCGAGCTCCTCGCCGACCCCGCACCTCGACGCCGTCGAGAAGACACTGCGACAGGTCTCGCCCGGCCTCGAAGGTGACGTCTGGCAGCGGACCGAGGGCAACAAGCTGGACGCCTCCACCGCGGATCCGTCCGACTGGCTGCTGCAGACCCCCGGTTGCTGGGGCGACGACGCGTGCGCGGACCGCCCGGGCACCAAGCGGCTGCTGGCCAAGATGACCGAGAACATCTCCAAGGCGAAGCGCACCGTCGACATATCGACCCTGGCGCCCTTCCCCGACGGTGCCTTCCAGGACGCGATCGCCGCCGGGCTCAAGGCCTCGGCCGGGTCCGGGAACAAGCTGCGCGTCCGCGTCCTGGTCGGCGCGGCGCCGGTCTACCACATGAACGTACTGCCCTCGAAGTACCGGGACGATCTCAAGGCCCGGCTCGGCGGGGCCGCCGACGGCATCACGCTGAACGTCGCGTCGATGACCACGTCGAAGACCAGCTTCTCGTGGAACCACTCCAAGCTGCTCGTCGTGGACGGCGAGTCGGCGATCACCGGCGGCATCAACAGCTGGAAGGACGACTACGTCGACACCGCCCACCCGGTGACGGACGTCGACCTGGCCCTCACCGGCCCGGCCGCGAGCTCCGCCGGCAGGTATCTGGACACGCTCTGGACGTGGACGTGCCAGAACAAGAACAACATCGCGAGCGTATGGTTCGCGGGCTCGGGCGGCGACTGCATGCCCACGATGGAGAAGGACGCCAACCCCACGCCCGCGGCTCCCACCGGCAACGTCCCCGTGATCGCGGTCGGTGGCCTCGGCGTCGGCATCAAGGACTCCGACCCCGCCTCGAAGTTCCGTCCCCGGCTGCCCACCGCCCCGGACACCAAGTGCGTCGTCGGTCTGCCCGACAGGACGAACGCCGACCGTGACTACGACACGGTCAACCCCGAGGAGAGCGCCCTGCGGGCCCTGGTGGGCAGCGCGGACCGCAGCATCGTCATCTCCCAGCAGGACCTCAACGCCACCTGCCCGCCCATCGCCCGCTACGACATCCGCCTCTACGACCTCCTCGCCGCGAAGATGGCGGCCGGGGTGAAGGTCCGCATCGTCGTCAGTGACCCCGCCAACCGCGGCGCGGTCGGCAGCGGCGGCTACTCGCAGATCAAGTCCCTGTCCGAGATCAGCGACACGCTCCGCAACCGCCTCGCCCTGGTCACCGGTGACCAGCAGAAGGCCAGGGCCGCGATGTGCTCCCACCTGCAGCTGGGTACCTTCCGCAGCTCGGCCGACGCGACCTGGACCGACGGGAAGCCGTACGCGCTGCACCGCAAGATGGTCTCCGTGGACAGCTCCGCCTTCTACATCGGCTCCAAGAATCTCTACCCCTCGTGGCTGCAGGACTTCGGCTACATCGTGGAGAGCCCGGAGGCCGCCAAGCAGTTGGAGGCCGGGCTGCTCGACCCCGAGTGGAAGCACTCGCAGGCGACCGCCACCTTCGACCACGCGCGAGGCGTCTGCTCAGCCTGAGCCCGGCAGGACCTGGTTTCCGCCATATAAATATGTTCGAGTCCCGGGTAATGATCCGACTGTCGTCACGTATGAGTGAAGGGATTTCATCTCGCGCGGCGTCGGGTGCGACCATTCGCTGGCCCCGACCCGACCAGCGAGGAAAACTGGAGACTCGATGCAGCGATGTGGGGGAAGCACCGGCATGCGGGATGGCCGGGGGGCGGCCCGCCGCTGGGGAGCGGCGCTGACCGCGTCGACCGCGGCTGTCGCGGTCACCCTCCCGACGGCCACCGCCGAGGCCGCGGACGGCCCCGCGGGGATCGGCGCCAAGGGTGCGTACCTCGACCGCGGACCCGACGGCAAGCCGTGGGGCAAGGCGGCCGACACCAGGCGGCCGACGGCCAGCACCACGAAGATCATGACCGCGGTCGTGGTCCTCGACGACCACGCGGGCGAACTGGACCGGCAGATCGCCATCAAGCAGTCCTACCGCGACTGGGTGGCCCGCAAGCAGGCCAGCACCGCCGACCTGCGAACGGGCGACAAACTCACCGTCCGGCAGCTGCTCTACGCCCTGATGCTGCCGTCGGGATGCGATGCCGCCTACGCGCTCGCCGACACCTTCGGCAGCGGCGGCACCGAAGAGGAGCGCACCAATTCATTCATCACAAAAATGAACGACAAGGCCGGCGAACTCGGGCTGCGCAATACCCACTACGACTCGTTCGACGGCATCTCCGCCCAGGGCGGCAATTACAGCACCCCCCGCGACCTGGCGAAGCTCGCCCGCCACGCGATGGGCAGCAGCACGCTCGGCACGGTGATGAAGGCGACCAGCACCCAGCAGAAGGCGACGAACGTCAACCGCCTCTACACCTGGTACAACACCAACAAGCTGCTCGGCTCGTACCAGGGCGTCGTCGGGCTCAAGACCGGCACGACGCAGGCGGCGGGGCCCTGCCTGGTCTTCGCCGCCCGGCGCGGCGCCCGCGACGTCGTCGGCGTCATCCTCAACGACCCCGCCGGCCGCTACCCGGATGCCGCGAAGATGCTGGACTACGCCTTCCGTACCCGCACCCCGATGAAGCTGCGCCAACTGCCCTCCGGGGCGCACGAGGACTGAGCCACCGAGCCCGGTCCGGCCCCGGGAAGGGGCCGGACCGCTCAGTGCCCGTCGGACGGGCGGGGCGAGGGCAGCGCGTTCCGCATCCGGTGCCGGATGTGTTCCACGGGATGGCAGTAGTCGAGACCGGTGAGGGAGTCCCCGGAGAAGAAGCGGATCAGCAGGTCCACCACCTCGGCCGGGCACTCCAGGTGCAGCAGGTGGTCCGCGTTCCGGAACGCGACGAACCGGGCGTCGGTGCACTGCGCGGCGGCCTCCCGACTCAGCGCCGGAGTGCTCAGCGGGTCGTGCTCACCGGTCGCCACCAGCACCGGAACACGCACGGGCGGCCCGGCGGGCAGCCGCGAGTTCGCCAGCAATCGCAGCGAGTTGTCGCGGTACTTGGCGAGATCGTCGGCGGTCATCTCGCGCAGGGCACGGGTCAGGCACCTGGTCACCGTGGCCCTGCGGGCGACCGTGACGCGGGGCGAGGTGCACATCATGCTCTCCAGCACGCACTCCACGAACTCCGCGTGCTGGTCCTGCTCCGCCAGATCCAGCGTGAGCTGCACCCGGGCCCGGGCGGAGGCCGTCAGGTGGGACATCGTGCCGAAGAGGGCGACGCGCTCGGCCCGTTCGGGGTGGTCACGCGCCCACTGGTACGCCACCGCGCTGCCGTAGGAGGCGCCGAAGACGTTCACCGGGCTCGGCGCGACCTTGGCGAGCAGCTGGTCCAGCGCCTTGGTGAGGAAGTCGAGGCCGTAGCGGGCGGGCAGGCGGTCCGCACCACCCCAGCCGGGCAGATCCATCGTGATCACGCTCGCCGCCTCCCGGCACCCCTGCTCCAGGCGGCCCCAGGCGTTCTGGTGCTGGAACGCCCCGCCGACGAAGACCATGGGAGCCAGTCTGGCGTTGGGCTGGTGGACGACCCGGCCGGTGTACGCGTAACCGTCGAGGGTGAGCGGGATGACCTCTTCCAAGAGTGCGATACGCGTCGGCACGGCCGGTCTCCGTTTCGTGGGGGGACTTCACCAGGGGGAACGAGAACCGGCGCGGGACGTTACTGCCATATGGCGGACGCCCGTGAGAGCGACGGCCGCTCACCCCGACAGCCCGCGGATCTCCTGCCGGATGAGGGCGGACAGTCGCACCCCCAGGTGGCGGTGGCCCTGGTCGGTCATCACGGTCACCGTCGCCCCCGTGTCGTGCACGGCCATCGTCATCGCCACGGGCTGCCCCGGGCTGAGCGGCGGCAGAGCGGCGATACCGGTCAGGCGGGCGGAGCCCAGGGCCAGCGGGCCCGCGTACGTCGCCAGGCTACTGCACAGCACGGAGGAGTAGAACGGGGAGTCCGCGTATCGGCCGAGGGCGTCGCTCACCGGTCCGTGCCGCCGCGGCCGTGAGGAGACGAAGAGCGCCTGGGCCCGCGCCCGCTGCTTCAGCGCCGCCCTGCGGGTGAAGGCGTCCACCGCGGCGAGCCGCCGCTGCGCTGTCGCACCCGTGGGCAGCGGCACCCGCACAGTGGCGTAGTGGTTGCCCAGAACCGCCGCCGCGCCCCCCTCCCGTACGTCGACGGGGACCATCGCGCACACCCCCGGCAACAATGGCAGCCGCCCGGTGGCTCCCGAGGCCCGCAGCGCACCGGCGGCCGCGGCGAGGAAGACCGCGTTGGCCGAGGCCCGCCCCGACGGCAGGGCGTCGCGGGCCGCACTCAGCTCGGCCGCCGGAATCCGGCACCAGGCCACCGACCGCCGCGAGTCCACCGGGCCGTGGAACGGCAGGGGCCGGGCCCGCGGCAGCAGGTCCGCCAGGGCGCGGGCCGACGGGAGGCGGGGCACGGCGGACGGCTGCGCCGTGCCGGGCCGGGCACGCGGGCCGGGCACCCCGGCCGGGGCGTCGAGGAGGGAGCGCAGCAGCGCCACGAGCGAGCCCCCGTCGAGCAGCGCGTGATGGGCGCGCAGCAACAGGGCGAAGCCGTCGGCCGCCGGGAGCAGATGCAGCTGCCAGGGCGGCATGGCCGGGCCGAGGGGATGGGCGAGGAGCTGGGCGGTACGGGCCTCCAGCGGGGCGGGCGAGGGGGAGGCGGGGACGTGGTGCCCCGGGTCGAACGCCGGTCCGGTCGTCCAGTGCGGCCACGCGTCGGGCCCCCCGGCTGCCGGCACGCCGGGCGTCAGGCGCAGCCGCTCGTACGCTCGCCACCGCTGCCGCGCCAGTTCACGAAGCCGCGGCAGCGCCGGTGCGGGGCCCTCGAACCGGGCGAGGACCCCGGCCGTCATGCACACCGCCCCACTGCTCTGGTGCCGGTACAGCCACGCGTCCAGCGGCGGCATGGCCGTGGCGTCGGACCGCTCGGAGGCCCGGCCGGAGGCAGCGAGTTCGGGCAGGGACGGGTGCGCGCTCACAGGGTGTCCTTACGTCCTTGTCTCAAGCGGTTGCCGGGGGGACCGTGCCTGCGGCCCGGGCGCCCCGTTCAACAGGGCATGTCCGCGATCGCCCGGGCGACGGCGCCCGCCCCGTCCTCCAGCCCCAGCCGCGCGGCCAGCTGGGTGGCCCGCCGGGCGAACCGGGGTTCGCCCGTGGCGCGTCGCAGCGCCCCGGCGAGCCGGTCGGCGGTCAGCGAGGCATATGGCAGCGCTCCCGGGCTCACGCCCAGCCGCACCAGCCGTTCGGCCCACCACGGCTGATCGGTGAGGACGGGCACCGGGACCGCGGGCACTCCGGCCCGTAGCCCGGCCGCCGTCGTCCCGGCCCCGGCGTGGTGCACCACGGCGGCCGTGCGCGGCATGAGCCAGCCGTGCGGGACCGGGCCGACCGTGATGACGTCGTCGTTCATCACGGACAGCCCCGCCCATCCCGACTGGACGACTCCCCGCAGCCCCGCCTGGCGCAGGGCCCGCGCCGTGATGCCGGCGAGCTGCTCGGGTTCGCCGGGCATCATGCTGCCGAAACCCACGAACACCGGCGCAGGCCCGGCCGCCAGGAAGTCGGTGACCAGCGCGGGCGGCTCCCAGTCCGCGCACTCGTGCGGCCACCAGTACCCGGCGATCCCCAGGCCCGGCCGCCAGTCCGCCGGCAGGGGCACCACGGAGGGGCTGAAGCCGTGCCAGATGGGCCACCCCCTCCGCTCCCGTTCCACGCGCAGCCGGTGACCGCTGCGGTACGCGAGCCCGAGCCTGGCGTGCAGGCTCCGGTTGGCGGTGGCGTACAGCGTGTCCAGGACGGCGTTCGCGGCGTGCCCCCGCAGCCGGTTGGCGAACCCGGGGGGCTTCCAGGGCATCGTGCACGGCGAGAACGCGGCCGTGGGGGTGTCGGGCTGGAGGAAGACACCCATGCTCGGAATGTCGTGGTACTGCGCAACGACCCTCCCGATCGGCGCGGCGATCGCCGACAGCAGGACCAGATCGGCCTTGGGGTCGACGGCGGCGAGGATCCCGTCGACGAGCGAGAGCGCGGCCTGTTCGGTGGCGCGTACGACGCGCAGGACGGAGCCCGGCGAACGGACCGCGCGCCGGAAGCGGCTGTGCGCGCCGAGCAGCTCCTCGAACGGGTCGGCCTCCAGCGCGCGCATCCCCAGGCCGCAGCAGGCCACCACGTCCGTGAACCTCGCGTGCGCGGCGATCTCCACGTCGTGGCCCTCGGCGAACAGCCGGTGCCCGAGGCCGGTGTAGGGGGCGACGGAGCCCATGGTGCCCGCTGTGATGATCTGGATGCGCATGTCCCCGGCCTTCCTGCCGCCCTGTCGCATCAACGACAGGGCACCCGGCCCGGATACGGCACGCGCCTACTTCGCTGCCGCGGACGCTCCGGCGGGCACCGGGAGGGGCTTGGCGGGGCAGGCCGTGTCGTGCTCGGGCGCGTCCCCCGTCAGCAGGTAGCCGTTGACGATGTCGTCGACGCAGGCGTTGCCCTCCTGGTAGGCGCCGTGGTCACCGCCGGTGACCGTGACCAGGCGCGAGCCGCGCAGGGCACGGTGGGCCCGCACCGCCCCCTCGTAGTAAGTGGCCGGGTCGTGGACCGAGTTGAGCATGAGCGTGGTCGGCAGGCGGGCACCGGTGACCTTCACCCTCGGCGCCGGGGACTTCGGCCAGGCGGCGCACACCGAGGCGAAGGCCAGCTCGCGGGCACCGGCCAGCGGCCGCTCACGGGTGTCCTCGCCGCTGCGCTCGACCCAGTAGTCGACGTCACGGTTCCACGGGGTGTCGTTGCAGGTCACCGAGAAGTACTCGGCGAAGAAGCCGGCGTCGGGATACCCGCCGAAGAGCCGCTGGACGGTCACCTTCTCCTCGGGCGTCGCACTGTCCCAGTGGTCGAGCGCGGCGAGCGCCGTCGCCAGCGGCTGGAAACCGCCGTCGGCGTCGTACATCGCCTGGACCGTCCCGCTGTCCAGCTGGTTGGGTCCGATGACGACCTTGCCGACCGTCAGCGGCTTCTCGCGCAGGGCACCACGCCGCCGCTCCCACTTCGCTTTCGCCTCGGCGGCGGTACGGCCGTAGTGGTAGACGCTGTCGTACTTCGCGAGCCAGGGCAGGAAGTCCTGCTCGAAGCGGCGCTGGAAGCTCATCGGCTGCCCCTTCATGAAGCTCTCCCAGGAGCCGTCGAAGGCGATGTTGCTGTCCAGCACCGCGCGTTCGACGCGCTGCGGGAAGAGCGTCGCGTAATAGGCGCCGATCATCGTCGCGTAGGAGGGTCCGTAGTAGGAGATCTTCCGTTCCCCGAGCAGCGACCGGAAGAGGTCCATGTCCCGCACCGTCTGCTCGGTGTTCAGATACGGCAGCAGATCACCACTGCGGCTGCGGCACGCGTCCGCGAACTTCCGCGAACGATCCACCACGTTCCGGAGCGCGGCGGGGGAGCGGTCGCGGAAATCACCGTCGAGGAAGTCCGCGAACTCCGCGTCGCTCTCGCACACCGCACGCGTGCTGCGCCCCACCCCGCGCTGGTCGAAGCTCACCACGTCGTAGGCGGCACCTACCGACGGCGACTCCTTCACCAGCCGCGCCGGCCGCAGCAGCCCCTTGCCGCCCGGCCCTCCCGCCGCCATCATCAGCACCCCGCGCCGCTTGCCGGGGTCGCTCGCGCGGTGTCGGGAGACCTCCACCGTGAGGTCCGGCCCGGCGTCCGGGTGGTGCCAATCGCGGGGCACGGCCATGGCCGCACACTCCAGCGGTGAGTCCTTCTCGCACTGCTGCCAGTCCAGCTGCTGCTGCGCGTAACGGGCCGGTACGGGAGGCTGGGCGGCCCGGGCGGCCATGGCGACGGACCCCGGAAGCACGGCGGCAGCTATCGCCGCCGCCACGGTGCCCGACACCGTTGACGCCGTGCGTCGTGACTTTCCGAACGTGAACATCGATCCTCCTGCGCGGTTGCGGTGACGACATCGATGCTTCCGCCCGGCGCCCGTGCGATCGATCCCATCAGCATCCGTTCCTGGGGTGGTGCTGCCACCACCCCTCAGGTGCGAACGGGGGTTCCCGCAGGGAGACGGACGGCTGATCGACGAGGTTGCGTGCGCGCGTGCCGTCGCGCGGCATCGGGCCACTGGTGCGCGGGCATGGTCGATGGTGAAGTCGACCGGTACAGCGACCGTCTCATCCCGACTCTTCCCGTCAGGAGCGCACCTCATGGACATCGCCGCACTGCGTGAGGACACCCCCGGCTGCGCCCATCGCGTGCACCTCAACAACGCGGGCGCCGCCCTTCTCTCCCGCCGCACGCTCGGCACGATGACCGCTCACCTCGAACTGGAGGCCCGCATCGGCGGCTACGAGGCCGCGAACGAGCGGCTGGAGGACATCGAGGCCGTCCACGCCACCATCGCCGAACTCCTCGGCGGGCGGCCCGAGGAGGTGGCGCTGTTCGACAACGCCACGCACGCATGGGAGGCCGCGTTCTACTCCCTCGCCTTCCGGCCGGGCGACCGGATCCTGACCGGCCGCTCCGAGTACGGCAGCAATGTGCTGGCCTATCTCCAGGTCGCCCAGCGCACCGGCGCCGAGATCGTCGTCGTCCCCGACGACGAGCACGGCCGGCTGGACACCGCCGCCCTGGCCGGCCTTATCGACGACCGCACCCGGCTCGTCGGCGTCAGCCACGTCCCCACCAGCGGCGGTCTGATCAACCCGGCGGCCGAGATCGGCCGCATCACCCGGCGGGCGGGGGTGCCGTTCCTGCTGGACGCCACGCAGTCGGTCGGTCAGTTCCCCGTGGACGTCGGCGTCATCGGCTGCGACATGCTCACCGCGACCGGCCGCAAGTTCCTGCGTGGGCCCCGCGGCACCGGCTTCCTATGGGTCCGCACCGGGATCCTCGACCGCCTCGACCCGCACGTCAACGAGACCGCGGCATCGGTGTGGGACGGCAAGCGCGGCTTCACCTGGCGGCCGGGCGCACGGCGCTTCGGCACATGGGAGATGAGCTACTCCAACGTGCTCGGCCTGGGCAGCGCCGTGCGCCAGGCCCTGGACCTCGGCCTGGACGCCATCGGCGACCGCGCGATCGCCCTGGGGTCCGCCCTGCGCGAGCGGCTCGACGCGGTGCCCGGGGCCGGCACGTACGACCTGGGGCTCGAACGGTGCGCCATCGTGACCGCCAAGGTGGAGGGAGTCGCCGCGGACGCGGTGAAGGCCGAGCTGACCCGGCAGGGGATCAACGTGAGCACGACGACGCCGGAGCAGTCGCAGTTCGACACCGAGGAGCGCGGCGTCCACCCGCTGGTGAGGCTCTCCCCGCACTACTACAACACCGAGGAGGAGCTCGACCGGGCCGTCGCCGTCCTGGCCGGACTCGCGCGGACGGCTCAGCCCAGATAGTCGATCTGATAGATGTGCAGGGTCTTCGTCTGGTGCCCCAGATAGATGACGACGAAGACCTCGTCGAGCACGAGCATCCGCATGATTCCGTCGTCCTCGCCGTACGGGACGGTCACCGACAGGGGGTCCGCGCAGGCCGCGGCGAGGACGTCGCTGAGCTGTCCGCTCACCGGTGACGGGAGGGAGTCCCAGACAGCCGCTATCGTCGCATCGTATTTGAGCGCGTACACCGGCTCAGGGTGTCAGCTCCACACGGCTCCGTGGGCGCGAACGAGGGCAGCGTCCTCCTGCACCTTCTGGGTGATGTCGATCCACTCGCCCGGGACCTCGCCGCCCGCCGCTTCGGCTGCCGCCGCCTGCCGTCCCCGTTCGACGGCCGCGAGCGTACGCTCGGCGATGCCCTGCCACTTCGCGAACACGGCAAGTACCGCGTGCGCGGGAGCCCGGCCGATCTCGTCGGTGAAGCGCTGCGAGAGGCCGGGACTGCCGAGAGCATCGCGGATACGTTCGATGCTCCACACCGGGCCGGTGCTCATGGGTCCTCCCCGCGTCGGCGGCTCGACCGCCCAGACTAGCGAAATTGTGCTCTCCGTATCAGCGGAACCCACGTGGCCGCTCCACGCCACAGGACCACCACGGCGGAGCGCGCTGACGCATGAAGACCACGCTCTGGAAAGACTGCGTTCCGTAGAACCCCGACGGGAAATACGCCGCCGCTCCCCGGCAGTCGGGAGTGTCGTAGAGATAGGCGTCACGGTCGGTCTCATTGCCGGTGACACCCTGGGCGCTGCCGACCGTGTAGCAGTGCCCGTCGACCGGATTCGCCTGGCGGCCGGCTTCACCCGAACGGTGTGGGCCGCCCGGGCGGCGTCCGGTCCAGGCCGTAGACCCGGCGGGCGTTGTCCGCCGCGATCAGGGCCGCCACCCGCTGCGCGTCCCCTGCCGACCAGGCACCCTCGTCCACCCACTCCGTCAGCAGCCTGCCGAGAGACTGCCGGAACAGCTCGGCGCCCACCACGTACAGCTCCGGCAGACCGTAGGCGTCGGTGGAGAAAAGGAGCTTGCCGAACGGGGCCAGCTCCAGCATCTCGGCCAGCACGGCCCCGGCGCGTGCCCCGGTGTGCGACAGCGCGAGCCCCATGTCGGCGTAGACGTGGGGGAAGGCGTGGGCGAGGTAGCCGGCACCCCGGTGGTAGGGGTAGCCGTGCAGCAGCACCAGCGTGCAACCGGTGGGGCGGACCGCCCGTACGAAGTCGGTGAGCAGCAACGGGTCGCAGCGGTGCAGCCGCAGGTCCGGGTCGCCGAAGCCGGTGTGCAGCTGGATCGGCATGCCGGTCCGCGCGGCGGACCACAGCAGATGGCGCAGCAGCGCGGGCTCGGCCAGCCGGGTGCCCGGCGTACGGGCGGTGAGCCAGCGGTCGGCGGCGGCACGCACCTCGGCCGGGCGCGGCGGGCCGGCCTCGAAGTCCAGCCCGTAGCGGTAGGCGGCCACCGACTTGAAGCCGACGGCGGTACGGGCACCGTCCTGCACGGCGTCGGCCAGCCCGCCGAGGAAGCCGTCGCGGCTGCCGGCGCCGTCGGCGACCCGTTCCGCCAGGTGTTCCAGGCGGACGATCTCGTGGCAGGCCGCGTCACCGGCGGTTGCCAGCTGGCGGGGGCTCGTCAGGTCGCCGGGCAGGCCCGTGTCCACCAGGAAGTCGGAGATGCCGCACGAACTCAGCAGGCGCCGGGTGGCCTCGTCCGGGCCGAGCTCGCGGCGGCGGGCGAGGTAGGCCTCCGGCGGGCAGTGCGGTTCGAGGTCAAGGAGCGGTGCGCACCAGCGGCGCACGGCGAAGCCGAGCTGGGTGTCGAAGAAGGAGGTGCCGGGCGCGGCGGCTGTGTCCGACTCGGTGAGGAAGGATTCGAACGCCTCCCTGGCGAGCTCGGAGCGGGCCACGCCGTGACAGTGATGGTCCACCAGCCGGGGCACCCGCACGCCGGTCACGTCAGTACCGGCCACGCGTCGCGGCCGCGATGTCCTTCGGCGCCAGGCCCTCGAACAGCTTCACCTCGCCCGCGCGGACGGCGGCGATCGCCTCGAACAGCGGATCGCCGAGCGCGGTGCGCAGCAGGGCCGAGCCCTCGAAGTGCTCCAGTGCCTCGGCCAGGGATGTGGGCAGGCGCACCTGGCCGCCGGTGACGGCCGGGTCGCCCGCTGCCGGGGGCGGCAGCCGCAGGCCCTCGTCCAGGCCCGCCAGCCCGGCGGCCACCACCGCGCCCGTCACCAGATACGGGTTGGCCGCCGCGTCGAAGCACTTGACCTCGGCGTTGGCACCCCCGGCGTCGTCCGGCGCGCCGGTGATGAAGCGGAGCGCCGCCTCCCGCGCCTCCAGGCCCCAGCACTGGAAGACGCCCGCCCAGCGCGAGGGCTCCAGGCGCAGATAGCTGGCGGGTGTGGGGGCGCCCAGGGCGAGCAGCGCGGGCAGCTCCCGCAGCACTCCGGCCAGGAACGCCTCGCTCTCGGCCGTCATGCCGTACGGGCCGTCACCGCCCCGGCACAGGTTCTGCTCGTCCCGCCACAGGCTCAGGTGCAGATGCGCGCCGTTGCCGACGCCGCCGTGCTCCACGACGGGGGCGAAGGAGGCGTCGAGGCCGTGCCGCAGTGACACCGCGCGGATCGTCTCCCGGACGAGCACCGACAGGTCGGCCGCACCGACCGGGTCCGAAGGGGCGACCGACACCTCGAACTGGCCGGGCGAGTACTCGGGGTGGATCTGCAGCACTTCGACGCGCTGCGCGGTGAGTGCGTCCAGGACCTCGCGCAGGTAGTCCGACAGCTCGACCACCCGTGTCATGCCGTAGGCGGGGCCGGAGCAGGCGTAGCGCGGGGGCTCGTGCCCGTCGGAGTGGGTGACGACCCACTCGGTCTCGAAGCCCATGCTCAGCCGCAGTCCGCGGGCGGCGGCCGCGTCGGCCATCCGGCGGGCGAACTGCCGCTGGCACGCGGCATAGGGGGCGCCGTCCTGCTCGTACCGGTCCACCGGGGCCCAGGCCCAGCCGGGTTGCGCGGCCAGGACGCCGAGCCGGTCCAGATCGGGGAACAGCCGCAGATCGCCGTCGGGGCCGCCGATGTGACGGCTGGTGACGCTGGAGTCGTCGACGAGGTAGACGTCGAAGCAGGGCGACGCGCCCACGCCCCAGCGGGCGGCGTGCGCGAGCCGGCCGGTGGGCACCGCCTTGACGCGGGAGATGCCGGCGTTGTCCACCCAGGTGAGGGCGACGCCGCGGATGTCCTGGGCAGTGAGCTGCGCGGCTGCCTGCCGGGCCGCCGATTCCGCCCGCTCCCGTTCCGGCCTCTCCACGCGCGCTCCTCACCTCGGAACCACAGGGCCCGGCTGGGCAGGGCCTGGACGTATTACACCGCACGCCCGGCGGTGGGCGCCCGGGATACGGCTGAACAGGGGCCGGGCACCGCAGGGGAACACGGAC
Organism: Streptomyces sp. NPDC026206; assembly: GCF_040638465.1. Classification (NCBI taxonomy): domain Bacteria; kingdom Bacillati; phylum Actinomycetota; class Actinomycetes; order Kitasatosporales; family Streptomycetaceae; genus Streptomyces; species Streptomyces sp. NPDC026206. The sequence continues at coordinate 134,950 of NZ_JBEZYL010000007.1, forward strand.
GGGGCGGGTGCCCGGCGACGGGCCGTGCCCAGTCCACCGGCGGCTGCCGGCGGGCTGGGCACGGTGGTGCCGTGGGTCAGCGCAGAGCGGTGGCCGCTGCCAGGGCGCCGCCCGCCGTGGCGGTGCCGGCCGGCTGCGTGCCGCAGTACTCGGTTTCCAGCAGCCCGCCGAAATTCGCCGCCGTCCAGTCGCCGTTGTAGTTGAACGCGACGGTGTGGCGCCCGTCCGCCGTGGAGGCGGCAAGGGACGAGGAGCCGTGGATGCCGCCGGTGTGGAGCCAGATCGTCTCGCCGCACGAGAGAGTGGCGGCCGAGACGCCCAGGCCGTAGCGGGAGCCGGGGGCGTCGCCCATCGGCACGGTGGTGAGCAGCTCCTTCTGCTGGCGCTCGGGCAGCAGCTCGCCGCGCAGCAGCGCACGGTAGAAGCGGTTGAGGTCACCGGTGGTGGAGATGATCTCGCCGGCCGCCCCGCCCCAGGACGGGTTGAGCTCGGTGACGTCGTGAATCCTCGCGTCCGGCGCGGTGGACTGGAGCTTGCTGTAGGCCCGGCCGTGCGGGGAGGGGACGCGGGACGAGGTGCCGGGCAGGGTGGTGGCGCGCAGGCCCAGCTTGTCGATGATGCGCTTTTGCGTCTCGGAGGCGTACGAGTGGCCCGACGCCTTCTCGACGATCATTCCGGCGAGGACGTAGTTGGTGTTGGAGTAGTGCCACCCCTGGCCCGGCCGGAAGTCGGGCTTGTGCTGCATCGCGGCCGCGACCAGCTGCCGGGGGGTGTAGGTGTCGAAGCGGTGCTCGGGAAAGCCGGTGGTGAGCTGCTCTTTGATGCCCGGGTCATCGGTGTAGTTGAAGACCCCGCTGGTGTGGTTGAGCAGGCTGCGAATGGTGATGCGGCTGCCGTCGTGGCCGTTGCCGTGGACCACTCCGGGCAGCCACCGCTCGACCTTGTCGTCGAGGCCGAGTCTGCCCTCGGCCTCCAGCTGCAGGAGAACGGTCGAGACGAACGCCTTGCTGATGCTGCCGATGCGGAAGCGGTCCTGGGGGAGTCGCTGCCGGTGGGTCCTGAGGTCGGCCACACCGGCCGATCCGTTCCAGGTGCCGTTCTTGTCCTGAACCTGGCCGAGAATTCCCGGCACTCCGGCCCTCACCTCGGCCTCCATGACGGCCTGGGTGGCGGAGTGCGAACCGCCGCCCCGGCCCGTGTCGGCCGAGGCGGCCGTCGAGAGGGCCGTCGTGGCCAGTGCGGCCACCACGGCTCCCACCAGTGCCGTGCGTACTGTCCTTGCAGTCATCGTGCCCTGCCTCTCCACAGAAGAGTCATGTACGCAAGCCAGGACTCCGTCAACGGCCGTGGCGTTGACGAGCCTTCGGGAGGTAGGGCGGGATCTGGCCAGTCATTTCATCCGACGGCAGGCGGTCGGGAGATCGCACTGCGCTCCGAAATCTCACTCGTTCGACGGAATGCACCCAAGGTGACCGGGCGACTACGCTTGGTGTGTGTCCATGTGGGGTCGTGCGGCAGTGCTCCAGCCCGTGGTGCGGGCTGTGGTCGCCGTGCTGGCCTCAGCGCTGCTCGTGTTCTCCGCTGCGACGTCCGAAGGGGTGGAGAGCATCTCCGCCCGGGAAGAGGTCCCCGCGTCCGCGCCCTTGGCGGACGGGGCCTCCGACGAATGCGTCGCGTGTACCGCCGGGCAGCGGGTTCCACGTCCGGGGAGGGTGGGGCGGCCGGCCGGCAGGCGCGCCTGCCCGCCGGCCCTGGCGCCTGCCGCAGGAGGAGCCGGGGGGCCCTCCGGGCGGCAGGCGCCTTCCCGGCCGGGCGGCGACACCGCCGCCACCGACCGCGCGCACCATTCCGTACTGCGCTGCTGACCGGGACCACGTCCCGCCCCTGTCCCGGGGCGGGGCGTCGTCGTTTTCCCGGCATGTCAGCAGGTACGACAGCAGGAGTTACGTCATGCGCATCGATCCAGCGCACGCGCTCGGCGCCTATGTGCGCGCCGAGGCCTACCGCGATCACCGCCCCGCTCCCGAACCCGAGCCCGCGCCCGTCGTCGTCGAGGAGCGTGCGGACGCTCCCGGGAGCGCGGGGCCCGACGGCCGGCCCGCCTGGCGTCGGCCGAAAGCGCTCGCCCGGCTGCTGTTCCTCCGTCAGAAGTAGTCGCACCTCTGTCCGTCGCCCGGGGGCCGCTCCGGGCGGGCCGCTCCGGCCGGGTGGCGGACGAAAGGGACCCCCTGCGGGGTGACTTTAAGGTAAGGCTAACCTAATATTCAACAGCGTCCGGTGAGGGAGCAATCCTCCGCCGACGGCCTGCCCTGTTCTTTTTGAGTTCTTTCAACGCCCGGAGCCTTCGATGACCTCGCCCGACCGCTTCCTCCTGTCCGCGCCGCGCCGTGCGGCTCAGGCTCTTGCCGCTGTGGGTGCGGCCGCTCTGCTCCTGACCGGTTGCGGTTCCGGCTCGGACTCGGGCGCGGACAAGGCGAAGGGCGAGTCGAAGTCCGACGGCGGCGAGATGCGTACGGTCAAGGACGCGACGGGTACAGCGGTCAAGGTGCCCGCCAACCCCAAGCGCATCGTGACGCTCACCCAGGAGGACCTCGACGCGGTGCTCGCGCTCGGCCTCAAGCCGGTCGGCATCACCAACGGGCAGGGCCTGAACAAGCCGCCGGCCTACCTCGAGGACAAGGTCAAGGGCATCAACGTCGTCGGCAACCTGCTGCAGCCGGTGATGGACAAGGTGATCGCCGCCAAGCCCGACCTCATCCTCGCCGGCGACATGCAGGACCAGCAGGTCCTCAAGCAGCTCCGCGAGATCACCCCCGCCACGCTGGTCACCATGGCCCCGACCGACGACTGGAAGCTGTCTTTCCGGGGGATCGCCAACGCGGTCAACGGCCTCGACAAGGCCAACAAGGTCATCGCCGACTACGAGGCCAAGGCCAGGACGGCCGGTGAGGGGCTCGGCGGGAACAAGGGTGCCGAGGTCAGCATCGTCCGCTGGAACCCGGACGGCCCCAGCTGGATGGAGAAGAAGCAGTTCGCCAGCGGCGTCGCCCTGGACATGGGCCTCAAGCGCCCCAGGAGCCAGGACAAGGACGGCAACGCCCACACCCCGGCGCTCAGCCTGGAGAAGATCAACGAGATCGACGGCGAGTGGCTCTTCCTCTCCACCCTTACCTCGGACGGCGAGAAGGCGCTCAAGGACGTCCAGGAGAAGCCGGCGTACAAGGACCTGAACGCGGTCAAGAAGAACCACGCGGTGACGGTGGACGGTTCGGTGTGGTCCACGCGTGGCGGGCCGCTGGCCAGCCAGGTCGTCATCGACGACATCGCCAAGGCGCTGAAGAAGTAACCGGACGCCGGACGGGCTGATTTCAGCCCGTCCGGCGCTTGAGGACACGGCACAGCAGCCCGTCCGGCGCTTGAGGACCGGGGTCCGGGGGCGGAGCCACCGGTTACGCGGGCGAGCCCCCGGTTACGTGCGGGCCGCCGCGAAGTCCGCCGCCGTCCAGGCCATGCCCACCGCACCGTCGACGATGGCGCGCTCCGCCTCCGGCGAGACGGCCGCCTGGACGAACCCCGGCTCGTGCGGACCGCAGGTCCCACCGGTGATGTCCAGGACCGGATGGATCGACGGCACGGCGTGCGAGACGTTGCCCATGTCCGTGCAGGCGAACGCTTCGCGCTGCTGCGGCTCGGGGCGGCCCAGTTCCCGGGCGTTGGCCTGCCACAGGGCGATGAGCCCGGGGTCGGTGCGGAAGTCGAGGTAGTCCGGCTCGGGCCGGGTGAGCGTCACCTCGCAGCCGGCCGCGAGCGCTCCGGCACGGAAGCAGGCCTCCACGCGCTCGCGCAGCTCATGCAGGTCCTCGGCGGCCGAGGTGCGGATCTCGTACTCGGCGGTGGCCCGGTCGGGGATCGCGTTGGGGGCCGAGCCCGCGCCCGTGGTCACCCCGTGCACCTTCCAGTGCGGCGGCAGCTGCTGACGCAGCAGGCCCAGGGCGACCTGCGCCACCGTCAGGGCGTCGGCGGCGTTGCGGCCCTCGTGCGGGTTGAGGCTGGGGTGCGCGGAGCGGCCCCGGTAGGCGACCGAGAGGGTGCCGAGCGCGAAGGAGCGGAACTCGGCGACCTCGAACGGGCAGGGGTGCACCATCATCGCCGCATCCACCCCCTCGAAGGCCCCGGCCTCCAGCAGCAGCGCCTTTCCCGCCCCGCGCTCCTCGGCCGGGGTGCCCAGGACGCGCACGGTCAGGCCGAGTTCGTCCGCGTACGGGGCGAGGGCGAGGGCCGCGCCCACGCCGGCGGCGGCTATCAGATTGTGGCCGCAGGCATGGCCGAGCCCGGGAAGGGCGTCGTACTCGCAGGCGATGGCGACGGTGACCGGTCCGGCCCCGGCGCTCGCCGAGAACGCCGTCTGCAGGCCGTACGCCGGGGCGGTGACCGTGAAGCCGTGGCCGCGCAGGGTCTCGGCGCACCAGGCGGCGGCCCGGTGCTCCGCGAAGGCGGTCTCGGGGTGCTCGTGGATGCGCCGGCTGAGCGACAGGAGCTCCTCGCGGCAGGCTGAAACGCGCTCGCGTATGGCGGATTTGAGGCCTTCGGCCACGGTCATGTCCGGCTCCTGTGTCTGTGCTGTTTCGTGCTGCTCGTGCCCTGCGGGAACTGCTCTCACAAGCGATCAAAAAATAGCTTAGGCTTACCTAAGCTGACGCACCGGGGGGTCCGGTGTGACAAGGAACGTTTGCCATATACCGGGAGTCCCCACAGCATGCGTCACCACCAGGCCGAGACCTCCCCCAGCTACCGCTGGGAGGTACCCCCACCTGCCGAACTGCCCCTCCTCGCGGCGCAGTCCGGAATTCTGTACGCCCAGGCTCTCGCCCCGGACAGCCCGGTCTACAACACCGGTGACTGCGTGGAGATCAACGGCCCCTTGGACGAGGGACTGTTCGAGCGAGCACTGCGGCAGACCGTCCGGGAGGCGGAGACGCTGTCCCTGCTCGCCACGGCGGTGGACCCGCCCGCGCAGCGCGTCGCGGCCGCGCCCGACTGGCCGCTGCACCGCCTCGACCTGCGCGGGACGGACCGGCCCGACGAGGAGGCCGGGGCCTGGATGCGGACCGACCTCGCCCGGCCCGTCGATCTCACCGAGGGCCCGCTCGTCACCCAGGCCCTCATCCGCCTCGCCGACGACCGCTACTGGTGGTACCAGCGCGTCCACCACTTCGCCGTCGACGCCTACGCCCTCACCCTCATCGGGCGCCGGGCCGCCGAGGTCTACACCGCGCTCACCACCGGCGCCGCCCCCTCCCCGAACCCCTTCGGCACGCTGCGGGAGCTGGCCGACGACGAGGCCGAGTACACCGCCGGCGAACGCCACGCCGCCGACCGCGACTTCTGGCGCGCCCGGTTCGCCGACCGGCCCGAGCCCGTCTCCCTCTCCGGCGGCCCCGCCGCCTCCGCCGCCTCCGCCGGCGCCGTCCTGCGCCGCACCACCGAACTGCCCGCCGGCTCCCTGACCCGCCTGGAGTCGGCCGCCCGCGCCGCCAAGGCCACCTGGGCCGAACTCCTCATCGCCGCCACCGCCGGCTATCTGCACCGCACGACCGGCGCCCAGGACATCGTGCTGGGCCTGCCGCTGATGAACCGCCGCGGCCCCGCCGCGCTGCGCACCCCCGCCATGACGGTCAACGTCATGCCGCTGCGCATCGCCGTACAGCCCCAGGACACCGGCGCCGAACTCCTGCGCCGCGTCGTCCTCGAAGTGCGCGCCGTCCGCCGCCACCAGCGCTACCGGCAGGAGGACCTGCGCCGCGACCTCAGCCTCACCGCCGCCGGACAGCCCCTCTTCGGGCCGATGGTGAACATCAAGGCATTCGAGGGCGACCTGGAGTTCGGCGGACTGCCCGGCGTGGTGCGCAACCTCGCCGCGGGGCCGGTCGACGACCTCGCCGTGGCCGTCACCCCGGCGCCCGACGGCGCCGTCCGGCTCGGCCTGGACGCCAACCCCGCCCGCTACGACGCCGCCGCGCTCGCCGGCCACGAACACGGCTTGCGCCGCTACCTCGACGGGCTCACGGAGCTGCTCCTGGACGACCCCCAGCGCCCCGTCGGCACCATCGACCTGCTGGACGCGGCCGAGATCCGCCGCGCCACCGCGGGCCGCACCGAGCCCGCCCCCGCCCGGACCCTGCCCGAGCTCTTCGCCGAGCAGGCCGCCCGCACCCCCCACGCGGTCGCGATCCGCAGCGGTGGCACCACCCTCACCTTCGCCGAGCTGGAGAGCGCCGCCAACCGCCTCGCCCACGAACTGCAGGCCTCGGGCGTGCGGGCACACAGCGCCGTCGCACTGGCGCTGCCCCGCAGCGCGGACACCGTCGTCGCCCTGCTCGCCGTGCTCAAGGCGGGCGGCGTCTGCCAGCCGCTCGACCTCGGCCACCCCGAACAGCGCATCACCGCCGTCCTCGACGACACCCGGCCCGGCTGCGTCGTCGCCACCACCGGCACCGCACGCGCTCTGCCCGAGCACGGCATCCCGCTCCTGCTGCTCGACGACCCGGCCACCCGGGCCCGGACCGACGCCCGGCCCGGCACGGCTCCCGCCGCCCCCACCCTCCGTCAGCCCGCCTACGTCATCCACACCTCCGGTTCCACCGGCACACCCAAGGGCGTCCTCGTCACCCACGCCTCCCTCGCCAACCTGCACGCCGGGCACGGCAGCGATCACATCGCTCCCGCCGTGGAGCGCACCGGACGGGACCGGCTGAGGATCGCGCACAGCGCCTCCTTCGCCTTCGACGCCTCCTGGGACCCGCTGATCTGGATGGTCCACGGTCATGAGCTGCACCTCCTGGACGACACCGCCTACCGTGACCCGGCGGCGCTGACCGCCTACGTCGACGAACAGCGCATCGACTACCTTGACGCCACCCCCTCCTACGTCGAAGCACTCGTCGCCGAGGGCCTCCTCGACGACGGCCGGCACCGCCCCGCCCTCGTCGTCGTCGGCGGCGAGAGCGTGCCCGATCCGCTGTGGCGGCGCCTGGCCGGGACCGACGGCGTGCACCCCATCAACCTCTACGGGCCCACCGAGACCACCGTCGACGCCTACTACTGGCTGCCCGGCAGCACGCGGGACGCAGCCCCCGTCGGCCGCCCCGTGCGCGGCTCACGGGCGTACGTCCTCGACACCTGCCTGCGCCCGACGGCCCCCGGCGTCACCGGCGAGCTGTACATCGCCGGCGCCTGCCTCGCCGCCGGCTACCTGGGCCGCCCCGACCTCACCGCCGAACGCTTCACCGCCGACCCCTTCGGCGCCCTGCACGGCGAGAGCGGCGCCCGCATGTACCGCACAGGCGACCTCGTGCGCCGCCGCCCCGACGGCACGCTCGAATTCCTCGGCCGCGCGGACGACCAGGTCAAGATCCGCGGCTTCCGCGTCGAACTCGGTGAGATCCAGGCCGCCCTGGCCGAGCACCCGGCCGTGGCCCAGGCCGCCGTCATCGCCCGCGACACCGCCACCGGCAAGCGGCTGCTCGGCTACGTCGTGCCCGCCGCGAACGCCACCCCCGACCCCGGGGCGCTGCGCTCCCACCTCGCCGAACGGCTGCCCGGTCATATGGTGCCCAGCGCGCTCCTCCTCCTCGACGCCCTGCCCCGCACCGCCAACGACAAGCTCGACATCCGGGCCCTGCCCGACCCGGAACCGGCGGCCGCCGTGGGCGCCGCCACCGGCCACAGCGGCCCCCGCACCCCGCACGAAGAGATCATCTGCGGCCTCTTCGCCGACATACTCGGCCTGGACACCGCCCCCGCCCCGCAGGCCGGTCTCTTCGACCTGGGCGGCCACTCGCTGACCGCGGGCCGTATCGCCGCCCGGATCCGCGAGACCTTCGGCGCGCCCGTCAGCCTCGCCGACGTCTTCCGCAACCCCACCCCCGCCGCCCTCGCCGCACTCCTGCGCGAGACACCGGAAGCCGAGGCCGAGGACCGGCCCGCGCTGGTGCCCGTACCCCGCACGGACCGCATGCCGCTCTCCCCGGCGCAGAAGCGGCTGTGGTTCATGTACCGCCTCGAAGGACTCAGCCCCACCTACAACATCCCCCTCGTCCTGAAGCTGACCGGACCGCTCGACCACGACGCGCTGCAGCTCGCCCTGAACGACCTCGTGCACGCCCACGAGACCCTCAGAACGGTATATCCGGCCACTGACAACGAGCCCTACCAGCGGATCCTCACCGCCGAAGAGGCAAGCCCGCGCCTGCGCACCGCGCCCGCGACGGCCGACCTCACCGATGCCGTCCGCCACTGCTTCGACCTCGCCACCGAACCCCCGCTGCGAGCCACGCTGTTCACCGCGAACGGATCGGAGCGCCACACCCTGCTCCTGCTCCTGCACCACATCGCCGGGGACGGCGCCTCCACCACCCCCCTCGCCCGTGACCTGGCCACGGCCTACACCGCCCGCGCCGCCGGCCGCAGCCCCGACCTTCCGTACCGGCCCGTCCAGTACACCGACCACACCGTCCGGCAGCAGCGGCTCCTGGGCACGGCCGACGAGCCCACCGCCCTCGCCGCCCGCCAGCTCGACCACTGGAAGCAGGCCCTCGCCGGCCTCCCCGACCAGCTCGAACTGCCCACCGACCGGCCGCGCCCGGCCGTCGCGTCGTACGAAGGCGACACCGTCCCCTTCCATCTCGACCCGGCCGCCCACGCCGCCCTCGAACGGCTCGCCCGCACCACCGGCACCAGCGTCTTCATGGCCGTCCAGGCCGGTCTCGCCGCGCTGCTCACCCGCTACGGCTGCGGCACCGACATTCCGCTCGGCACCCCCGTCGCCGGGCGTGACGACGACACGACGGCCGACCTCGTCGGCTTCTTCGTCAACACCCTCGTCCTGCGCACCGACACGGCCGGCGCCCCCACCTTCCGCACCCTCCTCGGCCGCGTCCGCGCCACCGCGCTCGCCGCCTACGAACACGCCGACGTTCCCTTCGACCGGCTCGTCGAGGAGCTCAACCCGCCCCGCTCGCTCGCCCGGCACCCCCTCTTCCAGGTGATGCTCGCCTGGCAGTCCCTGCCGGACGCCGAGTTCGCGATGGGCCCGGGCCTGGCCGCGCGCATGGACGCCGTTCCCTCCGGCACCGCCAAGTTCGACCTCACCCTCAACGCCGGCGAGCAGCACGGCGGCGGCATATCCGGCTTCCTCGAATTCCGCACGGACCTCTTCGACGCCGGCACGGCGAAACGTCTCTCCACCCACCTCGCCCGGCTGCTCACCGCGGCCGCCGCCGACCCCGACACCCCCATCGGCCGGCTGCCCCTCCTCGACGCCGAGGAGCTGCAGCGCTGCCTGGCCGACTGGAACGCCGGCACGGCCAACCCCGCGCCGTCCCGGCAGACCCTCGTCGAGCTGTACGAGGACGCCGCCCGCCGCCACCCCGACCGTACGGCCGTGACCTGCGAGGGAGCGTCCCTCACCTACGCCGAACTGTCGGCCCGGGCCAACCGCCTGGCCCGGCTGCTCGCAGGGCGCGGCATCGGGCCCGGCGCCATCGTCGCCCTCGCCCTGCCCCGCTCGCTCGAACTCGTCACCGGCCTGCTGGCCGTCGCCAAGTCCGGCGCCGCCTACCTCCCCCTCGACCCGGACTACCCGGCCGACCGCCTCGCGTACATGCTGCAGGACGCCGCCCCCGCGGCCGTCGTCACCGACAGCGCGACCACCGGCCGCATCCCCGCCCACGACCTGCCCGTCATCCTGGTCGACGGCACACAGGCCGAGGCGTACGGGCCCACGGACCTCACCGAGCGGGAGCGCACCCGGCCCGTGCGCCCCGGCGACGTCGCCTACGTCATCTACACGTCGGGCTCCACCGGCCGCCCCAAGGGCGTCCCCGTCACCCACCACAACGTCGCCCGCCTCTTCTCCGCCACCGACCACTGGTTCGGCTTCGACGAGGAGGACGTCTGGACCCTCTTCCACTCCTACGCCTTCGACTTCTCGGTCTGGGAGCTGTGGGGCGCCCTGCTCCACGGCGGCCGGCTCGTGGTCGTACCGCACCTCGTCAGCCGCGACCCCGCGGCCTTCCTCGGCCTGCTCGCCGGCGAGCGGGTGACCGTCCTCAACCAGACGCCGTCCGCCTTCTACCAGCTCATGGCCGCGGACAAGGAGCACCCCGGCAGCGAACTGGCCCTGCGCTACGTCGTCTTCGGCGGAGAAGCGCTGGAACTGGGCCGCCTGGACGACTGGTACGCCCGCCATGCGGACGACGCGCCGGCCCTCGTCAACATGTACGGCATCACCGAGACCACGGTCCACGTCTCCTACATCGCCCTCGACCGCACGAGCGCCGCCGCCGGCACCTCCAGCACCATCGGCGTCAACATCCCCGACCTGCGCGTCTACGTCCTGGACCCGTACCTCCAGCCCGTGCCGCCCGGCGTCACCGGCGAGATGTACGTCGCGGGCGAGGGCCTGGCCCGCGGCTACCTCGGCCGCCACGCCCTGACCGCCGAGCGCTTCGTCGCCGACCCCTTCGCGCACCTTTTCAGCGAGCGCGGCAGCCGGATGTACCGCTCCGGCGACCTCGCCCGCCGCCGCCCCGACGGCACCCTGGAGTACTTCGGGCGCGCCGACCACCAGGTGAAGATCCGCGGCTTCCGCATCGAACCCGGCGAGATCGAGGCCGTACTGGCCGACCACCCCGATGTCGCCGACGCGGCCGTCGTCGTCCGCGAGGACACCCCCGGCGACAAGCGCCTCGTCGCCTACGCCGTGCCCGCCCGCGAGACCAGCCCGGCACTCCTGCGCGAGCACACCCGCACCGAACTGCCCCTCCACATGGTCCCGTCGGCCGTCGTCCTCCTGGACCGGCTGCCGCTGACCGCCAACGGCAAGCTCGACCGCAAGGCCCTGCCCGCCCCCGGCCTCACCGCCGCCGTCACCGCGGGACGCGCCCCGCGCGGCCCCCGCGAGGAACAGCTCTGCGCGATCTTCGCGGACGTCCTGGGCCTGCCCCGCGTCGGCGTCGACGACAACTTCTTCGACCTCGGCGGCCACTCCCTCCTCGCCGTGCGCCTCGCCGGCCGCGTCAAGGACGCGCTCGGCGCGGAGGTCGGCATCGGCACCGTCTTCCAGGCCCCGACCGTCGCCGCCCTCGACGCGGCGCTGGACGCGACGATGAGCACCGACGCCCTGGACGTGCTGCTGCCGCTGCGCCCGGCAGCCGAAGGGGACAAGGCGCCGCTGTACTGCGTCCACCCCGCGGGCGGCCTCAGCTGGTGCTACGCCGGACTGATCCGCCACCTGCCCGCCGACGTCCCGATCTACGGCCTCCAGGCCCAGGGCGTCGGCCCGGCCACCGCCGCCGAACCCCTGCCACGGACCCTGGAGGAGCTGGCCGCGCACTACGCCGACCGGCTGCGCGAGGTCCAGCCCGAGGGCCCGTACCGGCTGATGGGCTGGTCCACCGGCGGCATCATCGCCCACGCCATGGCCACCCGCCTGCAGGACCTCGGCGCCCAGGTGGAGACGCTGGCCATCCTCGACGCCTACCCCGCCGAGGGATTCCGCGAACTGCCCGTACCCGACCAGGCCGAGGCCCTCGAAGCCCTGCTCGCCATGGGCGGCTACGGACCGGACTCCCTGGAGGGCAAGCCCTTCGAACTCGCCCGCGTCACCGAGGTGCTGCGCCGCGAGGGCTCCCCGCTGGCCAGCCTGGACGACGCCACCATCGAGGCCCTCAACCGCACCTACCTCAACACCAACCACCTGGTGCGCGCCTTCGACCACCGCGTCTTCGACGGCGACGTGCTCTTCTTCCGGGCCACCGTCGAGACCATCGACGACACGCTCACCCCCGAGACCTGGACCCCCTATGTGACAGGCCGGATCGACAACACGGACGTCGCCTGCTCGCACAAGGACATGACCCTGCCCGGGCCGATCGCGCACATCGCGAGCGTCATCGCCGACCACCTGCGGAAACTGGAGAACTGACCCCATGAGCGACGTACCCGCCAACCCCTTCGACGACGACGGGGAGTACGCCTCTTTCCTGGTACTCGTCAACTCCGAGGGTCAGCACAGCCTCTGGCCGGGCTTCGCCGCCGTGCCCCAGGGCTGGACCACCGCCCACGGGCCGTGCGCCCGGCAGGAGGCCCTCGACTGGATCACCGGGCACTGGACCGACCTGACCCCGGCGGCCCGGTGAGAGGGATCAACCCGCGCATCGCCGTCGTGATCGTGTACACGGCGGCGATGTGCATGAACGGGCTCGACTCCACCATCGTCAACCCGGCGCTGCTCACCATCGCCCGGGACTTCGGCGAGCCGGTCTCGGCCGCCAACACCGTCGAGGTCGCCTTCCTCGTGGCGCTCGCCGTCGCCCTGCCCGTCGCGGGCCGGCTCGGCGACCGCTTCGGCACCAAGCGGGTCTTCCTTGCCGCGCTCGCCGTCTTCACCGCCGCGTCCGCCGCCTGCGGGCTCGCCGGGGGCCTGCCGGAGCTGGTCCTGGCACGCGTCGTGCAGGGCGTCGCGGGTGGGCTGCTCACGCCCGTCGGCATGACCTTGCTCTTCCGCACGTTCCCGCCGCACGAGCGGGTGAAGCTGTCGAGGGTGCTCATCGTGCCGACGGCACTGATGCCCGCGCTGGGCCCGCCGCTCGGCGGCTTCCTCACCGGGCACCTCTCCTGGCACTGGCTGTTCTTCGTCAACGTGCCGATCGGCGCGGCCGCCGTCCTGCTCGGCGCCGTGGGCATCCACGAACAGGCCGAGGGTGCCGAAGGCCCCTTCGACCTCGTGGGCTTCCTGCTCGCCACCCCCGCCCTCGGGCTGCTCACCTACGCGCTGGGCTTCGGCCCCTCGCACGGCTGGACGTCACCGGCCATCGCGGTGAGCGGTGCGCTGGGACTCGCCCTCCTCGCTGCGGCCGTCGGCCACCTCCTGCGGGCCACCACGCCGCTGCTGGAGCTGAAGCTGCTCGGTGACCGCGTCTTCGCGTCCGCTGCCGTGCTCGCCCTGGTCACCTCGGCCGGGCTGATGGGCGTCCTCTTCGCGTTCCCGCTGCTCTGCCAGGCGGTTCTCGGGGCCTCCGCCCTGGACGCGGGGCTCAGCGTCTTCCCCGAGGCGCTCGGGCTGATGCTGGCGTCCCAGGCGGTCGACCGGCTGCTGCCGAGGCTGGGTCCGCGGCTGCTGGCCGTGCCCGCGCTGGTGCTGGCCACGGCGGTCTTCGCGGCTCTCGCCGTGCCCGGCGTGGCGGAGAACGCCTGGGCGGTACGGGCGCTGATGTTCTGCGTCGGGCTGGTGCTGGGCACGGCCGTACTGACCGTCCAGATCGCCGGGTTCGCGGACGTCCCGCCTCCGGCCATGGGCCAGGCGATGGGGCTGTTCACGATCGTGCGCACCCTCGGCGGAGCGCTCGGCATCGCGGCCGTCGCCGCGGTGATCGCCGCCGGGGGCGGGTCCGGCCCGCACGGCGACGCCGCGCCGGGCCCCTACCGGACGGCGATCCTCACCACCGCCGGCCTGGTGGCGCTCGGCACGCTCTTCGCGCTCCGACTGCCCAAGGAGGCCCCCGCCCCGCCGCCCTTCGAGGAGGAGCCCGAGGACGCCTCAGTCACGGCCTGACAGCAGCCCGACGAGTCCGACGGCGAGCCCGCCGCGCCAGCAGGCGTAGTCGTGCCCGCCGTTGAACTCGTGGTAGGCCACGTCATAGCCGCGCGCCTCCAGCACATTGCGCAGGTGCCGGTTCTGCGGGAGCAGCATCCACTCCTGCAGGCCCACCTCCAGGTGGAAGCGGACCGGCAGCCGCTCGCGCGTCGCGTACTGCCGGGTCAGCCACTCGCTGCCGTCGTCGAACTCGGTCCCGTCCGGCCACCAGAAGGAGCCCGACTGGGACAGGGCGTTACCGAACCGCTCGGGCCTGCGGAACGCGGCGAAGGCCGCAGTCAGCCCACCCGCGCTCTGCCCCGCCACGACCGTACGCTCCGGGGCGTCCGTCGTGCCGTACTGCCGTGCGGCCCACGGCAGCAGCACGTCGGCCAGCCAGTCCACGAACTCCTCGCTGCAGCTGAGGTCGGCCATCCGCCGGTCGCGGCCCATCGTCTCGACCATGAGCGTCACGGTCGCGGGGATGCGGCCGTCGGCGTGGAGGTTGTCCATGGTGGCGCCGAAGTCCAGGACCGGCCCCCACACCTCGCCGTCCAGCAGCACGGCGACGGCGTACGGGCCCGCGTCGGCGCGGTGCCCGGCGGGCAGGTGGACGCCCACCCGCCGGCCGCCGGCCTCCGCGTCGATCCGCTCGCCGCGCGGTACGGACTCCCGGCAGGCCGCCCACTCCTGCGCGGGGGCGTCGGGGAGCTCCATCACGGACGAGGGGTTGCGCCCGTCGCGAGCCGCCAGCAGCGGGCCCGCTGCCAGGGGATCGTGCAGCGCGGTGTCCAGGACGCCCAGCCAGGCCTCGCGGTCCGTGCGCAGCGTCTCCTCGCGGGGGCCGCGCTGCACGGCGAACTGGTACGACGCCCGGTGGTCGGCGCGCAGCCGGTGGCTGATGGCCCACACATCCGTGCCGGGCACCTTGTGCATCAGGTGCGGGGAGAGGTCGCGGGCGTGGCGGTCCTTGTCGGTGACGGTGTGGAGGAGGGCGAGGACGTCGGTGGCGGGGGCCGCCGGGTCGTCGCGCCAGAGGAAGGTGACGAGCCGGTGGGCGGGGTCGCCGTTCGCGTCGGGTTCGACGAGGGGCGTGCCGGTGGCTGCCGCCCGCGCCCAGAAGGCTTCGACGGCGTCGGACTCGCCGGCCCGTACGGCCTCGGCGAGCTCGTTCAGTATCGGACTCTGCGTTTCCACGGCTTCCTTTCAGTGACACGTCGGGCCGGCGGTGCTGTTTGAACTTCAGCCCGTCCGGTGTTTGAGGACCGGGGTCCGGGGCGGAGCCCCGGTGACGGACTACACCCGCGCGGCCGCCGACCGCCCCAGCAGCACCCACAGCAGGAACGGTCCGCCAAGAACGGTCGTCACGATGCCCACCGGCACTTCCACCCCGTCCAGGACGACGCGCCCCACCGTGTCCGCGAGGACGATGAGCACGGCCCCCACGAGCATCGACCCCAGCACCGGCACCCGCAGCGGCCCCGCGAGCCGCCCCGCGATGACCGGCGAGGCGAGCGCCACGAAGCCCACCGGCCCGCAGACGCCGACCGCGAGCCCGGCCAGGCCCACCGCGAGCAGCAGGCAGATCAGCCGCACGCGGCCCGGGGCGACGCCGAGCGACGACGCCGTGGAGTCGTCGAAGCGCAGCACGTTGAGCTGCCGGGCGACGACGAGCGCGAGCGGTACCAGTACGGCCAGGCCGAGGAGGACGGGGACGGCCACCGAGTAGCCGCGCCCGTTGAGGCTGCCGGAGGTCCATACGTACAGGGAGCTCGCCGAGTTCAGGGAGCGGCGCGAGAGCACGACCTGGGTGACGGCCGAGGCGAGCGCGGACATGGCCAGGCCTACGACCAGGACGCGGTAGCCGCGTTGTCCGAGGCCGCCGGAGACGGTGGTGACGACGAGTACGGCCGCGAGCGCGCCGAGCGGGCCCGCCCACCAGGCGCCGAAGGTGCCGGTGAGGGTCGTGGACAGCAGGACGGCGGCGGTGGCGCCGTCGTTGACGCCCAGCAGTTCGGGCGTGGCGAGGCGGTTGCGGGCGAGGGTCTGGGTGAGGCAGCCCGCGAGCCCGAGGGCGGCGCCGGCGGCGAGGCCCGCGACGATGCGGCCGAGGCGGAACTTCTGCACCAGCAGCACGTCGAAGCGGTCGCCGGTGCCGAAGACGGCGTCGAAGGTGCGGGCGAGGCTCATCTCGCTCTGTCCCGCGTACGCGGAGCAGACGACGGTGGCGACGAGGAGTGCGGCGAGGGCGAGCGCGGCGAGCGCGGCCCTGCGCGGCAGCAGCAGGGAGAGGGCGCCGCGCCGCAGGACCAGGCTGTCGGCGTCCTGCCCGGGCTTCAGCGGCAGCCTGACGGCGAATCGCCGCTTCGGCTGTGCGCTCTCCTCCGTGGCGGGGTCCGTCATGCCCATCGCACCCAGCCGCCTGGAACGGACGATGCCGATGAGGACGGGGGCGCCGATGAGAGCGATGATCACGGAGACGGGGGCCTCGAAGGGGCGGGAGACGACTCTGGCCAGGATGTCGGCGCCGGTCAGGACGCCCGCGCCGATGAGCCCGGCGAGGGCGATCTGCGCGGTGAGCCGGGGGCCGGTCACGGCCCGGGCGAGGAATCCGGCGAGCAGGCCCAGGAAGGAGACGGGACCGACCAGGGCGACGGCGGAGGCGGTGAGCAGGGTGACCGCCACCGCGACGACCACACGGATGGTGGAGGGCCGGTGGCCCAGCCCGCGGGCCAGATCGTCGCCGAGCGCCAGCGCGGACAGCGGGCGGGCGACGAGCAGGGCCACGACGAAGCCCACGGCGAGCACGGGGAGCAGGCCGGTCAGCTTGTCGTAGCCCTCCACTCCCGCGAGCGAGCCCAGCACCCAGAAGCGGAACCGGTCGTAGGTCTCGGCGGAGTTGACGATGATGACGCTGGTGACGCCGCCGAAGGTGGCGCCCAGCGCGGAGCCGGCCAGGACCAGCCGCATCGGTGAACCGCCGCCGCGGCGCCCCGCGATGAGCAGGACGAGCGCGCTGGCGACGACGGCGCCCCCGAAGGCCCACAGCAGGTGCCCGAGGCCGCTCTGCACCCCGAGGAAGGCGATGCCGGTGACGACGCCGAGCGAGGCGCCCGCGTTGACGCCCAGCAGGCCCGTCTCGGCGAGGGGATTGCGGGTGACGGCCTGGAGCAGGCTGCCGGAGGTGCCGAGCGCCGCGCCGACGAGCAGCGCGGTGAGGGTGCGGGGGATGCGCAGGTCCCCCACGACCAGGGACAGGCGGGAGTTGTCGCGAGCGCCGTCGAGCCCCAGGAGGTAGTCAAGGACGTCACCGGGCCCGACCTCTCCCGCGCCGACGGACAGGGAGACGGCGGCGAGCACGAGGACGGCCAGCAGCAGGGAGGCGGAGGCGGCCAGGAGGGTCCGCCGACAGGTCGACGGTCTCGGAAGGGCCTGGTCATCGACGGCTTCCGCCTCGGTGTCCACGTGCGACAAAGTCATAAGGTAAGGCTAGCCTAATGACATTTGACGCTCTGACGCTCTGACGCCCTGACGGTCCCGGCGGTATCGCATGCGCATGCGGACATACCGAAATAAAGTGGGCATGGTTTCCGCAGTCGTCCCCCGAGGAGAGGCGTATGCCCACCCGAACGCTCAAGGACAAGGTCGTCGTCATCGGGGGCGCGTCGAGAAATCTCGGCAGCCTCATCGCGAGGGAGGTCGCCGCGGACGGGGCCAAGGTCGTCGTCCACTACAACAGCCCCTCCTCGAAGGAGGGGGCGCAGCGCACGGCCGACGCGGTCGTGGCCGCGGGCGGCGAGGCGATCGTCCACGAGGCGGACCTGACGAAGGTCTCCGAGGTCGAGGGGCTCTTCGAGGTCGCGGTCGGGGCCTTCGGCAAGGTCGACTGCATGGTGAACACGGCCGGCATGGTGATCAAGAAGCCGATGACCCAGGTCACCGAGGACGAGTACGACAAGATGTTCGCCGTCAACTCCAAGGCGGCGTACTTCATGATGCAGGAGGCGGCCAGGCGCCTGGAGGACGGCGGGAAGATCATCACCATCGTGACCTCGCTGCTCGCCGCCTACACCGGCCTGTACTCCGTCTACGCGGGCAGCAAGGCGCCCGTCGAGCACTTCACCCGTGCCCTGTCGAAGGAGCTGTTCGGCCGCGAGATCTCGGTCAACAACATCGCCCCCGGCCCCATGGACACCGGCTTCTTCTACCCCGCCGAGACCGACGACTCGATCGCCTACCACAAGTCCTCGGCGATGAACGGCGAACTCACCAAGATCGAGGACATCGTGCCCTACGTGAAGTTCCTGCTCACCGACGGATGGTGGCTCAACGGGCAGACGCTCTTCATCAACGGCGGCTACACCACCCGCTGAGCGGGCACGGCGACGGCGGGCTCCGCGCCCTCGGTGGCGAAGAGGCGCACCACCGGCGGAACGACGCAGCGCGGATCCCCCGACCGGGGCCCCTCCAGGACCTCCACGAGATGGCCGTCCATGAGATGGCCGATGATCCGGTGCGCGCGGGCCACGCTGCACCCGAGCGTCACCGCCGCACTGCGCGGGCTGAAGCCCGCCTCCCGCTCCGCCGCCAGCGTCCGCAGCGCGGACCGCGCCTGCTCGTCCAGCACGCCGAACGCCGCCGCCAGGGCGGCCCGTACCGTCAGATCGCCCGAGCCCAGCTCCCGCAGCCGGGTCCGCGGGTCGTCGAGCACCTCCTCCACCAGGGTCCGCATCGTCCAGTGCGGACGCGCGAGCAGCCGGCAGCCGATCACCCGGAGAGCCAGCGGCAGATGGCCGCACAGCTCCGCGACCCGGGCGGCGTCGGAGCGTTCCGCGCGCATACGGTCCTCCCCGAGCATCCTCGCCAGAAAGGCCAGCGACTCCCGCGGGCTGAAGGCGCGGGCCTCGACGCACTCGGCGTCCGTCAGGGCGGAGAGCCGGCGGCGGCAGGTCGCGATGACGGCGGACTCGCCGACCGCCGGACGCGCACAGCGCACCTGCCCCTCCGAGACGGCGTCGTCGAGGACGATGAGCACCCGCCTGCGCGCCAGCACCGCACGCAGCCGGGCGCCGGCGTCCTCCAGCGAACCGGTGCCGGCGTCCGCGGCCCCGAGTGACCGCAGGATTCTGCGCACCACGTCGTCGGGCCGGTGCGCGGGGTGCCCGGCCGGAGCCAGGTCGACGTAGATCTGGCCGTCCGGGAAGCGGGAGCGCGACAGGTGGGCGGCGCGCACGGCCAGAGCCGTCTTGCCCGCCCCCGGCTGGCCGGTGATCAGCGTCAGCCGGTGCCCGGGCGGCGACGCCCCGGCGGGCCGGCGGCCGGCCGCGGACAGCACACCGCCCAGGCGCCGCAGGGCGTGCTCACGGGCGGTGAAGTCGGGGATGTCGGGCGGCAGCTCACAGGGAGGAGCGAAGCCGCCCGCAGACAGGTGCTCCGGCGCGAGACGGTCGGCCCTGGCCGCCCCGACGAGCCCCCGGGCGGCCTCCTCTGCCGGGGCGAGCGCCCCGGCGAGCAACTCCACTGACCTGCGCTGCGGACGGCCGGTGCGGCCCCGCTCCATGTCGCTGATGGCGCGCACACTCAGCCCCGACGCGCCGGCCAGCTCCGTCTGGGTCATACCGGCCGCAAGCCGGCAGCGACGCAGCAGCGGGCCGAACGAAAGCCCCTGGCCCCCGTCAACCACCTTCGATTCCCCCTCGGCCGAACACGGCTGATCCCCAGGGTATGACCCTCGCTCCCTCAGTCAAGATGCCCCTGACAGTGCCTCTTGGCCTACTTCGCGGCAGTTACTGGCGCTCAGTGAACTCCGCCCCGAAAAGGGAGCGGCAGGAGACCGGTGGTTTTCCGGAGGTTCCGGGCCGCCGGCCGGAAGCCGACCGGCAATCTGCCCGCGAGCAACCCGGAACGCGTTGCGCGGTGCCGTCCGGCGGGCCGAGGATTCCGCGCAGGCGGCCACGGGCCCGCCGCGCCGTCCCCGTACCCCGAAAGGTGGCCGATGGCTCGCCAGCTCGAAGCGATCGCCCGGAGCCGGAACCCGCATGCCCCGGCCCTGCGTTGAGCCCGGGCCGCGGTATGCCAAGGGCCACTGCTGCGGTGACGGCTTCCTCCTCCTGCTCGACCCCGACGACCGCCTCTGCCTGAGCGAGGCCGCTGTTCGCGCGCTGTGCGATCCGCACGGCGGGCTGGGCGGCGACGCCCTGCTGCGCCTGGTACGCACCAGGCGCGGCCGCCTGCCCGGCAGGCCGCGCGGCGACTGGTTCGCGGACGTCCGCGACCCCGACGGCTTCCCCGCCCTCACTTGCGGCCCCGGCCTGGGGCTCGTGGCCCGCTACCTCACCGCGGCGGACCTGGCCCGGCCGGGGCGGATATGGCTCGGCACACGCGCCGGTGACGCGCGCGCCACGGTCGACGCCGGCGGCCGGACGACGGTGGAGCTGCCGCCCGCGCGCGTCCTCGGCCCGTCGGCGGTGACGCTGGACGGGCACACCTTCGAGGGGACGACCGTGTCACTGGGCGGCCTGCACCTGGTGTGCCCGACCGAACTGCCCGTCCCGGGCCTGGACCTGACCCACGAGCCGCGCCTGGACCTGCACGCCTTCCCCGGGACCACCGGCGTCATGGTTCCGGACGTGACCCTGTCGTTCGTCAACGTCCTGCCCTCCGGCAGGCTGCGCGTCCGCGTCCACCGGCCCCGCGTCGGCCGGCCGCCCTCCTGCGGCACCACCGTGTGCGCGGCGGCCGCCGTCGTCCAGCACACGGCCGGCCGCCGCCAGGGCACCACGGACGTGGAGAGCCCCTCGGGGCCGCTGTCGGTCACTCTGGGCACGAACGCGCCGACACTCCTGACCGGTGCGACCGCCATCGCCGCCGAGGGCGTCCTGGACGCACGGTGGCTGGCGGCGCTGTGAGCACGACCGCCCCGCCGGTACGGGACGGCGGCGGTGCGGGGTGTGGCGTGAATGCCGTGTGGACACCCGACGGGCGCGGTGCCCAAGGTCTTAGCGGACCCGTCACACCGATCGAGAGGAAGCCATGCGCCCGCGACCGAGACCGTGGACCGCCCCTGCACTCGCCCTGCTCGTGACCGCCGCCGCGGTGCTGCCGGCCCTGCCGTTCCGCACCGGCGGGCCTGCGGAACCCGCCGCGGCGGCCGGCCGCGGCGGCACACCCCACACCGAGGCCCGGCACGTCGTCCTCGCCGTGCACGGCGGCGCGGGAACCGCGCTGCGCCGCCAGGACACCGACGCCCGAACGGAGAAGGCCTACCGCGACGGGCTCGCCGACGCGCTGCGGGCGGGGCAGAAGATCCTGCGCGGGGGCGGCGACAGCGTGGCCGCCGTCGAGGCGGCCGTCCGCGTCCTTGAGGACGACCCGCTGTTCAACGCGGGCCGGGGCGCGGTGTTCACCGAGGACGCCGGCCATGAACTCGACGCGTCGATCATGCGGGGTTCGGACCTGGCGGCCGGCGCGGTCGCCGGCGTGCGCCACGTGCGCAACCCCGTCTCGGCCGCCCGCCTGGTGATGGAGAGGACCAGACACGTGATGCTAGCCGGCGAGGCGGCCGACGCCTTCGCCGCGCGCAGCGGACTCACGCCCGTCACACAGGACTACTTCTGGACACAGAAGCGGTGGGACGAACTCATGAAGGCCAAGAACCCGCGCACCACGGCGGCGGCCCGGGACGGGAGCATGACCGGCACGGTCGGCGCGGTCGCCCTCGACGGCCGCCGCGGTCTCGCCGCCGCCACCTCGACCGGAGGCACGACCAACAAGATGGCGGGCCGCGTCGGCGACTCGCCCGTCGTGGGCGCCGGAACCTACGCGAAGGACGGCAACGTCGCCGTGAGCGCGACGGGCCAGGGCGAGGTCTTCATCCGGGGCGCCGCGACCGCGACCATCTCCCACCTGGTGGAGTTCGGCGGAATGGACGTGGCCGCGGCGGCCCACGAGGTCGTAATGGGACGGCTGCCGAAGCTGGGCGGCACGGGCGGAGTGATCGCACTCGACGCACAGGGCACCTACGCCGCCCCGCACAGCAGCGAAGGAATGCTGCACGGCTATGCGACGGCCGACGGCCGGATCGTCACACGGGTGTTCCCCGACGAGGCGGCCGGCCGACGGTGACCCCGCGTCCGGGCAGGACCGGGCGGCGGCCAGGCATGTGCCGCCGGTCACAGCCCGGCGGGGCCCCTCCCTTGCCACCAGGGCGAATGCGCGGGCCGCAAGCCAGCGTTGACGACGTTGCACTGGAGTCCACCGGTGGGCGCGCCGAGGATGCCGGTCATGAACTCCACCGAGACCAACTCCGTCGGTACGAACCCCTCCGCCCCCGGCGCAGGCTCCCCGGCGGGCGACGTACTGGCGGTCGTCAGCCAGAGCGGCCCGACCGTCACCTTCTTCGACGCCGCCACCTACGAGCGACTGGGCGTCCTCGAAGTCCCCGCCGAGCCGCACGAGTTGTGCTTCGACCCGGACCGCCGCCTGCTGTACTGCGCCAGCACCTACGTCTTTGGCTACTACCATGCGCACCGGGGCCGGGCCCGGCAGGTCAGCGTCATCGACCCCGACACCCGCACCGTCGTGGACACCCTCGACACCACACCCGACCACGCCCCCCACGGCCTCGCCCTGGACCGCGCCCGCGCCCGGCTGTACGTCAGCGTCGAGGCCACCGCGACCGAGCCGGGCGGCGTGGTCGTCCACGACGCGAGGACCAGGGAGCGGATCGGCAGGATTCCGGTCATGGCCGGCGGCCCGCACTGGTTCGCCATCACCCCGGACGGGCGCCGGGGCTTCTCCACCAACAAGGAAGCGCCCTTCGTATCCGTCGTCGACCTCGAACGCGAGGAGTTCGCCGGCCGGATCGACGTGCCCGGCAGCGAAGGGCTGGACGTCTCGCGCGACGGCCGGTACGTCTACGTCGCCGCCCCCAAGGGCGACTTCCGCGCCGCCCCCGCCGCGCGGCCGGGCCTGCACGTGATCGAGGTCGCCACGGGCGAGGTCGTACGGATCCTGCCGACCGCAGGCGTGGTCTTCCCCGTGCACACCACGACGACCGGCGCCGTACTCGCCGGAGAGCTGCGGATGGCCCGGGGCCCGGCCGGCGCGCTCGGCGCGCACACCGACGGCGTCCTGACCGTTTTCGCCCCCGAGACCCTCGAACCGGTGGGCCAGGTGGACGTCGGGCGGTTCCCCCTGACGATCACCTCTTCGCCTGACGGCAAAGTGGGTTACGTGTCGAACGTCGTCTCCAGCACGGTGACGGTGGTCGACCTGGAGCGCATGGACGTGCTCGCCATCCTCCCCGTCGACCGGGCGGGCGAAGCGGGTGCCCACGGACTGGCCTACATCCCGGCACCCCAGCACTGAGGCCCCGGAAGGGGTGTTCGCGGCCCCCGCCGGGCCACCCGGGCGGGCGAACGGCGGCGCTGCGCGCGGTTGCGGGGACGGGCACATGCCCTGAGGGTAAGTGTCAAGATCATCGAACCGGCGCCGCCGCCGGGGTGAGGTGCCGGGCCGCGCGCTGGTGGCGGTCCGTCACCCGTGAGGAGTCGTATGTCCGGATACCGTGAAGTCCTCCGGCGTGGCTGCGGACGTCACCGGCGCCGCCGACGGGCTCCGCTGAAGACGGCCCTGACCGTCTCCGTGTTGCTGGCCTGCTCGGCGTTCATGGCGAACGCGGTGAACGACGACCCGGCGGAATGCGGGCCCCCGGGGGATCCCGCGAACAGCCTGGGCTGCCAGGGCAGGGCCGTCGGCAAACGGGTCGACGGACCCGCGGGCAAGGCCGGGGGTGGCACCGACGAGGTGCCGCACGACGGCGACGGCGCGGGCGCGGCCACCAGACCCCGTACTCCCGAGGCGGAGGGGGTCTACGACCGCGAGCGGTGCGGCAACACCTCCGGACGGGTGCTGCTGACGCTGGACGACTGGCCGTACAACGACCCGGAGCGCTCGGTGCGCGTCGGCGCGCAGCTGCAGGCCCAGGGGGTCCGCGCGGCGTTCTTCCTCATCGGCAAGTTCGCCGCCCAGTACCCGCAGATCACCACCACGCTCAGGCAGCAGGGCCACTGGGTGGGCAACCACTCCTACACCCACCGCAAGCTGACCGCCCTGGACGACGACGTCCTCACCGACGAGATCAGGCTGGGAGCGGGCGGCAACATGCTGCGCCCGCCGTACGGAGCCGCCGACGAGCGGGAGCGGGACGTCGCGGCCGAGCTGGGGTACCGGATCTGCAACTGGACGATCGACACCCACGACTGGGAGAAGACCGACGGCAGGCCCAGGAGCGTGGAGGACATCCGGGCGAGCGTCCGGGACGCCACGCCGGACGAGAAGCACAACGGCGTCGTCCTCGGACACCTGTTCAGCAACTTCCCCGACGCGCTGCCGGGCATCATCAGCGACCTGCAGAGCCAGGGCTACCAGGTCTGCCGCAACAAGGGCCCGGTCACCGACCAGGTTCCCTACCCCCTGGACTGCTGACCGCGGCTCACCGGTAGCGCAGGTACTTCCTGCGGACGGTCCGGAACGCGGTGAGCTCCTCCTGCCAGGCGCCGGTCACCGCATCGGTGTCCGCCCCCGCGTCGATCATGGTGCGGAGCCGGTCCGATCCGGACAGCTTGTCGATGAAACGGTCCGGGCGCCAGGCGAAGCCGCTCCACGTCCGCTTCGCGGTCACCAGCAGCGCGACGGCCGTGCGCACCGGGTCGTACGCGGCACGGTCGTGGACGTGCAGGTGCACGCCACCCACGGTCCTGCCCTGGAATGCGCCGAAGGTCGGCACGTAATAGGCCTCCCGGAAGTGCACCCCCGGCAGCCCGGCGGCGTTGGCCTCCCTGGCCCAGCGGCCGTCGAGGCCCTCGGCGCCGAGCATCTCGAAGGGCCGGACCGTGCCGCGCCCCTCCGACATGTTGGTGCCCTCGAACAGTCCCGTGCCCGCGTAGACGAGCGCCGTGTCGGGCGTGGCCATGTTGGGGCTGGGCGGCACCCACGGGAGCCCTGTGGAGTCGAAGAAGTCGGCGCGCCGCCAGCCCGTCATCTCCACCACGCTCAGCTCCACCGCCCGTCCGGCCGCGGCCGGCAGGAATTCACCGTTGTAGAGCAGTGCCAGCTCGGCGACGGTCATGCCGTGTGCCTGGGCGATCGGCGCCCGCCCCACGAAGGTGGCGTACCGCGGGTCGAGCACGGGCCCGTAGGCCTCGCGCCCGGACACCGGGTTCGGCCGGTCGAGCACGACGAAGCGCTTCCCGGCCAGGGCGGCCGCCACCATGCAGTCGTAGAGCGTCCAGATGCAGGTGTAGAAGCGGGCGCCGGCGTCCTGGCTGTCGTAGACGAGCGTGTCGACGCCGGCCCTGGTGAACACCTCGGCCAGGCGCTGCCCGCTCTTGCGGTAGGTGTCGAGGACCGGCAGACCGGTCGCCGGATCGGTGTAGTCGCCCTCGGAGAGCCCCGCCTGCGGGGTGCCCCGGTAGCCGTGCTCGGCGCCGAAGACGGCGGTCAGCCGTACGCGCTGGTCGGCGTGCATGACGTCGACGACGCCCCGCGCGTCGGCGGTGATGCCGCTCTGGTTGGTGATGACGCCCACCCGCTGCCCCGCCAGCAGCCGGTAGCCGTCGGCGGCGAGCCGCTCGAAGCCGGTACGCACCCGGGCGGCGGATCCGGGGCGTCCGGCGACGGCGGTCCGATGCGCCCCGGCCGCTGCCGCCGGACCGGCCGGCCACATGGCGCCCGTGGCTCCGGTGGTCAGCAGGGTGCGCCGGGAAACCGTCATACTTCCGCAAAATAGCCCATCAATGTCCCGTTGCCGTGTACCTCACCGGCAAGGCGTGTACGCCGCGCAGCATGAGGCTCGGCCGCCAGGTGAGTTCGCCGGGGTCGCAGTCGAACGCCAGGTCGGGGCAGCGCCGCAGGAGGGTCTCCAGGGCGATGGCCGCTTCCATCCGGGCGAGGGAGGCGCCGAGGCAGTGGTGGATGCCGTGGCCGAAGGCGAGATGGCCGCGCGCGTCGCGGCGGATGTCGAAGCGGCCGGGCTCGGCGAAGCGCCGTGGATCGTGGGCCGCCGCCGCGAGGACGACGATCACGGCCTGCCCTGCGGGGACGGTGGTGCCGCCGATCTCGACGGGCTCGGTGGTGAAGCGGTACGCGGCCCTTTCCACCGGGCAGTCGTGGCGCAGGATCTCCTCGACCGCGCCGTCCAGCAGCGACGGGTCGGCCCGCAGGCCGGCGAGCTGGCCGGGGTGGCGCAGCAGGGAGTGGACGCCGCTGGAGATGAGATTGACGGTGGTCTCGTGGCCGGCGACGAGCAGGACGAACGCCATGCCCGACAGCTCGTCGGGGGACAGCCGGTCGCCGTCGTCGGCGGCGCGGGCCAGGGCGCTGAGGAGGTCGTCCCCCGGGCGGCGGCGCTTGCTCTCGATGAGGTCGGCGAGACAGCCGGTCATGGCCTGGACGGCCGCGCCGGCGGTCTCCGCGTTCGTGGGCAGGATCATCTCGTTCGACCACGCGCGGAAGCCGTCCCGGTCGGCGGCCGGAACCCCGAGCAGCTCACAGATGACGGTCAGGGGGAGAGGGAGCGCGAAGGCCTCGACGAGGTCGGCGCGGCCGAGGGGGAGCATGTCGTCGAGCAGCCGGTCGGCGATCCGCTGGATGCCAGGGCGCAGGGCCTCGACGCGCTGGGCGGTGAACTCCTTGACGACCAGCCGGCGCAGGCGCGTGTGGTCCGGCGGGTCGGCCTGCAGCATGTTCACCCCGATGCTGTGACCGCCGTCGCTGTCCCAGCCGGGCGAGTTGCGTATGTCGTGGCTCATCCGGGGGTCGGCCAGCACGGCCCGGGCCTCCTCGTGACCGACCACCAGCCAGGCCTCGCGGGCGTCGGGGGTGAGGATCCGGTGGACGGGCCCCTGTTCGCGGAGGCTGTCGTACAGCGGGTGCGGGTCGGTGTCGAAGTCCGTTCCGGGCGGAGTCAGTTCCTTGAGCGTGGGTGCGGACACGGGCGTTCCCTTCTCCGTGCGGTGAGGTGCCGCGGGACTCAAACGGGGATCACTCCCCACTTGATGTGACCGTACCAGAAAGTGGGGAGTATCCCCCGATTGGGGTGGCGCAGAGTGCGGAGGGGTGGCACCGGGCCCGGTGCCACCCCTCCCGCCGGCCGCCCCCGTCGTCAGCCGGCCCGGGTCGCCTCGGCGTGCTCGGGGAAGCGGCGGCTGCCGGGCAGCGCCGGGCCGTCCGCCGTGAACTGGTCACGCTGCAGCTGATAGAGGTCGCGGAAGACGCCCGCCGAGGAGTGGTGCATCAGCTCCTCGAACGTTCCGCTCTCGCGGAGCCGGCCGTGTTCCAGGACGTGGATGACGTCGGCCTGGCGGACGGAGGCCAGGCGGTGCGTGATGAGCAGGACCGTCTGGCCGCCCTCGGCGAGCCGGCGGATCTGCTCGAAGACCTTCAGCTCCGCCCTGGCGTCCAGGGCGGAGGTGGGCTCGTCGACGATGAGGATCCGGCCGTCCCGGTACCGCGCGCGGGCGATGCCCAGCCGCTGCCACTGCCCGCCGGAGAGCTGGTGGCCGCCCTGGTAACCGCGGGTGAGCAGGGTGTCCCAGCCTCGCGGCAGGCCGTCGACCACCTCGTCCGCCCCCGCGTACCGGGCCGCCGTCGCCAACCGCTCTTCGCACACCGGCCGGTCGGTGCGCCCGATGGCGACGTTCATGCGGCAGGTGAACGGCCACCGCTGGAAGTCCTGGCTGACCATGGCGAACCGGGAGAACATCTCGGCCCGGTCGAGTTCGCGCGCGTCGAGCCCGTCCCAGCTGATACGGCCGGAGCCGGGCAGGTAGAGACCGGCGAGCAGCTTGACCAGCGTGCTCTTGCCCGACCCGTTCTCCCCGACCAGCGCGACGACCTTGCCGCCCGGAATGCTGAGACTGACGTCGTCCAGGGCGGGCCGAGCGGTGTCACCGCCGCCCGGATAGGTGAAGGAGACGTTCTCGAAACGGATCTCCGCCGGCTGCTCCGGCACGGGCAGCCCGCCGACGGGAATGGCCCGCTCGCCCGCCTCATGACACAGGCGTTCCAGGTCCTGCACGTAACAGGCCTCTTCGTACAGGCTGTTGACCTGCAGAATCAGCGTGGACAGGCTCGCCGAGCCGCTGCGTGTGGCCAGCACGGCGGTGCCCGCGACCGACAGCTCCATCACCCCGTTCAGCAGCAGGCCGCCCAGGGCGAGGTAGGTCGCGAGCGCGGCGGCGCCGGTCAGCGCGGCGGCGATGAGCCTGGTGCGGGCAGCGCCGCGGGCGAGCCGGGTCTGCTCGGCCTCCGAACTCTCCGACATCTTCCGGAAGTGCTCCAGCAGGAACGGCCCCACACCGTGCACCCGGACCTCGGGCGCGGGGTCGGTCTGGATCAGCATGCTGCTCAGCAGCCGGCCGGCCCGGGAGTGCTGCACCCAGCGCTGGAACGAGGCGTACCGGGCCCGGGCGTTGCGCAGCGAGGCCCAGGACCGCGGCACGGTCGTCAGGGCCAGCAGCGGCAGCAGCACCGGGTGCAGCACGGTCAGCACGCCGGCGGCCGCCGTGAAGGCGATCAGAGCGCCGACGACGGCCGTGCAGTACTTGATCATGCGGCGTGCGGCGGCGGCCCCGTACTGGGCCGAGTCCAGCAGGCGGTGGAACTCCTCGTCCTCGATCGCCGCCAGCTCGACGCGGATCACCCGCTCCAGGTACATCTCCGTCGCGACCCGCTCGACCTTGGGCTCCAGCCGGCCCGTACCCGATGTGGACGCCGACGTCGCCACCGCGCCGACGATCCCGGTGACCGCGACCACCAGCAGCGAGGGGATCGCGGCGTGCAGCCGTTGACCGGTGGGCCCGGCGGCGAGAACGGCGGCCAGGACATGATTGATGGCGACCAGACCGATCGCCTGGCTGAGACCGCCGGCGAGCTCCGCGGCCGCCACCGTCCGCAGCGCGCGCCGGTCCGCCCGCCACGCCAGGCGGACCGTGGAGCCGATCAGGCGCGGCAGCCGCAGCGCCATCGCCCACAGGGACATCCCCAGGTGGACGTTCTCGTGCTTGTTCCAGCCCTGGTCGTGCCGGAGCGGGCCGCCGAACAGCAGTTGCTCGGACTGCGATGCCTCCTCGGGGGCCGCCGGGCCCCCTTGTTCGAGTGTTTCCCCCGCTGGGCCGGTGTTCGTCTGACTGTTTTGCCGGTGATGCACCAGACCTCCTCGTTGACGCCGGATCGGACGAGTGATCGGGAAACGACGCCCGTCAGGGGGCCGTCACGGCCCTCGAAGGGCGTTTTCTCGTCCAGGAATTCGACTGGGCGTCAACGGGCCCGTGGTCACCGGAGCGGACGGCCGTCGGGCCGTGTGCGATTCACTCCGCCGTGGCCGTTCACCCGTTCCGGGGGTTGCGTTGCGGGTGGGAACGACCGGCCCGGGCCCGGGTCCGGCATTCCCGCGGAGGTCCGCCGGCGCTCTTTGCCCGGCGCAATGACCTCACCGGCCGGCGGTTGCACCCGAATCCGGTTGCTTCCCGGCCCGCTCCCGGGGGCGGGCCCAGGGACGGGGCGCCTGGGGCTGCCGGTCCGTGAAGGCGGTCAGCACCGGAAGCGTCAGCACCAGCCAGCACGTGGCCAGCAGCCAGCCTCCGGCGATGTCCGTGGGCCAGTGGACGCCCAGGAAGACGCGGGTGGCCGCGACGGATACCGCCCACAGCGCGCAGCAGGCGGCGGCCACGCGCCCCGCGAGGGGCGGCGCCACGCGCAGCAGGGCCCAGGCCAGCAGCCCGGCGACCAGGGCGCTGGTGGTGGCGTGCCCCGAGGGGAAGGCCGCCCCGGAGGAATCGGTGACCCGGTCGGCGAGGGGCGGCCGGGGCCGGTCCACGGTGACGCGCAGGGCCATCCGGACCAGCTGCCCCAGGGCCAGTACCGCCACCGAGGCCAGGGCGACCTGCACCCGGCGGCGGGCGATCCAGCCGGCCAGCGCCGCCACGGTGTAGGGGATGACGCCCGTGCCCGTGTCGGTCACGAGTATCGCGGCGTCCAGGCTGCCGGCGGACCGCTGCTCGAGCGCCGCGTCGTGCAGGGCCGCGTCCACCCGGAACGGCGCTCCGTGTGCGGCCACCACCAGAGCCGTCAGCACGGCCAGCGCCAGGGCGGCCGGGACGACGATCGCCCATGCCCGCCGAGAGGGCCACGGGCCGTTCACGCGGCGGTCAGCAGGAACGGGCGCAGCCGGCCCTTGCGGGCCCGCTCGACCCAGGGGGTGCCCCGGGTCGCGAACACGGTCAGGGGAACGGCCAGCGCGACGCCGAGCAGCGCGCCGCCCGCGACGTCGTGCGGGTAGTGCACGCCGATCCAGACCCGGGAGGCGGCCATGGCCAGCGCCGCCAGCACGGCCACCGCGCCCAGACGCCGGTCGACGAGCCACAGTGCCGTGGCCGCCGCGAAGGCGATCACCGCATGGTTGCTGGGGAAGGACCAGTCGCCCGGAGCCGGGCACGACTCCAGGGTGAAACTCCGCGGGATCGACCGGCAGGGCCGGTCCTCCCGCACCAGCGTCTTGAGCATCATGTCCACTCCGTACACCACTGCCACCACCAAGGGTGTGGCCAGCGCCCTGGCCATCATCGGGGAGTCCGAGCGCCGGGCCTGCCACCAGGCGGCGAGCATCAGCGCGGCGAACAGCCCGAGGCCGAAGTCCGACCACGTGGAGACCGTATCGTTCAGCAGCCACGGAGCGTGCTGTGCGTCCCGGGTGATGTCGGTGTACAGACCACCGTCGATGCCCGAGCCGTCGAAGGCGGGGAACGCGTGGAACAGGGTGAACGCGGGGAGGCCGCCGAGGGATATGCCGGTCATCGCCGTCCCCCGTCCGCACCGGCGGACGCGCTCGCCTCGGCGGCGGTCCGGCGGCGGCCGCGCAGCAGTTCCAGGCCGAGGGGGAGCAGTGAGAGCGCGACGACGAGGCCCACGACCGGCAGCAGGTAGCGGTCCACGTCCGGCACGGCGGACCCCAGCCCGTAGCCGGCCAGGACCAGTCCCACCGTCCACACCAGGCCGCCGGCCACCTGCCACACCGCGAATGTCCGCGGGCTGACCCCGAGGGCCCCGGCGAGGGGGTTGAGCACGGTCCGCACGACCGGCACGAAACGGGCCACCACGATCGCGCGGGCGTGCCCGTACCGGTCGAGCAACTCCTCGGCCCGCGCCGCTCCTTCGTGCAGCCGCTTGTTGCGCGTGCGGGCCAGCAGGGTACGGCCGCCCCGCTGCCCGAGGACGTACCCGCACTGGGCGCCGGCCAGCGCGCCGGCCGCGGCGGCGGCCAGCACCTGTGCGAGGTCCAGGTGCGGCCCGGAGTGCGCGCCCGCCCTGGACAGCAGACCAGCGGTGAACAACAGCGAGTCGCCGGGCAGGAAGAACCCGACGAGCAGGCCGGTCTCGGCGAACAGCACCACGGCGATGCCGAGCGCGCCGAAGGCCGCCAGCAGCGAAGAGGCGTCCAGAACGTTGACGGCCAGTGCGGGAGCGGATGGTGCGAGCACGAGTGCGATGCCTCCCATGATCGAGCGCGGGCCCGCGGCCCGCCCCCATTGAATTGCCGGGCAAGCTGATGATCCGGATCACGGTGGGCAGTTCATTTCGTCGCCGCCCGGAGATACAAGAATCCCCCCGCCCCGGGGCCCGTACACCCGGAGCAGAGGGATTCCATGGAACGGTGGCGATCGTCAGTGCCGTCCGAGCAGTTGCCCGAGCTGTTTCCCGAGCTGTTGCCCGAGATGATCGGGATCTCGTCGAGGAGGTGCGACAGCGGGTCGTCGCCCTCCTTGATCGTGGAGTTGTCCACCCACTGCTGCGGGGGCGTGAGGACCGGCAGGTCCTGGATGCGGATGTCGAGCAGCGCGATCAGCGACTGCACGCCGAGCTTCCCCATGCCGGTGCACGGCTTGTTGAGCGTGCCCCGGATCAGGCTCATCTGCGGGCTTTCCACGCCCCCCGGTCTCGGTGTTGCCGTAGCCGGTCTCCGCGTCATTGGCATTGGTGACATCTCGCCCGTTGCCGATGGCCATCGCGGGGGAGGCGACGGCGCCGACCGCGGAAACCGTTATCGCGGCCGTGGCGAGTACCTTCTTGAGCACGTCCAAAAGCCTTTCGATCGATGTTTCCCACCGGGAAGCGACATGAGTAACTGCGGGTGAATTGAGAAGTTCCGGATTTTCACTCGTTCGAGTCAGCGGGCCGTTCGGATGCAGATGCCGCCCAACCTCCTTGTCCGAGAGCGCCTTCCGACGGTGCGGCGCCCAATTGCGTGATGGCGCCGGGGCCCGTACCGCTCCGGCTGGTAGCGTGCGCCGCACGGCGGGATTCTCAGCCGTCGGCCCGCTCGGACAGCGCCCCCAGGATGCGTCCGGGCGGGCTTATGAACTCCCGGTGCATCGGCGATGCCGATGGAGGAGCGTTCGGTGACCGTTGAATACATCCGCTACCGCATCGCAGACCCCGGCCGCCGCAGCGCCTTCGAGAAGGCCTGCGCGGCGGCGGCCGGCCACCTGTACGCCGCACCGCAGTGCCTGGCCTACGAGTTGTCGCGCGGCGTGGAGGAGCCCGAGCGCTACGTCCTGCGCATCGAGTGGTCCTCGGTCGAGGACCACGAGCACGGCTTCCGCCACGGCCCGCACTTCCCGCCCTTCCTCGCCGAGGTCCGGCCCTACGCCGGCGACATCGAGGAGATGAGCCACTACGAGCGGACCCTGGTGGTCGACAAGCGCCGAGTGTGAACGGCGTGTGACGCGCACCACTCTCCTCGGTGCGGTGGATCCGCGCCGGGGGCGTATACCCTCGGCGATGTGAACATGCTCGTCAAACGCCGCCACGTGGACTTCGTCCGTGTCACGAGCATGTCCTGTCGCCGCTCCGGCTGACATCAGCGCCTGCGCCCAGCCCGCTCTCCGGGCCGAGGCCGCGTCTGTCTTCCCTCTGCTCTCCTGCTTATTCCTAGCCGCTGCCCGGCCCCGCTCTGCCCGCATACCCTGCGGCGCACCCGCGGGCCGTCCGGCCACCGCCGGACGCTCACCCGGGCCCTTCACGCTGTGGACTCCTCATGATCAACGAGCTTCCCGTCCTCGACCTCTCCGCTGCCTCCGCCGGCCCCGACGCCCGCGCCCGCTTCCATGACGCGCTGCACACCGCCGCCCGCGACGTCGGCTTCTTCCACCTGACCGGCCACGGCATCACGCCCGCCGAGACCGAGGATCTGATGCGCACGATGCGCGCGTTCTTCGCTCTCCCCGAGGCCGACCGGCTGGCCATCAGCAACCTCAACTCCCCCCACTTCCGCGGCTACACCCGTACCGGTGACGAGCGCACCGGTGGCAGCCGCGACTGGCGGGACCAGCTCGACATCGGAGCGGAGCGCGCGCCCCACGTCCCCGGCCCGGACGAGCCCGGCTACTGGTGGCTGGAGGGCCCCAACCAGTGGCCCGACGCCCTCCCCGCGCTGCGCACCGCCGCCCTGCACTGGGTGGACCGGCTCAGCTCGGTCGCCGAGCGGCTGCTGCACGAGCTGCTCGCCGCGATCGGTGCTCCCGAGGACTTCTACGACGATGCCTTCGCCGACCGCCCCCACCTGCACCTGAAGCTGGTCCGCTACCCCGGCAGCGCGCCCGACGGAGCCGCGCAGGGCGTGGGCGCCCACAAGGACTACGGCTTCCTGACCCTGCTGCTCCAGGACCAGGTCGGCGGGCTGCAGGTGGAGAACCCCGACGGGACCTTCATCGACGTGCCGCCGCTGCCCGGCGCCTTCGTGATCAACCTGGGCGAGCTGCTGGAGGTCGCCACCAACGGCTACCTCAAGGCCACCAACCACCGTGTGGTCAGCCCTCCCGGCACCCGGGAGCGCTACTCGGTGCCGTTCTTCTACAACCCCCGCCTCGACGCCCGCATCGAGCCCGTGCCCTTCCCGCACGCCCACCGGGCCCCCGGCGTCACCCAGGACGAGGCCAACCCGCTGTTCGCCGAGTACGGCCGCAACGAGATCAAGGGCTGGCTGCGGGCCCACCCGGCGGTCGCCCGCCGCCACCACGCGGACCTGCTGGAGGGCGCGGCCTCGCCCGTTGTCTGACACCAAGATCACATCAAAGCTCATCACCCCGCCGATCAAGGATTTGTAAGGTGTACGGGGGGAATGACCTTCGTATGCGCGAAAAGCGCTGCGGGGACCACGGGGGTGTGATCATGAGTGTTCCTTTGGGGACGGGCATCGGCTGGCGGCCGGAGATCGCCGACGACATCGAGCGTCTGCCCGGCGTCGACTGGGTGGAGGTGGTGGCGGAGAACATCTGCCCGGACCACCTCCCCGACGCCCTCCGGCGCCTGCGCGAGCGCGGCACGACCGTCGTCCCGCACGGCGTCTCGCTCGGCCTCGGCGGCGCGGACCGGCCCGACCTGGGCCGGCTGGTGGCGCTCGCCGAGCTGGCCGAGGCCCTCGGGGCACCGCTCGTCACCGAGCACATCGCCTTCGTACGGGCCGGGGGTGCGCTGACGAAGTCACCGCGGACCGAGGCGGGACACCTGCTGCCGGTGCCCCGCACCCGGGACGCCCTGGACGTGCTGTGCGAGAACGTGCGCCTGGCACAGGCGGTCCTGCCCGTCCCGCTCGCCCTGGAGAACGTCGCCGCCTTCCTGACCTGGCCCGGCGAAGAGCTCACGGAGGGCCGGTTCCTCACCGAACTCGTCGAGCGCACCGGGGTACGGCTGCTGGTCGACGTCGCCAACCTCCACACGAACCACGTCAACCGCGGCGAGGACCCGGCCGCCACCCTGGACGAGCTGCCCGTCGAGGCCATCGCCTACGTCCATGTGGCCGGCGGCTTCGAGCGGGACGGGCTGTGGCACGACAGCCACGCCCACCCCGTGACACGCCCCGTCCTGGACGTACTCGCCGCGCTGTGCGACCGCGTCGCACCGCCCGGCGTGCTGCTGGAACGCGACGACGACTTCCCCTCGGCCCGCGGTCTGGCGGCCGAACTGGATGCCGTCCGCGCCGTGGTCGAAGGCGTGCGCGAGCGTGTCTGAACCCGCCACCGACGAGGCCCGCCGGCGGCTCGCACGGGCCCAGCTCGCCCTGCTCTCCACGCTGGTCGCCGACGGCCCGCCACCGGCCGGCTTCGACCCCGGACGGCTGGAGGTACAGCGCCGGGCCCTGCTCCTCAAACGCGCCGGCGTCGTCGCCAAGGTGGCGCCCGCCCTGCGCGACATCCTGGCCCAGGACTTCCAGCGCCTGTTCCTGGCCTACGCCCGGGCCAGGCCGATGACCGACGGCTATCGCCGCGACGCGCTGGACTTCGCCCGCGACCTGCTGCACACCGCCGCCGTACCGGAACCTCAGCGCCGGCGACTGGCGGCCTGGGCCGACGGGCGAACCACCCCGGCCGCACCGGCCGGCGGGCCCCTGCGCCGCCTCGCGGCGGCCCTGCGTACCGGACGCGTATCGCGCCGGGCGAAAGGCGATTGACCCATGACCATCGCTGTCATAGCGGCGCTGTTCTCCTTGTGCGTCCCCTCGGCCCGGCTCCTGCGCATACGGCTGAAAGCACGCGGTCCCCGCAAGCCCGTCATCGAGGGCGGCCGGCCGGACCTGCTGGGCGTGGCCTACCTGATGGGCGGCGCGGGCCGGGTCACCGACACCGTGATCACCGGAATGCAGGACGACGGGCGGATCACGCTGACGAACAGCAGGGTCAAAGTAGTCGACCCCGCCGCTCGCAATTCCATGGAGCGCGCACTGCTGAAGCAGTGCAGTTCCGACTGGAGCAACTCCCTGCGAGCGGTGCGCGGAGAAATGCGGCGGGACGCCGCCCTGGAGCCGATCGACCGCATGCTCGTCAAACAGGGACTGTTGACGGCCCCCGATATCCGCCGGCTGTGGCCCCGCGCCGCCGTGACGCAGGCGGTGGGACTGGCCGTCACGGCGGCCGTCACCTTGGTGCTGCTCTTCCGGAGCGACTGCTACCCGGCACCGTTCATCCTTCTGGCGCTGCTGGTTCCCGGAGCCGTCGTGAGGGTGAAATGCCGGCCACGCAAGGGGCTCATTCCCCGCACCGATCACGGGGAGTCCGTCGCCCGGGAACTCCTGACCCGGGGCCCCTGGAGTGTGCGGGACCCCGGAATTCATCCCGAGGGCCCGGCGGGCGTCGTCGCGGTCAGAGGTACCGGTGAGCTGACCGACAAGAATCTGCGCAAGCAATTCGAGGACGCGTCGAAGAAACGCACCTCCCGCTCCTCCTCACGTCGCTCCAGCACGAGTCGCTGGAGCGGTTCCTCCTCGTCCTCCTCGACGATCATCGTGGGAGCGAGCTGCGGCGGCACGTACGACACGAGTGGCAGCGGCAGTCCGAGCGGTTCGCACAGCTCCAGCTGCTCCTCCTCCTCGGCGAGCTGCTCAAGCAGCTCCTCCAGTTGCTCCTCCGGCAGCTCATGCTCCAGCTGCGGTGGCGGCGGCTGCTCCTGAGCGGTCCGCGCGGTCCGCAGGGGCCGCGCGGTCCGGCGTGCGCGGTGCGCCGTGTGAAGCCGCCCGCAACCTGCGCCCCAGCCGCCTCCGCCGCCGGGGCGCGGAAGGGCGAGTACCGGCCAGGTGCGGGCCCTCACCGTCCGTTATGCGCTCGACGGTTCGCGGTGGCCGGTCACGTGCGCTCACCGTGCTGACCTCTGACGCCGCCTCATGGGCGCGGGTCCGCGGCCCTTGGCCGTGCGCCCTCCTGAGCGATCCTGTGCGACCGGATGTGTTCTTGTGCGCCGCCTTGTCCGGGCGGACGCTTGTCCGGCAACTCTTGGCATGAACGCGACGTGCGGTCGCTTGCGTGCCGACTGAAGCCCTCCGGGCCCGGACGCCGAAGAGCGGCGGGCACACCCCCCTCACAGGAGGTCGACGAGTTGAACCACTCACGCATACCCAGGCGGCGCACGGCTCTTGCCGTCGCCGGCGCCGCGGCGATGACCGCGGCATCCCTCACCCTGCAGAGCGCCGCGGCGGCCCCCGGACCCCACCCGGCCGTCCCGTCCGCCGCCGCGGCGGCGGAGCTGGCGCAGAAGATCGGCACCGAACTGCGGGTGGAGACGGCGGGTTCGTACTACGACGCCGCCGCAGGAAAGCTCATCGTCAACGTCCTCGACCGCGCCGCGGCGGCCGAGGTCCGGGCGGCGGGCGCCGAGCCGGTGATCGTCGAGCACTCGGCGGCCGAACTGGCCTCGGCCAGAGCGGCACTCGCCGCCCGGGCGGCCGTCCCCGGTACCGCCTGGGCGGCCGACCCGCGCACCAACAAGGTCGTCGTCACCGTGGACAGCACCGTCAGGGGCGACCGGCTGGCCACGGTGGAGAAGGCCGTCGCCGCCCTCGGCGACAGGGCCACCCTCAAGCGGACGGCCGGGCAGCTCCGGCCGCTGATCGCGGGCGGCGACGCCATCTGGGGCAGTGGAGTGCGCTGTTCGCTGGGCTTCAACGTCACCAAGGCGGGCAAGCCCTACTTCCTGACCGCCGGGCACTGCGGCAACGCCTCCGCCACCTGGTCCGCCTCCCAGAGCGGCTCGCGCGTCGGGGAGACCGAGAAGGCGTCCTTCCCCGGCAACGACTACGCCATCGTGAAGTACACCTCCACCACCGACCACCCCAGCGCCGTCGACCTCTACAACGGCAGCCGGCAGACCATCAGCAAGGCCGGCGAGGCGACCGTCGGCGAACAGGTACAGCGCAGCGGCAGCACCACCCAGGTCCACGGCGGCGAGGTCACCGCCCTCGACGTCACCGTCAACTACCAGGAGGGCCAGGTCGACGGCCTGATCGGCACCACCGTCTGCGCCGAGCCCGGCGACAGCGGCGGCGCCCTCTTCGACGGGGACACCGCACTCGGCCTCACCTCCGGCGGCAGCGGCGACTGCGGCTCCGGCGGCGAGACCTTCTTCCAGCCGGTACCCGCCGCCCTCAAGGCGGTCGGAGCCCAGCTGCCCTGACCGCGACTAAACGCCGGGGTGCGGTGCCGGAGCCGGCGGCGCCGCACCCTCGGCCCCCGCGAGCGCCCAGCTGGCCAGCAGCCGCAGGGACTCGGCGGACGGCGAACCGGGCTCGGCGTGGTAGGTGATCAGCTGCTGCTCGGGATCGGCGGGCAGCACCAGCGTCTCGTACGAGAGGGTCAGCGCCCCCACCACCGGATGGAGCAGCCGCTTCACTCCGAAGCCCTTGTCCTGCACATTGTGCGCCGCCCACAGCGCCCGGAACTCCGGGCTCTTGACCGACAGCTCGCCCACCAGGGCGGCCAGCTTCGGGTCGTCCGGATAGCGCCCGGCATCCAGCCGCAGCAGCGCCACGATGTCGGCCGCCTTGCTCTCCCACTCCACATACAGCTCACGGGTGGCGGGATCCAGGAAGACCTGCCAGGCCAGATTGCACTGCTGAGGCGGCAGGGCGGGGAAGTCGCCGAGCAGGGCACAGGCGAAGCGGTTCCAGCCGATGATGTCGAGCCGGCGCCCGATGACATAGGCCGGGACGCTGTCCATGGTGTCGATGAGCTGCTGCACCGCCGGACGCACCCGCTGCGGGCGGCCCCCGCCGCCGCGCGACGTCCGGGCGGCCGGCCGCGCCAGCCGGTTCAGGTGGTCCCGCTCGGCCCGGTTGAGCCGCAGCGCACCGGCTATCGCGTCGAGCACGGCTGCCGACACGTTCTGCCCCCGGCCCTGTTCCAGCCGGGTGTAGTAGGCCACGCTCACACCGGCGAGCTGGGACAGCTCCTCCCTGCGCAGCCCCGGCACCCGGCGCCGGCCGCCGTACGCGGAAAGCCCCACGTCCTCGGGCCGCAGCCGGGCCCGCCGGGAGCGGAGGAACTCGCTCAGTTCGGTGCGCTGATCCATGAACACCAGTATGCGGGTGGTTCCCGCGGGCCAGGGTGGTCCTGCCAGTGGTAGGAACGGCAAGCGTGGGCTCAGGGGAGTTCTGGCTACGCCCGTCCGGCCGGCGCATGATCAATGGCATGACGCACACCACTGTCCACGCATACGCGGCACCCGCGCCGAAGGCCCCGCTGGAGCGGACCACCATCGTCCGCCGCGCGCTGGGCGCGCACGACGTCCTCATCGACATCAAGTACGCCGGCATCTGCCACTCCGACATCCACACCGCCCGGGCCGAGTGGGGCGACGGCGGGCACTTCCCCGTCGTCCCCGGCCACGAGATCGCCGGCGTGGTCGCCGAGGTCGGCTCCGCCGTCACCCGGTACGCCCCCGGCGACCGGGTCGGCGTCGGCTGCTTCGTCGACTCCTGCCGGGAGTGCGAGAACTGCCGGGCCGGTCTGCAGCAGTACTGCACCGGCGAGCTCGGCATGGTCGGGACGTACAACGCCACCGGCCGGGACGGGCAGCCCACCCAGGGCGGCTACTCCACGCACGTCGTGGTCGACGAGAACTACACCCTGCGCATCCCCGACAGCATCCCGCTGGACGCGGCGGCCCCGCTGCTGTGCGCCGGCATCACCCTCTACTCCCCGCTCGCCCACTGGCAGGCCGGCCCCGGCAAGAAGGTCGCCGTCGTCGGCCTCGGCGGCCTGGGCCACATGGGAGTGAAGATCGCGCACGCGATGGGCGCCGAGGTCACCGTCCTGAGCCAGTCGCTGCGCAAGAAGGACGACGGGCTGCGGCTGGGGGCGGACCACTACCACGCCACCTCCGACCCGGCGACGTTCGAGGCGCTGGCCGGCACCTTCGACCTCATCCTCAACACGGTCTCCGCCGACCTCGGCCTGGACGCCTACCTGGGCCTGCTCAGGACCGGCGGCACCCTCGTCCAGCTGGGCGCCCCGGAGCACCCGCTGGCCGTCTCCCCGTTCGCCCTCATCGCCGCGCGGAAGTCCTTCGCCGGATCGATGATCGGCGGCATCCCGGAGACCCAGGAGATGCTCGACTTCTGCGGCGAGCACGGCATCGTCTCCGAGATCGAGGTGATCCGCGCCGACCAGATCAACGAGGCGTACGAGCGGGTACTGGCCAGCGACGTGCGCTACCGCTTCGTCATCGACACCGCGACCATCTGACCCTGCCCGGAACGGGCGGACGCCCGCGTCAGTGCCCCTCGTCGAGCCCGAGGCGCGCACTGACGCGGGCGTGCGCCCGCCTCAGCCAGGGCGGGGACCACCAGTTGAGCCGCCCCGCCAGGGTCAGGTACGCCGGCACCAGAACGCCCCGCACCAGCACCGCGTCGACCAGCACGGCCGTGGCCAGCCCCATGCCCAGCAGCTTGAGCATCGTGATTCCCGAGGTGGCCAGCGCTCCCGTGACCACGGCCACCGCGAGCGCACCCGTCGTCACCAGCCGTCCCGTCCGCGCGACGCCCTCCACCACTGACCGCCGGTTGTCGCCGGTCAGCTCGTAGTGCTCCTTCACCCGCGCCAGCAGGAAGATCTCGTAGTCGATCGCCAGGCCGAACGCGATGCAGAACATCAGCAGCGGCATCGACATGTCCAGTGACCCCGTCACGGTGAAGTCGCCCAGGACACCGCGCAGACGGCCCTCCTGGAAGACGAGCACCATCGCCCCGAAGCTCGTGCCCAGGCTCAGCGCCCCGATGAGCAGAGCCTTGACGGGGAGCAGCACACTCCCGGTGAGCAGGAAGAGCATCGCCCACGTCGTCGCGGCGGCGACGGCCGCCGCGAGCGGCAACCGGGCCCGTACCGCCTCGCGGGTGTCGGCCAGCAGCGCGGCCCTCCCGGTGACCAGGTGTCCGCCACCGGGGCCCGGCAGGGCCCGCAGCCGCCGCACCACGTCCCGCGCCGCCTGCGACTGGGGGTTCTCCGGCCCCGACACCTGCAGCACCGCACCCCGGCCCATGCCGGGCGGCACGGCGGTACGGGCCCACGCCACCCGTTCCACACCGGCCAGAGCGGCCACCTTGTGCTCGTACGCCCGCAGCGCCGCACCGTCCCGGGCGGGGAGCGTATCGGGCAGGACGACGGTCACGGTCCGCTCGGCGCGGGCGGGGAAGCTCGCGCGGATCTCCGCGGCCGTGCGGTGCGCCTCGGTGTGCGCGGGCAGCACGCGCTCGTCCGGCAGGCCGAAGTGCACATGGGCGAACGGCGAGGCGAACATCAGCAGGACGATCGCGCACCCGCCGCCGTAGTAGAGAGGGCGCCGTGTGACGGCACCCGCGATGGTCCGCCAGGCGGGGCTGTCCGGGCGCGGGGGGCCGCACACGCGCCGCCCGCGCAGGGCGGCCAGCGGATCCCAGCGGTTGATGCGGGTGCCGATGAGCGCCAGGACGGGGGGCACGAGTACGGCCGCGGCGGTCGCCGAGAACACCGCGACCGCCATGCCGGCACAGGCCATCGACTGCAGGAAGGGCAGCGGCAGGACCAGCAGCGCCGACATCGACAGCGCCACGGCGGCCGCCGACACGG
This sequence comes from Streptomyces sp. NPDC026206, assembly GCF_040638465.1. NCBI lineage: Bacteria > Bacillati > Actinomycetota > Actinomycetes > Kitasatosporales > Streptomycetaceae > Streptomyces > Streptomyces sp. NPDC026206. The sequence continues at coordinate 176,014 of NZ_JBEZYL010000007.1, forward strand.
CGACCGTACGGCCGGCCCGCCGCGCGGTGCGCCGTACGGCCTCTTCGACGGTGCCGCCGGCGAGCAGTTCCTCGCGGTAGCGGGTGACGAGGAACAGGCCGTAGTCCACGGCCAGCCCGAAGCCCAGGGCGCTGGTGAGGTTCATGGCGAAGACGGACACGGGCATGGCGTGGGTGAGCAGCTTCAGCAGCGCGAAGGTGCCGACGACGGAGACCGCGCCGATCGCCAGCGGCACGAGCGCGGCCACCAGCGACCGCAGCGCGATCACCAGGAGGAGCAGGGTGACGGGAGCGGCCACCAGCTCCGCCCGCACCAGATCCTCCTGACCGACCCGCCGGGCCTGGGCGGTGACCCAGGCCGGCCCGGTCGCGGAGACGCTGAGCACGCCGTGGGTGCCGGTGAGGGAGGGGACCAGCGCCTCCGCCGTCCGTGCCGCGTCCCGGTCGGCGCCCGCGAGGTCGGCGGCGAGCACCGCCCGGGAGCCGTCCCCGGACCGCAGGGCCGGGTCCCGGTCCACCCAGTACGAGCGCACGCTCGCCACCCCCGCGGAGCGCGCGAGCCGCCGGCTGAGGCGGCGGCCCTCCTCGCGCGCCCGGGCCGTGTCCACGCCCCCTTCGGCCTTCACGAGCAGGAGAAGGTCGGGGCTCCCGGCGCCGAAGCGGTCGGCCAGCAGCGTGTTGGCGCGGGCCGATTCCGTGCCGGTGGCGGTGTAGCCGCCGTTGGCGAGCCGCTCGGAGGTGCCGGTGCCGGCCAGCGCGAGCAGCGCCGTCAGCACCGTGGCGGCCGCGGGCACGAGCCAGGGGCGCAGCCGCCGCAGGACGCCGCCGTCCGGCCCGGCGGCAGGGCGCGCGGCCCCGGCACCCGAGGGGTCCGGGTCCAGGGCGGCCGCGTCGAGCTCCGGGTGCGCGGTCACGCGGTCCGGAAGAACAGGGCGGAGTTCTGACCGCCGAAGCCGAACGCGTTGCTGATCGCACCGTCCATGCGGTGTCGCCTGGGTGTCTTCGTCACCACGTCGAGCTCCATCCCGTCGTCGAGGCGGTCGAGGTTGGCGGTGGGCGGAATGAGCTGTCGCTCCAGCGACATGACCGTGGCCGCGGCGTCGATCGCGCCGGCGGCCCCGAGCGAGTGCCCGATGACGCCCTTGAGGGAGGTGACCGGGGGAGGCGTGCGGAACACCGTCCTGATCAGCTCGGCCTCCACCCGGTCGTTGATGGGGGTGGACGTGCCGTGCGCGTTGACGTGATGTACGTCCGGCACATCCGCCCCGGCGTCCGCCAGCGCCGCGAGCATCGCGCGCCGGGCACTCGTGCCGTCGGGGTCCGGGCGGGTGGCGTGGTAGCCGTCGCTGGAGGCTCCGTAGCCGGAGAGGTAGCCGCGGACGCGCGCGCCACGGGCCCGCGCGTGCCCCGGCCGTTCGAGGACGAGGACGGCCGCGCCCTCGCTGAGGACGAAGCCGTCACGGCCGGCGTCGAACGGCCGGGACGCCCCGGCGGGGTCGTGGCGCCGCGCGGACAGCGCCTGCATCCGGTAGAAGGTGGCCGAGCCCATCGGGACCCGGGGGCAGTCGGTGCCGCCGGCGACGGCGATGTCGCAGGCACCCGAGCGCAGCAGATCGCGAGCGGTGCCGATCGCCGTGGCCCCCGAGGCGCAGGCCGTGGAGGTGGTGAGGCAGGGGCCCAGCGCCCGCAGGTCCGTGGACACCTCCCCGGCCACCATGTTGGGCAGCGAGCGCAGCAGGGCGGTCGGCGAGATGGCCCCGACACGGCCCTCGTCCAGGTTCCGGTACTCCTGCGGCCAGCGGTCGCCCCCGTTGCTGCCGACGCCGATGACGACCGCGACCCGGGGCGCGTCCCAGGCCGCGGTGTCCAGGGCGGCGTCGGCGACGGCCTCGCGCGCGGCGACCATCGCCAGATGGATGAAGCGGTCGTTGCGCCAGGTGATCCGCTTGCCCAGCAGCGCGTCGGCGTCGAAGCCGGGGACCTTGCAGGAGAAGTCGACCGGCAGCCCGGCCAGCTCCTCGTCGTACGCGGCCAGGCCGACACCTGCGCACAGCCCGTCCCAGGTCGACTCGCGGTCCGGGCCGGCCGGGGTCACCATGCCGATGCCGGTGACAGCGACCTCGCGTTCGCTCACCGCGCCGGCCCGGCCAGTGCCGTGGATCCGTCCGCGCGCTGCTGGGGGCCGATTCCCGCCGTGAGCAGCCGCTCGACGGTGGCGACCACCTCGCGGAGCGTGGCGCCCTGCAGTTCCTGGCCGATCGTCAGATGCAGGTGGTCCTCCATCAGGGTGACCATCTCGGCCTTGGCGAGCGAGTCGACCTCGAGCTGCTCGAAGGTGGAGTCCGGGGTGATCTCATCCTCGGGGACGCCGAAGTGGTCGGTGAGCAGACGGGCGATCAGGTCGTACACGGGTTCCATCGATCGTTCTCCTCGATCGGGGGCGGCCACCGGACGCCAGGCATACCGTTCACTCATGCCATAGCACTCTTTTCCGGTTGTTTCCTGCCCAGCAGCGTCCCCCCGTCACCGGCCGGGGCTCCGGCGACACGCGCGCCGCCGGAGCGGCAGTCACCCGTACTGCCGAGAGGGGGAGAAAAAGGAGGAGAATCGGGAGAAGAGGCGCAGCGTGACGAACGCGCCCGCGCCCCAGCTCACTGAATCCGGTCGAACGCGGCCCAGTCGGCTATGGCGAACCTGTCGCCCGCCCGGCGCACTTCGGCGGCGCCGTGGCCGGCCAGATGCGCAGGGAAGACCAACGCACGTGTGTCGGCGGCCTGCTCCAGGATGCGCCGCCGCGACACGGTGGCCTGCGCCTGGTCCTCGCTCAGGCACGTGTCGCAGTCCGGGTGGGCGATCTGCAGGGGGCTGTGCACCAGGTCGCCGATGAACAGGGCGCGGTCCGGGCCGGACTCCAGCCGCAGGACCGACGAGCCGGGGGTGTGGCCCGGCGCGAGCTCCAGGCTCAGGTGCTCGTCGATGCGGTAGCCGCCCTCCCACAGCACGGCCTGACCGGCCCGGTGCACGGGGGCGACGCTGTCCTCGAACATGGTGCCGCCCGCCAGGCCGACGCCCACGCTGCCCAGCGCACCGCGCTTGCGATGGTTGTTGACGGGGTTCCAGTAGTCGAAGTCGGCCTTGGCGATGAGGTAGGTGGCATTGGGGAAGGTGGGCACCCACTCCCCGTTCTCCAGGCGGGTGTTCCAGCCGACGTGGTCGGCGTGCACATGGGTGTTCACCACGACGTCCACATCCTCCGGGCGGACCCCGGCGGCGGCCAGCCGGCCGAGGAAGTCCGTCCGCAGCCGGGACCACGGGGGCATGTGCGGCCGCTCCTTGTCATTGCCCAGCCCCGTGTCGACGAGGACCGTTCTGCCTCCGCTGCGCAGCACCCACGTCTGCACGGCGGCGATGAGGGAGTCCGTCTGCGGCTCCCAGAAGTCCGGTGCCAGCAAGGACGCGTTGTCCTGCCACATGCGGGGGGTGCTCGTGGGGAAGATGTCGGAGGTGGGGGCTACCGGTGCGTGCCATTCCACGACGCGGGTGATGTCCACGTCGCCCAAGGTGATCTTCTGCATGTCCCCGACGTTATGCGGCCGCGATGAGACGGCCAATGCGCGTCCGTGCCCTGTCCATACGTCATCGTCTCGCCGGGGGCGCCTTCCTGACCGCGAGGGCCGGTGCGCATACTCGGCCCATGGACGTGCTCAGTGACACCATGGCGGCGCTCCGCACCGGCCGGCCCTACTCGGCGTTCGCCGAGCGGCGCGGAAGGTGGCGGACGGACATCGGGCCCTACGCCGGGGCCGGCTTCCACATCGTCCTGCGGGGCACCTGCCGGCTCATCCCGCGCGAAGGCGGCGGACCCGTGGAGCTCGCGGCGGGGGACGCGGTGTTCCTCCCGCACGGCACGGCCCACGCCCTCGCCGGCGAGTCACCCGCGCCCACCGTGCTGCTGTGCGGCGCCTTCCGCCTGGACCGGTCCCGGGCGCACCCGATGCTGGGGGACTTCCCCGAGGTCATCCACCTGCCCGCGCGGCCGGGCCGGAACTCCGCGCTGAACGCCACCATCACCCTGTTCGGCGACGAACTCCAGGCCCCCGGGCCGGGCACCGACGCGGCCCTGCCCGCGCTCCTGGAGCTGCTGCTCGTCTACCTGATGCGCGCGTGGTACGAGGAACGGACGGCCCGGCGGACGACCACCGGCTGGTGCGGGGCGCTGGCCGACCCGGCCGTGGGCGCGGCGCTGCGCGCCCTGCACGCCGAGCCGTCGAAGCCGTGGACGGTGGCCGGGCTCGCCGCCCGGGCCGGGCTCTCGCGCGCCGCGTTCGCGCGCCGCTTCACCGCTCTGGTCGGCAGGCCCCCGCTGACCTACCTCACATGGTGGCGGCTGACCCTGGCGGCGCGGATCCTCCGGGAGTCCGACGCCCCCCTGGCAGCCGTCGCCCAGCGCATCGGCTACACCTCGCAATTCGCCTTCGCCCACGCCTTCAAACGCGCCTACGGCATCTCCGCGGGCCGCTACCGGCAGGAGCGCCACGACGACCATGAACACCTCGGCGCCTGGGAGATGACCACGATCACGGCCGGCCCGGCCGCGCTGTGACACCACCGGCGTCCGGGCTCCGGAAAGTCCCGGGCGCCCGGGCCCGGCCCGGTGGCATGCTGTGGGCGTGAACGGACCCGAGATCCAGCTGAGCGTCGCCCCTGAGCTGCAGGTTTTCATCGCCGCCGAGCGTCGCCGGCCGCGCGCGGCCGTGGTCACCGACGGTGCCTCCACCCTGGGCCACGTGGTCGAGTCCCTCGGCGTCCCGCTCACCGAGGTCGGCCGGCTGCTCGTCGACGGCCGGCAGGTGGCGCCGTCCCACGTGCCGGGGGCGGGCGAAGAGGTGGAGGTCCGGGCGGTCACCCGCCCGCAGGAGGTGCCCGGAGCGCCGCTGCGGTTCCTGCTCGACGTGCACCTGGGAACCCTCGCGCGCCGGCTGCGGCTGCTGGGAGTCGACGCGGCGTACGAGAGCGACGACATCGGCGACCCGGCCCTGGCCGCGCTGTCCGCCTCGCAGCGCCGGGTGCTGCTCTCCCGCGACCGTGGGCTGCTGCGCCGGCGGGAGCTCTGGGCGGGCGCGTACGTCTACAGCGACCGGCCCGAGGAGCAGCTGCGGGACGTGCTGAGCCGCTTCGCGCCCCGCCTCGCACCGTGGACGCGGTGCACCGCCTGCAACGGCCCGCTCCAGGACGCCGAGAAGGACGCGGTCCGCGAGCAGCTGGAGCACGGCACGCGCCGTACGTACGACGTCTTCGCGCAGTGCGAGGCCTGCGGCCGGGTGTACTGGCGCGGCGCGCACCACGCACGGCTGGAGGCCATCGTCGAGAAGGCGGTGCGCGAATTCGGGGCCGCCGCGGTCTAGGCGCCACGGGACGGGCGGGCGGCAGCAGGGGGCCGCCGCCACGGCACATGCGCATTCGGCCCGCCTGGTGCACGCTGGAGGGGTAACGCAGGAGGTGGACGCCATGCAGACGATCGTTGGCTGGCACGTCGAGGTCGAATTCGAAGAGGTCGAGAAGCGGACGCGTGCGGCCGCGATGCTCAGACTTCAGGACGGCACGGAGCTGAGAGCCCGTGGCCATGCCACCCGCCACCCCGACGACCCCGAGCAGCAGCGCGTCGGTGAGGAGCTCGCGGCGGCACGAGCCCTGAACGAGCTCTCCCGGGAACTGCTGAAGAAGGCCGGGCACGACATCGAAGAAGTCACTCATGTGGAGGCCCACCCGGCGATGTGAGCCGCGCACAACCCTCGCGCCGTGCCGCACGACAGGGCGGTGGGGCAGATAGCGTGCTGCGCGCCCCCCTCGTGCCCTACAAGCACGCCCAGGCGCGGCGCGGAGTGGTCGTGTTCGGCGATCCGGTGCCGCTCAAGGTCTGCCCGGCGCGTCTGTCCGAAGACCTCCCGGCGGCAGCCCCGCGAAGTGCCGGCACTGCGGCACGGAGCAGCCGCTGGCAGCTCGTGCCAGGACGGTGTGAGAGACCTGGGCCCAGGCCCGCCGGCCGGGCGCGCCCGCTCGGGGAGGGTGCCGGGTGCGGTGCGCCGAGGACCGCCGGGACGAAAGAAACGAAGGTTTTTGGCCACTAGCGCCTGACATGTGGTCAGGAGAGCGGCTACTTTGCGATATCTTCTACGGCGTTCCCTCGTGAACGTGCGTCCCGTGTGACGCCGCAACGACGTCGGGAGTGCGATGCGAACGCACCCCGCGGAACGCCCAGCACAGGCATGTCTGTCGGCGAATTCACTGATCCTCGCCGCGCATCACCCTGCCGCAAAGTCTCCCGACCCGTCCGCTTCACCTAGGCAAAGGCCGCATGCCCGTCCATCAGCTCTCGGACCTCATACGTTATACCCGCCATAATTCGTCCTTCTACTCGGAGCTCTACGCGGACCTGCCCCCCGTCGTGGACCGCCTCGCCGACCTCCCGGCCGTGGACCAGGACGATTTCTGGAAGGCCAACACCCTCCACGACAACCGCGTGCTGACCGCACCGCTCGGCGAAGCGGTCGTCTACAAGACCGGTGGCACGACCGGCGCGCCGAAGTTCTCGTGCTACACCCGCGAGGAATGGCGGGAGTTCGTCACCGCGTTCGGCCAGGGGCTCGTCGAAGCGGGACTGCGCCCCGGCCACCGCGTGGCGGACCTCTTCTACGCCGGTGAGCTCTACGCCAGCTTCCTGTTCATCCTCGACTCGCTCGCCCACGCCCCCGTCGACAACGTGCGGCTGCCCATCGGCGGGGCGGCACCGCTGGAGACGACGGTCCCCACGCTCCAGGACTTCGGCGCCCAGGTGGTCGCGGGCACCCCCACCACTCTGTGCCGGCTCGCCGAGTACCTGCTGTCGACCGACTGTCAGCTCCCCTCGGTCGAGCTGCTGTTCTTCGGCGGCGAGGCGCTCTTCTCCGACCAGCGGCGCCTGCTCGCCGCCGCCTTCCCCAACGCCGAGCCGCGCTCCCTCGGCTACGCCAGCGTCGACGCCGGGCTCCTCGGCCGCCCCGTACCGGGCCCCGACCCCCGCGTGCACCGCGCCTTCACCCCGCACACGGTCGTCGAGATCGTCGACGAGACGACCGGCGAGCCCATCCACGAGCCGGGCCGGCCCGGGCGCGTCCTGGTCACCCAGCTCTTCCGCAAGCTCATGCCCGTCATCCGCTACCCCGCGGGCGACCGTGCCGAGTGGACCGACGTCGCGGCCGGGCACTTCCGCATCCTCGGCCGGGCCGAGGAAGGCGTGCGCGTGGGCCCCGTGTCGCTGTACTCCCAGGACGCCCTCGCCGCCGTCGCCGAGGCGGACACCGGCGGCCGCGTCATGGGCACCCAGCTCGTCGTACGCCGCCGGGACGGCCGTGACCAACTCGTGCTGCGCCTGGCCACCGCCCCCGGCGACGACGACCCGGCCTCGCTCGACGCCCTCGCCGAGGCCGTCGTCACCGAGCTGAACACCGCCCGGCCGCTGTACCCCGACAGCGTCCGCGCCGGCTACGTCCACCCCCTGACCGTGGAGTGGGCGCGCCACAGCGACCTGGTCGTCAACTCCCGCTCCGGCAAGCTCGTACGCGTCATCGACGAGAGGCCGACCTCATGACCGCCACGACCACCGGCGAAGCCCGCCGGCTGCCGCTCGTCCTGCGCAACCGCGCCTTCGGCACCGTATGGCTCGGCCAGGTCCTCACCCAGGCCGCGGTCCGCATGTTCCAGGTCGGCGTGTCCTGGTGGCTGATCGCCTACGCCGTCAGCGGCGGGCGCGGACTGGCGTCCGGGCTGTTCATGGCGGTCAGCACCCTGCCCGCAGTCACCCTGGCACCCGTCGTCGCGCGGACCGTCGCCCGCTTCGCGCACCGCTCGGTGCTGCGGGTGGCCGCCGGCACCGCGGGCACCGCCGCGGCCGCGCTGGCCGTCGCGGCGTACGCGAGCGAACTGCCGCTCGCGGCCGCGTACGCCGCGACGCTGGCCCTGGCCGCGTGCCAGTCCTTCTTCGACCCGTGCCTGACCACGTCCGTGCCCGAGCTCGTCGACGACGAGGACATCGAGGCCGCGACCGGCTTCGAGATGTCCACCCAGTCGCTGGCCGGCCTCGGCGGGGCGCTGCTCGGCGCCCTGATCGTCGACCGCGCCGGGGTCGCGGGGCTCGCCGTCGGCTGCGCGGCGGCCTATCTGACCGCCGCGGTGCTCATCGCCACCGTCCGCTTCCGGCCCGCGGCCACGCCCGGCGAGGAGGACGCCGCGGCCGCCGACGAGCCGCGGCGCACGCTGCGCCGCATCCTCGCCGACCTGCCGTTCGTCCGCCGGATCCTGTTCTGCTTCACCGCGGCCAACCTCTTCACCACCGCCGTCTTCATCGTCATCCCGCTCTACACCAAGAACGTGCTCGACGACGGCGGCGGCACCGTCGCCCTGCTGGAGGCCTCGCTGGGCACCGGCACGCTCATCGGCTCCTTCACCGGCGCCCGCGTGCCCGGCCGCCCCACCGTCCTCGGCGCCTGGCTCCTGGGCGTGATGGCCGCCGTGCTCGTGGCCCCCGGCCTGTTCGCCGGACGGTTCGTCATCGCCGGCTGCCTGATCGTGGCCGGCTGGTGCGTCGGCGTGATCGGGGTCCGCTTCGTGGCGCTGTTCCAGCGGCTCGTGCCCACGCCCGACAAGCCCGGCTTCTTCGCCGTGATGCAGGCCGTGCTCGGCGCCACCTTCCCCGTCGCCTCACTCCTGTTCGGCCTGCTCGGCGACCACCTCTCCGCGCAGACGCTGTGCCTGATCCAGGCCGCCGGGCTCGTGCCCGCCGCCTGCGCGCTGGCCCTGCTGCGCGAGGGCACGGCCGACGACACCCCCAGCGCCGCCGTGCAATCCGGACCCGCCCCGCTCGTCAGCACAGGAGGAGAGCGGTGACCGCCACGATCGACAGGGCGACCCCCGCCGACATCGCCGATCTGCGCCAGCTCTACTACGCCGTCTACGGCCCGCACTATCCCACCGCCCTGGGCACCGACCCCGCCGAGATGTCCCGGCTCATCGAGGACCCGCACACCCTGTGGCTCGTCGCACGCTGCGGGCGCAGCGGAAACCTCGCCGCGTCCGCGGCGATCCACGGCGAGCCGGGCAGCCGCACCGGCCGCCTCGAAGGCCTCGCCGTCCATCCCGACCACCGGGCGGGCGGACTGGCCGGAGCCCTGACCGAGGAGCTGTGCGCGCGGATGCTCGGCACCGGGCGGCTGGACTCGGTGTACGCCACCGTCCGCACCGTCAGTGCCGGCCCGCAGCGCGTCGTCTCCCGTAACGGCTTCCGGCCGGTGGGCATCCTGCCCAACGCCGTGGACCTCAGCAACCGGGAGAGCCTCGCGCTCTACGCGCGTCACTCGGCCGGGGTGCTGGACCGCCGCATCCCCGTCCCCGAGGTGCCCACCCCGCTCGCGCCGCTCCTGCGCACCGTCGAACGCACCCTGGGCATCGGCTTCCCGGACACCCGCGTCACCGCCCCGCTCCCGGCACCGCGGCCCCCCGCGGCCGCACGCCTGGAGACCGTCGAGGCGCCGGCCTTCGTCCGCCGCCGCTTCCGCGAGCGCTTCCCCGACGCCGCCCAGTGGTTCTACCCCCTGCACACCCCCAACACCCTGCTGGTGGCCGACGACGGCGGCTTCGAGGTGTACGCCTACCTCAACCGCACCGGACGCTACTGCGCCCTGGTCGCCGCCCACCCCGACCCGGCCACCGCCGCCGCGTACCTGGAACCGATCACCCGGACCCTGACCCGCGCCGGCGCCGGCTACGTCGAGGCCCTGCTGCCCCTGTCGGAGCACGGACTGCTCTCGGCCTTCCTCGCCCAGGGCTTCATCCCCAGCGCCCTCTACCCGGCGATGCGCCCGGAGGCCGGCGGCGACGGCTTCCACGACTACGTCGTGATGTCCCGCACCGCCGAACAGATCGACTTCCGCGGCGTGGTCGTCGACGAACCGCTCCAGCCCTACCTGGACGCCTACGTGTCGGCCTGGGCGTCGACCTACCTGCCCACACTCGAGGTTGCCCCATGAATCCGATGAACCCCCACCTCGCTCCCGTCGACGTCCCCGACCCGGCGCTGCTGCCCCGGGTCCAGGAACTGTGCGACCTGAGCGACCCCTACGCCTGCGGCCCGGCCGAGGACGAGCTGTTCGCCGCGGCCATGGCCGAGATCAACGCCTGGCACACCGAACGCTCCCCGTTCTTCCGCAGGCTCTACGAGAGCTCCGCCCGGGCCGGGGGAGCCACCGCACCGGCCGGGGCGTTCAGCACCCCCCTGGTGCACGCGAACTTCTTCAAGCGCCACGAGGTGCTGTCCATCCCGCGCGACGACGTCCACCTGCACCTGACGTCCTCCGGCACCACCGGCCAGAAGTCGCAGATGTTCTTCGACCAGTGGACCATCCGCTCCGCCCAGCGCATGGTCGCCCGCATCTTCGAGCGCAACGGCTGGATCACCCCCGACCAGCCCGTCAACTACCTTCTCAACAGCTATGAGCCCGCCCCCGACCTCAAGCTCGGCACCTCCTTCACCGACAACTACCTCTGCGACTTCGCCCCCGCCCGGCAGGTCGAGTACGCCCTGCGCCACACCGGCAACGGGCACGAGTTCGACGCCTTCGGCTGCGTCTCCGCGCTGCGCCGCTTCGCGCAGGACGACGCGCCCGTACGCATCCTGGGCTTCCCGGCGTTCCTCTGGTTCACCCTGGAGCGGATGCGCGCCATGGGGCTGCCGCCCCTGCGGCTGCCCGAGGGCTCCCTGGTCGTCCTGGGCGGCGGCTGGAAGGGCCACACCGACCGGCAGATCGGCAAGGACGAGCTGTACGCGCGCGTCACCGAGCAACTGGGCATCCCCTCCGAGCGGATCCGTGACACCTTCGGCTCGGTCGAGCACTGCATCCCCTACATCGAGTGCGACCACCACCACCTGCACGCCCCCGTTTGGTCCCGGGTGTTCATCCGCTCCACCCGCACCCTCGAACCCCTGCCCTACGGCGAGCCCGGCTACCTGCACCTCGTCTCGCCCTACATCACCTCCGTACCGGCGCAGAGCGTCGTGATGGGTGACCTCGCCACGCTGCACCCGGGCGAGGAGTGCGGCTGCGAGCTGAACACCCCCTGGTTCACCATCCACGGCCGCGCCGGAGTGAGCCGCAACAAGAGCTGCGCGGTGGCCGCCGCCGAACTGATGAAGGGCATGTCGTGATGACCGAAAGCGTGCAGCACCACTACTGGCAGGGCGCGTTCATCGACGACGAGGAAGCGGGCCGCCGCCTGGCCGGACTGTCCGCCACCGTCGAGGCCGCGCTGGCCGGGCCGCTGGAGACCGAGACCGTCCTGGCCGCCTGCGAACAGCTCGCGGCCGCCCTGCGCGACCGGGCCCATCCCGTCCACGGACGCCTGGCGAAGCACCTGCCCGAGGGTGAGGACGACGCCGTCCTCACCGAACTGGCGGCCTTCCTCGACCGGCCGGAACTGACCCGCAAGCTCCGCCGCGAGCTCGGCGGCACCGCCCCGCAGCGGCTGAACCGCCCCGATGCCAAGGAGACCGTCTACGAGGCGTGGGCGCCCGTCGGCCTGGTCGCGCACATCGCACCGGGCAACGCCGCCACCGTCGCGCCGCTGAGCCTCGTCGAGGGCCTGCTGGCCGGGAACGTCAACGTCCTCAAGACCAGCAGCGCCGACACCCTCCTCGCCCAGCACCTGCTCGCCGAACTCGCCGCCCTCGACCCCTCGGGAGCCATCGCCGAGCGCGTCATCGTGCTGCGCTTCTCCTCCTCCCGGCAGGACTGGCTGAGCCTGATGTGCGCCCCCGCCGACGCCGTCGCGGTGTGGGGCGGGGAGACCGCCGTGGAGGCCATGGCCGCCCATGTGCCGCCCGGCTGCCGCCTGGTGGAGTGGGGCCACAAGATTTCCTTCGCCTACCTCACCCGGGACGCCTGGCAGGAGAGCGGTACGCTCGAGGCCCTGGCGGCCGACGTGTGCCTGCACGAACAGCAGGCGTGCTCCAGCCCCCAGGTGGTCTACCTCGACACCGAGGACCGCGAGGAGGTCTTCGCGTTCGCGGAGCGCCTCGCCGCCGCCCTCGACCGGATGCCGCCCGCCGCGCGCGAGGAGGAGCTGAGCCCGGCCGAGGAGGCCGAGCTCAGCACCACCGAACTGATCGCCCGCCTTGAGGCGCACCTGGACCTGACCCGCGTCATCGCCGCCCCCGACGGCTCCTGGCGCGTCATGGCCGACACCCGGCCGGCCCTCACCGCCTCCCCGCTGCACCGCAGCGTGTGGGTCAAGCCGCTGCCCCGCAAGAGCATCCTCGCCACCCTGCGCCCCATGCGCCGCTACCTGCAGACCGCCGGCATCGCCGGCAGCCGCACCGACATCGCGGAGCTGTCCCGCCTGGCCCTGGCCGCGGGCGCCACGCGCGTCACGCCGCTCGGCCGGATGCTGGGCGGCTACTCCGGCGAGCCGCACGACGGCGTGTACGCCCTCCAGCGCTACAGCCGCCGCGTGGCCGTCCAGGCCGACGAGCGCTTCGCCACCACCGCCTGCCTCGACGACCTGACCCGGCCGGTCACCTTCCCGGCGCCCACCGGACCGCTGCTCGACAAGGCCGCCGTCCAAGAGCTCAACGACAGCGTCGACCGGCGCGACGCCGAGCTGTACTTCCGCAGCGGCGGCAGCACTGGCAAGCCCGCCCTGTCCCTGTTCACCTACGACGACTACGACACCCAGATGCACGCCGCCGCCCGCGGCCTGCTCGCCGCCGGTTACGACCCGGCGCGCGACCGCACCGCCAACCTCTTCTACTGCGGCGGCATGTACGGCGGCTTCATCAGCTTCTTCTCCATCCTGGAGCGGCTGGGCGGCACCCAGCTGCCGATGGCGGCAGGCCCCGACCACCGGGTCACGGCCGAGGCACTGGTCGCCCACGAGGCCGACACCCTCTTCGGCATGCCCTCCTACCTCTGGCAGCTCCTCCACGAGCAGGCGGGCCTGCTGCGCTCGTACGGCGGCATCCGCAAGATCTTCTACGGGGGCGAGCACTTCACCGCGGAGCAGCGCCGCACCCTCACCGAGACCTTCGGCATCGAGACCATCCGCTCCATCACCTACGGCAGCACCGACCTCGGGCCGCTCGGCTTCCAGTGCACCGAGTCCACCGGCGGCGTCCACCACCTGCACGCCGACCTGCACACCCTGGAGATACTCGAGACCGCGTCCGACCGGCCCGTGCCGCCCGGCGAGACCGGCCGGCTGGTCTTCACCACGCACGCCCGGCGCGGCCAGAACCTCGGCCGGTACCTCATCGGCGACCTCGGCCGCGCCCTCCCCGGCCCCTGCGCCTGCGGCAACCGGGCACCGCGCTTCGAACTGCTCGGCAGGGGCGGCGACGTGATGCGCGTGGCGGCGTACTTCCTCAACTACCGGCGGTTCGTGGCCATCGCCGAGCAGGACCGCGGCTACCGCGGCGAACTTCAGGTGGTGCTTGCCCGCACCGACATCCGCGAACAGCTGACCGTCCGCGTCGAGCGTACGGACACGGCGGGACCGCGGGAGCTGCGGGAGGCCTTCCTCGCGGGCTACGAGGAGCTGCGGTCGGCCGTCGACGACCGGCTGCTCGACCTCGACGTGGAGGCCGTGGACGGCGCCGCATTCGACCGCACGGCCACCAGCGGCAAGCTGCGGGCCGTCGTCGACACACGGCACGGCTGAGGCCGGTGACGCGGGTGGGGCGGTGTCACCGCCCCACCCGCGTCACCCGAAGTCAGGAACGCGTCAACGTCGTGCCCCGCCGCCATCCGGGCGCCACGCGGTGACGATAAGTCAGGAACCTCGCACGCCGCCGACCGCGAGCGTGCCTTCCCGCCGTTCCAGCGGCCCCCGGCCGGCGACGGGGCGGCGTGAGGGACGTACGTCCCGCTCAGCCGGGAACGACGGGGGCGCCCGCGCCCGGCCGGTCACGGGAGGCGTACATCCGGGCGTAGGCGCCGCCGCTGCCGGTCAGCTCGTCGTGCGTGCCCCGCTCGACGATCCGGCCGGCCTCCATCACCACGATGACGTCGGCGTCACGGATGGTGGAGAGCCGGTGGGCGATGACGAAGCTGGTGCGGCCCGCGCGCAGGGAGGTGAGGGCGCGCTGGATGAGGACCTCGGTACGGGTGTCGACCGAGCTCGTCGCCTCGTCCAGCACCAGGATCGCCGGCCCGGCCAGGAACGCCCTGGCGATCGTGACCAGTTGCTTCTCCCCGGCACTGACGCCCGAGGACTCCTCGTCCAGCACCGTGTCGTAGCCGTCGGGCAGGGTCCGCACGAACCGGTCGACGCAGGTGGCGCGGGCGGCGGCCACGATCTCCTCCCGGGTCGCCCCCGGGCATCCGTAGGCGATGTTCTCGGCGATCGTGCCCGAGAACAGCCAGCTGTCCTGGAGCACGAGCCCGATGTGCCCGCGCAGTTCGTCGCGCCGCATGCGGGTGATGTCCGTGCCGTCCAGCAGGATGCGGCCCCCGCACGGTTCGTGGAACCGCATCAGGAGATTGCCCAGGGTGGTCTTGCCCGCCCCGGTCGGGCCGACGATCGCCACCGTCTGCCCGGGCTCCACGGTGAGCGACAGATCCTCGATCAGCGGTGTGCCGGGGGAGTAGCGGAACTCCACGCCCTCGAACTCGACGCGGCCCTCGACCCGGGCGGGCCGCTGCGGGCGCTCGGGATCGGGCTCCTGCTCGTCCGCGTCGAGCAGCGCGAAGACCCGCTCGGCGGAGGCGATCGCTGACTGCAGCTGGCCCGCGACGGTGCCGGCCTCGACGATCGGCTGGTTGAACTGGCGCGAGTACATGACGAACGCCTGCACGTCGCCGATCGACAGCGAGCCGCTCACCACGCGCAGTGCGCCGAGGACGGACACGACGATGTAGCCGAGATTGCCGATGAACATCATCGACGGTTCGATCGTGCCGGAGGCGAACTGGGCCCTGGCCCCGGCCCGGTACACGGCGTCGTTGTGCTCGTCGAAGGCACGTTCCGCCAGCTCGCGCCGGCCGAATCCCTTGACCAGGGAGTGCCCGCTGTACATCTCCTCCACATGCGCGCTGAGCGTCCCGGTGGCGGCCCACTGTGCGGCGTACCGCGGCTGGGCGCGCCGGGCGATCAGGGTCACCAGCACGACCGACACCGGGACGCTCGCCAGCATCACCACCGCCAGCAGCGGCGAGATCACGAACATCATGACCAGCAGGGCCAGGAAGGAGAACACGGACGTGACCAGCTGGGAAAGCGCCTGCTGAAGCGTCTGCTGGAGGTTGTCGACGTCATTGGTGACCCGGCTGAGCAACTCGCCCGGGGGGTGCCGGTCGAAGTAGCTCAGCGGGAGCCGGGCCAGCTTCTCACCGGCCTTCTCGCGCAGCTCGAAGACGACCCGGCTGATGACGAGGGTGACCAGCCGGCCCTGCAGGAGGGTGAACAGGGAGGCCGCGAGACAGAGGGCCAGCAGGATCGTCAGGATCCGCCCCAGCCCCCCGAAGTCGATCCCGTGACCGGGCCGTACGTCCACCGTGCCGAAGACGTCGGCCAGGGAGCCGTGGCCCTCGGCGCGCAGCCGCTCGATGGCCTCCTGGGGGGAGATGCCGGCGGGCAGCTGCTTGCCGACGACGCCCGCGAAAACCAGGTCCGTGGCCTTGCCGAGCAGTACCGGCCCGAAGGCGCCGAGGGTGACCGCGGTGATGCCCAGTGCGAGGAGCAGGGCGACCAGCGCCCGGTGCGGCCGCAGGAGGCCCAGCAGCCGGGGGACTGTGCCGGCCGGCTTCGCTTGCGCGGACGTCATGCGGCCGCCTCCTCTTCGGTGAGCTGCGAGAGCGCGATCTCCCGGTAGGTCGCGCTGTCGCGCATGAGCTCCGCGTGGGTTCCGGTGCCGACGACGCGCCCCGCGTCGAGCACCACGATGCGGTCGGCGTCGCGGACCGTGGAGATCCGCTGGGCGACCATGACGACCGTCGCCCCCGCGACGTGTGGCGCGAGGGCGGCCCGCAGCGCGGCGTCCGTGGTGTAGTCGAGCGCCGAGAAGCAGTCGTCGAAGAGGTAGATGCCGGGTCTGCGCAACAGCGTGCGCGCGATGGCCAGGCGCTGCCGCTGGCCGCCCGAGAGGTTCGTGCCGCCCTGAGCGACGGTGGACAGAAGGCCGTCCGGCATCCGTTCGACGAAGTCGCGGGCCTGGGCGATCTCCAGGGCGTGCCACAACTCCTCGTCGCCGGCGTCCGGTTCCCCGAAGCGCAGATTACTGGCGATGGTGCCGGAGAACAGCTGCGGCCTCTGCGGTACGAAGCCGACGGCGCGGCTGAGGACGCCGGGGTCGTACGAGCGTACGTCGACGCCGTCGACCAGCACGCACCCGCGCGTGGGATCGAACTGCCGGAGCACCATGCTCAGCAGCGTCGTCTTGCCGCTGCCGGTGCTGCCGAGAACGGCGACCGTCTCGCCCGGCCGGGCCGTCAGGCCGACGTCGCACAGCACGGCCTCCTCCGCGCCGGGATAGCGGAACTCCACGGCCCGCACGTCCAGATGGCCCGCCGCCCCCGCGATCCCCGTGCGGACGGGGGCCGGCGGCGCCGCGACCGCCGGTGTGGTGGCGAGTACCTCCTGGATGCGCTGCGCCGAGATCTTCGCGCGCGGCGCGGCCACGAGGACGAGCGTCAGCAGCACCACCGACATGACGATCAGGCCCAGGTAGCCCAGGAAGGCGGTGAGGGCACCCAGCTGCATTCTCCCGCCGTCGACGCGGTGGGCGCCGAACCAGAGCAGGAAGACGATGAACGCGTTCATCACCAGCGTCATCACCGGGAACAGCACGGCCATGAGCCGGGCGACGCGCAGCGAGACGCCCGCGAGCCGCGCGTTGGTGCGGCCGAACCTCTCACGCTCGTGCGCGTCCCGGACGAAGGCGCGCACCACGCGGACCCCGGTGATCTGTTCGCGCAGCAGCTGATTGACGTGGTCCACCTGCGACTGCATCCGGTCGTACCAGGGCCCCATCCGGGACAGGCCGACGGCGAAGACGGCCGAGATCACCACGACGAGCGCCACCAGCAGAAGCGACAGCGGTACGTCCTGGTACAGCGCCAGCACCACGCTGCCCACACACAGCACCGGCGCCGCCACCGCGACGCCGAAGGCCTGCAGGACCAGCATCTGCACCTGCTGCACGTCGTTGACGGTCCTGGTGATCAGTGACGGAGTGCCGAAGCGGCCCATCTCGCGGGCGGAGAAGTCCAGTACGCGGCGGAACACCGCCGAGCGCAGGTCCCGGCCCAGTGCCGTCGCCGTACGGGAGGCGAGGAGCGCCGCACCGATCGAGGCGGCGACCTGCACGAGTGCCACGGCGAGCATGGCGGCGCCGACGTCGCGGATGTAGCCGCTGTCGCCCTTGAGCACGCCGTTGTCGATGGCCGCGGCTCCCAGGGTCGGCAGGACCAACCCGCCGGCGATCTGGACCAGTTGCAGCACGAGGAGCAGGGCGACAGCGCGGCCGTAGGGCCGTAGACGGGCACGCAGCAGTCTGATCAGCACGGATACGAGTCCAGCGCACAACCGACGGGAGAATCCCTAGTGTTCCCCGTCGGCGTGCCCGTCTCCCTCCCCCTGGGCATCGCAGGGGGAATCGCGGGGCATCGCGGTCACTGACCGGAAGAACCGCAAATTCCCTAGTCTATCAGGATTTCGTTGACATCGCTCTGTAGCGACTGCGAGCGTGCGTTCGCAATATCGGCCGGACAGCGGAGGGCGGTCGGTCCGTGGGTAGAGGAAGGGAAGGCGATGGGATGTCCAAGCGCGCACTGATCACTGGTATCACCGGACAGGACGGTTCTTATCTTGCCGAGCACCTGTTGTCGCAGGGGTACCAGGTCTGGGGCCTGATCAGGGGACAGGCGAATCCGAGGAAATCGCGCGTCAGCCGCCTCGTCTCCGACCTGTCCTTCGTCGACGGCGACCTCATGGACCAGGCGAGCCTCGTGGCCGCCGTCGACACGGTACAGCCCGACGAGGTCTACAACCTCGGGGCCATCTCCTTCGTCCCCATGTCGTGGCAGCAGTCCGAACTGGTCACCGAGGTCAATGGCATGGGTGTCCTGCGGATGCTCGAAGCCATCCGCATGGTGAGCGGACTCAACGGCTCCAGGCACACCGCAGAGGGCGGCCAGATCCGCTTCTACCAGGCTTCCTCCTCGGAGATGTTCGGCAAGGCGGCCGAGACCCCGCAGAGCGAGACCACCCGGTTCCACCCGCGCAGCCCCTACGGCGTCGCGAAGACCTACGGGCACTACATCACCCGTAACTACCGGGAATCGTTCGGCATGTACGCGGTCTCCGGCATGCTCTTCAACCACGAGTCGCCCCGGCGCGGTGCCGAGTTCGTGACCAGGAAGATCTCCCTCGCCGCCGCCCGCATCAAGCTCGGCTACCAAAAGCGCCTGGACCTCGGCAACCTCGACGCCGTACGCGACTGGGGCTTCGCCGGCGACTACGTACGCGCGATGCACCTCATGCTCCAGCAGGACGAGCCGACCGACTACGTGGTGGGCACCGGCCAGATGCACTCCGTCCGGGACGCGGTGCGCTGCGCCTTCGAGTGCGTGGGCCTGGACTGGACCGACTACGTCGTCATCGACCCGGCCCTCGTCAGGCCCGCCGAGGTGGAGGTCCTGTGCGCCGACATCTGGCGCGTGCGCACCGAGCTCGGCTGGGAGCCCACCGTCGACTTCCCGCAGCTGATGCGGATGATGGTGGAGTCCGACCTCGAGCAGGCCTCGCGTGAGCATCAGTACGGGGATCTGCTGCTGGCCGGCAGCTGGTAGCGCCGGCGCGCGTACAGGCAGGCCAGTGGCCCGGCGGGGGATTTCCCCGCCGGGCCACTGGCCTGTTCAGGACCCCTTCGGCAGGTGCGAACCCGACCGAACCGAAGTACCGAAACCACGGGACCGGTCAACCGAACCATCCGCGAGAGCAAACCGCAGGTTTAGTCGCGTCGGGCAGGCATGTCGTTGACTCGACTCAGCGGAACTATCTAATGTTCCGATCAGTTGGTCAGAAACCGGGCCATTGGGATCGGGGCCCGGAAATCCCAATTCTTGACGCATTTCTAGCGCGCGGTTCCGAACGTTTAGCGGGATCCGAAAGGTTGACAGCCTCGTGGCCACTTCCGTACTTGCAGATGACCAGACCGGTATCCGTCCGCAGTTCGAGCAGCCCGGCATGTGTATGGCATACCTGGACCCGGCTCTGACGATCCGGCAGGCGAACCATGAGTTCTTCCGCCAGTTCGGAGCCACCTCGGAGGACGTCTGCGGCCGCAGGTTCCAGGAGCTGGTGCACCCCAGCGTCCAGCAGCCGCTGCTACGCCAGTTCTCCGGCCTGGTCGAGGGCCGGCGCCAGCGCTTCGCCGCCCACGTGGTGGCCCTGCGGCAGGAGGAGTCCCGCGAGGACTCCGCCTTCTCCAGCACGCTCACGGCCATCTCCGTGCGCGGCGGCACCCCCGGGGACGCCGCGATCCTGGTGATGATGCCCCCGGCCCAGGCGTCCGCCGAGGAGGCGGGCGTGGTCACCAACCGCAAGAAGATTCTCACCGAGATCGACGCGCGCATCCTGGAGGGCATAGCCGCCGGCATCTCCACCATCCCCCTCGCCTCGCGCCTGTACCTCAGCAGGCAGGGCGTCGAATACCACGTCACCGGCCTTCTGCGGAAGCTCAAGGTGCCCAATCGCGCCGCCCTGGTCTCCCGCGCCTACTCCATGGGCGTTCTCAAGGTGGGCATGTGGCCGCCGAAGGTCGTCGAAGAATTCATCAAGTGATCTCCGGCCGCTCGCGGAGTCCAGGGAAACACCTAGACTTTCTGTGCTGCCGCCGAATCCGCCGTCAGGAATTCAAGAACCCGCGGTGAGAGGAAATCACCGGCCGGGGAATCTTTGTCCCGGGGCCGGCGCCCGCCCCGGTATCGAACCGCTTCGCGACATGGATATCCGGTGGTCATGTCCCGGTACCCCGGTCGGGAGCGAGCAGGAGGAGTAGAGCCCGCCGGTGGGGTACCCGGTCGAGGGTTCCACGGGGGCGCACCGTCCTGGAAGGAACTCTTCCGGTAGCTGGTCCGCTCTACAAGGTGAAGCAGCGAAGCCCGTGCCGCTCGCGGCACTCGGCGATTGGGGGAACCCATGCGCGTAACCCGTACCACGTGGCGCTCCGGGGTGGCACTCGCCCTGCTGGCCATGCTCACCGTCCCGGCCGCCGCCTTCGCGGCCGCATCCGGCGGCCGCGGCCCATCGGCCGGACAGACCGCCACCGAGGGGCCGCCGGTGCACGAGGGCAGCCCGTCGTCGGCCGCGGACCGGGTGGCCGCCTTCTACGGCGCGTACGTCGACGCCCGTACCGGCACACCCGACACGGCCCTGTCCGACGCCCTGCGCTCGCACTTCCTCACCAAGGAGTTCCGCGAGCGCCTGGCAGCCTGGGAACGGCAGCACGACACCGACGGGGTGTTCCGTGCGCAGAACACCCCGCGCGGCTGGCGCGTCAGCTACGACAACAGCGGTGCCGGGCACGCCTGGACGCAGGTCCGGCTCACGTGGGGCGACGAGAAGAAGCCCACGTACACCTACCTGAGCGTTCAGTCCGACCTGAGCACCAGGCTCATATCCGACATCAAGGAGGCCGAGGCCCCTGCCGGGGAGTGACACGCACGCGGTGACGAACGCGTGCGGGCGCGCACCGCGCCCGGTCAGCTCTTGCCCGCATAGCGGTGGCGCGCCCAGGTCGGCAGGCCGAACCAGCACAGCACGAGCCAGGTGACGAACCCGGTCACCAGCCACGGCACGGCCGCGTTGTGCATCGCGATGCGCAGGACGAGATAGAGCGCCGAGGCCACGGTGGCCAGGAGCAGCACGACTCCCACCAGCGTCAGGCGTGAGGCCCAGGCGACCGTCTGGGGCTTCAGCCGGTGCCCGGTGACGAGCCGGTGGAAGGAGACGGGGCCGACCAGGGCGCCCGTGGTGGCGGCGCCGAGCAGCACGGTGACCACATAGATCGTCCTGTCCGTGGACCCCAGCTTCGGGAACTGCGGCGTGAACACGACGGTCAGCAGGAACCCGAAGAGGATCTGTACACCGGTCTGCGCGACCCGCACCTCCTGCAGCAGCTCGTTCCAGCGCCGGTCGGCCCGTTCCTCGGGCGACTCGTCCCGTCCTTCGCGCTGTGTTCCGCTCGGCGCCATACCGTCCCGTCCTTCACGTCCGTGGTACCGGCGTACCCTGCTGGGCCCGCCCTCAGGTGCCCACTCGTGCCCGGATGAAGGACATGCCGTAGGGGCTGCCCTGCACGACGTACTCACCCGTCACATAGGCCGCGTTCCCGCTGTGCCAGTACATGTAACCGATCAGCAGGGGCTCCTGCCTGTCCCAGTACGGACTCATCCGGACCCCCGCAAGAGGGTTGCGCTGCCGGTCGTAGCTCCATCGCCGCACCTCGGACTCCGCGACGTGGGCGTACCAGTCCGCCTTGCGGTCCAGGTCGGCCAGGTGGAACACGAACCGGCGCTCGCTGCCCGCGGAGGAGACATCGACGTCCAGCTGTGCCCTGCGCCCGTCGAGGCTGCCGGCGTAGCGGGCCCGGCCCACGGGTGCACCGCACCAGTCGTCGAAGCTCCCGAACGGCCGGTCCCGCACATAGGAAGGGCCCGTGGCCGAGCGGTGGAACGACATCGGGTACCGGCGGTTGCTCCGGTCGCTGACGCCCGACAGGACATCGGTGTCCCCGGTATGGATCAGCAAGGACGGCCAGAACAGCGTGGCGGCCCCGGACAGCGTGATGCTGCCGACCTCATGGCAGTTCCACGGGAGGCGCTCGCGGCTGCCGGTGAACGTCTCACCCCGGTCGATGTCGGTGAAGGTGAGGTAGAGCGTGCAGAGTGTGCCGGGCGCCTCCTGCGTCACGACGATCCTCAGCCGCGCCCTGCGCCCGTCGTACACCCCTTCCCAGGTGCCGTGAAAGGCGCGGACATCATGAAACTTTCTCCCTGCCACCGCCCACGCCGTACCGCCCGGGGCAAGGCCCCCGGCGGCGAGGGCGGTACCCACAGCGGACCTCAGGGCGGTACGGCGGGACATCGAGCGGTACTTCATCGGACCTCCCGGCTCTCCCGGCTCCTTCGCCTCTCCGGTGCGAAGAGGCGCGTCTCATCATGTGCGGGAGGGGCCGCACGGCACAGGCCCATTTGAGCCGCGGTGGGGGCATCTCATCGCGGGACGTCAGAGGTCCCGCCAGCGTGCCATCACGATGGAGAACAGCCCGAACAGCGCCAGACCCACCGCGACGACGGTCAGGAGCCAGGGGCCGGCCGGCGTCCCCGCGAAGGTGCGGAGCGTGTCGTCCAGCCCTTTGGCGTGCCCGGGGTCGTACGTGACGGCGGCCTGGACGGCGAAACCACCCGTGGCCGCGAACACCAGTCCCCGGCTGACTCCGCCACCCACGCCGAGGACGTCCACGGCCCTGCGCGTGGCCACCGTCATCCCCGCCGTTCTCAAGTGTCGGCGATAGGCCCGCACGGCCGCCCGCACCGTGATCCAGGCACCCGCGGCCGCCACGGCCGCCCCCGCACCGGCCACCAGGAGCTGCCCTCCCGGCCAGCCCAGTACCCGGGCGGTGACGTCCCGGGACTGCTCGTCGGTCGAGCCCGCGCCGCTGCCCCGCTCACCGGCCGCGAAGGCGATCACCGAAGCCGCGACAAGGGAGTAGAACACGCAGCGCGCCGCCGACTGCAGCCGCCTGTGGGCCTTGGTACCGTCCGGGCCCGCTGCTCCGAAGACCGCCTCCGACAGGCGCCACAGGGCCATGCCGATCAGTCCGATGCCCACCGCCCAGACCAGGGCCTGGCCGAACGGCTTGAGAGCCAGTTCCTGCACCGCCCCGCCGCGGTCGGCCTGCTCGCTGCCGTCGGCGAGTGCGATGCGCACCGCCAGTGTCCCGACGAGGAGGTAGATCACCCCCCGTGCCACCAGCCCGGCACGCGCCGCGGCGGCCGTCCCCGCGCCCCGCACCGCCCGTGCTTCGCCACCCTTGGGAAACGGTCTCATCGTGCCGCCTCTCACGTCGGCCCGCGTGCAGCCCTGGGAAGGACCGTCTGCCCCCGGGGCCCGGTGGGAAACGGCCTGGACGGGCTCGGCCCGGCGGCCGACACGCGCGTCCGGCCCACCCGGGCGCGTGCCCGGGGCCGTTACGGTGCGTGCATGGTGTTCGGCGTGGTCCTGGCGTTCTGCGCTGCCGTGTGCATGGGTACGGCCACCGTGCTGCAGGCGATGGGGGCGCGCATGACGGCGACCGGTGAGCCGTCGGCCGCCCGGCTGGGGACGTTGGTACCGACCCTGCGCCGGTGGCCGTTTCTGGCCGGTGTCGCCCTGGACACGCTCGGCTTCGTGGCCGAACTGGCGGCGCTGCGCTCGCTCCCGCTGTTCGTGGTGGAGGCGGCGCTCGCCTCGTCGCTGGCGGTCACCGCGGTGGTCGCGGCGGGCGTCCTGCGGATCCGGCTGCGGCGGGCGGAATGGTGCGCGGTCGCCGCGGTCTGCTGCGGGCTCGCCCTGCTGGCCGTCGCCGCGGGCCACGAGGGCACCGGCGAGGGCGACGCGGGGATGAGGCTGGTGGTCCTGTGCCTCTCCCTGGGGCTCGCCCTCCTGGGCTGGGCGGCGGCGGCCCGGCACGTGCTCCGCCGGCGCGCGGCGGTACTGGGCGCAGTCGCGGGCCTGAACTTCGGCCTGGTCGCCGTCGCCGTCCGCCTGCTGCCCGGCCTCGACGTGCGGCAACTGCTCACCGCGCCCTCCACCTACGCCGTGATCGCTTCCGGGCTCGTCGGTTACCTCCTGCTGATCGAAGCCCTCCGCTCCGGATCGGTCACCGCCGCGACGGCGGCCATGGTGATCGGCGAGACCGCCTGGCCCGCGGTGTTCGGAGTCGTGTGGCTCGGCGACACCACGCGCCGCGGCCTCGCACCGCTGGCCGCTGTGGGCTTCGCGGCCTCCGTCGCGGGCGCCCTCGCCCTGGCGCGGTTCGGCGAAGCGGAGCAGCACGCCGGCGCGACCTGATGGGCGCGCCCGCCTGTCGGAGCCCGGCACCGCCCGCCTTGGCGGCGGAGGCAGCTGACGCCTCGGCGAGCCGGCTGAGCAGCCGCTTGATGTCGGCCGCCGCCGGGCCGTAGTCGGCCGGATCGAAATCCCCGGCGGTGAAAGGGGCGGTGAGCTCGTCGAGACGCGGTGGGGCGGCACCGCCGCAACGGGCACGCCGATGGTTGCGGGCCGGTGAGGGATGCGAGGCATGCGCCCCCTCAACTGACCGCGCGCGTTCCTCTCACGTGGCGGACCAGGACCAGTCCACCACCTCCGGCAGATCCGTGCCGTGCTCCCTGACCCAGGCGTGGTGGCGGGTACGGGCGTCCTCCATGGCCTGGCGTACGGGCGCGGCGCGCACGGCGAGGGAGGGGACGCGGTCGATGACGTCCATGACGAGGCGGTAGCGGTCGAGATCGTTGCGGACGACCATGTCGAAGGGCGTGGTGGTGGTGCCGATCTCCTTGTAACCGCGTACGTGCAGGTTGGCGTGGCCGGTCCGCCGGTAGGCGAGGCGGTGGATCAGCCAGGGATAGCCGTGGTAGGCGAAGATCACGGGCTTGTCGGGGGTGAACAGCGCGTCGTATTCGGCGTCGGCCATGCCGTGCGGGTGTTCGCCGGCGGGCAGCAGCCTGGCCAGGTCGACGACGTTGACCACGCGCAGCGTCAGCTCCGGCAGATGGCGGCGGATGAGCTGGGCGGCGGCCAGGACCTCCTGGGTCGGAACGTCACCGGCGCAGGCGAGGACGACGTCGGGCTCCCGGGTGCCGTTGCCGGTGCCGGCCCAGGTCCAGATGCCGGCGCCGCGGGCACAGTGGGCGCGGGCCTGCTCCAGGTCGAGCCAGTCGAAGCAGGGCTGCTTGCCCGCGACGATGACGTTGACGTAGTCGCGGCTGCGCAGCACGTGGTCGGCGACGGAGAGCAGGGTGTTGGCGTCCGGCGGCAGATAGACCCGCACGGCCTCGGGGCTCTTGTTGAGGATGTGATCGATGAAGCCGGGGTCCTGGTGGGAGAAGCCGTTGTGGTCCTGGCGCCATACATGGGAGGTGAGCAGGTAGTTGAGGGAGGCGATGGGACGGCGCCAGGGCAGGCGACGGGTGACGCGCAGCCACTTGATGTGCTGGTTGACCATGGAGTCGACGATGTGGACGAACGCCTCGTAGCAGGAGAACAGTCCGTGCCGGCCGGTGAGCAGGTAACCCTCCAGCCAGCCCTGACAGGTGTGCTCGGAGAGGATCTCCATGACCCGGCCGTGCCGGTCCAGGTGCTCGTCGGTGGCGACGGTCGTGGCCTGCCAGGCCTTGCCGCTGGCCCGGTAGACGGCCTGGAGCCGGTTGGACGCGGTCTCGTCGGGGCCGACGAGACGGAAGTCGCGGCGTTCGCCGGTGGCCTCCATCACGTGTTCGAGCAGATCGCCCAGGACGGCGGTGGGTTCGTGCAGGGTGGCACCCGGCTTGTCGACCGGCACCGCGAAGCCCTCCAAGGGCGGCAGGGGCAGGTCGCGCAGCAGCAGGCCCCCGTTGGCGTGCGGTGTCGCGCCGAGCCTGCGGGAGCCGTCGGGTACGCAGGAGAGCACCTCCGGCCGGGGCCGGCCCTGCTCGTCGAAGAGTTCCTCCGGGCGGTAGGAGCGCAGCCATGCCTCCAGCTGCCGCAGATGCTCCGGGTTGTCGCGGACCGCGCCCAGCGGCACCTGGTGGGCCCGCCACGTCCCCTCGACCGGGAGGCCGTCGACCTCCCTGGGACCGGTCCAGCCCTTGGGCGTACGCAGCACGATCACGGGCCAGCGGGCGCGCTCGGAGATGCCCTCCTGCCGGGCGCTTCGCTGGATCAAGGCGATCCGGTCGAGCGCCGTGTCCATGGCGGCGGCCATGGCCCGGTGCACTGCCGCGGGATCCTCGCCCGCCACGTACAGGGGCTCGTGGCCGTAGCCGCGCAGCAGGTCGTCCAGCTCGGCCTCGGGGAGGCGGGCGAGGACGGCCGGGTTCGCGATCTTGTAGCCGTTCAGGTGCAGGATGGGCAGCACCGCACCGTCGTGGACCGGGTCGAGGAACTTGTTGGAGTGCCAGGACGTGGCCAGCGGCCCGGTCTCCGCCTCGCCGTCGCCGATGACGCACGCGACGAGGAGCCCCGGGTTGTCGAACGCGGCCCCGTAGGCGTGGGAGAGGGAGTAGCCCAGCTCCCCGCCCTCATGGATCGACCCGGGCGTCTCGGGTGCGACGTGGCTGGGCACGCCGCCGGGGAAGGAGAACTGCCGGAACAGCCGCGCCATGCCCGCCGCGTCCCGGCCGACGTCGGGGTAGGTCTCGCAGTACGTGCCGTCCAGCCAGGAGTTCGCCAGCACCGCCGGTCCGCCGTGACCGGGGCCCCAGACGCACAGCGCATCCAGTGCACGCCCCCGGACGACCCGGTTGAGATGCGTGTGGACGAGGTTGAGGCCGGGTGAGGTGCCCCAGTGGCCGAGCAGGCGCGGCTTGAGGTGCTCGGGGCGCAGCGGCTCTGTCAGCAGAGGGTTGCCCATCAGGTAGATCTGCCCGACGGCCAGATAGTTCGCGGCACGCCAGTGTGCGTCCAGCTCCCGCAGCTCCTTGTCGGTAGGACCGGTGGCCGGCGTCGGAGCCGGCGTCGTGACGTCCCGCATGACTGCCTCCGTAATGCCCGTGGGCCTTTCCCGTGACTTCGTTGTGTGGGCCCGGACTTCGTATGCGCCCAGGACTTGATATTCCCGCCCGCACTTCGCATCCGCCCTCAGCGCTTCGCATCTGCCCTCAGCGCTTCGCATCCGCCCTCAGCGCTTCGTATGCGCGCCCCGGACTTCGTTTCGCCCTCGTGGCCTCTTGCCGTCGCGGCTTCACCCAGCCTGGGCCCGACGCCCACTCCTCGCCAGGGAGCGACCGGAGGACGGCCGGCGCCACCGCGGTGGCCGACGAGGTGCGCGGGGCGGGCGGAAGCGGCAGACTCGTCGGTGCCGGGGCGTGGCGGTGGCGCCCGCCTCGCATCGAGTGCCGGCGCGGACCCGGGCGGAAAGGCCATGGACCTGGAGAGTGTCACGGACGAGCTCTACCGGCTGCGGCCGGAGGAGTTCACCGCTGCCCGCGACCGGCGGGCCGCCCAGGCCGTACGGGACGGCGACCGGCAACTGGCCAGCCACGTCAGGGCGCTGCGCCGGCCCACGCTGGCGGCCTGGGTGAGCAACCTCCTGGTACGGGAGCGCCCCGACGAGGCCGGCGCGCTGATCAGTCTTGGCGAGGGGCTGCGGGAGGCCCACCGGAACCTCGACGGCGGACAGCTGCGCGAGCTGAGCCGCAGACAGCGGGCCCTGGTGGCCTCCCTCTCCCGGCAGGCCGGCCGCCTCGCCGACGGGGCCGGGCACCCCGTGAGCGACGACGTGCTGCGCGAGGTCGAGGAAACCCTGCACGCCGTCCTGGCCGACCCCCGGGCGGCGCAGGAGTGGACCGAGGGACGGCTGTCCAGGCCGCTGACCGCGGTGAGCGGCTTCCCGGGGCTCGCCCCCGACGCCGCGGACCGCCTCGCGGCGGCCCCTTCCCCCTCCCCGCCCCGGCCCGCCCGTGGGCGGGGCACCGGAGCGCAGGTCTCCGACCTGACCGAGGCGCGTGAACGCCGCCGACGGGAACAGCGGCGCGAAAGGCTCGAGCGGGCACGGCGGCTGGCGGAGAAGGCCGGTAAGGAGATGAGTGCCCGGGAGGAGGAACTGGATCGCGTCCGGGAGGCGGCCGGCCGGGCGGACGAGGCGGAGCGGTCGGCGGTGCGACGGCTGGAGGAGCTGGCAACCGAACTCGGCGCGGCCGAGGACCGTCGGCGCACGGCCCGCGAAGAGGCGGAGGCTGCCCGCGACCGCCTGCAGGAAGCGGACCGCGCATGGCACGCGGCCCGGGAGGCGGCCGAGGCCGCGGAGGCAGAGGTGGCGGAGGCGGAAGCCGAGGGGGAGCGGCCGGGGTGAGTCCCCGGTGCCGGGCGCCCGGGCCGGGCTGGTGGTGGCTGGAGGCCGGTGCTCATTGCCGTGCGTGCGCGGTGGTGTGCCGCGCCGGTGGTCTGCCCACCGGGTCGAAGCGCTGGGGTTCGCTGCCGGGCCGGGCAGCGGGGTCCCGTCGCACGGGCCGAGCCGCCGGAGGAGGGGCGGGAACCGGCCGCACGAACGGGCGAACGGCCCGCCCCGCTGCCGGCCGGGCCGGTGAACGGCCGCCTCACCTGCCCCGACGAGAGGCCGGCCCGGTGCGTCACGGGCGGCGCCATGAGTCGTTCTCCAGGTGCGAACCGGCCTGCGGGCCCATGCGGAGCATGCCTCCGTCGACGCTCCAGGACGCGCCGGTGACATAGCTGGCCTCCGGCCCGCTGAGGAAAGCGATCACCGCCGCCACCTCGCGTGCGTCGCCCGGCCGGCCGAGCGGAACGCCGGGCCGGTGCTCGGCGAGCACATCGGTGTCCACCTGCCCGGTCATCGGCGTGGCGATCTCGCCGGGCGCGACGGCGTTGACGTTGATGCCGTGTTCGGCGAGCTCCAGCGCCATCACCTGGGTCAGCAGACCGAGGCCGCCCTTCGCCGCGCAGTAGGGCGCCGCGCCCACCCGGGGCTGGTGTTCGTGGACGCTGGTGACGTTGACGATCCTCCCGCCGTCGCCCTGACGGATCATGCGGCGGGCGGCGCGCTGCCCGCACAGCAGCGGACCGATGAGATCGACGTCGATCACCTGGCGGACGGTGTCGAGCTCCAGGTCCAGGAACGGTGTCGCCGTGCCGACGCCGGCGTTGTTGACCAGGACGTCGATGCGGCCGAGTTCCTCGGCGAGCCGGTCGACGCAGTCGGCGGCGTCCGGCAGCAGCGTGAGGTCCATCCGGTCGAGCGCGGCCCGTCGGCCGGCCGCTCGTACTTCGGCGGCGGTGCTCTCCGCGCCGGCGAGGTCGACATGCCAGGTGATGCCGATGTCCATGCCCTGCTCGGCCAGGCGTACGGCGGTGGCCCGGCCGATGCCCGAGTCCGCACCGGTGATCACGGCGACGCGCGGGGCGGTTTCCTGCTCGTACATGGGAAGTCCTCGTCTCCTGGGGTGCGCCGGGTGCCCGGTCCGCTGACGACGGATACCCGATCCGGCCGGCGCCGTCTCGCGGCTCCGGCCGGATCGGCGCACACGTCACCCGGCCGGCGCCGGCTCAGGCCGCATCGGCGTCACGGCCCGTGCCGTCCGGCGAGGGGCGGACGTGCGGCTCGGGGGAGGCGGACGGGGGCGGCTCGCGCGAGGGCGGTCCGGGCACGGCACGCAGGTGGCGGGCGGGCACGGCGTGACGCGGGGTGCCGGAACCTTTCTTCAGCAGGAGTTCCTCGTACTGGTCCAGCACGAGCACCAGGCACAGCAGCGCCGGCGGCAGGAGGAGGGCTACAGCGACCACGGGGGCTCCTTCCGTGAACGAACAGGGCACTGGAGCGGGTTGCCCTCCACGCCCGCCGCAAACGCGACAGGCCCCCGCCGGGACGTCTCCCCGGCGGGGGCCTGTCGATCCTGCTGCTGAGGAGCCGGGCCGCCGGGCGGTGGCCCGGCGGCCCGGAATCTCAGGGACCTCACCATCGGTACCAGCGGCCACGGCTGCCGCCGGTGCCGGCGGAGCGCATCACGAAGCCGAGCAGCCAGATCACGAGAACGGCCACGGCGACCCACCAAAGGATCTTGATGGCGAAACCCGCCCCGAAGAGGAGCAGCGCGAGCAGTAGAACGAGAAGAAGAGGAACCATAGTTATCAGCCTCCAACGGTACGGGTGCCCGGTAATTCGTCTCCTACGCTTTCCCGTTCCCGGACCACCTGCCCGCCAGCCCTTCAAGGCCTGGCGCATTGTGCTCATTCAAGGGGCGCATTCGCATCGGCCGGACCCTCGGACGTTTGAGCCGGTGGCATCGGGTACCCGCTGGAACAAGGCCCGAGACCGATAGAGGCCCAATGACTGACTCAAAAGAAACGACAGACACACCCGACGAGCCCGCCCTCACGACACCGCAGGTTCTGCGTGCGGCCCAGGAACAGTTCGCCGAACTGACGGGCCGGCGTCCCGAAGGCGTCTCCCGGTTCGAGCGGACCGAGGAGGGCTGGCTGCTGGAGGCCGAGGTGGTGGAGATCGCCCGCGTCCCCGAGACGATGAGCGTCATGGCGCTCTACGAGGTGACTCTCGACATCGAGGGCCTGCTCACCGGCTACCGCCGTGTGCGGCGTTACGAGCGCGGCAGGACCGGTTCCCGCTGACGCCCGGCAGACCGCGCGGGCCCGGCAGGCTCGTCGGAAGATGAGGGGAAGCTGTCCGAGATGAGCGTTGTCCCTGTACAGCAGGGCGGCGGAGCAGGCGGCACCAGCGGCCTGTACGACGTCCTTGAACTCGTTCTCGACCGCGGACTGGTGATCGACGCGTTCGTGCGTGTCTCACTCGTCGGCATCGAGATCCTGAAGATCGATGTCCGTGTCGTGGTCGCCAGCGTCGACACCTACCTGCGCTTCGCCGAGGCGTGCAACCGCCTGGACCTGGAGGCCGGCCCGCACCGGAGTGCCGGCCTGCCCGACCTCGTCGGCGACGTGACCGAGGGCGGGGCCCGCGGCAAGACCAAGGGCGCCCTCTCCGGAGCCGCGCAGACGGTCTCCGAAGCGATCCAGCAGGTGCGCGGCAAGGGCGAGGGCCAGCCAAGCGGTGCCCGCCGCTCCACCACCTCCCGCAAGAAGGAGGAGAGCGAGTGACCACCTACGTCTACGGCATCACCCGTGCCGGTCGCACGGAACTGCCCCGAGGACTCACCGGAATCGGCGACCCGCCCTTCCCTGTGCGTACGGTGAGGGGAGCGGGCCTGTCGGCGGTGGTCAGCGACTGCCCGGAGGAACTACGGCCCAAGCGGCGCGATCTGCTCGCCCACCAGCGCGTCGTGACCGAGATCGGGCGCCGGGCACCCGTCCTGCCCATGCGCTTCGGCAGCGTCTCCGACAGCGACGACAAGGTGCGCGACGTACTCTCGGAGCACTCCGGCCGGTACGGGGAACAGCTGGAACAGCTCACCGGACGCGTCGAGTACAACGTCAAGGCCGTGCACCGCGAGGACGCCGTCCTGCACCTGGTCCTCGCCGAGGACGCCGGGCTGCGCACGCTCGCCGAGGCCAACAGGGCAGCGGGCGGCGGCTCGTACGAACAGCGGCTGCGCTTCGGGGAGATGGTCGCGGAACGCGTGCGGAACCGTGAGGACCGTGATGCCGAGCTGGTCCGCGAGGCGCTGGCACCGCTGGCGGAGAAGGCCCGGACCGGGCCCGAGCATGCCGGCTGCTTCCTGAACCTGTCCTTCCTGGTCGACGATTCCGCCGCCGCGCGGCTGCTCGCCGAGACCGGCAGGCTCGAGAAGGAGCACCCGCACCTGGCCCTGACGGTGCACGGCCCGCTACCGCCCTACAGCTTCGTCGAATGATCGGCTTCGTCGGCTGGGTCCTCCGGCGCGTGCTCACCGAGGCCGAGCGCCTCTACTACGACCCGTCCGTCGTCCAGGGTGAGCTCAAGGCGCTGGAGGAACAGCTGACATCGGGTCGTATCGCCGAGGACGAGTTCGACCGGCGCGAGGACGAGCTCCTGGAGCGCCTGGCCGGGATCCGGCAATGGACCGACGGGAACGGGGCGGTATGAACGGCGGTATGAACGGCGGCCTGAACGGCGGCATCAGCGAACGAATGGCGCCCGCGCGCACGGACGGTTCGGCCAACCTCGCCGACATCCTGGAGAGGGTGCTCGACAAGGGCATCGTGATCGCGGGCGATATCCGCGTCAACCTGCTTGACATCGAACTGCTCACCATCAAATTGCGATTGCTCGTCGTCTCCGTCGACAAGGCGAAGGAAATGGGCATCGACTGGTGGGAGAACGACCCCGCCCTCTCCTCCGGTGCCCGCAGGAGCGAACTCGGCTCCGGCCCGGGCGACGAAGGGCGATTGCCCGCACACGCCGCCGGACCGCAGGAACGGAAGGAAGCGAAGGAAGCGAAGGAAACGCAGCAAGCGCAGGAGGAACGGAAGGAGGGGCCCCGGTGAATACCGCGGAACACGCGGAAGACGCGGAACACGCGGAACAGCTGTACCTGTACATCTATGCCGTGACCCGGGACTCCGACGCGGTCACCGACGCCCTGGACAACGTCACGGGCGTCGCCGGTGAACCCGTGGGCGGTGTACGGCACCTGGGCCTCATGGCGCTCGCCGGGCCGGTGCCCGCGGCGGACTACGGCGAAGGGCGGCTGCCGGCGCGGCTGGAGAACCTCGACCGGCTCGAGCAGATCGCGCGCGCCCACCAAAGGGTGATCGACACGGTGACCGCCACCGGACCGTGCGTCCTGCCCCTGCGGCTGGCCACCGTCTTCCACGACGAGGCGGGCGTGCGCACCATGCTGGAGAGCCGGCGTTCGCTGCTCGGCTCGGCCCTCGACCGGCTGGACGGCCGGACCGAATGGGGGGTCAAGGTCCACGCGCTCCCCGCGGACGCACCGCCCGCACCGGCCCCCGGCGGCCCACGCACCGGTGCTCCGCGCGCGGCCATGTCCGGCCGCGACTACCTCCGGCGCCGCGTCACCGAACGGCACGCGCACGAGAAGGAGGCACGGCGCGTGGAGGAGGCCGCGCGCGGTGTGCACGCCACGCTCGCCGCCCTCGCCGAGGAGACCCGGCTCTACCCGCCGCAGAACCCCGAGCTCTCCCGCCACCCCGGCCACAACATCCTCAACGCCGCATACCTCGTGCGCCACGCGGACGGACCACGGTTCACCTCGGCCGTCGGCGAACTCGCCGACCGGGCCCCCGGCGACGGCATACGGGTCGAGCTGACCGGGCCGTGGGCCCCGTACTCCTTCGCCGGTGCGGGCACCTCTGCCATGGAGGCCCCATGACCGGCGACGGCCCGCTCCCGGAGCGCAGGATCGCCCTGGTCGACCTGCTCGACAGGCTGCTGGCGGGCGGCGTCGTGCTCACCGGCGACCTCACCCTGCGGATCGCCGACGTCGACCTCGTGCGCATCGACCTGCACGCGCTCATCAGCTCGGTCGACGCCGCCGTCCCCGTGCCCTGGCCGGAGGGAACCGCATGACGCGACGCATGGAACTCGACCAGGCCACCGTGGAACGTGACCTGGTCAGGCTGGTGCTCACCATCGTGGAGCTGCTGCGTCAGCTCATGGAACGACAGGCCGTGCGGCGCGTGGAGCGGGGCGACCTCACCGAGGAACAGGAGGAGCGCATCGGGCTGACCCTCATGCTGCTCGCACAGCGCACGGAGGAGCTGTGCTCCCGCTACGGGCTGACGCTCGAGGACCTCAACCTCGATCTCGGGCCGCTGGGCCCGCTGCTGTGACGGCGCGGACGGCACCGGCAGGCGACGGGCAGGCGACGGGGCGAGTGAGGCCGGGCCGCCAGTAGTACCCCTGTCACATCGACCAGCCATACACCGGCGACGTCCTGGGATCGGGGGCCGCGCCCCGCGCCTCGACGTCCTGCTCGGCGGTGTGCAGGAGCCGGCTGCCGAGGTCGCGCAGGGCCCGCCCCGCCGCGAACTCGTCGCCGATCTCCGGGGCGTCCTCGTCGCCCGGGGCGCGCCGGGCGGCTCCCGTGCCGGTGAGCGAGGTGGTCCCGGTGTCGAGGACCACGCGTGCCTCCGTCCTGTCGCCGTCCTCGACGAGCTGAAGGCGGACCTTCCATTCTGCTGTGTGCGACATGTGCTCGCTCCGCTCCTCGTGCGTCTCCTAGCGCGTCAGGTGCACCGGCTCGTGCATGACCTCCTGGATCTGGTCACCCGCCTTGTCGAGCAGCTGCTCGGCGAGGCCGTTGAGCGCGCGGGCCGCCGCGACCTCTTCGCCGACGCGCTGCTGGCGGCGGTCGTCGGGGTTGCGGTTGGCGATGCCCTGGGAGGTCATCTGCGAACCGTCGTGCATGCGCAGCCGCACGTCCGCCTGGGTGGTGGCGTCGATCTCGCGGAACTCCATCTCGATGTTGCAGTCGACGATCGTCTCCATGGTGATCACCTACAGACTGTCGCTCGGTGGGCTTGTGGGGGCGGATGCCGCCAGATGGGCGGTGAACCAGTCCCGCGCGAGGTCAGCGACGGCGTCCAGTGCTCCCGGTTCCTCGAACAGGTGGGTGGCGCCCGGCACGACGGCCAGCCGGTTCTCGCAGCGCAGCTGTTCGGCCGCCCGCCGGTTGAGATCGAGCACCGTCTCGTCGTGGCCGCCGACGATGAGCAGGGTCGGGGCCGTGACCTCGGCCAGGTGAGGGCCGGCGAGGTCGGGGCGGCCGCCGCGGGAGACCACGGCGGCGATGCCGTCCTGCGAGGCGGCCCACAGCGCGGCGGCGGCGCCCGTGCTGGCGCCGAAGTAGCAGATGGGCACGGTCTCGCGGCGGCGCAGCCAGCGCGTGACCTCGGTCAGCCTGCGCGCCAGGGGCTCGACGGCGAAGACGTTCGCCCGGTCGTTCTCCTCCAGCGGGGTGAGCAGGTCGAACAGGAGCGTGCCGAGCCCCGCCTCGTTGAGGGCCTCGGCCACCGCGCGGTTGCGGGGGCTGAGCCGGCTGCTGCCGCTGCCGTGCGCGAAGACCACGAGCCCGGGGGCGCCGGCCGGCATGGCCAGGTCTCCGGCGAGCGCGACGCGCCCCTCGTCCACCGGAAGCCGCAGGGAGCCGGCGTGGGCCTCGCCGCCACCGCCGCTCCCGGCCTCGGCGGCGTTTTGGCGCAGCAGCTCCACGACCTCCTCGTCCGAGGTCTGGGAGAAGTCGCGGTACCACTCGCCGACCGCGGAGAAGAGAGCCGGGGTGCTCAGGCAGACCAGCTCGTCCACCTCCTCGCGGAACGCCGCCGCGGCGTCCGGGGGCGCCACCGGCACGGCGAGCACCACGCGCGCCGCGCCCTGCGCCCGGGCGACCTGGCAGGCGGCCGACGCCGTGGCACCGGTCGCGATGCCGTCGTCGACGACGACCGCGGTACGTCCCTCCAACGGGATCCTCGGCTGGCCGGCGCGGAACCGCTCCGCGCGCCGGGCGAGCTCGCTCTCCTCGGCGCGCTCCACTTCGGCCAGGTCGTCCTCGCCGACCCGGCTCATGCGCACGATGTCGTTGCGGATGACCCGTACGCCGCCCTCGCCGATGGCACCGAACCCCAGCTCGCGGTGGTACGGCACGCCCAGCTTGCGCACGAGGATCACATCGAGCGGGGCGGCCAGCGCCCGGGCGACCTCGAAGGCAACCGGGACACCGCCGCGCGGCAGGCCGAGAACGACCGGATCCGCACCGCGCAGATGCCCCAGCCGCTCGGCCAGGCGCCGACCGGCGTCCACTCGGTCGTCGAACCGCATGATCCACCTCCGGCCCCGGGGCCGGCTCCGGGGGCCCCGGAAGACGGGAAAGCCGTATTTCCAATATGACGGGATTCGGGGTGATAGTCCATATAGGCCCGCCCGCCCGGCCCGGGGCTAGACGGCCTCCGGGCCGCCGTCCGCCAGGGCGTCCCGCACCCGTGCCGCCACCGCCGCGGCCTCCTCGTCACAGGCGTAGCGCGTGCGGGGCCAGAAGAAGCCGCGCAGCCCGTCCTTGGGGTTGCGCGGCACGACGTGCACATGGAAGTGCGGCACGGACTGACTGATCCGGTTGTTGGCGGCGACGAACGAGCCCGCCGCCCCCATGCCCCGCTCCACGGCCCCCGCGATCCGCTGCACCCGGGTGAAGAACGGCCCCACCTCCGCGGCGGGCAGATCGGTGAGCGTCTCGGCGTGCCGCCTCGGGACGACCAGCACATGGCCGGGAAAGAGGGGGCGGGCGTCCAGGAAGGCCACCACGGCCTCGTCCTCGAAGACCCGGTGGCCGGCCGTCTCGCCCGCCACGATCGCACAGAAGATGCAGTTCACAGCGCCAGTCAACCAAGCCGTGCCGGGCCGGGGCACCCCGCCGCCCGCACCGGCCCCCGCATCCGGCTGGAATCACACCGCCCCCGGTGAGCACCCCGGAGCCTGGGGGCAGGTATCACCCCATGCCCCTGCTCGTCGGAACCTCGGGATGGCAGTACAAGGACTGGCGCGGCGACCTCTACCCCGCCGACCTGCCGCAACGGCTGTGGCTGGAGGAATACGCCGGGCACTTCACGACGGTCGAGAACAACAACGCCTTCTATCAACTGCCGAAGCCCGAGACGTTCACCGACTGGCACGACCGTACCCCCGACGGGTTCGTGATGGCCGTCAAGGCCAGCCGGTTCCTCACCCACATCAAGAGGCTGCGCGACCCCGAGGAGCCCGTCCAGCGGCTCATGCGGCACGCGGCGGGCCTCGGGGACCGGCTGGGCCCCGTACTGCTGCAGTTGCCGCCCACGCTCCGGGCCGACGCGGGGATGCTGGACGCCGCGCTCGGCTGCTTCCCCGACACGGTGCGCGTGGCCGTCGAACCCCGGCACGAGTCGTGGTGGACGGACGACATCCGGGCCGTACTGGAACGCCGCGGCGCGGCGCTGTGCTGGGCGGACCACGACTCCCGGCCGGTGACCCCGCTGTGGCGCACGGCCGACTGGGGCTACGTGCGCTTCCACGCCGGCCGGGCCCGGCCGTGGCCGCGCTACGGCCGCCAGGCGCTCGCCACCTGGGCCGGGCGCGTCGCCGACACCTGGCCCGACCGGGCCGATGTGTACGCCTACTTCAACAACGACCCCGGCGGAGCGGCGGTCCACGACGCGGCGGCCTTCGCGCGAACGGCGGGCCGGCTGGGACGCACGGTCAGCCGGACACCCGGCGTGCGCGGCTGAGCCGGCTCCCATCGGCACGGCCACGCCCTGCGCCGCCGTGCCGCGCATGCCAGGCTGGGAGTGGGTAGCAGCAACGTAGAACAGCACGGCACGCAAGCGAAGGAGCGGCAGATGCCCAGGGGATCCAGCCCGAAGCGCGAGCGGCAGTACGAACACATCAGGGACAGCGCCCGCGAGCGCGGCGAGAGCGACAAGCGCGCCAAGGAGATCGCGAGCCGGACCGTCAACAAGGAGCGGGCCCGCTCGGGCGAGTCCAGGACGGCCAGCCGTAGTTCGCTGGAGGACATGTCCTCCTCCGAACGCGGTGGCCGGCGGTCGCACTCCGGAGCGCAGGGGCCCACGAGGGACCAGCTGTACAACGAGGCCAAGAAGAGGAACATCCACGGACGCTCCGACATGACCAAGGACGAGCTGAAGAAGGCACTGGGCCGCTGAGCGGCCGGCTGGCCGCCCCCGGCTTGTTGTAGGAACCACACAGGCCGGGCCCGTCAGCGCTGAACAGGACCCCACCGGCGGAAGCGATCCGCGATCGGTCAGGATGAGGGCGTGCCCGATCTCCTGAACCCCGCGGACCCCGGCTTCGCGCGCGACCCGTACCCCTACTACGCGCGGCTGCGCGCCCGGGGCCCCGCGGCGCGGGTGCAACTGGCCAACGGCACACACGCCTGGCTCGTCACCGGGTACGAGCAGGCGAGGGCGGTCCTGGCCGACGCGCGCTTCTCCAACGTGCCGCCGGCCGCAGCGGGCCGGCCCAAGCCGGACTCCCCGGCCCAGCGCGCCCGCGGGTGCCTGGCCCGTCACATGCTCAACTCCGACGCCCCCGACCACGTGCGGCTGCGCCGGCTGACCACCGCCGCGTTCACCCCGCGCCGCGTGGACGCGCTGCGCCCGCGCATCGAGCGGCTGGCTGACGGGCTGGTGGCGGAGCTCTCCGGCCGGCTGGAGCGGGAAGGCACCGCGGATCTGGTGGACGCCTTCGCCTTTCCGCTGCCGGTGCTGGTCATCGGCGAGGTGCTGGGCGTACCCGAGGCCGACCGGGCGGACCTGCGCGAGTGGACGTACCGGGTCGGATCGCCCGCCGACGCGCTCGCCCAGGGCGCGGTCGACGAGGCCTGGACCCGGCTCCACGCCTACTTCACCACCCTGATCGGGAACAAGCGCCGCGCCCCGGGGGACGACCTGTTCAGCGCGCTGGTGCACGACGCGAGCGAAGGCGGCCTCGACGACGGCGAGCTGCTGGCCATGGCGTTCCTGCTGCTGTTCGCGGGCTACGAGACGACCATGAACCTGCTCGCCTCGGCGTCGCTGCTGCTGCTCACCCACGCCGGCGAGGCCGCCGCCGCGCTGCGCGGCGGTGACGCGTACTGGGACGCCGTGACCGAGGAGACGCTGCGGCACGCGAGCCCCCTGGAGGGAACGACCTGGCGGCGTACCACCGAGCGCGTCGACCTCGGCGGCGGAACGGTCATACCGGCCGAGGACTCGGTCCTCGTCGTCCTCGCCGCCGCCAACCGCGACCCCGGCCACTTCCCGTCGCCCGACGACTTCCGGCCGGCCCGCTACCTGACCGGCGCCGGGCGCCCCGCCCCGCACCTGGCCTTCGGACACGGCCCGCACTTCTGCCTCGGCTCCCGCCTGGCCCGCCTCGAAGCGGCCGTCGCGCTGCCGCGCCTGTTCGGCGCCCTCCCCGGTATGGGCCTGGCGGCCGACCCGGCCGGTCTTCCCTACCGCCCGGGCCTGCTGGTGCGCGGCCCCCGCCGGCTGCCGGTCCGCTGACAGCACTCCCGGGCCGGCCGCTTCCGGCCGCAACGACCCGCACACCGCACCGCCACACCCCGGCCACCGGGCCGCCGCCCGCCCGCTGACCGGCGGCGGCCGAACGGGTGAAGCGAATCGCGCCCGGGCGGCGCCTGCCGGAAGGTGGGTGTGTGAAGGCCACCCAGACGCTGAAGGAGCGCGGACCGGGCCACCGGCGCGAGGGCGCGAAGAGCGCCACCCCGGACGACCACGTCGTCGTGCTGTTCGGTGCCACCGGCGACCTCGCCCGGCGCAAACTGCTCCCCGGCCTCCACCGCCTCGACCGGGCGGGCCTCATGCCACGCGACTACCGGATCGTCGGCTCGGCGCCCAGCGGGGCCGCACTCACCGACGAGGAGTTCCGCGCCCACGCCGGGGACGCCGTCCGCGAGTTCGGGAGCGGCGATCCCGCGGGCCGGGAGTGGGAGGCGTTCGCGGCCAGGCTGAGCTTCGGCGCCGCCGACCCCGAGGACCCGCAGCCGCTCCTGGCCGCCGTAGGCGCGGCGGAACGGGCCGTCGGCGGCAGCCCGCGCAGGCTGTTCCACCTCGCCGTGCCGCCGAGTGCCTTCGCCTCCGTCGTCGGGACGCTCGGCCGGACAGGGCTCGGCGACGGCGCCCGCGTCATCATCGAGAAGCCGTTCGGCACCGACCTGGCCTCGGCGCGCGCCCTCAACGAGACCGTCCACGCCGTCTTCGACGAGTCGCAGGTCTTCCGCATCGACCACTTCCTCGGCAAGGAGTCCGTCGACAATATCCTCGCCCTCCGCTTCGCCAACGGCCTCTTCGAGCCCGTCTGGAACCGCGACCACATCAGCCACGTCCAGATCGATGTGCCCGAGACCATCGGGATCGAGGGCCGCGCCGGATTCTTCGAGGAGACCGGAACCTTCCGGGACATGGTCGTCACACACCTCTTCCAGGTGCTCGGCTTCGTCGCCATGGAACCGCCGGTCTCGCTCGACGCCAAGGCCCTGCGGGACGAGAAGACCAAGGTCTTCCAGGCGATGAAGCCCCTCGACCCCGCCCGCGTCGTGCGCGGCCAGTACGAGGGCTACCGCGCCGAGCCCGGCGTCGACCCGCACTCGGACACCGAGACCTTCATCGCCCTGCGGGCCGAGATCGACAACTGGCGCTGGGCCGGCGTGCCCTTCCATCTGCGCTCCGGCAAGGCCCTCGGGCAGCGGCGCCAGGTCGTCACGCTCCACTTCGGACAACCACCGCTGAGCATGTTCCCCGACCGCCCCCGCACCGGCCGGGGCAACACGCTGGTCGTCGACTTCGACGACCCCGGCTGGATCGCCGCCTGCTTCCTGGCCAAGGAGCCCGGCCCGGCCATGCGCCTGGGCCCGGCACGGATGACCTTCCACTACGCGGACTCCGTGGAGCAGCGGCACGGACTGGAGGGCTACGAACGGCTGATCCTGGACGCCATGCTCGGTGACCAGGCCCTGTTCACCCGCGCCGACGGCATCGAGCGGCTCTGGGAGATCTCCGCCCCGCTCCTTCAGGCACCCGGGGAGGTGGAGCCGTACGCCGCCGGCTCATGGGGGCCCGCGAGCGCCCAGCAGCTCATCGCCCCCCACCACTGGTACCTGCCGGACATGGCTTCCGGCGATCAGGGAAGCGGGACACCATGACGACTCTCGGACTTCCCGACGCCATCCGCGCCTGCCTGTTCGACATGGACGGCGTGCTCACGCAGACGGCCACCGTGCACGCGGCGGCATGGAAGGAGACGTTCGACGCCTTCCTCCGCCGCCGCGACGGCGCGGGCTTCCGCCCGTTCGACGCGGTCACGGACTACGACGAATACGTCGACGGAATGCCCCGGGCCGACGGGGTGCGCTCCTTCCTCGCCTCACGCGGCATCCACCTGCCCGAGGGTGACGACGACGACCCGCCGGAAAGGGAGACCGTGCACGGCCTCGGCAACCGCAAGAACACGCTCGTCCTGCAGAAGATCAAGGAGATGGGCGTGCGTGCCTACCCCGGCTCCGTCCGCTACGCCGAGGCCGCCCGGGCCGCCGGCCTGCACCGCGCGGTGGTGTCCTCCAGCGCCAACTGCCACGACGTGCTCGTCGCGGCAGGCATCGACCGGCTCTTCGAGGTACGCATCGACGGGGTGGTCGCGGCGGAACAGCACCTGCCGGGCAAACCCCGGCCGGACACCTTCCTCGCCGCCGCCCACGCCCTGGGCGTACCACCGTCCCAGGCCGCGGTGTTCGAGGACGCCCTGGCCGGAATGGAGGCGGGACGGGCCGGGAAGTTCGGCTTCGTCGTCGGGGTGAACCGGGCCGGCCAGGCCGAGGCCCTGCGCCGCCACGGTGCGGACGTCGTCGTCGACGACCTCGCCGAACTGCTGGAGGAAGCGTCGTGATCACTCATCCGGCCTACCGGGTCGAACCCTGGTGCCTGCTCGAGACCGAACTCAACCTCGACGTGCTCTCCCAGAGCGAATCGGTCTTCGCCCTGTCCAACGGGCACGTCGGCTGGCGCGGCAACCTCGACGAGGGCGAGCCGCACGGCCTGCCCGGCACCTACCTCAACGGTGTGTACGAGTTCCGGCCCCTGCCGTACGCGGAGGCCGGCTACGGCTACCCGGAGTCCGG
This sequence comes from Streptomyces sp. NPDC026206, assembly GCF_040638465.1. NCBI lineage: Bacteria > Bacillati > Actinomycetota > Actinomycetes > Kitasatosporales > Streptomycetaceae > Streptomyces > Streptomyces sp. NPDC026206. The sequence goes on from NZ_JBEZYL010000007.1 coordinate 217,364, forward strand.
CCAGACCGTCATCAACGTCACCAACGGCAAGCTGATCCGCCTGCTGGTCGACGACGAGCCCTTCGACCTGCGCTACGGCAAGCTGCACAAGCACGAGCGGATCCTGGACTTCCGCACCGGGCTGCTGCACCGCACCGCGGAGTGGACCTCGCCGAGCGGGCGCAGCGTACGGGTCCGGTCGACCCGGCTGGTCTCCTTCTCCCAGCGCGCGGTGGCCGCCATCGCGTACGAGGTCGAGCCGCTGGACGGCGACGTACGCATCGTCATCCAGTCCGAGCTGGTCGCCAACGAACAACTGCCCCGCACCGCGGGCGATCCGCGGGCGGCCGCGCTGCTGGAGGCGCCGCTGGTCTCCGAGCAGCACGCCGCCCACGGCCCGCGGATCCGGCTGTTGCACCGCACCGACCGCAGCGGCCTGCGCCTGGGCGTGTCCGCCTCGCACGTCGTGGAGGGCGGCGAGAAGACCGAGATGTCCTCCGAGAGCAGCGAGGACCTGGCCCGCGTCACCATCACCTCGCGGCTGTGCTCCGGGCAGCGGCTGCGGGTGGAGAAGCTCGTGGCGCACGGCTGGTCGGCGATGCGCTCGACGCCGGCCGTGCACGACCAGGTCGACGCCGCCCTTGCGGGGGCGGTCAGCACCGGCTGGGACGGCCTGGTCGACGAACAGCGCCAGTACCTCGACAGCTTCTGGGCCCGGGCGGACGTGGAGGTGGACGGCGACGCGGAGATCCAGCAGGCCGCGCGGTTCGCCCTCTTCCACGTGCTGCAGGCGGGCGCCCGCGGAGAGGCGCGGGCCCTGCCCGCCAAGGGGCTGACAGGTCCCGGCTACGACGGCCACTGCTTCTGGGACACCGAGACGTTCGTCATGCCCGTCCTGACCTACACCGCGCCCCAGGCGGTGGAGCAGGCCCTGCGCTGGCGGTACAACACCCTGCCCGCCGCACGGGAACGCGCCCGTCAACTGGGCCTGCAGGGCGCCGCCTTCCCCTGGCGGACCATCAACGGCGACGAGTGCTCCGGGTACTGGCCGGCCGGGACGGCGGCGTTCCACATCAACGCCGACATCGCCGACGCGGTGGTGCGCTACATCCGCGCCACGTGCGACGACGGCTTCGAGCGCGAGGTCGGGCTGCCGCTGCTCGTGGAGACCGCCCGGCTGTGGCGCTCCCTGGGCCACCACGACCACCACGGCGACTTCCACATCGACGGCGTGACCGGCCCGGACGAGTACAGCGCCGTCTCGGACGACAACGTCTATACGAACCTGATGGCGCAGCACAATCTGCGCGAGGCCGCGGCCCTGGTGGAACGCCACCCGGACCTGGCCGCGGCGCTCGGCGTCGACGACGAGGAGACCGCCGCCTGGCGGGACGCCGCCACACGCATGACGCTGCCGTACAACCCCGAGCTGCAGGTGCATGAGCAGTCGGAGGGTTTCACCCGCCACCAGCTGTGGGACTTCGCCCACACCCAGGGCGACCAGTACCCCTTGATGCTGAACTTCCCCTACTTCGACCTCTACCGCAAACAGGTCGTCAAGCAGGCCGACCTCGTCCTCGCCATGTGCCTGCGCGGAGACGCCTTCACCGCGGAGGAGAAGGCCCGCAACTTCGCGTACTACGAGCAGCTGACGGTGCGTGACTCCTCACTGTCCGCCTGCGGCCAGGCCGTCATGGCCGCGGAGGTCGGCCACACCCGGCTGGCCTACGACTATCTGGGCGAAGCGGCGATGATGGACCTCTCCGACCTGGAGGGCAACACCCGCGACGGCATCCACATCGCCTCCCTCGCCGGTACGTGGTTCGCCCTCGTCATCGGCTTCGGTGGGCTGCGTGAGGACGACGGCCGGATCGGGTTCACTCCCCGCCTGCCCGAACAGCTGGGCCGCCTCGCCTTCACGGTGCAGTTCCGGCAGCAGCGCCTGCGGGTGGAGATCACCGGCAGGACGGCGACCTACACCCTGCTGGACGGCGAGTCCCTCGGCATCCGCCACTGCGGTGAGTGCCTGACGGTCTCGGCCGGCTCCCCGGAATCCCGCCAGGTGCCCGCCATCACCGCCGGTCACGCCCCCGAGCAGCCGGCCGGCCGCGGCCCGGCCCGCCGGGGCCGGGCAATCGGCCGCCCCGAGGACGCCTCCCGCTAGGGGGCCTGCCGTCGCCCGGGCGCGGCCGCGGACCCTGGCCGCGCAGTGCCCGGGACGGGATGCGACGATCGGGCGCGAAGGAAGCCCGCGTCTCTCGACAGGTGAGTGCATGCCCCCCATCAACCTCCTGGCTCTCTGCGGAAGTCTGCGGCAGGGCTCGCTCAACTCCGCTGTGGCACACACGGCCGCGAGCCTGTGCCGGCCGCCCGTCGCCATGACGGTCTACGAAGGGCTGGGCGGCCTCCCCTTCTTCAACCCGGACGTGGAGCGGGAGTGCCCGCCCGCCGAGGTGCTGGACTTCCGTGCCCGGCTCGCGGCCGCCGACGCCGTGCTCATCACGAGCCCCGAGTACGCCCACGGGACGAGCGGCGTCCTGAAGAACGGCCTGGAGTGGGTGGTCGGCAGCGGTGAACTGGTCGACAAGCCCGTCGCCGTCGTCACGGCCTCACCGTCGATGACCGGCGGCGCCCGCGCCCAGGCGTGGCTGCGGGAGACCCTGCAGGTGATGAGCGCACGGGTGCTGCCGCACGAATTGCGGATCCCGTGCGCCACCGTCAAGATCACCAACGGCCGGGTCACGGACGAGGAGACCCTCACCGGCCTCAGAAGCGTCCTGGCGGACCTGACCCGCGAAACAAGCCAGCTCGGCGAGCCGGTCCCGTCCGGCGCCTGAGACCACGGCCACATCGAGCCCGCCGGGCCGCATCCACCCCGTCCGGGCGACATCGAGCCCGCCGGGCGGCATCGAGCCCGTCCGGCCGCATCCACGCCGCCGGGCGGCATCGAGCCCGCCCGTCCGCATCGAGCCCGCTGGGCCGTCATCCACGCCGCCGGGTCACATCCATCCCGCCGGGCCGCATCCACCCCGTCCGGCCACAACCAGCCCGTCCGGCGCTTGAGGACAGGAAACGGTGAAAGGGCGGGGAGGGGAAAGCCCCCGACCGGCTCAGTCCCGGTTGTTGAACCAGCTCATGCGGCGCCACCCGTAACCGCTGCTGCGCAGCCGCCGCTGGACCCTGTGCAGCCGCGGATGGCGGTCGCGCTGCTCACGAGCGGCCCGGTCGAGCTCCTCCGCCAGCCGCTCGGTCCTCTTCTCCACGTCCAGTTCGTCGAGGATGCGGTCCACTTCGGCCAGCAGCGCACCGTGCAACTGCCACTGACGGGGATGCCGCCGGACGGCTACCAGCAGCAGCTCCGCGGCTCGGTCGCGGCTGGCCCGGCCGGCGGCCAGCTCGCGCACGAGCCGGTCCTCCGCCTCCTCCGCGTTGGCGCTGACCTGAGTGGTGATCAGCACGGCGAAGCTCTCGACGGCGCGCGCGAGGTGACGGAACACATCCTGCAGGGCCTCGGCCACGTCGGGGGCGAACAGCGACTCCTCCGTCCGTTCCTTGGCGAGGTCGGTGAGGGTGCGGCAGATCACCCGGAGCACGACCGCGGCGATCTCCAGGGCGTCGAGCCCGGTGCGCAGGACGACCCGGAAGAGCAGTCCCTCCTTGACCCGGGGGTTGAGCCTGAGGCTGTCCTCGGCCTGCCTGAGCGAGGCGTCCACCTGAACGATGTCGTGGTCGAGCTTGCGCGCCTCGTGCAGCCTCGCCGCAGCCTCCGCCACCGGCGTGTGGCCGCAGACCTCGTCACCGACGCGCTGCAGCAGCTGTCCCATCCGGCGCGAGAGATGCTCGATCGCCTCGCCCGCCGGCTCCACCCACACCGGGGGCACGAACATCACGTCGAACAACAGGCCCACGACGGCGCCGATCAGCGTTTCCAGCACCCGGTCCCACGCGGTCTCCGCCACCCGGGTCACTCCCAGGACGAGCATCGCGCTGATCGCCACTTCGGGGACGAATTCACCCACGCGGACGAAGCGCCCGATGACCAGGGAGGCCAGGATGATCAGCCCCAGGCTCCACCAGGTGAGGCCCACCAGGGCGCTGAAGCCGATGGCGATGAGCACGCCCGCCACCACGGAATTGACTCTGCGGATACCGGTGGTGAGGGTGGAGTAGAGCGTGACCTGCACGACGAGCAGTGCTGTCAGCGGTGCGGTCAGCGGCGCCGGCTCATTGCTCAGTTGCAGGGCCACCACGTACGAGATCACCGCGGCCAGCGTGGAACGGACCGCCTGCACGACGGCGGGTTCCCTGTGACGTCGTACCAGGGTCGTCAGTGGGTCGGTGAGTTCGGGCACCCTGTGCCTCTTCCCGCCTCAGCTGTTTCAATCACTTCATGGTCGATCATGTTGTGGTACGCGTTTTCGCCGGTCCGCGGGGTGAGGGCGGCAATCCGCTCGGAGTCGTCGAGAACGGCGGCGCCGTCCCCGGTGCGCGGGCCCGGCAGGAGCTGGCGGCGGAACTGGGCTTCAGCGAGACGGTGTTCGTCGATGACGGCCCCTCCGGCGGCGTCGACATCTACACCCCCAGTGACCGTCTGCCGTTCGCGGGGCATCCACTGGTCGGCGTCGCGTGGCTGCTGCGAGCGCGAGGGTGCGGGGGGAGTGTGCTCCGCCCTCCTGCGGGCGAGGTGCCCACGTGGGACGAGGGGGAGACCACCTGGATCCGGGGGCGGGCCGAATGGGCGACGGGACGGCGTACCGAACGGTTCGCCACCGTGGCCGAGGTCGAGGCGCTGCCCGCGCCGCCACCGGGGGACGGATGGCTGTACGCCTGGGCCTGGGAGGACGAGGCCGCCGGACGGGTGCGGGCCCGGGGCTTCCCGCGGCGCGGTGACGGCATCGCCGAGGACGAGGCCACGGGTGCCGCGGCCGTCGCCCTGACCGCCGAGCTGGGCCGTTCCCTGACCATCCGGCAGGGTGCGGCCTCCCGCATCCTGACGCGCTTCCACGCCGACGGCACGGTCGACGTCGGCGGGCGGGTCATGGCGGTGGCAGCCCCGGCCTGAGCCGGACGCCGACAGGCACCGCTTGTACCGGCGCGCGGAACCGTCGCTTCCGCATACCCGCACAGGAACGAGCCCCCACGGTCCGCGTCGAGGAGGAGCCGAAGACCGAGGGGGCGCGAAAGGGGCGATCGGCACAGGTCGTACGTGCCGCCGGCCCCCGCGAGCGCCACCGTGTGCGGAGCGGTGACGCCGTCGGCCCCGGCCGGCAGGTGCACATGAACCCTGCCGGGGGGTGAGTGCGGTGCCTTATGGCTGTCATTTCCACGCTAAGCCCGGCCGGCCGCCCCCACCACCCGGGGCCGGGGCGCTAGGCGTCGGTGCGCGACGTCAGCCGGAGGCGGACCTCCAGCTCGTGCTCCCCGGGCACCGTGCCGAGGCTCTCCACGCCGAAGGCCGACTCCAGTTCCTCCCTGACCTGGCGTACGGGGTCGGCCGCACCGAAGAGGTCGGCGGTGACGGTCGTGACCGGCTGCGTACGGGCGGCCCCCTCCTCCCGCGGGCTGCGCGTCCGCGCGTCGACGACCATGGACCAGATCGTGGGCCCCGCCCCGGGGGCGGCGGCGCGGGCCTCGCTGCGCGCCAGGCCGGTGCCTTCGGGGAAGGCCGCCTCCAGCGCCGCGAACACCGCACGCGCGTCCTCATGGCCGCACCCGGTCAGATGAACACTGACATGGTCCGCACTCTCGGCCCCGCTCATCACCGGTGCTCCTCTGCCGTCAGGGGGCGCTGCCGCGCCGGCTCTCGCTCCGAGGGTACGGGCGTGCCGGGACCCCGGCCCGCCGAAAGGAGCCATCCGAGGCGGCAACAGGGCGCCCGGAGGGAGACCGGAGCCGTTCCCCCAAGGAAGTCTTTGAGGTAGTGACGGAATCTTTTATTCGACTTATAGGTCGAAGCTCGGTAGCTTCGTCGGTGTCCGATCTCCGACCCGATGAGGCGGTGTTTCCGTTGCTGGGCGAACGCCGGCCGACGGCTCCCTGGAAGTTCATGGCCGCGACAGCGATTCTGTGGGGATCGGCCTTCCCCGCGATCCGCATCGCGCTCCAGGGCTACTCCCCGACAGCCATGGCCGTACTGCGCCTGGCCTTCGCCGTCGCCTTCCTGCTCCCGTGCGTTCTCACCGGGCGCATCAGCCGTCTCCGGCGAGGTGACCTCGTCCGCATGGCGGGCTTCGGCCTGACCGGAATGACGGCCTATCAACTGCTGCTCTACGCGGGTGAGCGGCACGTCGAGGGCGGCACAGCCGCCATGCTCGTGGCCACTTCACCGGTGTTCGCCACCGCCCTGGGCATGCTGGTGCTGCGCGAGCGCCCCGGTGCCCGGGGAGTGGCAGGGCTCATGGTGGCGCTGTGCGGCGCCCTCGTGGTCGCATCGGCCGGCGGTGGCGGAGGCGGCTCGCAGGCGGGCATGGGGATGATCGTGCTGGCGGCGGCCGCCCAGGCCACGTCGTTCATCCTGCAGAAGCCCCTGCTGCGCCGCTATTCCGGCATGGACTGCATCTTCTACGGCAGCCTCTTCGGCCTCGTCCCGCTGCTGGCCTTCACCCCGGATGCCGCCGGTCAACTGGTGACGGCCGGATGGCAGCAGACCGCTGCCGTGGTGTGGCTGGGCCTCGGCTGCACGGTCCTGGCGTTCTGTACATGGTCGCGTGTCCTCAGGGCCGCCTCCGCCTCGACGAGTTCCCTCGTCCTGTACGCGGTTCCGGTGGCGGCGCTGGCCCTGGACGCGGTGTGCCTGGGTGCCGTACCGGCGCCCATGGCGGCCCTCGGCGGGCTGATCGTGCTGGCGGGTGTCGGCATAGCCGCCGTCCGCAGGCCGGCTCCCCGCCCGTGCTCCCCGGCCGGTGAACCCGCTCCCGCCGACGAGCCGTCCCTGGGCCGGCAGGCCGAGCCGGAACCGCTGGAACATGCGGGCGCGGGACGGGGAAGGTAGCGGGGCGGCGGGAACGCACCCGTCGGGGCGCCCGGACGGGCCGCCCTAGTCGATGAGCGCTCCGCAGGAGATGTTCACGGTGGCGGCGGTCATGGTCCCGGCCAGGTCGGAGGCGGCGAACGCCGCCACGTTCCCCACGTCGGCCAGCGTCGCCGTCCGGTTGAGCATGGCCGCCTTCTCGATCCCGGCGACGATCTCGTCGCGCTCCGGGAAGTCCGTGGGAAGGCTCTCGGGCACGCCACCGGTCTTGAGCGTCACGAACCGGATGCCGTGCGGCCCCAGCTCGCACGCCCACTGACGCCGCAACCCCTCGACGGCGTCCAGGGCGACCACGAATCCCCCCAGCCCCGGGACGGCCTCCGGCCCCGAACCGCCGAACGCCAGGATTGCCCCCGACGACCGCTTGACCATGTGCCGCGCGGCCGCCCTGGTGGTCAGGAACTGCGTGCGTACCGCATGCTCGACCGGCCGGCTGAAGTCCTCGGCCGAGATGGTGGCCAGCGGTTCCTGGACGTCCCCGTAGGAGATGAGGTTGAACGACACGTCGACGCGCCCGGTCTGCTCGGCCACCTCGTCGACGAACGCGTCGACGGCCTCCTCGTCGAGTGCGTCGACGCGGGCCGTCTCCGCCACGCCACCGGAGGCACGGATGTCGTCGGCGACCCGGTCGAGCCTGCTGCGGGTACGGCCGGCGAGGAAGACGGCGGCCCCTTCGGCGGCGAACGCCCGCGCCACGGCGCCGCCGATCCGGCCCCCTGCCCCGTAGACGACGGCGACCTTGTTCTCGAGCAACATGTCCCCTGCCTACACGGGCCGTGGCCCCCAGGACGTGGACGACACGCGCGCCGCGGACGAGGTGTCAGAACAACGGCTGGTGTCGGCCGTGACCAGGCGTCCACCCGTACGGGTGAGGTAGTGCCGAGTGTGTTCGGGAAGGAAGCATTCCATGTTCAAGAACACCAAGGCCTTCAGCGGCTTCTCCGTGGACGACACCGAAAAGGCCAAGCGCTTCTATGGGGAAACTCTTGGGCTGGAGGTGTCCGAGGAATTCGGGTTGCTCAAGCTGCGCCTCGCGGGTGGCACCGAGGTGCTGGTCTACCCGAAGGCCGACCACACCCCGGCGTCGTTCACGATCCTCAATTTTCCCGTGGACGACATCGAGGCGGCCGTCGACGAACTGGGCCGGCGCGGTGTGCGCTTCGAGCGCTATCCCGGCATGGACGCGGACGAGAAGGGCATCTTCCGCGGCGGCGGCCCGTTCATCGCCTGGTTCACGGACCCCGCGGGGAACGTCATCTCCGTGCTGCAGGAGAGGTAGGCGCCGCGGCCGACCCGACTCCACGGGCAAAAGGCCAGGCCAGGGGCGCTGTCAGACCCCGGTGCGAGACTTCTCCCCATGAGATGGGCAGTGGCTGAGACGGGTGACGGGAGCGTTCGGCTCTGCCCGCTCGACGAGCGGGGGCGGGCGGCCGGGCCCGCCGTGACCGAGCCGTCCCTGGCCGCCGCGGTGCGGGCCCGCCCCGAGGCCGGGCGATGGGTGTGGCGATCGACGGCGCAGATGTACGGGCGGCTGCCGGCGGCCGGCGTCCGCGTCGAGCGGTGCTACGACGTGGAGGCCGCCGAGGCGCTGCTCATCGGCCATGAGCAGGGGCAGTCCGGCCAGCCGCGGTCGCTCGCCGCCGCCTGGGCGCGGCTGCGCGGGCTGCCGGTGCCCGCGGACCCGCCCCTGCGCACGGCCGGCACGCAGCCGTCGCTGTTCGAGCCGGGCCCGGTGCCGCTGCCGCCGGGGACCGACGCGCTGGAAGCCCTGACCGAGGTGTACGCCGCCCAGCTCGCCCGTACGGAGAGCGCAGAGCACCCCGGGCGGATGCGGCTGCTGACCGCCGCCGAGTCGGCGGGCACGCTCGTCGCGGCCGAGATGGGCCGCGCGGGGGTGCCCTGGCGCGCCGACGTGCACCGGCAGCTGCTGAACGAGCTCCTGGGGGAGCGCTATCCGGGCGGGCAGGAGACGCGGCGCCTGGCGGAGCTGGCCGAGCAGGTGTCGCGGGCCTTCGGGGAGGGCGTGCGCGTACGGCCCGACCTTCCCGCCGACATCGTCCGGGCCTTCGCCCGGGAGGGCATCGCCCTGTCCTCCACGCGCGCCTGGGAGCTGCGGGCGATCGACCACCCCGCCGTCCCGGCGCTCCTGGAGTACAAGAAGCTCTACCGCCTGCACACCGCACACGGCTGGGCCTGGCTGCAGTCCTGGGTGCGCGACGGCCGCTTCCGGCCCGAGTATCTGCCGGGCGGCACGGTCACCGGCCGGTGGACCACGAACGGCGGCGGAGCGCTGCAGATTCCCCGCGTGGTCCGGCGCGCGGTCGTCGCCGATCCGGGCTGGTGCCTGGTCGTCGCGGACGCCGACCAGATGGAGCCGCGCGTTCTGGCCGCGGTCTCCCGTGACCCCGGGCTGATGGACGTGGCCGGCAGCGGCCGCGATCTGTACGGGGATCTCGCCGAGCGCGTCTTCTCCGGCGACCGCGACCGTGCCAAGCTCGCCATGCTCGGGGCGATCTACGGACAGACCTCGGGCGACGGCCTCAAGCACCTGGCGGACCTGCGGCGCCGCTTCCCCAGGGCCATCGCCTACGTGGACGACGCGGCGCGCGCCGGTGAGGAGGGCCGCCTGGTGCGGACCTGGCTCGGCCGTACGTGCCCGCCCTCGTCCACCGGTGTCGGCGAGGAGGCGGGCCTGCCCCAGGAGGAGCCCGCCTCCTACGGCAGTAGGGCGGGCGCGCGGGCACGGGGGCGGTTCACGCGCAACTTCGTCATCCAGGGCAGCGCCGCCGACTGGGCGCTGATCGTCCTCGCCGCGGTACGGCAGTCGATCGCCGGCCTCAGCGCGGAGCTGGTCTTCTTCCAGCACGACGAAGTGATCGTCCACTGCCCCCGGGAGGAGGCGCCCGACGTCGTGGAGGCCATCCGTACGGCGGGGGACCGCGCCGGGCGCATCGCGTTCGGCGACACGCCGGTGCGGTTCCCCTTCACCACGGCGGTGGTGGAGTGCTACGCGGAGGCGAAGGCGTAACGTTTCGCCCTGCATGTGGCGTTCATGGCCGGCGTTCAGGCCACCGTGGCCGGTTCGGCGGCGCGGCGCAGCAGGTTCTTGTCCGGCTTGCCGGCCTCGGTCAGCGGCAGGGCGTCGGCGAAGGTGATGCGGGCCGGCTCGTACATCGCGCCCCGCTCCTTGCGCACGAGGGCGCGCAGCCGCTGTTCGTCCACGTCGGCGCCGGGCCGGGGCAGGACGACGGCGTGGACCTGTTCCATGCGGTCGGCGTCGCGGACGCCGAAGACGGCGCTCTGCAGGACGTCCGGGTGCGAGTTGAGCAGGTCCTCCAGCTCGGACGTGTAGACGTGGCCGCCCACCACGATGATCATGTCCTTGAGCCTGTCGACGACCGTCAGATAGCCCTCGTCGTCGAGGTATCCCACGTCACCGGTGTGCAGCCAGCCGTCGCGCAGCACCTGGGCGGTCAGTTCGGGCTGCTTCCAGTAGCCCTGCATCAGGTGGGCCGAGCGCACACAGATCTCGCCGTGTTCACCGTTGGGCACCGTGCGGCCCCACTCGTCGCGGACCGTCACCTCGACCCCGGGCAGCGCCTGGCCCGCCGACCGCAGCCGTTCCGGTCGGTCCGGGTCGTGCTGTTCGGCCGACAGCACGCTGATGCCGCCCACCTCGTTCTGCCCGTAGAACTGCACGAGCACAGGGCCCAGGCGCCGCACCGCGTCGGCGAGCCGGGCCGGGGACGCCTGGCAGCCGCCGTACATCAGACAGCGCAGGCTGGAGGTGTCGGTGCGGGCCGCGTCCGGGTGGTCCAGGAGCCGGTACAGCAGAGGAGGAAGGAGGAAGGTGTCGGTGATGCGCTCACGCTCGATCGCGGCGAGCACGGCCGCGGGGTCGAAGTCCTCCAGCAGCACCACGGCGCCGCCGGTGCGGAGGGCGATGTCCGCGAACATCCCGGCGATGTGGGCGAGCGTGGTGCACACCAGCTGCCGCCGCTCCTGGTTCTGCTCGTCCAGGCCGGGCAATGCGATGCCGTTCGCCTGCTCGAAGGAGGTGCATATTCCCTTCGGATGCCCCGTGGTGCCGCCGGTGTGGCGGATGGTGCACACGTCCTCCGGCCGGGCCATGCTCGGCAGGGGGTCCGCGGACTCGCCGGCGGCCAGCTCCAGCAGGTCGGTCCCCGTCGGCGCGGGGCCGAGGGAGAGAACGGCTGCCACCGGGGCCTGCCGGGTGATCTCCGCGGCGCGCCCGGACCAGCGGGGGTCGACGATCAGGGCGCGCGTCTCCACATCGCGCACGATGGCGGCCTGCGCCTCGGCCGACAGCTTGTTGTAGAGGTGATTGACGCGGCAGCCGATGAGGTTGGCCGCGTAGCGGGCGGCGATGATCTCCGGCAGGTTGCCGCTCAGCAGGGTGACGGTCTCGCCACGGCCCAGTCCCTGGGCGCTGAGCGCCCGCGCCAGCCGGTAGACGAGAGCGCGGAACTCCCCGCCGGTGACACGCCGTTCGTGATGGATTAACACCTCGCGGTCCGGAGCGGTGCTCAGGGCGTCGAGGCAGTCCTCGACATAGGTGCGGAAGGCGTGCGGGGTGGCGTGCATGGGTGCTTCCTCCTGGTGGGCGCGAGTTGCGTCCGTCTGGTTACCTCGGGCAATCATATGTAGGGGGCAGCTATATGATCAACGGCCCCTCACCGTCCGGCGGGCGCCGCCGGCCGAGCAGGGCAGACACCGCTCGGATCCGCGTCCGCAGCCGCACCACGACGAAGAGGGACGCCTCAGGCGTCCCTCCGTCTCCTTGTCTCCATGATCACTGCAGGAGTTGCGCGGCGACCTTGAGATCCGAGACCAGACCCGCGTACGCGGCGGCCCGCTCGGCGTCGTCGGCGCGCAGCACCGCGGAAGGGTGAATGGTCGCCACTAGCATGCCGTGACCGTCCCCGCCCCCGTCCAGTGACGGCATCGGCAGCGCCACCCCACGCTGCTCGCTCACCCGGAACGACGAGCCGAACAGCGACTTGCCGGCGGTGGCGCCCAGCGCCACCACCACCTCGGGAGCGACCAGCCGCAGTTCCGCAGCGAGCCAGGGCTTGCACGCGCTGATCTCCCGCAGGCTCGGCGCCTTGTGGATGCGCCGCTTCCCGCGCAGCGCCTGCTCGAACTTGAAGTGCTTGACGGCGTTGGTGATGTACGCCTGGGCCGGCTCGATCCCGGCCTCGCCGAGCGCCCGCGTCAGCACGCCACCGGCGGGCCCGACGAACGGCGTTCCCTGACGGTCCTCCTGATCACCCGGTTGTTCTCCTACGAGCACGACGCGGGCCGAGGCCTTGCCGCTGCCGAAGACCGTCTGCGTGGCTTCCCGGTACAGCGGGCAGCCGTGACAGCCCGCGGCGCCTTCCCGTAGTGCCTTCAGGCCTCCGCCTTCAGGGACGTACGGCGTCGCGTCGTACTCTTCCGCGTCTTTCGGCCGGGACCCTTGTGCCACAGTTCCTCCAGGACGGTCGGTGATGTCGCCCCGCGGCCCGGTGCCCCGGCGCGGTCACCACCGGTACCAGCGGCCTCCACCGGAACGGACGACGAAGCCGAGCAGCCACACGATCGCCACGATGATCGCGATCCACCACAGCACCTTTATGGCGAAGCCGGCGCCGAAGAGGATGAGAACGAGCAGAAGGACGAGAAGCAGTGGGAGCACGGAGAACACCTCCCTGACTCGGCTGCCCGCCTCCGGGCAGCACGCCTTACTTCCAGTGTCACTCTCCGGACCGCCCGGCGCCTCTCCGCAGTGCGGCGGACATTTTTCCGTCGCCCGGGCCCCACCGAAGCACCAGGTCAGGCACCTCGTCCCTGCCGGGCGAGCCCACCGCGCGGACCCGCCGGACGAAGCCGTCGCCGCCGCGGGTCAGGAAGCGGAGACCCGGCCCATGAGTGCGGCGAAGGACGCCGGGTCGGCGTCGAACCCCCGGACGGCGCCGCGGAACTCCCAGGCCCCGGAACCGTCCCGGACGAACTCCGCGACGGTCGCGGCTGTCGCCCCGTGGACGCTGCTGAAGTCGTGCCGCGCCAGCTCGACGTGCCCCTCGACTATCCGCACACCGGCGTTCGCGACATCGGCGAAGACGCACCGGCCGCCGCCCTGCTGAATGGCCACGCCGACGACGACCCGGATGTACGCGGGGGCGAGCCGGTCGAGTTCCAAGGTCATGGCCTCGTCGTAGCCCAGCCCCTGACCGGTCCGGCTGTCCCGGTTGAGCGTGATCGTGCCGTCGGGGGAGCGGCTGTCGAAGTGCACCAGGTAGGCGGGCTCGCCGTCGGGAGCGCTGGCGGCATAGGTGGCGGCGATGATGTCGAGGTCGTGAGCGGGCGCCCCGGCGGGACTCGGATCCCACTTGAGCGCCACTTCGACTTTGCCGATCCCCTTGTTGAAACTGCTCACCGGGCTCCCCTTCCCTTTGCACGCAGGCCACCCATGGTGCCACGGCTGCCGCACCCCGGAGGGCCTGCGGAGGGCGGTTTCGACGCTGCCCGAAGGCTGATGACCCCACGCCGCCGGCGCTCCACCATCCGGAGTGAGTCCCCGGCCGCCGCCGGGCAGGACTCCTTCCGGGAGGAGACACCGTTGCAGATCCGCTTCGTACCGGCCCTCAAGGTCACGGCAGTTGTCGCCGCACTGGCCGCCGTCGCCCTGTGCGCGGCACCACCCGCCGGGGCCGAGCCGCCCGCGCGGCGGGCGGCCACGCGGGTACCGGCCGGGCTGACCGCGGGCATCGCGGTGTACGACCGGCAGACCGGCTCCTTCACCGAACAGCTCAACACCCGCATGCGGTTCCGCTCGGCCTCGGTGGTCAAACTGCTGATCGCCCTCGACCACTTGTGGCTGCGCGGCCCCGCGTACTCCCTGCCCGCCGACGACCGCCAACGGCTCGACCTCATGCTGCGCAGCAGCGACGACGGCGCGGCCGGCCACTTCTGGACGCAGAACGGACAGAGCGCCATCGTCGACCGGATGGTGGCCCGGCTCAAACTGGCCGACACCGCCCCGCCGCCGTCGGCCTACCCCGGGTACTGGGGTTACACCAGCCTCTCGGCAGGCGACACGGTACGGATCTACCGCTACATCCTCGATACGGCGCCGGCACCCGTGCGCGACTACATCATGGGCAACCTGCGCCGGGCCACCCGCTGCGGCACGGACGGCTTCGACCAGAGCTTCGGCATCGCGGCCGTCTTCGACCGCCCCTGGGCCGTCAAGCAGGGCTGGTCCGGCTTCAGTTCCGCCGGCTGCGCCGACACCGGCCGCCCCCGGACCGCGGCGGCCGACGGCGTGGACCTCGCACGCGAGGCACTGCACACCACCGGCACCGTCGGAGCGGACGACCGCGCCATCGTCGCCGTCTTCACGCTGCACGCGCAGGGCACCCCCTACGGCAAGGCGTACTCCGACCTGGGCGAGCTGACGCGCGCACTCCGCGTTCCCGGCGCCGTCCGCACCCCCGGCACCTGGTTCGGCACCTGGGGCACGGGCATACAGGTCCGCGCGCAGGCGACCACGGACTCTCCCGTGCTCACCACGCTCCCGGCCGGCGTGGACGCCCTCGTCGGCTGCCAGAAACAAGGACAGAAGGTCAGCGTGCCGCCCTACAGCAACGACTGGTGGGCCTACCTGCCCAAGTACGGCGGGTACATCACCAACATCTTCATGGCCTCACCCGGCAACCGGCTCCCGGACGTGCCCGTCTGCTGAACGGGCGCACGGCCCGTTCCCGGGAGACCCGGCCCGTCGGGCCGGGTCCGCCGCGGCCGGGAGGGCGGGCGTCAGGTCGACTGGGCCCGGTCGTACAGGGCCTTGGCCTCATCGCCGAAGTACGGGCCGAACATCCTGTTCGGCAGGAAGGTGTAGCCGAAGCTGTTGACCGAAGACTGCAGGCCGGTGCCGGTGGCCTCGTCGAAGGACGTGAACCACGGGCCGCCGCTGGAGCCGCCGGTCATGTTGCAGCCCAGGCCGTGGTCCTTGGTGAGGAGGAAGTCCTTGGAGGAGGTCCCGCTGCAGTGGATGAGCCGGGTGCCGTCGTACGGGCTGGCGGCGGGGAACCCGAAGGAGTACATGGCCTTGTTGTAGCCGCCGTTGAACTCCAGGCCCTGCGCTCCGACCACGTCCGTCAGCTTCTTGCCGTCCACGGGGCCGACGACGGCGGCGCCGACGTCGAAGTTCATGCCCGTCTGCTCGTTCTCCGACCACTGCGGGGTGGTCATCGTCTTCGTCGCGGTCCACCTGCCGTGCGGCGACTGCCCGTCGTGGTAGCCGGGGACGAAGACCCAGTTGGTGTGCCAGCTGCCCTGGTACTTGACGCAGTGCCCGGCGGTCAGCACGGTGCTGCCGTTCTTGCTGGTGACGGCGTTGCCGGAGCAGGAGGCGGTGCGGTTCTGGAAGGTGAAGAACACCCGGCCGGAGGTCCGCGTGACCGCGCCCCCGCCGGTCCAGGGGCCGCCGGCCTGGGGGAAGGACCGGGCGCCCGCTGCGGGGGAGGTGGGTGCGACGGTCGTGGTCCTGGCGCCGCGCTCCGGCCCGGTGCCGGGGGAGGGGGTGGCGGACGGGAGGTCGAGCGGGGTGGCCGTCCGCATGCGTTCGGGGGTCCAGAAGGCGGCCGCCTTCTGCCGGGCCTGGGCGGAGGCGGTGTGTGCGGTCGCCGGCCCGGGTGCCGGGGCGGCGCCGGCCGTGGTGGCCTGAACGCCCGTCATGGTCAGTGTGCCGGCGGCCAGCAGGATGCCGGTGGTGGTACGGCGGGGACGTCTCACGCGTACTCCTTCTGCCGAGGCCGCGCGCGGGCTCCGGTGGAGCTCGCGCGGGGCCGTGTGGGGGCCGGACCGTGGTGCCGGCGGTCCGGGCAGACGAGTGGAGCGGATGGAGGGTGCGTGAGAGGCAGAGTGCCACGGGGAGCCGCACATTGACAGGGGCGCGTCAAAGGCGGGCCGAGATGCGCGTCAAGGGTGCGGCTGCCGTGCGCTGCGGTGTCCGCCCGGGAGCGCGGGGCACCGCAGCGCGGTTCCGCCTTACGCGGCGGGGAGCTTGGCGGCCAGGACATCCACGGGGCGGATGTCCGGAGCCTCCGTCAGCAGCCGGGGCGCCTGCGCCATGAGAGCGGCCGCGATCTTCCCCTCCAGGTGGGCCCGGCGGTCGTCGTCGCTGCCGAACGCGTCGAAGACGCCGAACGTCGTGGGGCCCAGGCGCAGCGCGAACCACACCGTGGTGCCCGTCTCCTCCTCGGCCAGTGCGAGCGCTGTGGTGAGCAGCTCGTGTACCTCCTTGACGCGCTCGGGCCGGGCCTCGATGCGGGCGAGCAGTCCGACGGTGGTCGTGCGCGCGGTCGTGGTCATTCGGGTGATCTCCTTCGTTCGCCGATCGGTTTCTCCGTCGATCGGGTGTGATCAATCTATGAATCACCTGCAGGAGCCCCCCAGTGGCGGATGCGACAGATCGCTTACCGTTTCCGACATGAAGATCTCAGTGCTGGTCGTGGACGGTGTCTTCGACTCCGGGCTGGCCTCGGTGCTCGACGTCCTGCAGACCGCCAACGAGCTGCGCGAGGAACTGCCGCAGCCACCGCCGCCGTGGCAGGTGGACTGCGTCAGCCCGCACGGACCGGTGCGCACCGCCGCGGGGCACCTGGTCGCGGCCGTCGTGCCCGAAGCCGCCCCCGCGCCGGATGCGCTGGTCGTCCCCGGCGTCGCACACAAGCAGCCTCAGCCCCTGATCCGCTGGGTCGGCTCTCCGGAGCGAAAGCCGGTCCAGGACGTGGTGCGCCAGGCCCACGCCGACGGGGTGCCCCTCGCCGCGGCCTGTACAGGAACGTTCCTGCTGGCCGAGAGCGGTGTGCTCGACGGTCTGCCGGCCACCACCAGCTGGTGGCTGGCACCCCACTTCCGCCTGCGCTACCCCCTGGTCGCCCTGGACGAGTCGCACATGCTCACCCACGCCCCCGGCATCACCACGGCCGGAGCCGCCATGGCCCACCTGGACCTGGCACTGTCCCTGGTGCGGGAGACCAGCCCCGCCCTCGCCGACCTCACCGGCCGTTACCTGCTCATCGACACCCGCCCCATCCAAGCGAGTTACGCCGTGCCCAGCCACCTCGCCCGCACCGACCCGGCCGTCAGCGCGTTCGAACGCTGGGTTCGCGACCACCTCGACCAGCCCCTGCGCATCGCCGACGCCGCCCGCGCCCAGGGCACGAGCGAACGCACCCTCCAGCGCGCCGTGGACCGGGTCCTCGGCATCTCGCCCCTGCGCTTCGCCCAGCGCATCCGCCTGGAACAGGCCTCCCACCTGCTGCGCACCACGGACCTGCCGACGGACGCCGTGGCCCGCCGCGTCGGCTACGAGAACGCCACGACGCTCACCACGCTGTTGCGCGAGCGCCTGGACACCACTCCCGGCCGGCTGCGCCGCCGGGCCGCGGGCCGTAAGTGATGTCGCGAAGGGAAAGGACCCTGGTGATCGGGGCGGGCACCGCCGGGCTGTACGCGGCCCGTGAACTGCGCCGGGGCGGCCACGACGTGACCGTGCTGGAGGCCCGCGACCGCATCGGCGGCCGGCTGTGGACCGACGAGTGGGAGGGCAGGCGCATCGATCTGGGCGCGTCCTGGATCCATGGCGTCAAGGGCAATCCGGTCACGGAACTGGCCGAGGAGGCCCAGGCCGCCACGGTCGTCCTCAACACCGGCACCCTCGACTACGGCAGCCGCACGGGCACGGTCTGCTACGCCGCCGACGGCCGCCGCCTGACCCGCTACGAAACGGAGGAGCGCGAGGCCGACCAGGAGGCGGCGGGCGAGGAACTGGCCGGGCTCGCCACGCGCGTGGGCGTCGCGGAGTCCGCCGCGGCCGGGCTGCGGAGAGTGCTGGACGGCAGCGGCCTCGGCCCTGACCGCGCCCGGCGTGTCCTCGAGGCCCACAGCCGTATGACGGAGGACGACTGGGGCGCCGGCATCGACGAGATCTCCTTGGCGGGCATGGCCGGAGGCGAGGGCTTCGAAGGCGACGAAGTCGTCTTTCCCGACGGCTACGGCCGGCTGGCCGAACACCTGGCGCAGGGGCTGGACGTGCGGCTCGGCCACAAGGTCACCCGTGTCGAGCACGGCGGCGAGGGCGCGGACGGCGGCGTCACCGTGCACACCGGCGGCCACGGCGCCTTCACCGCCGACCGCGTCCTGCTCACCCTCCCCCTCGGGGTGCTCAAGGCCGGTGACGTCGACTTCACCCCCGCCCTGCCCGAGGCCAAGCGGGGCGCCGTGGAGCGCCTGGGCATGGGCGTCTACGACAAGCTGTACCTGCTCTTCCCGGACGTCTTCTGGGACGACAAGGAAGTGATCCGTCAGGAGGGCACGCCGCACGGCGCCTTCGCCAACTGGTACAACCTCCGGCACGTCCTGGGGGCCCCGGTACTGGTCGCCCTCAACGGCGGCCCCGTCGCCCGCCGCCTCGAAGAGCTCGACGACGCCACCGCCGTCGGCGAGGCCCTGACCGCCCTGCGCAGCATCTACGGCGGCAAGGTCCCCGAGCCCCTCGCCTACCGCATCACCCGGTGGGCCGCCGACCCCTGGGCCCGTGGCTCCTACTCCTTCCCCGCCACCGGCTCCCGCCCGGGCGACCACGACGCCCTGGCCGAGCCCGTGGGCGATCGCCTGTACTTCGCGGGCGAGGCCACCACCGGGGGCTACTGCAGCACCGTGCACGGTGCCCTGCTCTCCGGCCGTCGCGAAGCCCGTCGCATCCTCGGAACCTGACGAGGCCGAGGAGCGTGGGCAGCGGCCCGGCGGCGCTCGTCAGTCCGTTCTGCCGGACACGTCGAGCCCGTCGAGTCTGTCGAGCCAGGCCAGCTGGATCGACTCCAGGATGCGTACGTTGCAGCGGGCGGGGTCGTCGCTGAAGGCGCTCAGCGCGGCGGCCCGGTCACGGATGTCCGTGAAGCCGACGGTGAGGGGCTCGGCGGCAGGGTACTGAGCGGCCAGGTCGGCCGCGATCTGCTCGATGTCGGTCCATCGCATGGGCCGAGTGTGTCCGACCCGGCCGACGGGGTCCAGAGCGGACCGTTCATCCGGCGTACCTGTCGCCGATACCGGCCGGATCCTTGCGGCGGCGCGGCCGGTGCCGGTGCCGGTGCGGGGCCCCGCTCCCGGCGGTCGACGGCTCCGGGAGATCAGTCCCCGGAGCCCATCAGCCGCACGGCGTTGAGGGCGGCCGCCAGGGCGCGGTCGTCGCCGTCCTCCGCGGAGGCGGCCACATCCAGGGCGGTGTCCGCGAACTTGATCACATGCGCGTCGCCGTTCGCGGCGGCCAGCTCGAACACCTCCTCGGCGGTGACCGACGAGGCGTCGGGCGGCGGAAGAGGTGCGTCCGCGGCGTAGAGCGAGGTGATGGCCGCGGTCGCGGCCCAAGCCGCCGCGAGCGAGGGCCCCCACAGCTCCTGGGGCAGGACGGGCAGGGTGCGCAGCACCGCGTTGGGGGCGGTGGCGGCGTGGACCAGCATGACGCCGTCACCGTGGCCGTAAGCACCGTAGTTGAGGGTGGCGGCCCGTACGAGGGCGCTGAGGTTCTCCCGGACGGCCTCGGGGTTCTCCGGTACGCGCAGCGAGCCGGCGGCCTCCGGCCAGCCGGGTGTGCCGGACAGCTGGGCGTAGCCGCGCAGCGGTGTGACGTTCTGCTCGGCGATGCGGGGCAGGGCCGCCAGGGCGTCGGCGGGCGCGGCCCCGCCGGAGGGAGCGACGGTGACCGGCAGGAGGGTGTGGCGAGCGGCCCAGTACCCCAGGGCGTGCGCCAGCTCCGACAGGCGTGGCGCGTCCTCGCCTTCCGTCACGAGGCTGCGTACCGCGTGACCCACACGGATGACGGGGTGGGTGGCGGCGCCGGCGATGCCGGGCAGGAGCCTGGGCCACCACTGGGCGAGGACCTCGCGCCAGGGCCGCCGGGCGATCCACCGGGAGAAGTAGCGGGTCCAGTCGGTGACCCGGAGCGGATCGCCCAGTGCCTCCTGCCAGTCGGCGTCGCCGATCGGCGTCCGTGCCCCGGGGACGTCCTCGAGCCTGGCCCCGTAGGCGTCCAGCCAGCGGTGGACGGTGTGCGCCTGGCCGTGGCGGACCAGTGCCTCGACGGCCATTGGGCCGTGGTTGCTGAGGTATCCCTTGAACTCGGGTCCGCTGCCGTGCAGGCGGTGCAGGGCCTCGTCGAGTGTGCCGCTCGTCGTGTCCATGCGGCGAGGCTAGATCGCGGGCCGCCCGGGAGGTAACGGTCCCGGGGCCTACACCGGAGGTCGTACGGCGGCGGCCGGTAGCAGTGCGGCGGGGCTCACACATGCGGGTGTATTACCGTTTCTTGCGAATGTGCCCTTCTTGAAGGGGAATAGCCAGTATGCGGGGCTGTTCCGCTGTGCGGTCCCAGCCGGTCCCAGCCGGTCCCGGCATGAGACAGGGAGCGAAGGCATGACCACATCTTCCGCGAACCCGTCGTCGGCCGAAGGCACCTGCCCCGCCCGGCCGTCCGGCGACACGGTCCACGAGTGGGCGGTCGACCCGCTGCCCGCTCTGAACTTCGACCCGCTCCTGCACCGCCTGCTGCGCGACGAGCCGGTCGCCCGCATCCGCCTGCGGTACGGCGAAGGCGAGGCCTGGCTGGTGACGCGGTACGAGGACGTCAAGACCGTCGCCTCGGAGCCCTCCCTCAGCCGCGCCCTGACCGTCGACCGCCCGGTCACCAGCATGACCCCGCACGTGGTCGCGCCCGCCGGCGGCATCGGCCGCACCGACCCGCCCGACCACACCCGGCTGCGGCGCCTGGTCGCCCAGACCTTCGGGCGCAAACGGGTGGCGGCCCTGCGCGCCAGGGCGCAGGAGCTCGCGGACGACATGACCGGGCGGATGGCGGAGCAGGGGCCGCCCGCCGACCTGACGGAATGCCTGACCGGGCCGCTGCCGGCCCAGTTGATCGGCGATCTGCTGGGAGTACCCCGTGACGACATCGGCGTGCTGCAGAACTGGCGCGGCGTCATCCTCTCCAGCAACCACTCGCAGGAGGAGAGCGACGCGGTCAAGCGCGAGATCGCCGGCTACTTCCGCGAGTTGGCCCGGCACCGCGGCGAGCACCCCGGCGAGGACCTGTTCAGCGCCCTGGTCACGGCGCACGGGGAGGACGAGCTCAGCCTGCCCGAACTGACCTCGCTCGCCGTCATGCTGGTCCTCAACGGCATGGACGCGGTGCGCAACCAGGTGTCCAACATGGTCTACGCGCTCCTGACGCACCCCGGCCAGCTGGCCCGCCTGCGCGCCGAGCCGGAGCTGCTGCCGCAGGCCGTGGAGGAGCTGCTGCGCTACATCCCCCACCGCAACGGCGTCGGCCTGCCCCGCATCGCCACCCAGGACCTTCAGGTCGCCGGGAAGACCATCCGCAGCGGCGAGGTGGTCTACGTCTCCTACCTGGCGGCCAACCGCGACTCCTCGGTCTTCAAGGACCCCGACCGGCTCGACATCGCCCGGGACGAGGCGCCCAATCTGTCCTTCGGGCACGGCGCGCACTACTGCGTGGGCGCGCTGCTGACGAGGATGGAGGCGGAGGTGATGCTCTCCACGCTGCTGGAGCGCTTCCCGGGCCTGCGCCTTGCCGTCGAGGAGAAGGACATGCGCTGGCGGAGAGGCTCCATCAACCGGGGGCCGGAGTCGCTTCCGGTGGCGTGGTGACGCCGGCCCGGTGACACCGGGCCGCGCTCACTCGCCCGTGCCGTCGGTGGCGGGCGCGGACACGGGTGACGCCGGCTTCCACTCCGCGAGGGCCAGCAGCTCCTCGGCGGTGACGCCCTCCGGCACCGGCACCGGCGGGGGCGTGCGCAGGGGCGGCTGCCAGCCCGCTTCGCGGTCCCAGGTGCGGACGATCCTGGCGGGAGCGCCGGCGACCACCGCGTGGTCGGGCACCTCGCCCCGTACGACCGCTCCCGCGGCGGCCACCACGTTGCGGCCCAGCCGGGCGCCGGGAAGGATCACCGCTCCCGTGCCGATCCAGCTGCCCGGACCGATCTCCACCGCCTCGCTGCGGGGCCACTGCTTTCCTATGGGCGTGTCGGGGTCGTCGTAGCTGTGGTTCGTGGTCGTGACGTAGACGCCCGGACCGAAGAAGCAGTCGTCACCGATCGTCAGCGGCGCATCGGCGATCACATGGCTGCCGCGCCCGAGGACGACTCCGTTGCCCAGCCGCAGCAGCGGCTCCGGCCCCAGGTCGAGGCCGGGCATCATCCCGGCGGTGAGCGTCACGTCCTGCGCGATGATGCAGTGCTCACCCAGCTCGATCCACGGCTCGCCGAAGACCGTGCCCTGGGGGAAGGCGAGGCGGGTGCCGGCGCCGAGACGGCGGAAGCGGTACGGGCCCGGGTGCTCGGCGGTCACCGCGCCGGCCTCCCGCACCCAGCGCGCCCCGCGGTGCACGGCCCGCGAGAGGGCACGGCGCCGCCAGGTCGCGAGGGATGAGAACAGGTTCTGCTGCGTCGGCACCCCCTCACGGTACTCAGCGAGCCCGCGGCCGCCCCCCGCCCGGGCTGTGATCTTCGACCCACCACTGGGTGTCACATGACATTCATTTTCATGTAGCGTATGGCTCCGTCACCGCCCACCCCTCCCGGAGGTCCCACCGATGGCCGTACCCAAGCGCCGCATGTCCCGCAGCAACACCCGCCACCGCCGCGCGCAATGGCGCGCGACCACGCCGGCCCTCGTGCCGGTCGTCGTCGACGGCCGCACGTACCAGGTCCCGCAGCGCCTCGTCCGTGCCTACGAACGCGGGCTCCTGCCCCTGCCGGGCAAGTGACCGTGTCCCTGCCGCCCGCGCGCCGGCTGCCGGTCACCGTGTTGTCCGGCCTCCTCGGCGCCCCGTGAGTGGCGTGCAGGGCCCCGGGCGGCCGGCGGGCTGAGGCCGGCCGGGGGCATGACCGGCCCGGCGGGTGGTGAGAATGCCGCGCACCTCCTCTCGGCCCCCGCCCGCACCCGCAGCCCTCCTGGCTGCACGGATGCCGTGGTGGGGGGCCGGGACGGACCCGCGCTCGTCAATCCGAGGAGACACCGTCATGCCCCGCACTTCACCCTTTCGGGTTCGTCTCGCCCTCACGGGCGGCGCCGTGAGCACCGTGCTCGCGACCACGGCCCTGCTCGCGCCCGCGGGGCAGGCCGCGCCTTCCGCCGCTTCCAGCTATCTGCAGTTCACGAAGAGCTCCCCGTCCCACTCCCGGCTGACCGTCTTCCGCGGCCACCGGCCGGTCGCCGAGTTCCGCGCCGGCTCGGGCGTCAACGACAAGGAGTGCGAGCGCGGACGGGGCTGGCTCCCCGACGGGACGTACAGGCTCGGCAGTCACCACACCGCCTACGACGGCAACCTCATCAAGGGCTACGCCATCGAACTGGGCAACAAGGCCTGTCACGACGGCACCACCCGCACCGAGCTGTTCATCCACAGCGAGATGACGCGCGCCGGAGGCCGGGGCGGGCCCGAGAACCAGCGCTGGGACGGCGCGAGCGACTACAACTCCCACGGCTGCGTCAAGCTGCGCCCGCAGGACATCAAGAAGCTCTTCCGCAGCCTCGACAGGAACGGCTGGCCGACGACCCTGAAGGTCGTCCACGGCTGAGACGGGGTGTCCCGTCCGGTCCGGTGAAAGACCGGACGGGACCGCGTCGCCGCCAACCGCCGGCAACCGGCGTGTGTACGTTGGCCCCCTGCTGCCTGCGACGGAGTGCGTGGCTGCCTACGACGGAGTGCGTGCGGAGCGCGTGCTGGAGGAGTCACCATGACCGTGGACTTCGATCTCGGCCCCGCGGCCGGCCGGATGGCACGGCTGCTCGACGAGGTCCCCGACGACCGGCTCACCGCGCCCACGCCGTGCGAGAGGTACACCCTCGGCGACCTGATCGAGCACGTCGGCGGCCTCTCCCTCGCGTTCACCGCGGCCGCCGCCAAGGCCGCTCCGGCGCCAGGCAGTGCCCAGGGCCCCTCCGGCGATGCCGCCCGGCTGGGCGCGGACTGGCGGACCCGCATTCCCGGGCAGCTCACCGCCCTCGCCGAAGCCTGGCGCGACCCGGCCGCCTGGGAGGGCATGACCGAAGTCGGCGGCGTCGAGCTGCCCGCGGGCGTGACCGCCAGGGTGGCGCTCAACGAGCTGATCGTCCACGGCTGGGACATCGCCCGTGCCGTGGGACAGTCCTTCACCGGCGATGAGGAGGAGCTGCGGGCGTGCATGGAGTTCGTCTCGCGGTTCGCTCCCGCCGAGCCGGGGCGGCGGCCGGCTCCGGAAGGGCTCTTCGCCCCGGCTGTCGACGTCCCCGCCGACGCCCCGCTCCTCGACCGGGTCGTCGCCCTCACGGGCCGCGACCCCGCCTGGACGGCGGCCTGAACCGAAAGGCGGGTCCCGGCGCGCGGGCCCACCCGGCGCGCGGCCGGCCGATCACGCCGCCGTGGCGCGGAACCTACCCGTTCCGACCGTGAATCCTGGCCGTCGGCCACACACCGCTCCTACGATTGTCGTAACCGGGGGAGAGGTCGGGGCCATGGCACGCGGAACTGCCGAGCTGGGGCGGGGAATCGAGAACGCCGTCGGCTGGACCATCAGAAATCTCGACGGCGTTGTCGCCCTGGGCGCCGCCCTGATCATCGGCTCGCTCGACGTCTTCGGTCAGCAAATCGACGACAACGTCACCTCGGGAGCGACCCTGCTGGTCCTGGCCGCGCTCGTCTTCGGCACGCTGACCGAGCGGCGGCGCCGGGTCGTCGACATCCGCAAGGCGATGACCGGGACACGGCACGCGCTCGAGGACCTCACCATGGTGCGCTCGCTGTCCGGCGTCGAGCTCGAACAGGCCCTGGACCGGGCGCGGCAGAACACCGACCGCTGGGTGTTCAAGGGCGGCACCGGCACCTACCTGCGCGCGGTGACGCTCCCCTTCTGCATCCAGGAGGCGCAGCGCCAGCGCCGTTCCCTCACGATGAAGATCGACATCATCAACCCGGCCGACGAGCAGGCGTGCGCGGCGTACGCGCGCTTCCGCCAGACCTTCGCCCACCGGCTGGACGTCGTGCCGCCGGAGGCCTGGAGCGCCGAGCGGACCCGCAAGGAGTCGTTCGCCACGGTGCTGGCCGCCTGCTGGTACCAGCAGCGCCTGGACACCCTGGAGATCGGCCTCTACCTGTCCTCGGTCGTGCCCACGCTCCGCTTCGACCTGTCGGCCTCGTGCCTGATCATCACTCAGGACGACCCCCAGCGGGTCAACCTGCTCGTGGAACGGGACCGGCCACTGTACGACTACTACGTCACCGAGCTCCACCAGAGCCGGGAACAGGCCCACCCCCTCGACCTCAGCCGCACCCGACCGCTGAGCGAGGAGCCGACGGTCGACGAGGTCCACCGGCTCTTCGAGAACCTCGCCCTGCCGCTCCCGGCGGCCTTCACCGACCGGGATGTCGGCGACATCATCGACAAGGCACTGCACGCGGAGAATCCCTACCGGAGGTGAACTTCCGAGTGCACAGCCCCGTGGACTACGGACTGATCGAACAAGCCATGACCGAGGCCGGGGGCGGTACGGCGAGGACCTCCTGGCCCACGCGGCAGCCCGCCCGCCCCACCCCGTGGCGGGTGCCGCGCACGCCGAAGACGACTGGTGCGTCCGGCACACCGGAGGCACCACCGGGATCCCCAAGGGCATCCGGATGGCACACGGCCCCTACCGGCAGATGCTGGTCCAGCGCGCCGGCAGTCTCCCGCCCGGAGCTCGCCCCCGCTTTCTCGCCTGCACCCCGCTCGCGCACATGGCGGGGATCCTCGCCGACATCGCTCTCCTCGCCGGCGGTACGGTGGTGCTCCGGCCCGGCTTCGACCCGCACGATGTGCTCGCCACGCTCGGCCGGGAGCACATCACCGACATATGGCTGCTGCCTCCCCTGCTGTACGAACTGCTGGACCACCCGGACCTGCCCACGGCGGACGCGTCCAGCCTCCGCCGGATCATCTACGGCGGGACCGCCGTGTCAGCACAACGGCTGCGCCAGGCGGCCGAGGCGTTCGGCCCTGTACTGCACGGCTCGTACGGCCAGACCGAGGCGGGGTGCATCACCGAAGTCCTGCCGCACGAGCACGCGATCACGGGGCAGGGCGGCCGGGCGACCGCCGGCCGTGCGGTCCCCGGCGTCGACATCGAGACACGGGGCGCGGACGGCGCGGCACTGGCCGCCGGGGAGTCCGGGGAGATCCATGTCCGTACCCCCATGGTGATGAGCGGCTACTGGCGCCGGCCCGAGCTGACCGCCGAAGTGCTGCGCGACGGCTGGGTCCGCACAGGAGACGTCGGCTACCTCGACACCGAGGGCTACCTCTACCTCGTCGACCGCCTCAAGGACATGGTCATCGTCGCGGGCGGGCACGTCTACCCGGCGGAACTGGAGCAGCTGCTGCTCACCCACCCCGCCGTCGCGCAGTGCGCGGCGTTCGGGGTACTGCGTCCGGACGAGACAGAAGAGGTCCATGTCGCGGTCGTTCCCGTGGCAGGGCAGAGGGTGGGGCGTGAGCTGATCCGGGAGTTCGTCACGGAACGCAAGGGTGCGATGTACGCGCCGAGCACCGTTCACATCGTGGATGGCATACCGCTCACCCACGTCGGCAAGCCCGACAAGAAGCTCCTCCGCATGACTCTGGGCACGAGGTGGCATCCGGAAGGGTGCAGGCCGGGCACTGCGATACGCAGGTCACCGGCCTGACCGCCCTCACCCGGGGATCTCTCAGTGCGTGCGGATCGAGCAGTTCGCATCCGGGGCGCGTCCGTCGGGCCAGGCGAGACGGTCGAAGACCGCGGACTTGGTGGCCGGGTCCAGGTGCACGATGGCGACGGCCTTGTTGTGGGGATTGCCGTACTGGTCGAGGCAGATCCAGCCGCTCGCGCCGTTGACCCTGTTGCCTCCGTGCAGCCGGAGCCAGCTGTCGGTCACCTCGGACAGGGTGGGCATATCCACCTTGCCCACAGTGTCGTTGCGAATTCCGCTGATGGCGGTGGTCACGGAGTCGTACGTAATGATGGTGCGCGAGTCGGAGAGCGAGACCGGGCCGATCCCGGTGGCCGAGGCCTTGCCGAACTTACGGGCCAGATCGGCAAGTTCCTTGTAAGCGGCCTTGGAGCCGCCCGGTGTCTCGGGGCCGTCTCCGCCCCAGGCGTCCGGGTGGGCCAGGGCGGCATAGCGGACGGTGATCCCGGCGCCGGCTGTGAGCGAGCCCCACTTGTCCCGGAACTTACTGTCCACGGTCAGGGTGGAGACGTGCGAGCCACTCATGACCGTGTAGTGCTTGTCGCAGTTGCGCTTACCCAACTCGACGAGAAATTGGCGCAGCTGTACGGGACGCCCGGCGAAGTAGATGGTCTTGGCGTTGGAGGAGCAGATGTCCGGCACCATTTGGTGGAAGTCGTTGGAGAGATTGCCCTCGTCGTTGAAATCGGCGGGCGACCGGAAGGTCTCCGGGGCGTTCGGCGCCCCGTTCGCGAGCTTCTCGAAGGTCTGGCGCAGGGTGGCCAGATAGTTGTCGTCCTCCCGGATGTCCTCGACCACCATGGTCTCGGCGGGCTTGATGTCCGACCCGAAGGATCCGAGCGCGGCCGCCTGGTCGGAGTTGCTGGGGGCGACACGGGCAAGACCTGGATAGGCGTGCTCGCGGGCAGCAGTGTTCATGATGTCGTCGGCGGTCATGGGCCCGGCGACCACGGGAATGCCCTTCTTTCTGGTGAGGAAGGCTATGGCCTTCTCGGTCTCCTTGATGCTGATGTTGATGCCCGTCACGGCCCGGAGGTTCTCGGACTTGGAGGCGGCCGAGTCGGCCAGCTGCTCCGCTACCGGCTCCCAGAATGCGTAGTTGTGCCCGGGATTGGCGAGCAGTAGCCGGATGGGCGGCCGCTGCCCGTTGCCCTCGTGGTTGGCGCGGTACTGGGCGAGGTAGGCGCCCTGGACCTGCTCGGTGAATTCACGCTGTTCGGCAGGGTTGTCCGAGATCATCGGGATCATCAGGGCGACGGTGGCCGGCGACTTGCCGGCGACGCTGTCGTTCTCGGCTTTGATGCGCTGGGAGACCTGCGCGAGCGGGGCGGCGAAGGGGAACCTGCCATCGGTGACTCCGGTGCATTCGGCCTCAGCACCCCGCTTCGTGACGCCGTCGGCACACGACTGGTCGTCGGTGACCAGCTCCTTCACCATGACGAAGCCGACGACGCCGAGCAGGACAGCAAGGGCTGCGATCATCAGGGCGCGGTAGAGCCTTCCCTCAGGCAGTAGCTTCATGTGCAGGACTCTCCGTAGGTCTGCAGATTGGGCGCCTGGATCCATTGGTGCAGCTCCTTCGGCCACTCCTCGTGGGCGCGGAAGAAGATCTTCTGGGCCTGCGGGCCGCTGTGCTGGGCCAGGGTGAGCAGTTGCAGCCCGATGTTGTTGATGACGGCGGCCTGCGGGGTCGCGAGCGGCTGGGACAGGTGCCACAACTGGTGCATGAGAAGCCCGACGGCCTGGTGGACGGGGTCGTTGTCGGATGTGCAGGCCGGGCATGTCATGACGTCGCCGGGCGGGTCCGGCAGGGTTTCCGGGGGGCGCGGCGCCGCGCAGACGAGGTTCACGGCGGCGAGCCAGCCTGGAGCGTCCTGCTCGCTGAACCGGTGGTGCAGTGAGCGCACGACGTGGGCCGTCTCACCCAGGGCGAGCGAGTGGTGCAGGTACCGCGTGTCGGGTCGGCGGGCCGCACCGCCCTGGTCATCCGGGTCGTACAGGGACCGCAGCCGCAGATGAATGTTCTTCCACGGCTCGGCGTCGGGCGCCCGGCCGGTGAGGGTTCTCAGCTCGTGCAGCAGCAGAGGCCGCAAGGTGGGGTCGCCGACGAACGGCCCCTCGGTGCCGGACCAGCGGACCCGGCCCCACCGGTTGTCGCGGAGATACGCCCTGGCTTCCTGGACGGGGACGCCACCGGGGTCCCGTGGTGGATAGTGGGTACTGATCCGGTGCACTGCCGCGTCGTCGAGGGCCGGTGCGTAGTGGATGAGCCGTCCGCGGGCCACCTCGTCCGGCACCAACCGTTCCAGGAGCGCGGTACCCACCGTGTGCTCCGGGTCGGCGGTGGCCGGGGCGTCCAGCAGTGCCGCGAGGCCGGCTCCCTCAGGGAGGCGGGCTCGGCGCGTGACGGCTGCGACCAGGGTGTGGGCGATCCCCGCCCGCCCACCGCTGAGCCGCAGGATCAGCCGGGCGGCATCGGGCGGCGGGTGCTCTCCCTCGAACATCGCCTTGACTTCGTCGAGGTCCAGCTGCGCGAGCGGTAATGACACGATCCACCCGGCTGCCGCGTCCGGTCTGTTCTCCCGCCAGAAAGATCCGGTCACGCGCCGCGTCGACGGGGTGATGTCGTCGTCCCGTACGGGCAGGGTCTCCTGCAGCTCCGTGGCGACGACCACCGGCCGCATCACCCGGTGGGAGCCGGCCGCCTCCTCGTGCCAGACCCGCACCAGCTCGTCCAGGAACACCCGGCCCAGGGGGCTGTGGATGTTGTCCAGGAGCAGCAGCGGGCGCGGTACGCCGTTGGCTGTCTGCAGAAAGCCGTACTGATCGGCGATGTCTGCGAGCAGGGCCGCGATCAGATGCCGTTCGGCCGGCTGCCGGTCCTCCGCGTCGCCGCGGAACTTCATGGCCAGCTCGGTCAGTTGGTCGTGCGCGTCGCCCTGGTGGGTCACCTGCCGGCCGGCCCACCACGCCAGGCCGCCCCGGTGCGCCCGGGGGCTGAACAGCTCGGCGGCGACGATCCGCATCAGGGCCTGCACCATCGCGTCCATCCCTGCGGGCAGCCCCGGCAGCGAGCCGACCGCCTGGATCACTTCGGTGGCCCAGGCCGCGGCCTTGTCCCTGCGTCTTTGCTGGTCGGGCTGGCTCGCTCTGAGCAGCTCCGCCAGCCGCCGTTTCGCTGCCGCCAGCTCCGCCGGCCGGACCGCTTGCCCGGGGTGGTCGTCGCTCTCCGCCTGCCAGCCACTGACCGCGAGCAGCCCCTGCGTCAGCCGGGGGAATGACATCTTCTTGTCGAACTCCGCCGGTTTTCGGCTCAGCCGGTAATTGAGATAGAAGAGCAGGTCTGACGTGCGGGAGGCATTGGCCGTGGTGTCCTCGGCCAAGGCAGCGAGCCCGGGCTGGCCGAAATCCTTCTCCGCGAGATCCGCGAGGGCCTGGGGTATGCGCTGTGCGTACTGCTCCGACAGCGCCGTCAGAACGGCGCTCTTACCCGTGCCTCGCTCGCCGACGCACTTGACCAGGAGCGGATGGCCCCGGCGCGGCGGCTCGATGCGCCCCCTGCCGCTCGGTTTGAGCCCGACCAACGAGGGCACGACGGCCTCCAGCAACGCCGTCCGCCCGTACAGCCTCGACATGATCCCCCCAGTGACCCGGCTCAACGATGCGCAGCTGCGGTGGAAGGGAGGATAGGTGACCAAGCCAGGCGCCGGACGGGATAATAGTGATTGACGTACCCTCAGTTACTCACTTGTGACTCGGCGTGCCACCGAGGGTGGCGGGCTCGCGGTAGTCCTCGTACAGCCGCCGTGGACCATGTTGCTTCGTCAAGCCTGCCGAGGTGCGGACGTGTGCCCGGTCCCCCGGTCCGTACCGGTGAATCGCGCTGGAGGGCGGGACCAGGCCAGGCGACCCGGTCCATGATCTGGTGGTCCGATTTCCGCTCCTGAGGAGGGACCGCCTCGTGAGAATTACCCGTGCTGCGGAGGTCTCCGTTCGGGCGGGTGCAGGCCCGGCAGGCCCGCTGTCGGCTGCGGCCGCCCCAAAGCTCCGGCTTCCATGGTGAGCTCGGTGGCTGACCTGACGCAGATGCATTCCGCGCTCATGACCGTCATTCACCCTGTCGTGCTGCTGTCGGGCATCGCGTTCGTCGCGTACGTCGCGTTCATAGCGATTCCCTACATGCGGTACACGCCACGGTCACCCGGTGACGCGGCGGTCTTCGCCTGGCACCTGTTCGTACCGTGTCGCGATGAGGAGGCGGTCATCGGCGTCACGATCGCCCATCTGCGCGAGAGCTTTCCGCAAGCTCACGTCTGGGTCATCGACGATGCCAGCACGGACGGCACGGCCCGGCAGGTGCGCTCTGCAGCGGCAGCCGACGACCGGGTGCATCTCGTGTCCCGACGGTTGCCCCACGCGCGGGCCGGCAAGGGAAAGGCGCTCAACGCCGCCTACCGGGCACTGGACCGGTGGCTGCCCCACGACACCGACCGTACCCGCGTGATCGTCGGGGTCGTCGACGCCGACGGCATGCCTGCCGCGAACTGTCTCGACATGTGCGCCGCTGACCACCTGTTCGGCGACGCCCAGGTGAGCTCGGTGCAGATCGCCGTCCGGATGGTCAACCGCGACGATCCACATCCCTTCCGCCGCCGCGGCCGGTTCGTCAACGCTCTCGGCCAGACCCTGGTCCGCATGCAAGACCTCGAATTCCGGGCGCCGATCTCCGCGATCCAGCTGACCCGCCACCGCACCCGGACGGTCGGCCTCGGGGGCAACGGGCAGTTCACCCGGCTCTCCGCCCTGGACACTGTGCGGCGCGTGTACGGACAGCCCTGGGGTGGGAGCCTGTTGGAGGACTACGAGCTGAGCCTCCATCTCCTCCTGACGGGTCACCGCAACGAATACACCCCTGACACCTACGTCGACCAGGAGGGCCTGCCCAGTCTGCGCCGGCTCATCACCCAGCGCACCCGCTGGGGACAGGGCACCATGCAGTGCTGCCGCTACCTCCCACGGTTGTGGAACTGTGAGTATGTGCCGAAGGCGGGGAAGCTCGAGGCCAGTTACTATCTCCTGTGCCCCTGGCTCCAGCTCCTGGGGACCTTCGTGGTTCTGTCCCCCCTTGCAGCCCTCGCTCTCGAAGCAGCCGCGCCCACAGCACACCCGGAGCCCGCGTCCATCTGGCCGGCCGGCAGCGGGCTGATGCTCCACCTGCTGCTCGAGCTCGTGCCGTTCGCGGTCTGGGGCCCCCTCTATGTCCGGCGCTGCGAGTCGGCCACCGGCCTGCGGGGAGCGGTCGGATACGGCTTGGCCTACTTCCTCTACATCGTGCTGCTCTTCTACGTCACCTCCTGGCGGGCGTTCTTCCGTATCGTCCGCGGTCGCACCACCTGGTCGAAGACCCGCCGCAACGCGGAGCTCCTGGGCCCGGTCGCCGTGGAAACGTAGATCGCGAGACGCTATTCCTCGTCTAGTCCTCGTCAGTCCTCGTCGGCGCAGGTCAGCCACGACTGGGTGATCGTCCTCGCTTCGTCCGCCTGTTCCGGCGTGACGACACCCTCCACGTCCGGGACACGTCCCAGGAAGTCCTGCACTCGTTCACGCTCATCCGTGCTGACGACCCAGATGGACGACGTGGAGGATCCGTCGTCATGCCAGTCGAGCACGCTCAAGGTATGCCGATCGATCATTGCGTCCTCCCAGCCCCTCGCACCAGCTTCGGCACCGGCCTTGGAATCAGGATGCAAATCACAGATGCGCCCGTCTTCTGCCGGAGAGTTCAGAGCCGCCTGACCTGGGAGGCCTGCGGACCCTTCTGGCCTTGGGTGACCTCGAACTCCACCCTTTGCCCCTCCTCCAGGGAGCGATAGCCCCCTCCGGCGTCGTCAATCTCCGAGTAGTGAACGAAGACATCGGGGCCACCGCTTTCCTGCGCGATGAAGCCGAAGCCCTTTTCGGCGTTGAACCATTTCACGGTACCTGTAGCCATGACCCCTCCGGGGTTGAGGCGGTGCCCCGCTGATTCGCCAGCGGAACCATTGGCGGCAGACTTCGCCGATAAGTGCCGGCAGAGCCAGCCATTCGGTAAAAGCCGGTAGAAACGCGGCCGCCGATTCAACGCTACCAACCGTACCGTCCATGCCCCGGACGCTCCACACGAGCAGCGAAACCCCAAGCAGCTCAGCGATCCCTGGCGTCAGTGCGGGCAGCTACATGGCGCCCGCCCCTATAGCACCTCGGCGGGGGAACTGCTCGTTGAGGCTGTGTATGGATTTCCGGAATTGGGCGAGCCGTCCACCTGGGGCAGCACTCAGCCGACGATGATTTCCAGGTTCCCGGCCTCTGTGACCCGA
This sequence comes from Streptomyces sp. NPDC026206, assembly GCF_040638465.1. NCBI lineage: Bacteria > Bacillati > Actinomycetota > Actinomycetes > Kitasatosporales > Streptomycetaceae > Streptomyces > Streptomyces sp. NPDC026206. The sequence goes on from NZ_JBEZYL010000007.1 coordinate 250,551, forward strand.
GCGGACAGGGCAGTGAGATCGGCAACCGTGACATCCGCCTTCAGTTCGTGCGCCTGGTGCGTCGTGGTCAACGCGATGGTCGCCATGCCGGCCGCCTGTCCAGCAGTCAGGCCTGCGGGCGCATCCTCCACGACAACGCAGCGGGACGGGTCCAGGCCGAGCCACTCGGCCGCCAGGAGGAACGGTTCGGGGTGCGGCTTGTGGTGGGTGATGTCATCGAACGTGATGAGGAACTTGGGGTGGATACCGACCTGGTTGAGGCGGGCTTCGGCTACCTGCCGGGTGCCGGACGTCACCACGGCCCAGCGGTCCTCAGGCAGCGAGGCCAACAGTTCGGCAGCGCCGGGCACCAGCACCACGCCGCCGGCGGCCGCGTCGGCCACCTCCGCTTCCGCCAGGCGCCGGACTCCTTCGGCCACCTGCTCGGCAGGCAGGAGATCAGCGACGATCGCGGCAGCCGGGCGGCCGTGCACTTCGACGCGGGACATCGCCTCTTCGAGAGTCATGCCGTACGACTCAGCCCACCGGCTCCACACGCGCACGGCCGATCGTATGGAGGAAACCAGCGTTTCATCGCTGTCGAACAGGAGGGCATCCGCCGAAAATCGCATGGCTGGAGAGTACATGGCATACGCATCCACATTGCAGATCCGCTGGCGGTCATCCTGCTCGCAGCCAACGCAGTCTCCCGAGCCGATGCGCATTCGTCCAGCGATCTCGGAACGGAGGCGCCGGCGGACGCCGAGGATCATGACTCCAGTACCGGTCAAGGCGGAGGCGGATCTTGCCGGAGCCGGTCAGCAGTGCCCCCCTCCCCTTCCGGTTGTTCCCCTTCCGGCGGAAGGTTGCGCCGGTAGAAGCGCCGGTACGCGCGAACCGAGGGGCCGTCCGCCGCTGACCACAGATCCTTGGGCACGGGGCGCCGCCACCGCAGAACGTCCACGTCGGACGCGGCGTTGCGCCGCACCACGCGCCGCAGGAAGGCCGCCCACAGCCGGTTGACCGGCCACAGCAACCAGTCCGGACCGAGCTTGCGCACGACGACGCCCCACATCGCGATCGTCAGACCGGGCCGCACCGGGCTCACTGCGGCGATGACGGTGAGCATCGGTGGCTTGCTGTCCGGCTGTGGTTGCGACTGGGCGGTGACCAGAGCCAGGGTCGGGCTTGCCATCGTGACGCGGGCGTACGGGCGGAAGCGCTGCACACGGGTGACGTTCGCGTCGACTGGCTGGATCACGAAGGAGAAGTGGCGGCCTTCGTCACGCAGGGGAACGTACGTCATCGGCCCGGGCGCCCCGTGTGCGCAGGGCCAGTGCGCGACATCGGTGACGTGCTCGCTGACGGTCAGCAGGTCCGAGTGGCAGACGTGCACCTCGCCGGGCAAGTGCAGGTATTGCCGGCGGTCCTGCGCGTGGTCGAGGTCGGTGAACGGTTCCGCTGGGCCGGGCCCGTGCCAGAACCAGACGCACCCGCCGTGTTCCACCACCGGGAGGCTGCGCTGCGCGGCGCGTGGCGGGATGCGGCAACCGCCGGGGACCTTCACACAGCGGCCGGTGACGTCGAATTCCCAGGCGTGGAATCCGCAGGTCAGGCTCTCCTTGCGGACGTACCCGCCCCGGGCCAGATGCGCGCCCATGTGGCAGCACTGGCTGTCGATCAGGCCGACTTGCCCGCTGTCCGTCCTGAACAGTGCGTACTCGCGTGACATGTAGGTGACCGGCACCACATGACCGCGCCGCAGGTGCTTGCTGAAGCGAGCGAAGTACCAGCCGGTGGGGCAGGCAACCGGCTCGGGGACAACGCCGGGGCGCAGGTGGTCGTGGAGTTCCCGGTCGTAGGGCCGCAGGTGTGGACGCCGTGTCATGGCTGCTCTCCGTTCGCAGGAATCGCACGATCGCCGCACTGTGGCGCCGCGGGAACGGGCAGGCAGGTGGGCCCGGCCGGTGTGTCCCAGGCGTAGGCGTCCGGGTCGAAGCGGCTGAGCCGGCGGACGAGCCGCCCCGTGGACCAAGGCCAGGCGAAGATGTTCCGTCCGCCGGGGCTGAGGTAATAGCTGGTGCAGCCACCGGAGTTGTAGACAGTGGTCCGCAACGCCTCTTGCACCACCGTGTTGTACGCGGCCTGGGCGGCCGGCCGGACGTCCAGGGCGGCATGGCCTCCGCGCTCGAGATGGGCCAGAGCGGCGGCGAGGTACGTCAGCTGAGCTTCGAGGACACTGATCGCGGAGGTGGAGCCGCCGAGCAGGTTGGGTCCCAGGAGCAGGAAGAGGTTGGGGAAGCCGCTGACGCTGGTACCCAGGTATGCCTGCGGTTCGTCGCCCCAGACCGCCTGGAGAGTACGGCCGTCCGCGCCGTGCAGGCTCCGGGCCAAGGGCAGCTCGCCGACACGGAAACCCGTGGCCGTGACCAGGATGTCGGCCCGGGCCACGGTGCCGTCGGCACCGATGATCTCCTTCTCGCGGACGGCCGTCACGGCAGTGGGGTGAAGGTGGATGTGGGGCCGGGCCAGGGCACGGTAGTAGGTGCTGGAGGTCAGAAGACGCTTGCAGCCCAGCCGGTAGTCCGGTGTCAGCGCCTGGCGCAGCCGCCGGTCACGGACCGCGAGCCGCAGGTGCGCACGGGCGCCGGCCTCGACGAGACGCGCGAGCTCCGGATGGCGAAGGGCACAGCCGAGGCCCTCCTGTATTCCGTACTGCCCGGCGCGCAGGGCCCGCCGGGCGCCGGGAAGGCGGTCCAGGCACCGGTTGAACGCCGTGGGTATCGCCAGGTCGGGTTTGGGCAGTACCCAGGGGGCGGTCCGCTGGAAGAGATGCACCGCCGCCGCACGGGACTGGATGGCCGGGAGGACCTGGATCGCGGATGCGCCGCTGCCCACGACGGCCACGCGCCGGCCGGTCAGGTCGACGCCGTGATCCCATCGAGCGGTGTGGAGCACGGGCCCGGCGAACTCCTCGATCCCTGGCACCTCGAGACGGCGCGGGACGTGCCAGGGGCCGGTGGCCAGGACCAGTACCGCGGCGCTGTAGGACCCGTCACTGGTCTCCAGCCACCAGCGCCCGGCCGCCGGATCCCAGCGGGCCCGCAGCACCCGCACTCCGCAGCGCAGCACGTCACCGAGCCCGTACCGCTCGGCGGTCGTCCGCAGATAGGCGTGGATCTCCTGTTGTCCGGCGAAGACTCTCGTCCAGGCGGTGTTCGGGGTGAACGAGTAGCTGTAGAGCGTCGAGGGCACATCGCAGGCGCAGCCCGGATACGTGTTGTCTCTCCAGGTGCCGCCGAGTTGTGGCCCTTTCTCCAGGACGAGCACATCGCGGTGTCCTTCTTGGCGCAGCCGGATGGCGGCACCGATACCGGAGAACCCCGCTCCCACGATCACAACCCGGGTGTTCCTTTCCGGCCGGGAGGCCTGTGCCGGGATCACCGGGTCGGAACGCGGTGCGGTGGGGATGCGTCTCGGCTCGTGGTGTTCGCGATGGCCGGTGGCCAACGTCGTGGCATCAATGGCCCCTTCCAGACGCCGAGTCCAGCGTGTGCGAGAGTGCCGTATTCCCTGGGTCAATCGGCAGAGCGCGAAACGGGGCGCGCGGTGCGCACGGTGCGGCGCGGCGTGCCCCCGTACTCCCATGCCGGGTTCAAGCCTGCGGGACATGGTCGGGGCTTCGTCCCCGAGGACGTCGGCGGTCACCGGTGAGAAGACCAGCTGCACCGCAGAGCCGCTGCCCGCAGAGAGTGTCATGCTCAACTATCGTCGGGCGACCGGCTCGTCAGGCATCGTCCCTGAGCCGGTCGCGCTGGATCCGGTGGGCGAGGGCGCGCCGTACAGAGGCTGATGCGGTGGTGGTGACCTTCGAGGGGACGTCGAGGCCACGGCTGATCTCGTCGTACGCGTTTCGGTAGCTGTCGGGCATCTCCGCCCGGTGCAGCATCAGGTCCTCTTCGACGAGGCGCCGCAGCTCGTCGACGTTCTGGGGCGTGAAGCGCTTCTTTCCCCGGGTGATGGCGTTGACGTAGCGCGTACAGCGGGCGGTGTCGTAGAAGGTCTCGGAGATTTCTTCAGCGAGGCCCCACAGGCGTCCTTCGAGCCAGGGCGCGTCGTGCTGACCGAGGGAGAGCCCCATCGGGGACGGCGGGTCGCCCATCTTGCACTTCGTTACCTGCTTGGACACGGCAGGCTGACTCATGTCGGCGAGCTGGGCAATTCTGTCCTGGGTCCAGCCCAAGCCGGCGAACACCTTGATCATTTCGGTGCGCAGCTTCCGCATCTCCTCGCCCGCACGGATGACCTCGTTCATGCCGGCGAACATCCGCTCGGCCTGTTCCTCGGTCATCGCCTCGGTGTTCTGATGCGGGTCCTCTTCGCCTGTCATAGCTCGGTTATATACCCGGGCACCCCCACCCTGACAACCGGGTTGTATAACCTGGTTATGCCTGACAGGATCCGCGCCATGCCTACTTTCTCCGCGCCTGACGGAACCCAGCTCGCCTACCGCATGACCGGTGACGGCGACCCGGTTGTCTGCCTCCCGGGAGGGCCCGCGGACTCCCTTTACCTCGGCGACCTCGGCGGTCTGTCCACGCACCGCCGGCTCATCGTCCTGGACCTTCGCGGCACCGGCCGGTCCGCGATTCCCGAAGACAGCTCCTCCTACCGCTGCGACCGCCTCGTCGAGGACGTCGAGGCCCTGCGCAACCACCTCGGACTCCCCCTGATGGACCTGCTCGCTCACTCCGGCGGCGCGAATCTCGCGACGCAATACGCGGCCCGATACCCGAAGAACGTCAGCAAGCTCGCCCTGATCACCCCCGGTGCCCGGGCTGTCGGTATAGCGATCACTGGGGAGACGCGACGCGAACTCGCGCAGCTCCGGAAGGGCGAGGCGTGGTTTCCGGCGGCGTTCGCCGCCCTGGAGGCGATCACCAAGGGCACGGGCAGCGACTGGGCGGCCATCGCTCCCTTCTTCTGCGGCCGGTGGGACGCCGCGGCACAGAAGCACCATGCGGCGAGCCAGCCGGGCAACTTGGAGGCCGTCGCCCTCTTCGCGGCCGAGGGCGCCTTCGATCCGGAGGCCACCCGTGCGGCGCTCGCCGCCTGCGAGGCACCCGTGCTGCTGCTCGCCGGCGAGTTCGACTTGAACAGCCCCCCGCAGTCGGTGGCTGAGCTTGCGGGCCTGTTCTCCGACGCCACGCTCGACGTTCAGCCCGGAGCCGGGCACTACCCGTGGCTCGACGATGCCGACCGGTTCGTGGCGACCACTGCGGCATTCCTGGGCTGACGACCCGGTCTGCCGCCTTCAAGTGGCGGATGCTGGACTGCGCGGGCAAAGCCCGCAGGAGAGGCTGGTACGGCGACGCCGCCCGCCTCTACCACCGCGCGCCGCGCCGTCGCCGACCCCACAATGCGTGCCGCTCCCATCCACGCCATCGGCGCCTACTGCGGCTTCCAAGTAGGTGTGCACTCAGTGCTAACGAAATCCATGCTGGTGCCACCTAGCATGAATTGCGTGGGCCGGCGAGCGGGCCAAAACCTTGAGAGGACGCGGCCGGACCAGCCGCAGTGTCAAGCGCTAGGCCGTGCTGACCAAGGAGGATGTCAGGCGATATTCCGGATAACGGGTGATTGCCTGGCCGTAACGGGAGGGAAGATATGGGTTCGAACATGGTGCAGTGGAGCCGACGCGGGGGCCTCGTGGCGGGAGCTGTCGCGCTGGCCATTCTGGGTGCGGGACCTGCGTCGGCGGCCAGCCCTCATTACACCCTCCACACGTCAGACGCCAACCCCGGCGGCGCCGTCGAGTTCTTCACCGACGGCGACATGGTTCGGCTCACCGACGTTCAGGCGGACGGCAAGGACGTTCAGGTCGATGTGTGGGACGTGACCCCGGAGCCTGACGTGTACAAGTTCGGGTTCTACAACCGCAACGGCGACCGGGGTCAGCCGGTGGTGAGCGATGCCGGCATGGGCGCGCCGTACGACCTCGCAGAGGGGCATTGCATCAAGTTCCGTGTCCGTCTTGTCAACGACGGGAGCTCCACGGTGGTGTCCGGCTCGACGAATTGGGGACGGTTCCGCAACACCAACACAGCTGATGGTTACGGCACCTGCTGACGAGGAACAAGAACGCGACGGAGTGGCGCACACGCGCTGCTTCGCCGTTGCCGTTCCGAGAGACGAGAGACAGCTGTCAAGGGCCGGGGAGACCTCTCGTCGCAATCGACCGCCAGAGACAACCCAAGGCTCCTCACCTTCACACCGACCGCAGATCGGTCGGACACGGTGAGAACACTTCAAGAATCCCGAAGTTACGCCACAAGGCCGCAGAGCACACCTACGGGGAAGAACTCCCTGGCCACGGGGCCGTGGAGCAGGGCTCAGGGGAACTCACAGGATGTCGCGCAGATCACCGCATTGCCGTGTCCGAAGTCGCCGTACAGGAAGGTGAAGGCCGGTACGAGGGCGGCGAGCCGGCCTCGTACGGTCTCGGGGTTGGCGGGGAGTACAAGGACTCAGCGGCGGCCGGCCACTGAGAGGAGTCACGCAGCAGAGCCGACCCGTCGGGCAGCTCGCGCCGACCGCCGATGCGGGGGGTGGGGCGGCGGCCGGCGCCGCGACTGCGCTCCGCCGAGGCCGGCCCTGGGGCTCTGCGTCGACTTCGCCACCGAAGACCTCGGCTACCACATGCTGGTACTACTCTGCCGCGCTGACACCTCGCGACGTGGAGGGCTCAGCTGAATTTTACCGATCCGGCGACTGTGAGGGGAGCGCCGGCCCATGTACCGCCGTTGGCCGGAATCTCCTTGATCTTCCCGGCGCCGCAGCCGAGAGACGTGTAGACGGTGGCGACGAAGCTCGTACGGTTGCTGGCGTTGAGAGCCCCACCAGGGATGGACCGGCAGCCCGCCGATGGGTCGGAGATGGTCTCTGGCCTGTTGGTGTCCGCTCGGAGGTACTCGAACTCCCCCGGGGCCGCCTGTGCGCTGAGAGCCATGGAGCCGAACAGAAGCAGTGCGGCCCCAACGACCGATCCCGCCCGTCGGATTTTCAGGTATGTCCTCGGCATGGGTGCTGTCTCCTTGCTGCGTCGACGCATCTCCCCGATGTCTTCTCCGGGAGAGCCACACAAACTGCGTGCGGCATGAGGAAGGGATGTGCGGGTCGGCTCGCAATACCCCCGAATGGGGGATTCCCGTGAAAATGCACACTAACCGGCATTCACCTGAATGGGTCATCAGATGGACAGACGTTTGACTGATTGCCGACGGATCAGCCCGGCCCAATCCGTCCAGGCCGTTCGGTTGATGGAGGGCATCGGCCAATACCCCACCGCTCTCAACCAATGAACACGACACGAGCCACAACAGCCCGCCCCCCCCCCACACAAAAATCAACGCTCCGCCATAAGCGGCAACCTCGACGCCGCTCGCTCGTTGCCCGGTCATGACATCACACCGCACTCACGCCGCCGGCGTTGTCGGCCTCCTGGCTGTCGCCGCCCTCGGTCTCGCCGCGCCCGCCCACGCCACCAGCGTCATCGACGGCCTGGAGGGTTTCTTCGATGGCCCAGCGGGAGCCGGCGACGCGGACCATGCGCAGGACATGCCTGGCCAACTGCCCTGCTCGAAGACGTTTTCGTAAGGGTTCGTTTCTTGGCTCAGGCGTCGGCCGCGAGGACCTGGTGTGCGAGTGCCAGCAGGTCCGGGATGGCCGGGTGCCCCAGTTTCTCGCGCCAGGCGAGGACGACCGGAACGGTTGGCGCGTCCGCGAGCGGGCGGTAGACCAGCGAGGGGTGCATGTGGTTGCTCGGGGTGGCCGACGTGGAGACCCCTACGGCGCGGCCTGCGGCGATGGCGATGAGCCACTCGTCGGTGTTGGTCACCTCAATGGTCGCGACGGGTCGGGCGGTCGGCGGCCACAGGTCCGTCGTGGTGGTGCCGGAGACGGTGTTGAGGGCGATCGGGTGGGCGGCGAGGTCCGCCAGGGTGACCCGGCGGAGGGCCGCCAGAGGGCTGTCCGCCGGCATGACCACCACCCGCTCCTCCGACAACAGCAGTTCCGTGCGGAGCCCGGCCGAGGTGACTGCACCGCGCAGCAGGGCCGCGTCGACCTTGCCCTGCGCGAGACCCGCCGTGCGGTCGTCGACGCGGAGCAGCTCCAGCGGAATGCCGGGGTGCGTCCGGTCCCAGCGGCGCAGCAACGGGATGGTGTGGTAGCCGAGCGCTGCCCAGGTGTGCCCCAGGCGCAGCGGCCAGCTTCTCAGCCCACCGGGGTCGAGGGCGGTCTCGACGGCGGCGAGGGCGGCGGCGGCTTTGTCGCGGAACGTATGGCCCGCGGCGGTCAGCTCCAGGTGGTGTGTGGAGCGGTCGACGAGGCGGGCACCCAGGTGGCCCTCGAGTTGGCGCAGGGTGCGGGACAGGGCGGGCTGGCTCAGATGCAGGCGGGCGGCGGCGCGGGTGACGGTGCCCGCCTCGGCGATGGCGAGGAAGGCACGCAGGTGCCGCAGCTCAATGGTCATGCATCAGGAGCATAACCGTGGCGGACTCGGCATTTCACACCGCGTAGCCGGGCTCCTAGCGTGAAGGGCATGACTTCCACGGTGCAGAGCTCCTCCGCGGCGACGGCCGCGCCTGTTCTCCTTCGCCACGCCGCGGGGCGCGGCTCCCTCAGTGGTGCCGGTCTGGTGCTGGCCGGGACGGTGTCCGTTCAGTTCGGGTCGGCCTTCGCCGCATTGCTGTTCCCCCGGGCCGGGGCACTTGGCGCGGTCGCGCTGAGGGTGACGTTCGCGGCGTTGCTGCTGCTGGTCATCACCCGGCCCCGGCTGGGTGGATACGCGCGCGCCGACTGGGTTGTGGCCGGCGGGTTCGGCCTGGCTCTGGGCGGCATGAACATCCTCTTCTATCAGGCGATCGACCGTATTCCGCTGGGGGCAGCGGTCACCCTCGAGGTGCTCGGGCCGCTGCTCCTTTCGGTCGTCGTCTCGCGCCGCGCCGCCAGCCTGCTGTGGGCCGCTCTCGCGCTGGCCGGGGTCTACCTCCTTGGCCGCGGCGGCTTCGGTGAACTCAATGTTGCGGGCGTGGCCTTCGCGCTGGTTGCCGGAGTGATGTGGGCGGCATACATCGTGCTCAACGCCCGCGCCGGGGCCCGCTTCCCGCGCCTTGACGGTCTCGCGATCGCGATGGCCGTCGCCGCGCTGGTCAGCCTGCCGCTGGGCATCGGGGCATCGGGCGGGACGCTGCTGGAACCAGGGCTGCTCGCTCTGGGCCTGGCGATCGCGGTGATGAGCTCGGGAGTGCCTTACACCCTGGAACTGCTCGCCCTGCGACGGCTGCCCGCAGCGACATTCGCGGTACTGACGAGCCTGGCACCGGCCCTCGCTGCGACGGCGGGCTATCTCGTGCTGGACCAAGCGCTGTCACTGCCGCAATGCGCCGCGATCGCGATGGTGGCCACGGCAAGCGCAGGCGCGGTACGTACGGGCAACCGCTGAGCCGAATCCCCGCCCGATCGGACGACCCTGATGACCGCTGACCGACAGCCCCGGTACGCGGCTGCCGCGGGACGGTCGGCCGAGCATGTGTGGCTCATCAGCTCCGCGCAGACCACCCGGTGCCTGCTCGCCGCGATCCTGGCCCTCTTCCCACTCGTCGGCGCCAGCCCCACGGGCGGGACCGTACTACCGATCGGCTCATGACCGCGCCGACGGTCGCCATTCCCGTCGCGGTCGGTACCGGCAGGACAGCGGCGCCGATTCCACATTGTGCGCAATGCTGCCGCCGCCGGGCCCGGCCGGGCCGGCCCGCTCGTCCCTGCAGGTGATCTTGCGGGCCGCGCGGTGCGGGCGTCGCACCGGCGGGGTATCCACGCACCGGGCTCCCGGGCCGGTGACCGACCGGCCCGCAGGACGACGGAGAGGCGGGGAGTACTGGCCGGGAACGGTCCCCAAGGCGGTAGCGAGGCGTCCGGCGGTGCCGGGGACGGCCCGCGGCGGACGCGCGCGAAGCGTGGTGTCCGGGTCCGGCCGACGTCCTCCTGGTTCACCGCTGGTTTCAGCCTCGGCCTGGGGCTGACTCTGGCTTACACAGCGCTGCAGACCGTGCTGAGGATCAGTGGCGTGCTCACGCTCCTGCTGCTGGCGCTGTTCGTGGCGATCAGCCTGGAGCCGGTGGTGGCTTGGCTGGCGCGGCGCCGGCTCGGCCGGGGGCCGGCGGTGATCGTCGTGGTCATCGGACTGCTGGGGGTGCTGGGCGGTTTTCTCGCTCTGGTCATTCCGCCGGTCTCAGGTGAGATTTCCGCTCTCGCCGACGCCGTGCCGAAGTGGCTGCAGCAACTTCGCAACCACCACTCCCCCCTCGGCCGGCTGGAGGACCGCTACCACCTGATCTCCAGGGCCCGCGATCAGCTCGGCGCAGGCGGCGGCCAAGCGGTGCTCGGGGGGCTGCTCGGGGTCGGCCATGCCGTCTTCAGCGCCGTGACCGGCACCCTCCTGGTGGTGGTCGTGACCGTCTATCTCATGGTGGGCATGGAGCAGCTGAAGCACTTCGCCTACCGTTTCGTGCCGTTCAGCCGGCGGGCCGGCGTGATCGACCTGACCGAGACGATCCTTTTGCGGGTGGGACGGTACATGCTCGGGAATGTGGTCACGTCGGCGCTCGCGGGTCTGGCCACGTTCCTGTGGTGCGTGGGAACGGACGTGCCGTACGCGGCCGCACTCGGCGTCTTCGTCGGTCTGTTGGACATGGTGCCCGTGATCGGCTCCACCGTCGGCGGTGTGGTGGTCAGCCTGGTCGCGCTCTCGGTGTCATTCCCCATCGCTCTCGCTACAGCGGCTTTCTACGTCGGGTTCAGGCTGGCCGAGGACTACCTGATCATGCCGAAGGCGATGAGCTACGCCGTCGACGTGCACCCCATCGTCACGGTCGTCGCTGTGGTGATCGGCGGCGCCCTGCTGGGGGTGGTCGGAGCGCTCATCGCCATTCCCGTCGCGGTCGGAATCGGCATCGTGCTCGACGAAACCGTCTTTCCGCGGACCGACGTGGCATGACGATGCCGTCCCACGGCGGCATCCTCCGCCCGTCATCGGGGCGACCGGGGAAAGCGTCAGCGGCCCACTGACAAACACGGTTGATAACGGCATTTCCTCCGGCCGGTCGGCCGCTCCTCCAGCACACCCGGTGCCGCAGGAGACTGCCTGAGCACCGCACGGTGGGGGCAGCACCGCCGTATGCATACTTACCTTCGATCATTTTGATCTTTTTGGTCTTGAGAACAAAGGAACTTCTGTGCACGTTCGCACCCGCCGGGTCGCATTCGCGACCCTGGCCGCCTCGTCGCTGCTGCTGATGACCGCCTGCGACAGTGGCTCTGCTTCCGGTTCCGGGTCGGGGTCCGGCCCCGGTTCCGGTTCCGGCGCGGGCGGCAAGAAGGGCAAGGGCACGCCCTCTGCCCCGGCCTACATCACCGCCAACCAGGCCGAGCAGGCCCTCGTCGCTCTCGACGACCTGCCGGCCGGCTGGAAGCTGGAGCCGAATACGGGCCTGGACAAGTCGCAAGGTGCGAGCGACGACATGGTGAGCGGCGTCAAGGCCGAGTGCGCGCCGGTCACCGCCGTCCTCAATACGGGCCGGCTGGATGAGGACCACAAGGCCAACGCCCAGGCGGTCTTCGTCAAGAAAGGTGACCAGACGACCATCGCCCAGGACGTCAGCGGCTACCCGCTCACGCAGGCCGAGAAGGCCATGACCGGGCTGCGCACGGCGGTCGGGCAATGCGCGTCCGTCAGCGCCACGCAGGGCGGCAAGAAGGCCACGCTGAAGGTGAAGAAAGCCGCCGAGCAGCCGCAATTCGGCGATGAATCGATCGCTTACTCCGTCACCGTCGTCCAGGGCGGCATGCAGATGGACTTCGACTTCGCCACGGTCCGCAGCCACGGCGCGGTCACGACTGTCCTGAACAACTACAGCGACCACGGTGACCGCGGCAAGGAAGCGTTCAGCAAGGCCCTGGCCGAGGCGGCGCAGAAGCTGGTCGCTGCGGCAGCGAAGACGGTCTGACGGGGGTCAGGGCGCCCAAGCCGTCACCTGGGCGCCCATTCGCCTTGCCGGCCGGGGCGTCCATGCCGGGTGGTCCGCCGGCGCGGACGGAAGAACCGTTGGAGCACGGCTTCCCCCAGCACCAGTGCGGCACGCTCGGCACCGGTGAAGTACGTCGCGTCCCGCCAGAAGGCCACCGCAGTCCCGGCGGCGCCCGCACTGCCGAGCACCTGGATGGTCCCTGAGCCGGGCACGGTGGCCTTCCGGGCGCCCACCCGGCTGAGCGCGCTCACCCCCACTGCTGGAGAGCTGCGGAGCGTCGGCCGTCGGTGTGGTGCCGGCGAGGCCGCGCAGGGTGAGGCCGTTCATGGCAGCGGTCGCTGCGGTGGCGGTGACGGGGTCGGTGTAGTGGGCCAGGGCCTGGATGCTCAGTTCGCCGTAGTGCCGGGTGTGCGGGCAGGTGTCACAGGAAGAGCCCCGCCGCGACGAGCGCCATCCCGATGCCGGGCGCGGCGATCCCTCCGAGCCCCGGGCCGACCAGCACCGATACGGACCTCCAGCGGCATGGCGGCGATCTCGGCGCCGGTGAGCACGAGCAGGGCGCCGGCCCAGAACGGGCGGGTCCGCCGCCAGCGGCGCGTCATCAGAAACACGCTTTGCCGTTCAGATTCACGTTCAGCACGAGTCCTTGGAGCTTGAAGTTGCCCCCGGTGGCGGAACGGCGCGGACGGCGGCCTTCCGCCATGATGTCCTGCCCGCGGAGGGTTTCCGATTGTCTTCGCTCGCTGTGGAACCTTTCTGTCAACCGCGCGTGAGACTGCTGACGTTCATGGCGGCACGGATATAGGTGCTGTCGATGGCGGCGGGTGCGGGCAGGTCGGGCAGGACGTCGTGAAGCGGGATGCACTCGTCCGCCCAGTTCCGCCAGTTGCGTCCGAGGAAGCTCGCCAGCATCGGATTGACTTGCTGCTCGATGGGGTTGGGTCGGTCGACCGAGGACTGGAGGACCAGGTCGACGCCGGGCAGGATCTCGTTGACGGCCGCGACCAGCACCGAGGCGGAGGTGTCCACGGGGTGGACCACGTGGTAGGCCGTGACCCCGGGCTCGTGCGGCAGGCGCGCGAGGCGGAGTATGGCGTCGACGGCGTACTCGACCGGGACGACGTTCAGCCGGGAGGCGGAATCCCCCACGAGGCGCAGGCGCACGCGCGGCACCCCGGCCCGTTTGCGCAGCAGGGCACGCCGCAGCAGTGGCGGTGCCAGTTCGACGAGGTCGCGGAGGCCCGCGCCGAGGACGGACAGGGGCTGCTGGGCGGCGGTGCCGGGCCGGTTGGTGGCCAGCAGACTCGGGCGCAGCACGAGGGCCGTACGCTGCCGCCGGCCGGCCCATTCCTGGACGACGGCCTCGGCCTGCTGTTTGGTCTGCTCGTAGCCCGTGATGATCTCGTCGGCGGGCGGGTTTGTGCTGTGTGGTGCGGCACCGGCGACATAGGCGGTGCTGATGTAGAGGAACGGGGCGCGGGCCGGGGCGTGGTCGGCGAGTTCGGTGAGGTGGCGGGTGCCGGCGACGTTGACCGGCGCGAGGGTGTCCGCGGTGCCGGTCAGGGAGATGGCCGAGGCGCAGTGCAAGACGGCGTCGGCCTGTTCGGCCAACCGCTCGTGCTCGGACGGCTTCAGGCCCAGACAGGGCTGTGTCAGGTCCACCGGTACGGCGGTCAGCCGGTCGCGGGCCCGGCGGAGTTCGTCAGGGGTCACACCGCAGTCACGCAACGCGCTCTCCAGGCGGGCGGCCAACGGCTGTTGATTTCCGTCCCGGCCGAGCACGGTGACGGCTGTGGTCCCGTCGGTCAGCAGGGCCCGCAGCAATCGGGAGCCGAGGAATCCCGTGGCGCCGGTCATCACGATGGTCACCATTCACCTGCTTTCACTGTTGTGTCCGGCCGGGGGATGACAGATTCACTTGGGCTTGTTCTGCTACGGCCCGGGTCGTGGAGGACAGCTTGGCCACCAGCTCCGCAGGCAGCGCTGCCGGCAGAGCCGCGGGTACCGCCGTCGGCAGGTTGTCCGGGGCCCCTGCGTGTGCCTGCTTGAGCAAGTGGGGCAGGACGGTCTCGGTGATGCCGTGGATCGAGCCGTCGGAGTGCAGGAGTTCCATGACCGGCACCTCCTGGTTGAGGTGCTTGCGGAATTTGGTGAGCATCTCCATGCCCATCAGCGAGTCCATGCCGTACTGCTGGAGCGGGCGGTGCCGGTCGACCTCCTCCGGTGGCATGTGCAGCGTGTCGGCGACCATCCTGGTGATCAGGTCCTCGACCATGAGCGACGCCTCGGCCGGGGTGACGGAAGCGAGCGTCTTGAGCAGGTCCTCCAGGACCAGGCCGGTGCCTTCGACCACGGCGGGAGCGAGGGCCTTGAACCGTGGCCGGTTCATACCTGCAAAGATCATCATCAGGCGACCCCAGTCACAACGGGCGAAGCCGACCTGCTCCCTCCCCTCGTCGGCGAACCCTTCGAGAGCCTTGAGGGCGTCCCGGGGGGCGACGGGGAGGAGGCCGCCGGCATTCAGGGTCTGGGTCAGGCCGTTCCGGGCGACATAACCGACCTGGTCGATGGAGCCCCAGGCCACGGCCAGTCCGGGGCGGCCCGCGGCGCGCCGGGCCCGTACGAGCGCTTCCATGGCGAGGTTCGCGGCGACGTAGGAAGCCTGGCCGATGTTGCCGACGGCGGCACTGAGCGAGGAATACACGATGAGGTCCGCTTGCGGGCACAGCGAATCCAGCAGGAGGGCGCCACCCCACTTCGGTGCCAGGACGGCGCGGAACCGTTCGTCCGTCAGCTCGGGCAGCGGGGCGTCGTCCAGATGCATCGCGGAGTGCACGATGCCGCATACCGGGTGCCCGCCGTCCGCGACGGCTTCCACCAGCTGCCGTACGGCCGTCGGGTCACTGATGTCGAGAGCTTGCGCCCGGACATCGACGCCCTGCGCGCGCAGTTCCTCCAGCAATGCCGGTGCTTCGGGGGCGTGTTCTCCCCTGCGGCTCACGAGGGCCAGATGCCTGGCGCCCCGCTCTGCCAGCCACCGTGCGGTCTCCGCGCCGAAGCCGCCGAGACCGCCTGTGACCAGGTAGGTGCCGTCAGGGTCGATCCCCATGGTCCGGGGCGTGCGGTGGACGGGTACGGGTTCGTCGAAGGTCACGACGAGTTTGCCGATGTGCTTGGAGTGCTGCATGAGCCGGAACGCCTCTTCGATCCGGTGGGCGGGGAAAGCCTGGTGCAGTAGCGGCAGGTATGCCCCCGTCCGCACGTGCTGGACCACCTCGTCGAATACGGCCCGGGAATGGTCGGAGGCCCGCCACGCCAGCTGGGCAGCGTCCACTACGTAGTGGGTCGCGTTTGCCGCCAGGGGCTTCTGGAGCATGCGCTGGTTCCCATAGATGTCGCGTTTGCCCAGTTCGATGAACCGGCCGCCCGGTGCGAGCAGTTCACGGGAACGGGCCGCTGCCTCCCCGCTGAGGGAGTTGAGGACGACATCGACGCCTCGTCCGTCCGTGTGCCGGTGGATCTGGTCGGCGAAGATGTGGCTGCGTGAGTCCAGCGTGAGTTCGGCCCCCGCCATGGCTGCGAGGTCCCGTTTGGCGGGACTGCCCGCCGTGGCGATGACACGGGCGCCGACCTGCCGGGCGTACTGGACAGCGGCCATGCCGACGCCGCCGACCGCGCCGTGCACCAGGAGGGTTTCACCCGGTTGCAGGCGAGCGAGGTGCTTGAGACTGTGCTGGACAGTGAAGAAAGCCACGGGAAGGGTCGCGGCCTCGCTGAATCCCATGCCTTCCGGGATCGGCCGTACTGCCTCGGCGGGTACCCGGACATGAGAGGAGAAGGCGCCGAGAAGCAGGCCGAAAACCCGGTCACCGACCGCCAGGTGCCCGACACCCTCACCCACGGCGGACACCGTTCCCGCGCCCTCCAGCCCCAGATAGTCCTCTGAGGAGACGCCTTCCTCCGCCAGTGACGGGAGCAGGCCGGTGGCTACCATCACATCGCGATAGTTCAGCGCCGCTGCTCGCACGGTGACCAGCACCTCCCCGGGGCCGGGGGTCTCCTCCGCCGCTTCGGCCCAGTCGAGGCCGAAGGCCAGGCCCTGGTTGCTGATGCGCAGCCGGTAGGAGGCCGGGCTCTCCGGCCGGACCCATTCCGTGACAGGCGCGGCACGGGCGGTGCGGGGTACGAAGCGCCCGCCGCGCGTCAGGGCGACCTCGTCCTCTTCCAAGGGGTCCCCGGGCGGAACGGCGAGGAGCTCGTGAGCCAGCCGTGCAGCGTCCTCGGCAGGGTTTGCACCGCGGTCGAGTGAGATGCGCCGTACGTTCACCGGTGACTCGTTGGCCAGGGTGCGGGCCACGCCCCAGACACAGGCCTGGCCGGGGAAGGCGGGACGCTCCGGGGCGGGCAGGGCTCCGGTGGGGTGGGTGACCAGCACGAAGTGGCGGGATTCGGCGGACAGCGCCTGAAGGGCCCGGGCGAGGGACCGCAGCATCGCCGCACGGTGCACGGCAAGCTCCGTGCAGGCCGGGAGATCGCTGTCGGCTGCGAGGTCGGGGGCCTGGGAGAGCAGCAGCACGATCGCGTCGTCCGGTCGCCGGCCGAGGAGTGCCTGCCAGGCCTCCTCTGTGTCCGGCACGGGCACCGCTGCGGCCTGGCGGGCCGATGTCAGCCGCCCGGCGAGTGCTGCTGCCAGGCCGGCCTCTGCCTCGTCCTCGACGACAATGGTCCAGGAGGCCGGGGCCGGCTGCTCGGGGGCCTCGACAGGTGCCGGTCCCCCGGCCTGCGTCTCAGGCTTCGCGGGAGACGCAAGGTTTTCGGCCGTCGGTCCCGGCTTCGCGGCCGTGGGGGTCCGGGCGAAGAGGACCGAGTGCTGCTCGTGCACGGGGGTGACGCCGCACCCGAGCTGGACCGTGCCCTCGAAGCCGCTCTCCGTCAGCACCGTGGGCCATTGCTCCCGGGGCAGCAGGATGCCGTCCGGGCGGAGTTCGGGATCACGGCTGTTCCAGAAGGTCTCCAACGCGCCGAACACCAACGCGAGCATTCTCGGGTCGTGGTGCTCCACAGCCAGCAGATGGCCTCCCGGGGTGAGCAGTGTGACCAGCCGCCGCAGACCGGCCTTCAGATCCCCGCAGGTGTGCAGAGCGAGTCCGGCCAGGACGATGTCGAACGAGCCTTCAAGGAGGCCCTGCTCTGCCGGGTCGATGTCGAGGTCGAACGTACGGTACGTCAGGAGCCGGTCGTAGGTGTCGAACCGGGCCTGGGCCGCCGAGAGGAATGCCGCGGAGACGTCCGAGAAGACGTACTGGACACGGTCGTCCAGCAGCGGCAGCAGATGCCCGGTCAACCCGCCTGTGCCGGCACCGACTTCCAGAACACGCAGCGGACGGTCGGCGGGCCAGGCCTGCAGCAGCGCACGCAGCAGTTCCCCCACCATGAGGCTGTGGAACGAGGTATGCGGGTTGAGGTCGTAGAACTGCTGGATCATCTCCGGGCCGCTGTCCTGGAACAGCAGCTCCAAGGCATCCTGCCGCCCGGTCAGCAGAGCGGGCAGGTGAAGGGCGAACCGCGCGTTGAGAACCAATGAGGACAGATAGCCCGACAGCTCCGACACCTCGTTCAGGTCGAAGGACTCCCCGCCGCCGAGTCGCCGCCAGCCCTCTCCGTCGGATTCCAGAAGCCCTCGCTCCTCGGCCATGCTCGCCAGCAACCGCACGAACCTCTCATGCCGTGGCAGCACGCCCGCGGAGAGGAGGTCACCGAAGGTGAAGGTGTCGCGCCCGGGCAGCAGTTCCTCGAATGCCCTGGTCGCCCCGGTGGCCGTGAGGCGCTTGAGCATCGGCTCCCCGGGGGTGGTGAGGAGCCGGGCCGCCGGCCCCTCCCCCAGCCGCGCCAGCGCGCCCTCCGCGGCCGCCACCACCTCGGCCGGTGACGGCGGCACCCAGGTGGGCCCCGGCTGCCCGGGCAGGGGGGCGGCGCGCAGCACGGTGACGTACCCCTCGCCGCGGTCGGCGGCGGGCAGGTTCAGCCGCTGCAGGCGGCAGCCGGTCAGCTCCAGCGCCACCGTGCCGTCCTCGTCGGTCACCGTGATGTCCCAGACGACCGCGCGCGGTGTCATGGACCGCTGTCGCACATGGACCCGGCCGTCCTCCGCCGGCGCGGCCCACTGACGCACCCGGTCGATGCCCGACGGCAGATATCCGCTCTCCGCATCGGCCAGCAGCGGTGCGCCCGCCTGCAGCGCACCGTCGAGCAGCGCCGGGTGGACCACGTAGCCGCCGTACCCGTCGTCCGCCGGTGAGCAGTGGTACGAGGCGAGGACCTCCCGGTCGCCCACGTGCAGATCACGCAGCACCTGGAACGCCGGCCCGTACACCAGACCGGCCTCACCCAGTGACGCGTGGAGATCCTCTGCGGATACGTGCCAGAACATCCGCTCCCGCACCTGCCCCAGGTCCACCGGATCCGGCTGCCCGGCGGCCCGGCGGCGCACGCGGCCGCGGGCGTGCAGCCGCCATCCGCCGGTGCCGCCGGTGCGGCTGGCGATGCGCACGATGCCGTCCTCGTCGCACAGGGAGGTGGTCAGACGGACGTCCATCGCCGCGTCCCAGGCCAGCGGCAGGGCGCGGGTGATCTCCAGGTCGTCGAGCTCGGCGGGGCCGCCGAAGACCTCCCGCCCGGCGGCCAGCGCCAGCTCCACGAACCCCGTGGCCGGCATCACCACGGCCCCGGCGACCCGGTGGTCGGCCAGCCAGGGCGTACGGGTGCGCTCGATGGGGGTGTGCCAGGTGGGCTCCAGCACGGGGGCGCGCTCGCCCAGCAGCGGGTGCACCAGCACGCCGTCACCGCTGGTGCGCACCCAGTGCTCGGGCGTGCCGTGCCAGTACGGCTCGCGCTGCCACGGGTAGGGCGGCAGGTCGGTGACCGAGCCGGGCCGCGGGAACCAGCGGTCCGTCCCGCTCCCGTCCCCCGCGGCCAGCACCCGCAGGGCGGCCCGGTGGACGGCCGCGCCGTCGCACCGGTCCCGGGTGACGGGGGAGACGACGTGGAACGGGCCGCCCGCGGCATCGGAGGCGATCCGGTTCAGCGCACCGGCCAGGCCCGGCTGCGGGGCGATCTCGACCACCGTCGCGATCCCCGCTTCGGACGCCTTCCCGACCGCGTCCGCGAACCGCACCGGCCGGCGGGCGTTGTGCCACCAGTACGCGGCGTCCAGCTGCCCGGCGCCGACGCACTCGCCCGTCACCGTGGAGTACATCGGCAGCCGCGGCTCGTAGGAGAGGAGACCAGCCAGCCCCGCCCGCAGCGGCTCCTCGATCACGTCCATCGCGGCGCTGTGGAAGCCGTGGTCCACGTCGAGCTCGCGGAACGGCACGTCACGGGCCGCCAGTTCACCGCCCAGGGACCGCAGCGCCCCGGGCTCCCCGGAGACGGTCACGTCCCGCGGACTGTTGACCGCGGCGATCTCCAGCCGCCCGCCGTAGGCGGCCACCGCCTCTTCGGCCTCCTCCTCCGTCATCCCGACGGCGGCCATCCGGCCCGTCCCCGCCGTGACGGCCTGGGCCCGGCTCCGCTCGGCGACCACCCGCGCGGCGCCCGGCAGGTCCAGCGCCCCGCTGACGTACGCCGCCGCGACCTCGCCGACACTGTGCCCCAGCACGGCGGCCGGGGCCGCCCCGTACTCCGCCAGCAGCGCCACCAGCCCGATCTGGAAGGCGAACAGCGCCGGCTGCGCGGACGCGGTGTCCGCCATCCGCTCCGCACCCTCCTCGGGGCCGGCGGCCAGCAGTTCGGCCACCGACCAGCCCAGCAGCGGCCGCAGATGTTCATCGGCCTCCTCCACGGCCGTACGGAAGACCGGCTCGTCCGCCATGAGGGCCCCGCCCATACCGGCCCACTGGGTGCCGTTGCCGCAGAAGACGAACGCGACGCCGCCCGATGAGGGCCGCTCGACGTGCGTGGAGGCGGCCGCCATGGAGCCCTCGTCCGCCGCGAGGGCCGTCAGCTGCGCGGCGGCGTCCCGCGGGCCGTGCGCGAGGACGGCCGCGCGGTGCGGGTGCCGGGTCCGCCTGCGGGAGGCGGTCCAGCACAGGTCGTAGAACTCCTCGTCGCCGCCGACGCCT
Source organism: Streptomyces sp. NPDC026206 (assembly GCF_040638465.1). Lineage (NCBI taxonomy): Bacteria > Bacillati > Actinomycetota > Actinomycetes > Kitasatosporales > Streptomycetaceae > Streptomyces > Streptomyces sp. NPDC026206. The sequence continues at coordinate 270,739 of NZ_JBEZYL010000007.1, forward strand.
TCCAGACGCTCCGCGACCGCCCGGGCCGCCTCGGTCAGGGCCAGGCGGGTGCGCCCCGACACCACGAGGGGCAGCGGACCTGGCGGCCGGGCCGGGGCGGCCGCGCGCTGCCGGGCCGGTGCCGCGCCCAGCACCACGTGCGCATTCGCCCCGCCGAAGCCGAAGCTGTTCACGCCCACCACACCGCCGCCGACCTCCGCCACGGGACGCATACTGCCGACCGGGCAGAGATTCAGCCCGGCGAAGTCGATCTGCGGATTGGCAGGCTCGCCGTGCAGCGAGGCAGGGATCCGGCCGTGCCGGAGCACCAGCATCCCCTTGAACAGCCCCGCCATCCCCGAGGCGGGCTCCGCGTGCCCCATGTTGGTCTTCACCGACCCGATGGGCAGCGGCCCGTTCGTCCGCCGCACGCCCAGCGCCTCGCCGACCGCCCGGCACTCCAGGGGGTCGCCCACCGGCGTGCCCGTGCCGTGCGCCTCGAAGTACAGCACCTGGTCGGGGCCGCTCCCCGCCTGCTCATACACCTCGCGCAGCAGCCGCTGCTGCATCTCCGTGCTCGGCACGGTCATCCCCGAGGTGTTGCCGTCGCAGTTGGCCCCGCTGCCCGCGATCACCGCGTGCACCCGGTCCCCGTCCGCCAGCGCGTCGGACAGCCGCTTCAGCAACACCATCCCGCCGCCCTCGGCCCGCACGTAGCCGTCGGCCCCGGCGGAGAACGTCGCGCAGCGCCCGCGCGGCGAGAGCATCAGGGCGCGGGAGAAGCCGACGAAGTGGAACGGGCTGAGGAGCAGGTTCGCGCCACCCGCGAGGGCCACCCGGCTGCGGCCCGAGCGCAGGGTCTCGCACGCCTGGTGCACGGCGATGAGCGAGGAAGAGCAGGCGGTGTCCACCGCGATGCTGGGGCCGCGCAGGTCGAAGGCGTACGACAGCCGGTTGGCCGCGATCGACAGCGCCGAGCCGCTCATGGAGTAGGCGGTGATCTCCTCGATGTGGGCCATCTGCAGGCCGCCGTACGACATGTCGCTGATCCCGACGAACACCGCCGTGTCCGAACCCGCCAGGCAGGCCGGGTCGACGGCGGCGTCGTCGAACGCCTCGGCCGCCATCTCCAGCAGCATCCGCTGCTGCGGGTCCATATGCTTGGCCTCGCGCGGCGAGATCCCGAAGTACTCCGGGTCGAACCCGGAGACGTCGCCGAGATAGCCGCCCGCCATCGTGTACGCCTTGCCGGGGCGCTCGAGGTCGGGGTCCAGGAACCGGGCCGAGTCCACCCGGTCCGCCGGCGGGGCGGCGGTGATCAGGTCTCTCTCCTCGGCGAGGGCCGTCCACAGGCCGCCGAGGCCGGTGATGCCGCCAGGAAGTCGGCAGGCCGTGCCCACGATGGCGATGCGTTCGTGCGGGGCGAAGGTGTCCACGGGCATGGGTCACTCCTGCACGGTGTCGGGGGTGTTCCGGCCGAGGCCGGCCGGGCCGGAGCATGAGGCATTTCCTGATGTGCCGCATTTAGCGAACTACCCGTTTTTCTTGCTCATTTGACACAAGAGGCGGCTCTTCATGCCGGGGCAGTGGAGCACCGCCGTCCGGCCGCCGTGCTCCCGTGCCGAGCTGGCGCCCGGCGAGCGGATGGTGCTGCCCACCGGCATCTCCATCGCGC